>JBBQBP010000048.1:0-19785 GCA_038317635.1 Propionibacteriales bacterium
CTTCAGACGGGCGCGGCGACCCCGTTGTCACACCCTCGAGTGCTCACCCAACATCACCGCTCGACGGCCCTGGCAGCGTCCCAACCGCCGCCCACAACCAAGCACGACCAAGATTCACGACTTGTTCAGCAGTCTCCTAGCTGTACTCGCACCGAGTCGTGGGCGAGGTAGACGCTGCGCGTCTCGTGCTCGCGCAGTGCCTCGAGCAGCGCAGCCGCTGTGTCCTCGACACCGAGGCCGGTCGTCCCGAAGAGCACGCGCTCCGCACCTTCGGGCGCGGCTGGCCCGTACGGCGGCGGCGAGCTGAGGGATCCGTGGCTTCGACGTATCGATGCCGATGCCCTCTCAGACGTGCCCGGCCGCGTTCCGTGCCCGGCACCCCGACTGTCCGCCGTCGAGGGCCACCCGCGAAGTCATGGCGGCAGTCTAGGGAACGGGACGCGCATCTCTTCGCGCTCCGGCTTCCTCGTCGTGAGTCGCCACGGCGACTATGTTCGGACGGGTGAACCCATATCTGCCGCCCGTGTCGTCACCCGAGTCGCAGGGAGTCGATCCCCGCGCCATCCGAGCTCTCGTCGAGGCTTGGGAGGGCAGTGGCATCCGACCGTTCGCGCTGACGCTGATCCGGCACGGGCACGTCATCGCGTCGACGACGTGGGCGCCGTACCGGCCGGCCGACAACGTGCAGAAGTACTCCCTGTCGAAGACGTTCACCGCGTCAGCGATCGGGCTCGCGGTGAGCGAGGGGCTGGTCGATCTCGATGCGTCGGCGGCCTCGTACTTCCCGGAGATCACCGGCCTCGGGCCGCGTGCGAGGGCCATCACCGTAGGGAACCTGCTCTCGATGGCATCCGGCCACACGACGGACACGATGACTTCGATCGATCCGGCTGACCCCGTCGGTTCCTTCCTGCACCTCGAGCCGGACGAGGAGCCCGGGTCGGTGTTCTGCTACAACCAGGGCGCCACGCTCACGCTGTCGGCGATCGTTCAGACGGTCAGCGGCCAACCGCTGCACGAGTACCTGCGGCCCCGCCTGTTCGACCCGCTCGGCGTCGGCGAGATCACCTGGCTGCCGCTCGGTCCGTACGACATGGGCTTCGCGGGACTGCACATTCCGGTCGAGGCGGTCGCCCGGCTGGGCCTCATGCTCCTGCAGGGCGGAGAGTACGGCGGCACACGCATCCTGCCGCAGGCCTGGACCGACGACGCCATGAGCGTGCACATCCCCAACGGCCCGGAGAACCCCGACTGGTCGCAGGGGTACGGCTACCAGATGTGGCAGAGCCGGCACGGCTGGCGTGGCGACGGCGCGTTCGGACAGCTCTGCCTGGTGCTGCGCGAGTACGACCTCGTGGTTGCCGTGGGCGCACAGGTCGAGGACATGCAGCTCGAGCTCGACCTCGTGTGGCAGCACCTGTTGCCCGGCCTGTCCGACCAGCCGCTGCCCGGACCGTACGACGACGACCTCGACGCCTTCCTCACAGCGCGGACACTGCCGACTCTTCGCTCGTCGGTAGAGCCCATGCCCGGACGGTACGAGCTGGTCGCCACCGGTGCAGCGGCGCCGATGGTCGCCGCGACCGGTCGCGTGGTGCTCGATGCCGACGGGATCACGGTCGACGACGGGACAGGGCCGGTGACCGTACCGCTCGGCGACGGTGCCTGGCTCCGGACGAGAGCCGGGGCAGGTGGGCTCACGATGGAGATCGCCGGCACGGGTGGCTGGACATCGCCGGGCATCCTCGAGGCGCGGCTGGTCCCCTTGCACAGCCCTCACGTGCTCGACGTGACCGCCGATGTGGAGGCCGGAACGGCCGTACTCGAGTGGCAGGTTCCGCCGCTCGGAGGAGTGAGCCTCGCCCGACGCGTCCTCTGAGCCGAAGCCCTCAGGACTCGATCAGGCCCTCGTTGTTGCCGAGGAGGTTCACCGAGGCGGCGATCGCGGTGCGGGCTGTCTGGAGTCGGGCGGTGGGTCCCGTGCCCGAGGCGAGGGAGGAGACCACCGGGTAGACGCGGATGGGGTCGCCGTGGCTGACGTAGGTGCCGATGTACTCGGCCTTGCTCACCGTGTAGCGACCGCCCGGAGTGCCGGTGAACGTGAACCGCATCGTCAACCCCTCGTACGTCCGCGGCAACGTGGTCAGCTGCTGCGCGATGAGGTTGCCCATCCCGTACACGACCCACTTCCCGTTCACCTTGGTGACGGGCTGGACGACGTGTACGTGTTCGCCGATGACGAGGTCGACGTCGTCCGACGCGGTGAGGGTCTTCGCGAGGGCTACCTGCTCTGCGGTGGGCTGGGCCTGGTACTCGTTGCCGTCGTGCAGGTCGACGACGACGATGTCGGCGCCGGCCCGACGCGCCGCCTTGGCCTGCGCAAGGAGGTTGTCGGCGGTCATGAACGACACCGCCCACTGCTGGTCTGCAGGCAGGGTGAACCCGTTGAGCCCGTACGTGCCGGAGACCATGCCGACCTTGACCCCACTGCTGGTCGTGTAGATGACGGGGACGGCGCGTTCGGCCGCGCTAAGGAACGTGCCGACGTGCTCGACACCGGCCTGCTCGAGGAACGTGTCCGTACGGAAGAGGCCGGTGACCCCTTGGTCGACAGAGTGGTTGGAGGCGGTCGTGCACGCGTCCCATCCCATCGAGGCGATCCAGGTGGCGATCTCGGGCGGGGCGGCGAACACGGGGTAGTTCTTGTAAGGGCCGCCCTTCGCCGAGAACGGCACCTCCTCGTGGCAGATCGCCACGTCGGCTCCGCTGATGATCGGCTTCAGGGCGGCGAACATCGGGTCGAAGTCGAACCCGTCCAGGCCCTTGCCCGTACGTCTGGCCTCCGCCTGCGCGGACATCCACACGGTGTTGTGCCACAGCAGGTCGCCGTTCGTGACGAGGGTGACGGTTCGCGGGGTGGCGGGGGTGGAGGCTGGGGCGGAGGGTGTCGAGGAAGCCGCCGCGGAGGTCGCTACTGAGGCTGTCGCGGCGCGCGTGGCGGACGTGGTCGGAAGGATGCTCGTGGTGGCGCATCCCGACAGGACGAGCGCGAGGCTGACGAGCCCGATGAGCACAGCACCGCGTAGCCGGTGCGCTGTGACGCGCGGGACGTACATGCGGACAGCCTTCCCCCCCGGACACGAACGAGATCCGTTCGTCATGATCGTGCCAGGCGCCCTTGCGCTGCTGGCGGTCGGGGTGGACTGCAGGTCAGCCGAGCTCGTACGACAAGGTCAGATGGTGCATTCCGTTGGCGTCGATGACGATGTCGCCCGTTCCGTGGATCCCGGCCAGCTCGCCAGTACCGGATCCGGCGACGATCGTGAACCAGCCGTTGGCGCGTTCACCGTCCGGCCCGGTGGTCGCTGCGTGAGCGAACGAGAACGAGCCGTGGCGGCCATCGACCTGGCCGTCGAATGACTCCAGCGCCACGTACGTGCCGCCGTGCGTCGGATCGAACGCCGAGCAGAACAGCGACTGGGAGTGTCCTTCGATGGCGCCCGAGAACCGCTTCGTGATCGTCGCCAGACCGGTGGGCAGCGCCGTCTCCACGTCGAGCTCCAGATCCGATGGCGCGAATTCCGTGACGATGAACGTACTCGTGGTGTCCATGGGACCACGTTACGAGGTGTTCCAGGGTTCGGTGTGGCGCGACTGGCACGGTCGATGCCGAAAGTCCCTGGTTTCCGCCGCCCAGAGCCATGACGGGCGCGTCGCAGCGCGATGACTTGGGAAGCAGGAAATGTGACGCATTCCTGCCACGTTCCCGGCGATAGGGTCGCCACATGCCTGATCTTGTCAACGCTGTCGCCCAGCAGATTCCGCGTGCCATCGACGATGTCGTACGACTGGTCGCGATCCCGTCCGTGAGCTCGCAGCGAGAGCACGATGCCGACGTGGAGGCCACGGCCAGGGCGGTGGCTGACCACCTCACCGAGATGGGGTGCCTCGACGTGCAGATCGTGGCCGAAGGCGGCAAGCCGGCCGTGATCGGCCGCTTCGAAGGGCCGGCTGGCGCACCGCGTGTGTGCCTGTACGCGCATCATGACGTTCAGCCCGTCGGCGACCCCACGATCTGGGAGAACCCCGGTTTCGAGGCCACGCGCCGCGGCGACCGGCTGTTCGGCCGGGGATCGGCCGACGACAAGGGCGGCATCGGCGTACATCTCGCTGCGCTCCGCGCGTTCGATGGGGACCTGCCCGTCGGCGTCACCGTGTTCGTGGAGGGCGAGGAGGAGATCGGCTCGCCAAGCCTCGGCGCGATCATCGCCGCACATGCCGAAGAGCTACGGGCCGACGCGTACGTCATCACGGACTCGGGCAACTGGGACGTCGGTGTCCCGGCGTTCACGACGTCGCTGCGCGGCGTCTGCGACTGCGTCGTCGAGGTGGCGACGCTGGACCACGCGATCCACTCCGGCCAGTACGGCGGGATCGTCCCCGACGCGGTGACATCGTTGTGCCGCCTGCTCGCGACCCTCCACCACGACGATGGCAGCGTCGCCGTGGAGGGCCTCGTCGCGGCTCCCGACTCCGAGCTGGACTACCCCGAGGACAGGCTGCGTACGGAGTCGGGCGTGCTCGACGGCGTGGCCTATCTGGGCTCCGGCTCCATCACGTCCCGAATCTGGTCCCAGCCGTCGATCACGGTCATCGGCATCGACGCACCCAGCGTCGCCGACGCGTCGAACACGCTCTTCCCGAAGGCCAGCGCGAAGGTGAGCCTGCGTGTGCCTCCGGGCCAGCGCGCGACGGAGGCCCTCGACCGCCTGGTTGCTCACCTCGAGAGCCATGCCCCGTGGGGCGCGCACGTCACGGTCACCCGCGGCAGCGCAGGCGATCCCGGAGTGCTTCCCGTCGAGGGTGAGATCGCGGCTGCGGCGACGAGCGCGTTCACGGAGGCGTACGGGGTCGCGCCGGTCCACATGGGCCAAGGCGGCTCGATCCCGATGGCCGCCGACTTCCAGCGCCAGTACCCCGGCGCGACGATCCTGCTCACCGCGGTGTGCGATCCGGACTCTCGCATGCACGGCCCCAACGAGAGCCTTCATCTCGGGGACTTCGCCAAGGCCGCTCTGGCCGAGGCGATCTTCCTGGACCGGCTTGGGGACCGGATCCAGGACTGACGACTTGGGGGGCGTCAGTTGATCGCCTCGAGCCAGAGCGCCTGGCGCGGACAGGCATTAACGGCACGCTTGGCCCGTCCCAGGTCCGCGGTGGAGAGCTCTCCCGTGGGAACCACGGGGTAGCCCCAACGATCGAGATGGATGATGGTGCTCGCGGCCATCGCACACTGGCCGATCCCGTCGCAGAGGACGGGGTCAACGCGCACCCGCTGGCCGGACTCACTCCGCCGACGTGGCTTGTCCAGGGCACTCATCGTGATGTCCCGGGGAGCGCCACGTGGCTGCGATGGCGGCAGCGCATCCCGGACACGTGCGCGCCGAGGTGGGCCGAGAACGTCGCAAGCGCGGAGTTGCTGAGCCGCGTCGCCCCGTCCGGGTGGCGGCACGCGCCGCGGCCCTCGATGGCTGAGATGTCGTCTCGCAGCCGGTCCATCGTCCGGCGGTCTGCTTCCTCATCTGCCAGCTTCGCCCAATGCTCAGCCAGCGCCGGCAGGCCGAACAGGCACGGTCCGCACTGCCGGGCGCTCATCGATGCCAGGTACGTGATGAGGTCGGACGTGACGCGGACACCGCACGCTTCGTCTGAGAGTGGCACCATCACGCCCGCGCCGAGCGTCAGCTTCGCCGCACGCATGGTCTTTTCGGCGACCTCGAGACCTGCGACGTCGTCCCACTTCGACCAGATCCCGGCATAGCCGCCGAGCAGGACTGCCTGCGGCGCGACCTTCCAGCCCAGCTGGATGAGCACCTGCTCGATCGTCGTCGACTGCGCCACCTCGACGACCACCCGTTGCGCGCCGAGAACGGTGAGCAACCGGGTCGAAGGGTTGGGACGCTCGCGTGCGATGAGTGCCAGCCGCGCGAGCGTCTCGACGTTGTGGACAAGCGTCTGCGGCGCGTACGGGTCGGTCACCGCTCGGCGTGGGAACGGCAGGGCGGGCCCGCCAGAGACGGCGCGCGTGATCGCCTGCGCCTCGCCGGCAAGGTAGTGGACAGGACCGTCGACGATCTCGATCGGAATCTCGCGACCGGACCAGCCGCGCTCCCTGAACGCGGCCTCCAACACGGCCCGTCCGGTGGTGTCGTCCCCGTGGAGCCAGATGATGGCGCGGTCGGCCCCGAGAGCCTGCGCGGTGATCATCAGGCCGTCGAGGAGCAGGTGCGGACGCTGTCTGATGAGCGTGCCGTCCTTTCCGGCGAGCGGCTCGCTCTCCGCGGCATTCGCCACCACGGTCAGGGGACCCCTGCGCAGCAGAGCGGCTCGCCACTTGACGCCGACCGGTACGAACGCGCCACCGTGCCCGAGCAGCCCCTCATGCTCGATCCGAGCGAGGAGCGCCGCCGAGACGTCAGGGCGCCGTCCGAACCGGAGCACGTGTTGGTCGTACGACTCCCGCACACTGTTCGTGATGCTGTCCGCGGGGCCCGAGGGCGGAAGCGTGACCGGACCGGTAAGCAGTGTGTCCGTCGCGACGCGGGTCATGGTGAGGGTCATCGGCTGCTCCGTGAGGTGGCGGGAGTGCGGGTGTCGCTGTCCAGGGACCCGGTGAGGGAGTCGACCATGTCGGTGGGCGTACGTGCCGAGTAGCGGGTCACGGCCAGCGCCACCACGAACAAGCCGGTCGCGATGTAGAAGACGGTGAGCGCGGTCACATCGGAGCCGGCGAAGACGCTGTGGGCCCAGACCAGGACGAGCAGTCCTGCGGCAACCTTGTGGATCGGCCACCAGTGCCGTCCCATGAAGTGACCCGCGAACCGTGCGCTCACGCCCGTGATGATTCCGGCCCAGAGAGCAAGGACACCGAGGCTGACGGCTACCGGGCGGTACTCGGAGGCCATCGGCAGCAGTGCGCCGAGCCATCCGACCTTCGCCCAGGGATCGAGAGCCAGCACGACGAGGTGGAGCATCACGAACGCGCACGTGAACAGCGACAGCGTCGCGTGGATCGTGATCCTTGTGCGCGGCGACGGCAGGCGCAGGTACCGGCCCCACGGGTGGGACAGGACGAGACCGGTGATGACGAGAAGCAGCAGCAGCACGTACGAGGCGACGCCGGCCGCTCGGCCCAGCACCCAGGTCGCCATCTGGCTGCCCAGGGTCTGCCGGGTCATCGGCCAGACGAGGGCCAGGCTCCCGACGCCGAGAGCCAGGGCGCCGAGGCCGGCGAGTGTCCAGAGGAATGTCTTCATCGAGTGACCTGCCAGAGAACGAAGGGACGAATGGCGGCGGACAGTCCGATCTCGCCGTCCACGGTGACCCACGCGGCCGCGAGGTCGAGGGAAGCTGCTGACGCGGCGATGTCCGCTGAGCCCGTGAGATAGAGGGTCTTGGACCACACCTCTGCCCACGCGGGATCTGGGTGGAGCACGGTGACGGCCGCCAACCCAGCGCCGCCGGGGGTCTGGGTACGCGGGTCGACGAGGTGGTGGACGGGCACACCCCGTACGGTCCACCGCTGTCGTGCGATCGAGCTGGTGGCGACACCGAGGTCGGTCACGGCAAGGACGAGTACGTGCTCGTCGCGGCCCAGAGGATCCTCGACTCCGACCTTCCAGCCATCGCCATCGGGACCCGGACCGGCCAGCCATTCATCGCCGCCGGCATCGACGAGCACCGAGCCTCCCGCATCCCCGAGTTCGGCGGCTGCGTGACGTACGGCCAGTCCCTTGCCGATTCCGCCGAGGTCGATGGGGCTGCCGCCGAGGTTGACGACGGTGCCGGTGACCGACGGCTCCCAGGTCGCCCGGGGTGCCGGGACACCGCGGCGGGTCCGGTGGATATCGATGTTCCATGGCGTCGTACCCGTCGACGCGGATTCGATCCGTTCGAACGTCTTGTCGTAGCCCCAGGCGGCGAGGGTGCCCCCCACTCGAGGGTCGAACAGTCCTCGGGTGATGCGGTGGGCGGAGTGCGCGGCCGAGATGGCCTCGGCCAGGACCGGGGGAACCTCGTGCCAAGCGCCCGGAGCACGATTCGCCCTGGACAAGGCCGACTCGGGGTCGAACCGGGTGAGATGCGTGGCGATCGCACCGATCGCTGCCACGGCGCGATCGACAGCCTCTTGCGCACCGGGAGCCGGGTCGACGACCCGGATCTCGATGTCGGAGGCCATCGACGTGAACGTGACGGCAAGATCAGTGCTCACGGTCATGGCTTCGTCGACGCCTTGGTGACCGTCTGCACCTTCGGCGCCGCCGGCGCCGCGACCACCGCCGGCTTCGCCGCTACTGCCGGCTTCGCAGCTGCTGCCGGCCTGGCCTGCGTCTTCGTTCCGGGCGCTGTGGCCTGCGTCGCCGCGGCTGCGGACTGTGACGCTGCCGCGCTGGCCGCTGCCGCCGACTGGCTGGCCGCATCCGCGGCCCGTGCGTCGACATCTGCCTGCAGCTTGGCGAGCTTCGCCTGCGCGTCGTCGACCTTGGCCTGGGCTGCGGCAAGCTGTGGGTCCGTCGATTGACCTGACGAGGACTTCGCAGACGACGCCGCGTAGGGGTCGTGGCTGTTCGCCCAGGCGAGACCGGCGCCGAACACGGCCACGGACCCAGGGATCAGGGTGAGGGCAGCCACCCGGCGGGCGGCCTTCGTGGGATCAGTCATCGGTGTCATGTCCGTTCTGGGAGTCCTTCTCGTCGCTCTCCCACGCTGTGGTTGAGGCGGCTGTCAGGGCCGGGGCCTGCGCGGTCGTCGTCGTCACCTGGTAGGCGGGGGAGGGGTACTGCGTGTAGGTGACCGCACTCTCCTCCTGCGTCAGCGCTGAAGGCGACGCCGTCGGATCGGGAGTTGTCGCCAACTGCTTCTCGAGTGTCGCGATCTTGGACAGAAGATCGTCGGCGTCCTTGTTGAGCGCAGCGATCTGATCGGCGTCGTTCGTGGCGGATGTCTGGGATGGGGTGGAGGCTGGGGTCGTGGCGTAGGCCACCCCGAGGCTTCCGCCTGTGATGACTACAGCGGCACCGACCGACGCCAGCGCGGTACGGATGATCCGGTTCATTGGGGAACCCTTCGATTCGTCGACGCCATCTCACGTCGCTACAAGAACTGTGGAGGACGCCGGGACAGGGCGGGGGCAATCGGTGACTAAGGCTCGGCTAAGACCCTGGGCAGGCGCAGCGTCACCGAGAGCCCGCGGCCGTTGAGCCCGGTGCCCAGCTCGATGCTGCCGCCCGCATGCTCGGCGGTCCGACGCGCCACGTCCATGCCGATGCCGGTGGACCCGGTGCCCGACCGCCCGCGACCGGCGAGTTGCTCGTCCGGCATGCCGGGTCCCGCATCTGCCACGGTGACCTTCACGGACTGCTTGTCCGCCGTCACGGAGAGGGACAACGGCGTGCCCGCCTCGGTGTGCTTGAAGACGTTGTCGAGAATCACGTCGAGCCCGGCCCCCAGCTCCGGAGCCCCGGCAGCCACAAGTGCCCTGGTTTCGCAGACCTCGAGGTTGAATGGCCGGTCCTGGGATGCCGCGAGGACGGACCAGAACCTCGCACGGTCCCGTACGACCTGTGCGGCATCGCTTCGGACCGGTGCTCGGCGCCGGTGCGAGCGAGCAGCCTCGATGACGGTATCGACGGCCGTCACCAGATCCGCCACGTGGGTGTCCATCTGCTCTCGCTCGTCGGGATCGGCGAGCGCCTCGGTGTCCAGTCGCAGTGCGGTGATCGGTGTGCGCAGGCGATGGGACAGGTCGGCGATGAGCTCGCGCTCGTCGGCGAGGAGGTCCTCGACCTGTTCGCCGAGGTCGTTCAGCACGTTGCCGACGGACCTGACCTCGGCCGGCCCGGACGGTTCGACACGTGCCGTGAGCTCCCCTGCGCCCAGCCGTTGCGCGACGTCCGCGAGGTCGCTGACGGATCGCGAGAGGCCGGAGGCAATGCGGTACCCCGCGATCGCGGTCACCAGCAGCAACGCGAGACCGACTCCCAGGAGTACCGTCCACGCGCGGAACACGCCGGCGTGCAGCTGGCTGTCCGGTACGAAGGTGCGGACCACGGTGACGCCGCCGGTACCGGCGATCGGCACGAGGACCTCTGCGCCGCCCGCCGTGGTCGCGGTGAACGCTCGTCCAGTTCGGGCCAGCTGGACTGACGCGGACATCACTGCCGGCGCCCCGAGGACCTGGCCGGTCGGCGTGAACACGGTGGTGCGGCGATCTCCTGAGTTGACGTCGGCGAGGGTGGCGAGGAGGCGTACGGGATCGTCGACGAACAACGCGACCTGCTGAGCGTCCTGTCGTCCTGCGGAGACGGCCCGCTCCTCGGTGAGGGACTGGGCCATGAATCCGAGCGGCAACAGGAAGGCGACGAGGACGATCGAGGTCACCGCCAGCCCGTACCGCACGAGCAGGGTTCTCACGAGGGGGCGACCAGCTTCACCCCTACGCCGCGCACGCGGTGCAGGTAGACCGGGGCATCAGCCGACTCGCCGAGCTTGCGGCGCAGCCAGTGCAGGTGGACGTCGACGGTCTTGTCCGCGCCGCCGTAAGGGAGGTGCCAGACCTCGGCGAGGATCTCCCGTTTGGAGATGACCACTCCGGGCCGCTGCGACAGGTACAGGAGGAGGTCGAACTCCTTCGGGCTCAGCTCCAGGTTCTTGGTGTCGAGCGATACGGTCCGAGCTCGTTCGTCGATGATCAACCCGCCGACCACGACCGGCCCGACCGGTTGATCGGACTCGACCCTTCGCAGGACCGCACGGATGCGGGCCTCGAGCTGGTCGGCCGCGAAGGGCTTCACGAGGTAGTCGTCCGCTCCCGCATCGAGCGCCGCAACGATCTCGGGCCCGTCGTCGCGCGCACTGACGACGATGACCGGGACGCTGCTCACGGCCCGGATCATCGCAAGCAGAGCCTGTCCGTCGAGGTCTGGTAGACCGAGGTCAAGAAGGACGACGTCGGGAGTCTGGGCGATGATCTGCTGCAGGCCTTCGAGGGCTGTCGACGTGGACATCGTCGAGTGTCCCCGAGCGTTCAGGGCGCGGATCTCGGCGGTACGGATCGTCGCGTCATCCTCGATAATGAGCACATTGGACACGACCTGACGGTATGGCATCTGGCGGTCGGACGGGGCGTGTCGGGGCCGTTCGGTCTGATTTTCTCGGCCCCTTAACCGGTCCTTTCCTCCTGGTGCGTCAGGATGGGGGCATGTCCAGGAGATCGAGCCGCCGAATCGCGGGTGTCGCCGCGGCGTCGTGGGTTCTCGCGACGGCCGTGACGAGCTTCGTCGTCTGGCGAGCCGTCGCCGTCTTCAACGACGGCACGTCCACGAACATCCTCTCGGTACCCCAGGTCTCGGAGAGGCTCGAGGCGGCTACCGCGATTCCGGCGGCAGCCACGTCGGCCACAACATCTCAGACCGTGACGCTGACCACGGCGACGCCGTCAACGGACGATCCGTCCGAGACGACCGCCCCCTCGAGCCCCACGACCTCCGCAGCCACGAGAACAACCTCTCGGTCGTCCGGGCCGGTGACCACCGCCCCTCCGCAGTCGTCAGCGACTCCCGTTGTCAAGACCTGGACGGTGACCGGAGGCACAGTGTCGGTCTCCTGCCAGGCACAGGCCATCTCACTCATCTACGCATCCCCGCAGGACGGGTGGCGCGTAGAGGCCGAGAAGCACAGCACCGACCGGATCGACATCAACTTCGACCGGATCGGTCAGGGAACCGAGATGCGTGCTGCGTGCGTCAGCGGGGTCCCGCAGCAGACGACCCAGCCCAGCGACGGCGACCACTAGGCTGGCTCGGGAATTCTAGCGCTCCGGCTGCGGCGGTCGTCCAACGCGAGCATGCTGGAATCGGAGGGCCGAGCTATCGGCTGGGTGCTCCGAACGGAGTCGCCATGAACGCGCAGTGGGACGAGACGTACGACGTCGTCGTGGGGGGCACCGGAGTTGCGGCACTCACTGCCGCAGTGACAGCCGCGGACGCCGGGATGACCGTGATCATGCTGGAGAGCACCGACCGGTGGGGCGGAAGCAGCGCGATGTCGGGCGGAGGACTCTGGCTGCCGAACAACCCGTTGATGGGCCGCGACGGGGTCAGCGACTCACGGGATGAGGCCCTGACGTACCTCGAGGCGACAGTGGGGGACGCCGGGTCGGCCACATCACGGGCACGCAAGGAGGCCTTCGTCGACGGTATCGCGGGCTTCGTCGACATGGCCGAGCGCCTCGGTGTCCGCTTCGCGCGTGCCACCGACTACCCGGACTACTACCCGGAGCGGCCGGGCGGCAAGATCGGGCGTGCCATCGAGGTGGAGCCGTTCGACGTCCACGCCATCGGGGAATGGTGGGTGACGTCCCGCGGCCTGGACGGCGTGCCGGTGCCCATGAAGACCGACGACTTCTGGCTGCTGTCGCGGGCGTGGTCCACTCCCGGTGGCATGGCTCGTGGGGCCAAGGTGCTCGCCCGGGTGCTCGGCAGGCTGGTGCGCCGGCAGAAGGCGGTGGGCATGGGTGGTGCCGTCACCGCCTCACTGCTCCAGGTGGCGCTGGCGCTGGGCGTCGACGTGCGCCTCTCGTCGCCGATCAGCGAGCTGCTCACCGAGGACGGTGGCGTCTCCGGCGTTCGTACGACCCGGAACGGCGCCATCCGTACGATCGCGGCCGCCCGTGGCGTCATCCTGGGCGGTGGCGGCTTCGACCACAACGTCGAATGGCGGGAGCGCTACCAGGGCGTCACCGGGGCGGACTCGTCGGGTTCGCGCGGCAATGTCGGCTCGGCCATCGAGGTGGCGATGAAGATCGACGCGGCGGTCGACCTCATGGACGAGGCGTGGTGGGGCGGCTCGGTCCCGTCGCCGACGCCGGACGGGTCGGCCATGTTCCTCGTCAGCGAGCGGTCCATGCCGCACTCGATCATCGTCGATGCCGGCGGCCACCGCTTCGTGAACGAGTCTGAGTCGTACGTCGATCTCGGCCACCAGATGTTCGAGCACTTCAAGCACGTGCCGGGCACCTGCTGGATGATCACCGATGTGCGTCACACGCACCGCTACCTGCGCTCGTACGCGATGGATCCTCGCGCGGTCAAGGCCATGGAGGCGGCGGGGATCTTGGTGAAGGCCCCCACCCTGGCCGCGCTCGCCGGCCGGATCCGCGTCGACGTTGCCGCGCTCGCGGCCACCGTTGACCGGTTCAACGGCTTCTGTCGAGCAGGGATCGACAGTGACTTCGCCCGCGGCAGCTCGGCGTACGACCGCTACTACGGCGATCCGCTGGTCCGCCCCAACCCCAACCTGGGGACGATCGAGAAGGGCCCGTTCGTCGCCGTACAGGTCGTGCCCGGGGACCTCGGCACGAGTGGCGGGCTGGTCTCTGACGAGTACGCCCGCGTCCTGCGCGAGGACGGATCCGTGATCGAAGGTCTGTACGTGTGCGGCAACAACTCCGCCTCGGTCATGGGGCGCACCTACCCCGGACCCGGGTCCACACTCGGGCCGGCGGCGGTCTTCGGCTACATCGCCGCCAAACACATCGCATCGAGCTGAGTGGACGTGAGATGAACATTCAGGGCAAGGTCTTCGTCGTCACGGGCGGAGGCAACGGCATGGGCCGCGAGGTCGTCCTCGGGCTCCTCGACAGGGGTGCGCGTGTCGCGGCGGTGGACCTCAGCGCTGACCGGCTCGCCGCTTCGGTCGCGCTGACAGGCGCCAGCGGGAACCGTCTCACCACCCATGAGGTCAACGTGACCGATGCCGAGGCGGTCAGCGCGCTCCCACAGGCGGTGATCGACGCCCACGGGACAGTTGACGGGCTGCTCAACGTCGCCGGCATCATCCAGAAGTTCGTTCCGTTCGCAGAGCTCACCACCTCTGACATGGAGCGCGTGATGAACGTCAACTTCTGGGGTCCCGTCAACATGGCCAGGGCCTTCCTGCCCCACCTGGTCAAGCGGCCCACGGCGGCGATCGTCAATGTTTCCAGCATGGGCGGCTTCCTCCCCGTGCCGGGCCAGACGATCTATGGAGCCTCGAAAGCGGCGGTCAAGCTGTTCACCGAGGGCCTGCACGCAGAGCTCATGAACGGTCCGGTGGCCGTGACCGTCGTGTTCCCCGGGGCGATCGGCACGAACATCGCCCAGAACAGCGGTGTCGACATCCCCGGGATGGACGCCGCCGACGCGTCCTCCCACAAGACGCTGGGTCCGTCCGAGGCGGCCAGGATCATCATCGAGGGGATGGCGAAGGGCAAGTACCGCGTCCTCGTCGGCGGCGACGCCACGATTCTGGACCGTCTGACCAGGCTGGCGCCGGAACGCGCCATGAAGCTCATCGCCAAGCAGATGGCCGACCTGCTGAAGCACTGAGCCGAACGCACGTACCGTGGCCGTGGCGCCGCAAGAGGGTCCAAGCCTTGTTAGGCTGACCGCGTGCTGCGCGGAGATGGTCGACTGA
Organism: Propionibacteriales bacterium; assembly: GCA_038317635.1. Taxonomy (GTDB): domain Bacteria; phylum Actinomycetota; class Actinomycetes; order Propionibacteriales; family Propionibacteriaceae; genus Fen-668. The sequence continues at coordinate 14,515 of JBBQBP010000048.1, forward strand.
CAGATGAGCTCGACGCCGACTCTCCAGGACCCCGCGACGAATGCGGGGTCTTCGGCGTCTGGGCCCCTAACGAAGAAGTCTCCAAGCTCACCTACTTCGGGCTGTACGCGCTGCAGCACCGGGGACAGGAGTCCGCCGGGATCGCGGTCAGCAACGGCAACCGGATCATGGTCTTCAAGGACATGGGTCTGGTCTCCCAGGTGTTCGACGAGTCGACGCTGGCCTCGCTGACCGGGCACCTCGCCATCGGCCACACCCGCTACTCGACCACGGGCTCGAGCACCTGGAACAACGCCCAGCCGACGTTCCGGTCACTCGACGACGGCAACCTGGCGCTGGCTCACAACGGCAACCTCACCAACACCGACGAGCTCGAGGCGCTGCTGCACGAGCGTGACTCAGCCGAGCCCGTGCCGCACAAGGTCTCCCTTGACTCGACGAACGACACCTCGCTCGTCAGCGGCCTGTTCGGCACGTACCAGGGCATCGCTCTGTGGGATGCCGCGCTCGACCTTCTGCCCCGGCTCGTGGGTGCGTACTGCCTCGTCTTCATGACCGAGAACGCCCTGTACGCGGCGCGTGATCCTCAGGGCATCCACCCTCTGGTTCTCGGCCGTCTCGAGAACGGCTGGGTGGTCGCGTCGGAGACCGCCGCCCTCGACATCGTCGGTGCGACGTTCACCCGCGAGATCGAACCCGGTGAGCTGCTGCAGATCGACGACTCCGGTGTCCGCACGGTGCGCTTCGCCGAGCCGCACCCCAAGGGCTGCCTGTTCGAGTACGTGTACCTGTCGCGCCCCGACACGCGCATCGCCAACCGTAGGGTGCACACCGTCCGCGTCGAGATCGGCCGGACGCTCGCGATGGAGCACCAGGTCGACGCCGACCTCGTGATCCCGGTTCCCGAGTCCGGCACGCCTGCCGCGATCGGCTACGCGGAGGCGTCCGGGATCCCGTACGGGGTCGGGCTGGTCAAGAACTCGTACGTCGGCCGGACGTTCATCCAGCCCTCGCAGACGATCCGCCAGCTCGGCATCCGGCTCAAGCTCAACCCGCTGCGCGACGTCATCGAGGGCAAGCGGCTGGTGGTCGTCGACGACTCGATCGTGCGCGGCAACACGCAACGCGCGCTGGTGCGGATGCTGCGGGAGGCGGGCGCCGCGGAGGTGCACGTACGGATCAGCTCACCGCCGGTCGAGTGGCCGTGCTTCTACGGCATCGACTTCGCGACCCGTGCCGAGCTCATCGCACCGGGCATGTCGATCGAGGAGATCACCACGTCGATCGGCGCCGACACCCTCGGCTACATCTCACTCGAGGGCCTCGTCGCATCCACGGGCATCGCGAGTGATCGTCTGTGCCGGGCCTGCTTCGACGGCATCTACCCCGTGGCCGTACCACCGTCGGCACGGGGCCTGGGACCAAGGGGGAACGTATGAGCCAGTCCGCGTATGCGAAGGCCGGGGTCGACATCGAGGCCGGCGACCGCGCCGTGAAGCTCATGTCGGCGTCGGTGAGGGCGACTCATCGGCCCGAGGTGGTCGGCGGCATCGGCGGGTTCGCCGGTCTGTTCGACGCGTCCGCCTTCAAGAACTACCGACGCCCGCTGCTCGCCACCTCGACCGATGGTGTCGGGACGAAGGTCGCCATCGCCCAGGCCGTCGGCAAGCACGACACCATCGGCTGGGACCTCGTCGGCATGCTCGTCGACGACCTCGTCGTCGTCGGCGCCGAGCCCCTGTTCGTCACCGACTACATCGCCTGCGGCATGCTCGTACCGGAGCGCATCGCAGCGATCGTGTCGGGCATCGCGGCGGCGTGTGCGGCTTCGGGGGCCGCGCTGCTGGGCGGTGAGACCGCGGAGCACCCGGGGCTGCTGGCCGCGGACGAGTACGACATCGCGGGAGCCACCACCGGGGTTGTCGAGGCCGACGAGATGCTCGGCCCGGATCGGGTGGTCCCGGGTGACGTCGTCCTGGCGCTGGCGTCCAGCGGCCTCCATTCGAACGGCTACTCCTTGGTACGCAACGTGCTCCTCCAGCAGGCGGGGCTCCGCCTCGACGCGTACATCCCCGAGCTGGGACGCGTCCTTGGCGAGGAGCTGCTCGAGCCCACCCGCGTGTATGCGGCGGATGTGCTCGCTGTCGTCCGCGCGACCGAGGTCCACTCGATGAGCCACATCACGGGTGGTGGCCTGGCCAACAACCTGGCTCGCGTGCTGCCGGTATCGGTCACCGCGCGACTCGACCGTGCGACCTGGGCCCCGGCCCCGATCTTCGGTCTCGTCCAGCGGCTCGGCGACGTCTCGCAGCCCGACATCGAGGCGACGCTCAACATGGGAGTCGGCATGGCGATGGTGCTGCCGCAGGACTCGGTGGACGCCGCGCAGCGCATCCTCTCCGAGCGCGGGATCGCGTCGTGGGTGTGCGGCCAGATCCACTTCGGCGACGGATCCGTACGCCTCGACGGGGTGCATCAGTCCTGATCCCGAGGGCCTGGATCGTCCGCGAACTTGCGGGGAGCTCAAGGTTGGTGGATCGGGGGCGCTCCGGTAACCTTGGCCGCACGAACTGACAACAATGTGCCGCGGCCACTCCGCGAGCGATCACAGGCGAGGGGGCTGGCTCTATGGGGCGCGGCCGTGCGAAGGCGAAGCAGACGAAAGTCGCCAGAGAACTGAAGTACAGGTCGGTATCCACGGACTTCTCGTCGCTGGAGCGTGAGCTTCGCAGTCCGGCGGACGCGATTCCCGACCAGTACGCCGATCTCGCCGAAGTCTATGAAGATGACGCCGAAGAGCTCGCCGACGACGAGGACGACGACGACTCTTGGCCCCTTCGCCGTTCGGGCTAGTCACGAACACTTGTCCACGTGACATCGCACACTGAGGTACTCCCCGATCCTGAGTTGGTGCCCGCTGGGGCTGGGGATGCGGTCGTCGAGGCACACGAGCCGCACGTGCTGTGGCACCCCTGGCGCGACGACGACCTGCTTGCCTCCTACCAGGCGCGTGACATGTCGCTGGTCGGCGTACGGCGCCACCCGGAGGAGATCGACCCCGAGATCGGCGACGATGAGCTCGTCGCCACTCTCTTACGGCGGAACAAGCGCCACCACACCCGGGCCGTCCTGTACATCCACGGCTGGAACGACTACTTCTTCCAGACCCACGTCGCCGACTGGTGGGACGCCCTCGGCTACGACTTCTACGCCCTCGACCTGCGACGCTACGGCCGGAGCCTGCGCGCGGGCATGATGGGCGGCTACATCGAGGGCCTGGACGAGTACGACCTCGAGATCGACGCAGCCGTCGAGCGGGTGGCGAAGCACCACGAGGACGTCGTCCTGTACGCGCACTCGACCGGCGGCCTGGTCGCTGCCCTGTGGGCCCATCGTCATCCCGGGTCACTCAAGGGACTGGTCCTGAACTCGCCATGGATCGACCTCCAGGGGTCGGATCTCGTCCGCGCGCTCATACCGCCGATCGTACGGAGCGTCGCGACGCGTGCGGCGACCTTCGTCCTGCCGCTGCCCGACAACGGCTTCTACGCGCGGACGCTCGACACGCTGCGAGATGGCACGTGGACCTACGACCCGGAGCTCAAGCGCAACCCGTCCCAGCCCACGCGTTCTGCCTGGCTCACCGCGGTCATAGCGGGCCACGACAAGGTGTCCGCCGGGCTCGACATCGACTGTCCGATCCTCATGGTGACGTCGGCCAAGAGCGACTTCCGCCGGCGGTGGTCCGACCAGCTCCTCGGAGTCGACACCGTCCTCGACGTGTCCCGGCTCGCCGCGAGAGCACATCTCCTCGGCCGCCACGTGACGCTCGTACGGCTCGAAGGCGCCATCCACGACATCGTCCTGTCCGTACGAGCTGTACGGGAGCGCTTCGCCGACGAGATCCGCCGCTGGGAGGGCGCCTACCTCCGCTAGAGGCGCCTCCTGCGTCCCCGAACCCCGCAGAGGAGAGGACCTATCCGCGCGAGGAGAGGACCCGTACGTGCGAGGAGAGGGTGTGTACGTGCGAGGAGAGGACCCGTACGTGCGAGGAGAGGGTGCGTACGTGCGAGGAGAGGGTCTGTTTCCGGTTCGATCAGTACAGATCCTCTCCTCGACGGGATATCTGCTCTCCTCGAGCGGATACTTCCTCTCCTCTGAAGTCAGAGGAGCGTTCTGGCGGCCGCGACCGCCTGGGCGCCGTAGCCGCCCCCGAAGATGGCCGCGTGGACGAGGAGCGGGTGGAGCTGGTGGAGGCCGATCAGGTCTCGCCAGCTTGGCGGCAACCAGCCTGACGCCGACTCGTACGCGGCGTGGATGACCTCGAGGTAGGGGGCACCGAAGAGGGCGAGCATCGCGAGGTCGGTGATCCGGTGGCCGCCATGCGCCGCGGGGTCGATGAGGACGAAGCCTGCCGCGGTCACGAAGACGTTGCCCGACCACAGGTCGCCGTGGATACGGGCGGGCGCGGCGTCATCGTCGTACATCCCCTGGCTGATCTTCGTACACGCCCTCTCGATGACCGCGAGCCCGTCGCTGTCGAGACCACCACGTGCGTACGCCCTCTCCGCGTACGCCCAGCAGCGCTGCTCGGCATAGAACCGGCCCCAGGTGGTGCAGGGCACCAGCGTCATCGGCTCTGTACCGATCCAGCCCTCGCCGTCCCAGCCTCTCGGCGGCGCGCCGAACGCGGCGGCACCCGCGTCGTGGGTCCTCGCGAGCCGCCTCCCGAACTCCGCCGCTGCCTCGGCATCGGGTGGGCCTGCCACGAGCCGGGGGAGTACGATCTCGCGCTCAGCGGCGTCGATCACCTGGACGACGTCGGCTCCGTCGGGTGCGGCCGCGAGCCACTTCAGCCCCGCAGCCTCGTACAGCGCAGCGCCTGGAACCGTACGTTTGGTGAACCGATCCGGCATGCCGGCAACCCTGCCAGAAAACAGCGAAGCCCCGCCGGAGCGGGGTCTGGTGGCCAGGGCCGGGCTCGAACCGGCGACCTTTCACTTTTCAGGCGAACGCTGCTACCAGCTGAGCTACCTGGCCAAGGAGTACGTCTCGACGACGCACTCGGGGAAATGCGCGACCCCGACGGGACTCGAACCCGCGACCTCCGCCGTGACAGGGCGGCGCGCTAACCAGCTGCGCTACGGGGCCTTGACGGCCAACCCGGCAAGCGGGCCTCGTGAACTATAGCCAACCGACGGCGACCGCCGCCACTTGGGAACATCGCATCCCCAACCGGATTCGAACCGGCGCTACCGCCTTGAAAGGGCG
>JBBQBP010000049.1:0-19362 GCA_038317635.1 Propionibacteriales bacterium
GTCGCGATGGCGTTCAAGCTGATCGAGTCCGCGCAAGCCCGATGGCGTGCCGTCAACGCACCCCACCTCGTCGCCCTCGTCCGCGCCGGCGCCACCTTCACCAACGGCAAACTCGTCGAACGACCCCACGAATCAGGATCCGATCAGCAAGTCGCCTGACACGCCGATCCACAGGTCTTGACTATTGCTCCTACCGGGGCGACTACAAGCACTGACCTGGACTGCTACTGGCCGATCCGACCGTCGACGCGTTCGCGCAGCAGGTCAGCGGGGTCGCAGTGGCGTGGGTAGGCCTCGGAGAGCGCTACGTCAGGCTCCCACTGCGCCCACGCGTCAGCCACCGCGGCCGGAGCTCGCGGCGGAACAGACACGGAACCGCGCCGGGAGCCCCTGGATCCCGGCGCCGTTCGTGGTCAGCGGCTCAGTGGCCGAACGTCAGCCAGTTGAGGTTGCCGTACTCGCTGGGCTGTCCGCTGGTGAAGGTGACGTACACGTTGTGCACGCCGCTGACGCCGGAGATGTTGGCAGGAATGGTCTGCCAGCTCTGCCAGCCGCCGGTGTTGGCGATCGCGAAGGTGCCGACGGAGAGGTGTCAAGGGAGTCGAGCCTGATCTCGACGAGACCGCTGGCTCCACCAGTCGCGCCCGATGCGACTCGGGCCAGGGTCGGGGTCCGCGGCGTCGCCGACAGCCTGGGTCACCTATCCGTGCAGCAGACCCTGTCGCTTCAGCGTGGCGGGGCTAAGGGCGCCCAACTATTGACACGCATGTGCACCAGCTCCGACCACGGCCCGGGCGACACTTTGGCAGCTCCGCAAAGGGGCCGCTCTCGAGCTGGTCGTCGACCTGGAACGGATCCATCTGGTTAGGAAGCAGGCCAACAAGGAACGCGTGACCCTGCTGAAGACCCATCGGTCATCACCTCGATCGACATCGACCGCTTATGTGGATCCATTCCGATCACCACATCCATGAGTGCTCCCCCCTCAACCAGTAGTTCAGTTGGCAGGGAGAGCAACGCTACTTCGACCTGTGTGAACCCGGCTTGAGCCTCTTCCGGCCCGTGGTGTCCGGGGCTGCGCAGGCCAAATGAGAGCCAACCCAAGGGACAGAAGCCGAGGTGAGAGCGACCACCCCGGACACCTGAGCACGAGCGTTGGTCCGGATCGCGCCTAGGTCAATCACAATAAATAGACGACGAGCGATCGTTCGGATGCGTCATGGTGCATCGTCCGGACGGGTCGGTCCTTGGCTGGACGATAGTCATGCGAGCCCGTAGCCTTTCCGTTTGCTCCAGCGGCTCAGGACTCCGACGACGGGTAGCGCGAGCACGACGAGCACCGCAAAGGGCAGGAACCCGCGGGCATATCCGTCCGTGCCGCCGACCATTCCGGTCACCACGCCGATGAGCGGCGGGATCACGAAGCCTCCGAGGGCCCCCAGCCCGCCGATCCATCCCGATGCCCCACCGACGGCGTCGGGAATGTAGCGCGGCAGCAGCTTGAACACGATGGCGTTCTGCAAACCCATCCCGGCGGCGACCGCCAGGGTCGCCACCAGGGAGACTGCGAAGGTCCCGGAGAAGGAGAGCACGACGCTCCCCGCGAGCATCAGGAGAAAGTTCCCGGGCAGGGCGTAGGTGATTGAGATCCGATCGGAGAGCAGCCCTCCGGGAACGCGGATCACTGCGGACAGTAGCGAGAACGTGGCCGTCAGGATGCCTGCCTCGGCCAGCGTGGTGCCGTACATGGAGGACCAGAAGGTCGGTAGCCAGGAGGTGAACGCGAGGAACCCCCCAAAGGAGAGGAAGTAGAAGAAGACGAGCATCCATGTGGCCGGGATGCCGGCCGCGAGCTTCAACCCGGCCCATGCCTTCCCGGTGGGTGCGATCTCGCCCCCGCCGAGCTTGGCCAGCTGATCGGTGGGGACGTCGAGCCCCTGACGCTTGAGCTGGAACCAGGGCGCGTCCTTGATGACGAACCCGTAGATCAGGGTCACTGCTAGCAGGATCGCGAACCAGACGCTGTAGGCGCTGAGCATGCCCATCACGCCCACGGCCATCGGAAGGAACAGGCTCGACAGTCCGGGGCTCGTGTTGCCGAGGCCGGCGTAGATGCCCAGTGCCCCGCCTTGGTTCTTCCGAGGGAACCAGTAGGAGACCTGGCCGATCCCGACGGAGAAGGTCGCGATCCCGCATCCGATCAGGGCGCCGAGCAGCAGGAGCAGCGGGTAGGTGCCGGACATTGCGTGCGGGTAGGAGGTGGCGAGCAGGACCAGGAGCCCGATCATTCCGAGGTTCGTGATGACCAGTAGCGCGACGAACGGTTTGCGGCCCCCGGCGCGCTCGACCGCGGCGCCGAACGGGATGCGCAGCAGCGAGCCGGTTAGGGCGGGGATCGCGGCGAGTATGCCCGCGGCGAAGGGGCTCAGGTCGAGCAGGTCCTTGAACTTGGGCACAAGCGGGCCAAACACCGAGACCCCGGCGAAGCCGCCGAAGAACCCGAGCGTCGCGAGCCACATGGCCTGGTTGCGGGTTCCTCTGACCTTGGCTCGGAGCTCGAGCGGGTCAGCTGTCTGCGGACGTGCCCCCATGATCATCCTTCGTTGGTTGTGGCTGCTCAGTCATCGGATCGTTCGGACTCGTGCCCGGTCTGTCGACCGGCCCACCGCGCGAGCCCTGGGTGTCCTGCTCCCTCGGTCCCGGTCGGTGCGAGGTGGGCCAGGCACAGAACGGGGCTTACGAACGGCTCGAGCCGGACGGTGAACGGCGACGCGTGCATCTGGTCGAGCGCACCTTGGATCAGCCCGAGGTGCACGCCACACACGATCTCGCTGTGCTCGATGGCGACCTCCTTGAACGGGCACTGGTGCAGCTCGATCACCGTCGCCGTGGCCGGATCTGTCCCGGTCGCACGCGGGTCGGTGGTCGCCGCGACGCTGACCCGCAGCCGCGGGGCGAAGCCGACGTCGTCCAGGAGCGCGACGATCCGGCCCACGGCATAGTCGTGGTCGCCCGGCTCCGAGTGCTCGTCGGGGCTCGCGTCCGGTGCGTCTTGTGACTCCACCGCCCGCTGCCCCCAACGCCGGCCGGCCTCGGTTGCGACGGATCCCGGCTGCCCGGTCCGTGGCCCGGCCTCGTCGATGCCGCTCGCCAGGACGCGCGCCAGCATCCGGTAGGAGTCCTCGGCGTCCGAACCAGTGGGTTGCGCGACCGCGCGGAAGAGCAGCCGTGGCCGTCCCGGGGTCGTGCGGAGCTCCGTCGCACGCGAGGCGAGCCCGGCGTCGACGAGCTGGTCGAGGTGTGACCGCACGGTGTTCGCGTGCAGCCCGACCGCGGCGGCGATCGCCTGGACATCGAGGGGCCGCGCACTGGCGCGCAGCGCTTCGAGAACGGCCACCCGGCTCACGCCGGACAGCACACGATGGGTCTGGGAATCGATCCGGTCGCGGTCCACGGGTTTAGTTTTCACTGAAAGCGCAGTAGAAACAATTCGGGGTCGATGCGACCCCGACGACGAGCCTCCCGGAGTTATCATGCCGACCCAACGCCCACGGATCCGATCACCGGGAAGCGGCGAGCCGTGCGGCGCGGCGAACGGCTGGAGACGAAGTGGGATGTGAGGGATCGCGACCGGCTCGGCGCTCTCAGGCGGCGAGGGTTGTACGCGTCACCCGGACGTGACACTCGCTTGGCTTCTCGAGGAGAAACTCAACCGCAAGCGCACCGTTCGCATCAACGTTCAACTCCGCGAGCAGCGGCATCGGGCGGTGAGGAGCGATCAGCACGAGGCTGCCGCCAGCAGGGATCGCGGAGAACGCGCCGCGAACGGCCGCATGACGAACGGCGTGCGGGATGGTCCGGACATCCAGGACGACCTCGCTGTCCTCATGTTCACAACCACACACGTGCCCATCGACCGCGCCAGCGGGGGCCGTCGTGCGCAGCTCGATCTCGATGTTCTCGCCGGTCATCAGGCTCTCCTCAGCTCTTGTTGCTCCGCGTCGCGGGTGCTCTCCGTAGTATCTACGGGTCTTTCCGGAAAAACAAATGAGGATGGCCGACGTCGGCGAACAGACACCGCTAACCTCGGGCTGTGCCCCCTGCCAGCCTCGCAAAGCCTCGCCACCGATGCCCCGGTCCGGGTTGGGTGCCCAACCAGCACGGGGCCTGGGCGATGCTTGTCGTGCCGTTCGCCGTCGGCGCGCTCGACGCGGGTCCGAGCTGGCGGCACCTGCCGCTGCTGCTGACGTGGCTGGCCGGCTACTTCGCGTTCTTCGCCACCGGTCTTTGGCTACGGTCCCGGCGCAAGGCGCGGTACTGGCCAGCTGTGCGCGCCTACGCGGTGCTGACCGTGGCACTGGGCCTGGTCGTCGTGGCGATCGAGCCAGACCTGTTGTGGTGGGCCGTCGCCTTCCTGCCGCTGGTGGCTGTCAGCCTGTGGTGCTCCTGGCGACGGGCGGACCGCTCCCTGCTCAACGACGCCGTGACCGTACTGGCCGCGTGTCTCATGACGGTGGTGGCCGCCGCGGTAGGGACGCACGGCGGAGTGAGGGGCACCCATGATCTACCGGGACTGACGTGGTTGCCCGGGGCGGATCGGGCGCGCTCGTGGCTGCTCGCCGCGCTGCTCCTGGCGTATTTCGCGGGCACGGTGCTCTATGTCAAGACGATGATCCGCGACCGTGGTGACCGCCGTCGGTACGTCTTGTCGGTGGCCTACCACGTCGTGGTCTGCTTACCGGCCGCGGTCGTGAACCCCTGGCTCGGACTCCTCTTCGTCGCTCTCGCCCTGAGGTCCGCCGTCGTGCCAAAGTGGTGGCCGGGCATCACACCGGCAGCAATCGGCGCCGGCGAGATCGTCGCAAGCATCACGCTGGGCTCACTGCTCTTGCTCACCTGAGCCTCGAACCATCGATCGACTGTTCGCCGCTTCGCCCAAGCGGGAGAGGTTCTACGCCTCGGCGGGTGCGGTACAGCGGCGTAGCCCGCCGGCCCGTGGTGGGGCAGAGTCCAAATGACGACCTCGTCCAGCTCCGTGTAGAAGGCACGCCTGGCACGCCCCAGGGCGGAACGCAACCCGCAGCCTTCGATCGAAGGGCAACTGCCGGCGGGAGTCTCGCAGGCTGGCACGTCGGTCAGACTCAGGCGTGCCCTTTGCCGTCCAGTTGCTCGACGATGTAGCCCAGCATCGGCCCGACGACGCCGATGGCATCGCGGACTCCGCCACGGGACCCGGGTGCACACAGCACGAACACGCGCGGCCCCGACTCCGGGGCGATCACGCCGGCGATCTCCCTCGAGACCAGAGCTGGAGCTGAATGCTCCAGGCCCCGACGGCGGATCTCTTCCGTGATCCCCGGGATCTCGAACGACAGGAGGCGGGCGACGACGTCGCTGGTCTGGTCGTTGGGGCCGACACCAGTACCGCCGCACGTGAGGACGAAGCGGGAGCCCGATTCGGCTGCGGAGAAGATGGCGGCCGTCAGCTGATCCGCATCGTCTCGCACCACCGTGCGGCTGGCCACGACACCGAACGTGCTCAGCAGCTCTTCGGCGAGTGGGCCGGCACGATCGAGGTCGATGCCGGAGGCGATCTCGTCGGACACCGTCACGATGGTCGCCTTCAGCGGCGGGGTCATGCCTTCACGCCGATGCTCGGGTCTGCGGATCGTGGTGCGACGATGATGGGGACCCGGCTGTATCCGCCCCGAGGCGGTCGCTCTCGTTGTGCAGGATGTGGACCTCGCGCGACGTGTACTGCCGTCACCAGGGTCCTGATGAGGACCCGCAGCTCCATAGCAGCCAGCGGCCGTCCCGGACAGGCGTGGGATCCGGTTCCGTAGACGAGGTTGGCCGACGCGTTCTGCTCCGGGTTGAACCGCTCCGCATCGTCGAAGACCTCCGGGTCGCGGTTCGCGGCCGTCCAGTTGAGGACGACCTCCTGGCCCGCCTGGACGGGGCAACCGGACAGAGAAATGTCCGCGGTGACGATGCGGCGGTTGGCGACGAAGGGATCGTCGATGCGCAGCATCTCGTCAATGGCGGCGACCAGATCGGCATCGGACGCCGCCCTGAGGTCATCTTGTTGTCGTGGATGCGCGGCCAGCCAGTGGGTCACAACGCCGACGCACAGTGCCATGGACCCGAGGTCCCCGCCGGTCCAGTTCCTCAGTACCGAGACGAGAACCTCCTCAGAGAGTAGGGCCCCGGACGCGTCGTGCAGTTGGGCCAGTTCCGTGGTCAGATCGTCCGGCACTCCCGTCTCGCGGCGGGGACGCACGAGTTGACGGATGATGTCGTCGAAGTGCTCGGCCACGTCTCTCGTCCGGACCAGATCGCCCGACCGGCTGGCGTCGTGGTTGTCAGCCATCCAGGCAAGCAGGTCCTCTTCGAGACTCTGTGGCCACCCGAGCCAGGCGGACTGCGCACGGACAGCGAACCGTGCGCCGAGATCGCCCACTGCTTCGATGGTTTGCCCGTACGGCAGAGCGGCGACCAGGTTCGAGGCGACCTCAGCGATCCGCGGCTCCAGTTCAGCCATGCGCCCTGGGGAGAAGAAGGGGTCGAACAGATCCCTGGCGCCCCGGTGCGCGTCACCGTCCAGGCCGTTAGGGACCTGCAGGAACCGAGAGACTCGACTGGAGTACGTCGCGGGGTTGTGCGCCGCGGCCACGACGTCGGCGTGTCGGCACAGGACCGGCCGTCCGTGGTGATCGTAGGCCAATGGCACCGCACGCATCGCGTCGTAGTCGCGACGCGGGTCAGAGGACCGACCCGTGTGCGTGAGAGACAGATCCCCCGCCCCGACGTGAGCGTCGAGGTCCTCCTCTGTGAGGCCGAGATCTTGTGGTTCGGTGGATCCGGACATTCAGGACCTCCTGGGAGCCCCGGGGCGGACGTAACGCACCCAGGTGATGACGACGCACATGACCGCCCACGCGACGCCGATGCCGTAGAAGATTTGTGCTGGCATGAGGGTGAGACCCACGCCGAACAGGAACGGTCCGAACGCCGCGATGGCGCTCGTCCACCCGATCACGCCTCCCGCTTGGCGGCGTTCAAAGATCATCGGCATCTGCTTGAACGTCGCCGCGTTGCCGATGCCGGTGAACAGGAAGATCGCCAGCATGCCCCACAGGAAGTGGTTGAAGCCACCTTGGAGAGCGGTCGCGCTGCTCGTGTCCGGCACCAGGGCGGGTATGGTCCAGGCGACCGAGCCGGCGAGCCCGATGCCGGAGATGAGGGTCCACAGGGCGCCGCCCATCCGGTCGGTCAGGGGCGAGAAGAGCACGCGAGCGCCGGCTCCGACCAGAGGGCCGAGGAACACATATGCGACGGGATCAGGAAGGGCGTAACCAGCCACAAGGATCTTCGCAGCGGCACCGGTGCCCGACACGATCGCGGAGTTGCCCGCACCGTAGAGGTTGGCCATCAGCAGGCCGAACTGTGCCGACAGACCGGAGAAGGTACCGAAGGTCATGATGTAGAGCAGCGTCATCCACCAGGTGTCCTGGTTGCGGAAGATGTCGAACTGCTGGCGGATGTTCGCCTTGACGGGTACGGACTTCAGCATCGTCCAAGCAACGATCGCCCCGACAATGATGAAGGGGATGTAGAAGAAGGCGGCATTCTGGTACCAGACGGTGATGTCGGGCTTGCCGGTGACCTTCAGGCGCTGTGACGCCCCAAGGAATCCGATCATGCCGAATCCCACGAGCCATGGGGTCAGCAGCTGGACGAGGGAGACGCCGAAGTTGCCGATCCCTGCCTGAAGGCCCAACGCGGTGCCCTGCAGCTTGCGGGGGAAGAAGTACGAGGTTGACGGCATGAACCCGGAGAACGCGCCGCCGCCGATGCCTGCCATGAAGGCGAGGGTCAGCAACTCCCAGTACGGGGCGGTAGGGCTCTGGACGCGGACGCCCCATCCCAGCACAGGCAAGATCAGAAGGAGCGTGGTGAGGGTCACCATCTTCCGGGTCCCGAGGATTGGTGGGACGACCATCCAGACGATGCGCAGGAGGCCTCCAGAAAGGCCGGGGATCGCGGTGAGCCAGTACAGCTGGGCCTTGGTCCAGGAGTAGCCCAGGGCGTTGAGCTTGGGCACCAGTGCGCTCGGCAGGAACCATGCGACGAAGCACATGGTCAGTGTGACGGTCGTGATGGTCAGGGTCTTCCAGGCTAGGGACTTGTCCCAGGTGGCCTCGTTCTCAGGGTCCCAGTCGGTGAGCCATTCCGAGGAACGTGTCGTGGGGGTAATGGTCATGCGCGTTCTCCGGTTGTCGACGTGAGGGCGGAACGACAGCTCTCTCCGAGAGTCATCGGGTCTTACGGTCTCGATCCAGGGTCCCGACGGGATCCCAACCGCGCACTCGGTCATGAGATGCGACAGGTCGAATGACGTCTCGGCTTCGGTACACGATGTATGGCCGGAACAGGTAGTGCAGAGGCGCCGTGAACGCGTGCACCAGTCGGCTGAACGGCACCAGGGCGAAGAGCCCCATGCCTATGAGGATGTGCACCTTGAACTGCCACGTGGCGGCCGTCATGGCCGCGACGTCGGGCTGGAGGATGATCATCGAGCGGAACCAGACCGACACGGTTTCGCGGTAGTTCACCTCCACACCGGATGGGGTGTAGCTGCCCGTGAGCGTGGCGATCATGCCGAACGCGATGGCTGCCACCAGCACCACGTACATGAGCTTGTCGTTGTTGGTCGTCGCGAGGAACACGGGACCGGTCGTACGACGCCGGTAGATCAGAAGCCCGATCCCGAGCAGGGTCGCGACGCCGGCGATCAGGCCGGCGCTCAGGGCGACGAGGTGGTAGGTCTCCTGGGTGACGACGAGGTCGGTCCAGGCCTTCGGGAGCAGCAGTCCCATGAGGTGGCCGCCGAGCACCACGAGGAGGCCGAAGTGGAACATGGGGGAGCCGACGCGGAGCAGCCGCGACTCGTACAGCTGCGAGGAGCGCGTGGTCCAGCCGAACTGGTCGTATCGGTAGCGCCAGATCGTCCCTCCGATCAGCACGAGGAGGATGACGTAGGGCAGCGCGCCCCACAGGAGTATGTCGACGGGGTTCACGTCATCCTCTCGCTGACTCGGACAGACCCACGAACTCGATCGGCTGCACGTCGCCGAACCGTGCCTGAACCTCGGCCCTGGTCTGAGCTGGCTCGCCGGGAAGGCAGTTGCACACGGCCGCGAGCACTCCGGCATGTGGGAGGGAGTCGGCGATCAGCCCGAGCCGGATGAGCTCGAGGCTCGCCCGGAACCTCTGGAGAAGAGGCAGCCCTGCTTCGGGCGCCGCTGCGGTGAACTCGAGCATGAGCGGCAGGTAATCCGGCAGCTCTCCGGCCATGTCGACGCCCAGCCCGGACTCGCGGTACACGCGCTGCACGTCGACGAGAGCCATGCCGCGTCGGCGGGTGTCGCCGTCGGTCCAGTAGCTGAGGTGGAGGGAGTGCTTGCGCGAAAGGTCGAACTCCTGCACGTGGAAGGCCTGCAGCCGTCCCAGCCGAGTCGTCGGATCGCCCTCGCGGCCGGGAAGGTCTCCGCCGAGGTGGGAGAGCACCGGGGCGAACTGGTCCTCGACCGCTGTGTCGGCGAGAGCGGTGCGGATCGTCTCGAGGTTGTCGAGCAGCTGCTCTTCCGGGTAGGCGAGGACCAGCGACGCCGCGTGGAGGACGATCGGTGTTGGTACCGCCTCCTCTGCACGGGCCTTGTGCCGGACACGGCGGGGAAGCACCCTCATGACGGGGTCTCCTCGTTGCCGTCCCAGTTCAACATCCCGGCACGATGGTGGAGGCCTTCCGTGGAGGCCGCGGTCTCTGCCTGCTGGCGCTGCTTGAGGGCTGTGTACGTCTCGATGGCCACGGGGACCGGTCGGCCGGATGCCTCGCCGAACGGTCCGGACTCGTACATCCCCGGGCCGCCTTCGAAGTTGAGCGAGCAGCCGATCTCCTCCAGGTTGTGGGCCTGTTCGCGGTGGGCGGCGGGGATGACGTACCGATCGGCGTACTTCGCGATGGCCAGCAGCCTGTACATCTGCTCGAGTGCCTCCGCCGTCATCCCGACGGCCTCCGCCAGCTCGGGGTCCCGGCCGGTGCCCATCGTGACGCCCCGCATGTACGAGCGCATCGCGGCGAGCTTCTGGAGAACGCCGGTGACGATGTCGGTGTCGCCTGCTGTGAACAGCTCGGCTAGGTAGCTGACGGGGATCCGCAGCGTGTCGATCGCGCCGAACAGGTTCCCGGCAGCCTCTCCGTCATGGCCCTGCTTCGTGAGCAGGTCGACGACGGGCGACAGTGGCGGGATGTACCAGACCATCGGCATCGTGCGGTACTCCGGGTGGAGTGGCAGCGCGACGCGGAAGTGCTTGGTGAGCGCGTAGATCGGGGACTTCTGCGCCGCCTCGATCCAGTCGTCAGGCATGCCGCCCTCGCGGGCCAGCGCGATGACCTCCGGGTCGTACGGGTCGAGCATGAGGTCGAGCTGCGCCTCGTACAGGTCCTTCTCGTCGACGCAGGCAGCCTCCAGGACAGCGTCCGGGTCGTACAGGATGATGCCGAGGTAACGCAGGCGGCCAACGCAGGTCTCGGAGCAGACCGTCGGTAGGCCCACCTCGATGCGCGGGTAGCAGAACGTGCACTTCTCGGCCTTGCCGGAGCGGTGGTTGAAGTACATCTTCTTGTACGGGCAGCCGGTGATGCACTGCCGCCAACCGCGGCAGCGGTCCTGGTCAACAAGCACGATGCCGTCCTCTGAGCGCTTGTAGATCGCGCCCGACGGGCACGAGGCCACGCAGGAGGGGTTGAGACAGTGCTCGCAGATCCTCGGCAGGAAGAACATGAAGCTCTTCTCGTACTCGAACCGGATCTGCTCGTTCGCCTCGTCGCGGAGCTTGGCGATGATCGGGTCGGAGTCAGCCGTGGCCTGGATGCCTCCGAGAGAGTCGTCCCAGTTGGCTGACCAGGTGATCTTCGTGTCCTCGCCGGTGATGAGCGACTTCGGTCTGGCGACGGGGAAGTCGTCACCAAGCGGTGCCTTGACGAGGTTCTCATAGTCGTACGTCCACGGCTCGTAGTAGTCGCTGAGCTCCGGCTGCACGGGGGACGCGAAGATGCTGAGCAGCTTCTGGAACCGACCGCCGGAGCGTAGCTTGAGGCCACCCGACTTCGTGCGGACCCAACCACCCCGCCACCGCTCCTGGTCCTCGTAGCGTCGCGGGTACCCCTGTCCGGGGCGGGTCTCGACGTTGTTGAACCAGACGTACTCCGTTCCGGCCCTGTTGGTCCACGCCTGCTTGCAGGTGACCGAACAGGTGTGACAACCGATGCACTTGTCGAGGTTCATCACCATGCCGACTTGCGCCATGACGCGCCTAGGCGTGCGGCTGGCCATCAGTAGGTCACCTCCTGCGAGCGGCGACGGACGGTGGAGACGATGTCGCGTTGCACACCCGTCGGGCCGAGATAGTTGAACCCATACGACTGGTGGGCGTACGCGCCGATCAGCTGTGTGGGTTTGAACAGTATCCGGGTCACCGCGTTGTGGATGCCGCCGCGTTTGCCGGTCGCCTCTGACTTGGGTACGTCGATGGTTCGCTCCTGGCCGTGCTGCACATAGCAGATGCCGTTCGGCAACTTGTGGGTCACGACGGCTCGAGCGACGAACACGCCGTTGGCGTTGGTGAGCTCGATCCAGTCGTTGTCGACCACGCCGATGCTGGCTGCGTCGCCTACGCTGAGCCACGCCTGTGGACCACCCCGCCCGAGACTGAGCATGAGCAGGTTGTCTTGGTACTCCGAGTGGATCGACCACTTGTTGTGGACCGTGAGGTAGCGCAGCGTGATCGCCTTCTCCCCGGTGGGGCCGAGCTCGGGCTCGCCGAACGCGCGGGCCATGTCCAGAGGCGGTCGGAAGATGGGCAGTTGCTCCCCGGCGTCGATCATCCAGTCATGGTCGAGGAAGAAGTGCATCCTGCCCGACAGCGTATGCCAGGGCTTGAGCCGCTCGGTGTTGATCGTGAAGGCGGTATAACGGCGACCGCCGGTCTCGGAACCGGACCACTCGGGCGAGGTGATGATCGGCTGGGGCGAGGCCTGGGTCTGAGCGAAGGTGATCACCCGCTCCTCCTGGCCCTCGGAGAGGTCAGCGAGCCTCTGGCCGGTCCTCGCCTCCAGTTCGTGGAACCCCTGGGTGGCGACGGCACCGTTGGTCGTGCCGGAGCAGGTGAGGATTGCTTCAGCGAACCGGGCATCGGTGTCGATGGCGGGGCGTCCCGCGGCCGCACCGCTGCCCATCACGCCATGGAGCTTGCCGAGCCGTTCGACCGGGCCTTTCATGTCGAAGGTGACATTCTTCACCGTGAATCCGAGGCGGTCGGCCAGCGGACCGACCGCTGCCAGCTTGTCGGCGATCGCGGTGTAGTCACGCTCGACGATCATCAGTTCCGGCATGTTCTTGCCCGGCACAGCCGGCAGGTCAGTGCCACGCCAGTCGGGCACGTGGCCGCCTGGCTGGCTGATCTGACCGGGGGTGTCGTGCTGCATGGGTACGGCGACGAGGTCGCTACGGGTACCGAGGTGGTCCTTCGCGAGGACCCCGATGGCCCGTGCGAGCAACGTGAAGAAATCGAAGTCGCTCTTCGCCTCCCACGGCGGATCGATCGCGGGCGTGAAGGCGTGGACGAACGGGTGCATGTCCGTGCTCGACAGATCGTATTTCTCGTACCAGGTGGCAGCGGGGAAGACGATGTCCGACATCAGCGTCGTGGATGTCATCCGGAAGTCAGCACTGATGAGCAGATCCAGCTTGCCTTCCGGTGCTTCGTCGTGGAACTTGACGACCTTGGGCTGGGCTTCGGCCGCATAGTCGTTGGGCATCAGGTTGGAGGTGGTGCCGAGCAGGTGCTTGATGAAGTACTCGCTGCCCTTTGCCGACGAGCCGAACAGGTTGGAGCGCCAGACGACGAGTGTGCGGGGCCAGTTCACGGGGGCGTCGATGTCTTCCAGCGACGTCGTGAGCGTGCCGGCCTTGAGTCGTGCCGCGACCCATTCGCCGACGGATTCCGCCTCGCCGCGCGCGACCGCGGCCTTCGCCTCGTCGGCCAGGTCTAGCGGGTTACGGTCGAACTGCGGGTAGAACGGCATCCATCCGAGCCGGTGAGACAGGGCCATGGCGTCAGCGGAGTGAAGCCCGTCGAGGCGGCCCAACGACAGGGGAGACGCGAGCATGTCGGCGGTGTAGCCATCGGTGCGCCACTGGTCGGTGTGCATGTACCAGTAGCCGGTGCCGATCACGGTGCGGGGGGGACGCGACCAGTCGAGGGCGTTGGCGAAATTGAGCCAGCCGGCCGTCGGACGCACTTTCTCCTGACCTACGTAGTGGGCCCAGCCTCCTCCGTTGCGGCCGATGCAGCCGGTGAGCATGAGCAGGGCCATGATCGCCCGGTAGGTGACGTCCGCATGGAACCAGTGGCAGACGCCGGCCCCCAAGATGATCATGGACCGGCCCTGAGAGTCCTCTGAGTTCTTCGCGAACTCGCGCGCGATGCGGATACACGCCTCGGCCGGGACGCTGGTGATCTCGGCCTGCCAGGCCGGGGTGTACGGGCTCGTGACGTCGTCGTAGCCGGTAGGCCACTGGCCGGGCAGGCCGTCCCGGCCCACGCTGTACTGCGCCAGCATGAGGTCGAGCACGGTTGTCACCAGATGGTCGCCGATCCGCACGGCCGGGACGCCTCTGTGGAGGATCGTGCCATGCCCGCGAGGGTCCTCGAAACACGGCAAGGCGATCTCGACCGGTGTCGACCCGACGACGTCCGTCAGGCTGAGAGAGGGGACCAGGTCGCCCAGATCGAGGTTCCACTGTCCCTTGTCCTGGTCGTTGTAGCGGTGACCCATTGTTCCGTTCGGAACGGCGGGACGACCGGTAACGCTGTCCCAGAGCACTGTCTTGAAGTCAGCATCGGCGGCATCGGCGAACCGGGGCAGGTCTGCTGCCGTAAGGAACTTCGCAGCCGTCAGACCATGGCCGTCCGGGTGCTCGACGAGCGTCACGAGCATGGGCAGGTCGGTGTACTTCGAGACATAGTCGGTGAAGAAGGGCACCTGTCGATCGACGAAGTTCTCCTTGAGGATGACGTGGCCCATCGCCATCGCGAGTGCCCCGTCGGTACCGGCCTGGGCTGGTAGCCACTCGTCTGCGAACTTCACGCTGTCCGCATAGTCGGGGGAGACCGTGATGACCTTCGTGCCCCGGTATCGGACCTCCGTCATCCAATGGGCGTCAGGGGTCCGGGTGACCGGCACATTCGACCCCCACATCATGAGGTAGGTCGAGTCCCACCAGTCGCCCGACTCGGGCACATCGGTCTGGTCTCCGAAAACCTGAGGGCTGGCGACCGGCAGGTCGGCGTACCAGTCGTAGAACGAGGTCATCGCGCCGCCGATGAGGTGGGTGAAGCGGGTGCCGATGGCGTGGGAGACCATCGACATCGCAGGGATGGGGGAGAACGACACGCATCGATCCGGACCGTACGTCTTGATCGTGTTCACGTAACTCGCAGCGGCGATCTCGATGGCTTCGTTCCAGCCGATGCGGACCAGGCCGCCCTTGCCTCGCGCCTGTTGGTAGCGACGCCGGGTCTCGGGATTGCTCGAGATCTCCGCGAAAGCGGCCACCGGATCGCCCAGGCGCGCCTTGGCCTCTCGGTATGCCTCGACAAGGACTCCACGGCCGTACGGATAACGGACACGCGTGGGGGAGTAGGTGTACCACGAGAAGGCCGCCCCCCGCGGACAGCCCCTTGGCTCGTACTCGGGGCTGTCGGGGCCGGTCGAGGGGTAGTCGGTCTGCTGGGACTCCCACGTGATAATGCCGTCCTTGACGTACACCTTCCACGAGCAGGAACCGGTGCAGTTCACGCCGTGGGTTGAGCGCACTACCTTGTCGTGGCTCCATCGGTCCCGGTAGAAGACGTCGCCCTCGCGGCCGCCCTTGAGGAATACCGCCCGTCCGTCATCGGTCTGTTCTCGCCTGGTGACGTACTTTCCGAGAGCCAGTAACGCGGTGGCTGCGGGGTCGTCCAGACGCGGGTGCCGGGAGGTCATGGCACATGTTAACGCGACTCAGGGAATAAAACTCAAGGCATGGTGAAAACGCCTTACCCACCTGCGAAGGGGGGCAGCACGTCCACCCGTGACCCAGCGCGGATGCACGTCTGAGGGTCTTTCACAGGCGTTCCGTCCACGAGCAACGAGCAGGACTTCAGGACCCCCGCAAGGCGGTTGTGTCGAGCGCTGAGCAGCGACACCAGCTGCTCGGCGGTGGTGTCGGTCGTGTCGAGCTGTTCCCGGTCCGTACCTGCGGCATCGGCCGCTCCGGCGTAGTAGGCGATCTCCATGGTTAGCCTCCGATCGCGCTCATGGTGCGTGCGGGTTGGTGGAAGTCCTTGTCTCCGATGCCGTGACCGGCCGGCTTGGCCGTGTGCGCCTGAGACCACAGGTCCGCGAGTTCCGCGTCGTCAGCCCCCGCACGCAACGGCGTACGCAGGTCCGTCTCGGCGTGGCTGAACAGGCAGGTACGGATCTGGCCATCGGCTGTCAGGCGGGTCCGGTCGCAGGATGCGCAGAACGGCGCAGTCACCGAGGCGATCACACCGATCCTTCCGGCGGGGTGGTCGGGGCCGGCAGCCACGAGCCAGTCCTCCGACGGTGCGGAGCCGCGACCGGGCGCAGGCATCAGGTCGAACCGCTCGCCGAGTCGAGCCAGGATCTCCGAGCCTGGGAGCAGCGACGCGCGATCCCACGCGTGTGCCGGGCCCAGCGGCATGTGCTCGATGAAGCGGAGCAGGTAGCCGCGGGCCAGGCAGAACTCCGCCAGCGGGACGATGTCCATGTCGTTGGAATCGCGCATCGCGACGGCGTTCACCTTGACCGGCCTCAGGCCCGATGCATCGGCTGCCTCCAGACCCTTCAGGACATCCGGGAGTCGGTCTCGTCGAGCCAGTGCCGCGTACCGCTCCCGGTCGAGGGAGTCGAGCGACACGTTGACGCGGTCCAGTCCAGCAGAGGCCAGTGCGACGATGTGTTTGTCGAGCCCGATGCCATTGGTCGTGAGGGAGAGCTCGGGTGGACGATTCTCGTCGGTGCGCAGCAGCGAGGCTGCCGCCACGATGTCGACGAGACCTCGACGCAGCAAGGGCTCGCCCCCAGTGAAGCGCAGCTTCCGGACACCAAGGCGGGTGACAGCGACCGCGATCAGCCGTACGACCTCGTCATCGGTGAGAACGTCCGGCCCAGGCAGCCAGGAGAGCCCCTCGGCTGGCATGCAGTAGCTGCACCGCAGGTTGCAGCGGTCGGTCAGGGAGACGCGCAGATCCCGCGCGACGCGGCCATGCGCGTCGCGCAGAAGCGTCTGCGGCAGGATGGCGATCGACAACTCAACTCCCTGATGGGGACCCTTGGGCCAAGGTATCCAGGTTAGTTACGATTCTCTAGTGGAAAAGATACGGTTGGGCAGCAGGGAGAGCGAGTTCTGAGATGAAGGGCGAGATGACGGGCAGCCAGGCTTCGCGTCTGGGTCCTAGGCGCGCCGAAGTCCTCGAGTTCCTCCAGAGGCACACTGCCGCTGCGCCGTTGGATGCCATCGCCGAGGCAGTCGGGATACACCAGAACACCGCCCGCTTCCACCTCGATGCGCTGACCGCCGCGGGGTTTGTCAAGCGTCATATCGAGCGTCGGGAAGTGCCGGGCCGACCGAAAGTCCTGTTCCGTGCCGCGCGTATCTCGAGCGCCGCGTCCTTCGAGAGTCTGGCGCACGTGATGGTGAGTCGCTTCGCCGGCGGTCTGGACGACCGGTCCGAGCGCGCCGTGGACGCCGGAGTGGCATGGGGTGAACAGGTCAGGGCGGAGCTTGTCGAGTTGGACCCGACGAAGGCGCCTCTCGACAGGCTCGTCGATGGCATGGCCTGGCTCGGGTACGACCCGCAGCTGGTCAACGATCCGGAACCGGTGCTGAACCTTCGACCGTGCCCGCACGGAAGCATCGCCAGCGACGACCCTGACGTGGTCTGCCAGCTACACCTCGGGCTCATGCGCGGCATTCTGGGGCCCGACCAGCCGTGGGAGGTAGTTTCCGTGGAGCCGTGGGCCGGTCCGACGACGTGTCGCGTCATGCTGCTCCAGCAGCCACAGAATGGACGTCTCGGGAACAAGGAACTCACGGATGCGTGAACAGCTCAGCGTGGACGAGTACGTCGGCGAACTCGTGAGTCTCGTTGCATCAGACAACCGTGTCGAACATGTCCCGCTGACGCAGGGTCTTGGGCGCGTGATGGCCGAGGACGTGGTGAGTGCGGCCGGCATCCCGGTCTTCGACAACTCTGCGATGGATGGGTACGCCGTGAGGTGGTCCGACGTCCTGGCCGTCCCAGCCACGTTGAGGATCGTCGGCGACGTACCGGCCGGAAGCGACGCCGATCCGCAGGCTGCCCCGGGCGAGTGCGTACGCATCATGACGGGCGCCGCGTTGCCCACTTTCGCAGACACCGTCGTGCCCATCGAGCAGACTCAGGACGAAGGGCCTGAAGTTGTCGTCCTGGAGGCGCCGGTCCGTCAGGGTGCTCACACACGCAAGGCCGGCGAGGACGTGGGTCGTGGCGCGGTCGTCGCCCGAGTCGGCATGACCATAACCCCGGGCGTGGCAGGGGCTGTCGCCGCCGTCGGGGTGGAGCACGTCGCGGTGAGGCCGCGCCCTCGCGTCTCGGTGTGCGTCACGGGTGACGAGCTCGTTCGTGGGGGAAGTCTTCGTCGCGGTCAGATCTATGAGTCCAACAGTGTCGCTGTCGGCAGCCTGCTGGAGCATCTCGGTGCGAGCCTGGTTCGTACCGACCTGGTGCGCGACCGGCCGCAGCAGCTCGTCGACTGGCTCGACAGCGCAGCACCGGACAGCGACATGGTCGTCCTCACAGGAGGTGCGAGCGTGGGAGCGTACGACGTGGTGCGGGACGTGATCACCGCGGCAGGTGGGGTCTTCCGACACGTCCGGATCCAGCCAGGCAAGCCCCAAGGATGGGGCGTCTGGAGAGGAACGCCGGTCGTCTGTCTCCCTGGGAATCCCGTCTCCGCTGTCGTCAGCACCGAGATCTTCATCCGACCGATGCTGGACCTCATCCTGGGCCGGCCCGCGGCCGCGTGGCACACCGCGGTCGCCGGCAGCGACTGGACGTCGCCGAACGGTCGACGACAGGTCCTCCCGGTCACACTGGGTACGGACGACGCAGGGCGGCTCGTCGCGGTCCCGGCCCATGCCGGGGGTTCGGGATCACACCTGGTGACCTCGCTGGCCGGCGCCGACGGCTACGCGATGGTGACCGAGGAGACCACAGCGGTACACGCCGGCGACCTGCTGTCCGTCAGGTGGCTGTGATCGGCGACTTCGACGCGATCGTCCTCGCCGGAGGCCGTGGATCGCGTCTCGGGGCGCCGAGCAAGCCCGAGTTCGTACTGGGCGGCCGACGACTGGTCGACGTCGCCTTGTCGGCGGTGAGGGAGGCGCGGCGGATCGTCCTCGTCGGACCCGGTCCGGCACCGAAGGATGTACTTCTCACACGGGAGCACCCGCCGTTCGGCGGTCCGGTGGAAGCGGTCGCGGCCGGTTTCGTGGCACTGCCTGACCATGCCGCCTGGACGGTACTCCTGGCGTGCGACCTGCCCGGCGCAGAAGCCGGGGTCGCGCGCCTGCTGGCCGCGGATCCAGAGCCCGCGGACGACGGTGTGTGCCTCGTGGACGGTGACGGGCGGCTGCAATGGTTGCTCGGCTGCTACCGCACAGACGCACTCGCGCAGCGTCTCGCGAACCGCGGCGACCCTCCGTTGACCGCGATGTACAGGCTCCTGGAGCCCTTGCATCTGTTAGGCCTCGAGACCGTCCCGACCGTCACCGATGACATCGATACCCCCGCTGATGTGGCGCGCTGGGCAGGCCTGCAGAAGGAGCACTCGTGAAGCTGCTACCGCTCGTAGAGCCTGGACCCGAGCTGTCCCACGTCGACCGCGAAAGGTTCGCGCGCCACGCGCCGATCCCCGAGCTGGGCTTGCTCGGCCAGCGTCGTCTGCGCGCCGCGAAGGTGTGCGTCATCGGGGCCGGCGGTCTCGGCAGCCCAGCACTCCTCTACCTGGCCGCTGCCGGTGTCGGCACACTCGGAGTGGTCGACGCCGATGCCGTCGAGCTGGTCAACCTCCAGCGGCAGATCCTGCACACCACGGCCGGCATCGGGTCGCCGAAGGCGGCCAGCGCGGCTACCGCCATCACGGCACTGGATCCGGGCATCGACGTCCACGTGCACCATGAGAGACTC
>JBBQBP010000050.1:0-19089 GCA_038317635.1 Propionibacteriales bacterium
GGATCGACCTGAGCCAATGACAGCTGAGCCAATGACGTAGCCCTATCCGAAGAGAACGAAGGTCAACGACCGTGCGCACGTACAGCCCGAAGCCCGGCGACGTCACGCGTGAGTGGCATGTCATCGACGCCACCGACGTGGTGCTCGGACGGCTCGCCGTCCAGACCGCGACGCTGCTGCGTGGCAAGCACAAGACGATGTACGCCCCGCACGTCGACACCGGCGACTTCGTGATCGTCGTCAACGCCGACAAGGTGGCGCTCTCGGGCACCAAGCGCGAGACCAAGCTGGCTTACCGGCACTCCGGATACCCGGGAGGGTTGACGGCCACCGCGTTCGGAGACCTGCTCGACAAGGATCCGCGTCGGGCGATCGAAAAGGCCGTCTGGGGCATGCTGCCGAAGAGCCGCCTCGGCCGCCAGATGCTCAAGAAGCTCAAGGTGTACGGCGGTCCTGACCACCCGCACACCGCACAGAAGCCTACGTCGTTCGACATCGTCCAGATCGCCCAGTAGCAGACCGAAGCCGAAGTAAGGACTACCCGTGGCTGAGACCACCACCGAGAACGTCGAGACCGCCGAGAGCGGCGAAGAGCTCGAGACTCCGAGTGAGTACACCACCGAGAGCGCGCCGTCCTCGGACGCGCCCGCTCGTTCGGTCAACATCGCCGCGGCCGGTGCCACCGGTCGGCGCAAGGAGGCGGTGGCTCGAGTCCGGATCGTCCCCGGCAGCGGCACCTGGACCGTCAACGGTCGTCCGCTGGACCAGTACTTTCCCAACAAGCTGCACCAGCAGCTCGTGAACGAGCCCTTCGTCTTGACCCAGCTGGTCGGCCAGTACGACGTCATCGCGCGGATCCACGGCGGTGGGCCCACCGGCCAGGCCGGTGCCCTTCGACTGGGAGTCTCCCGGGCGCTCAACGAGACCGACGTCGAGGCCAACCGGCCCTCGCTGAAGAAGGCCGGCATGCTCACTCGGGACGCCCGGATCAAGGAGCGCAAGAAGGCTGGGCTGAAGAAGGCTCGCAAGGCCCCGCAGTACAGCAAGCGCTGATCCGCGACGTCTCGGTACGCCGGTGACTCGACTGTTCGGTACCGACGGCGTCCGTGGTGTCGCCAACCGCGAGCTCACCGCCGAACTGGCGCTCGACCTCTCGGTCGCAGCAGCGCACGTCCTCGGCAAGGCCGGTGTCGCGTCCCAGCACCGGCCGTTTGCCGTGGTCGGACGAGATCCACGCGCCAGCGGTGAGTTCCTCGAGGCCGCTGTTGTCGGCGGGCTGGCTTCGGCCGGCATCGACGTACGCCGCTTGGGCGTGCTGCCGACACCCGGAGTCGCCCGGCTGACCGCCGAGACCGGCGCCGACTTCGGGGTAATGATCTCGGCCTCGCACAACCCGATGCCCGACAACGGGATCAAGTTCTTCGCCCGTGGCGGCATCAAGCTCGACGACGATCTCGAGGATGCCATCGAGCTCCGGCTGCGCGAGCCGTGGCAGCGTCCGACCGGTGCAGGTGTGGGCCGCGTCTCCGACGATCCTGGCCTGGTCGATGCGTACATCGCCCACCTCGTCGCATCGCTCGGCAGGAACGCGAGCCTCGACGGGGTGACGATCGTCATCGACTGCGCCAACGGGGCGGCATCCACGACGGCACTCGCGGCGTTCGCTGCGCAGGGCGCGACAGTGGTCGGCATCCACCACACACCCGACGGCCTGAACATCAACGACCGGTGCGGCTCGACCCACATGGACGACCTGCAGAGGGCGGTCGTCCACCATGGTGCCGACCTCGGGATCGCTCTCGACGGCGATGCTGACCGGTGCCTGGCGGTGGATGCGGCCGGTGTGCTCGTCGACGGCGACCAGATCCTCGCGATCCTCGCGGTCGCGATGCAGGAGAGCCACGAGCTCCAGTCCGACACCGTCGTGGCGACCGTGATGAGCAACCTCGGCTTCCTGCACGCCATGAGGGCGCAGGACATCAGGGTGGACCAGACGAAGGTCGGCGACCGGTACGTGCTGGAGTCGATGAACGCCAACGGCTTCACCCTCGGCGGAGAGCAGTCTGGCCACGTGATCATGAGCGAGTTCGCGACGACCGGCGACGGTGTGCTCACGGGCCTGCACCTGACCGCGCGCATGGCTCGTACCGGCAAGTCCCTCGCGGACCTGGCCAAGGTGATGACGCGTCTGCCCCAGGTGATGATCAACGTCCGTGGCGTCGACAAGCTTCGCGCCGGGTCCGACCTCGAGATCAAGGCGGCCGTGAGTGCCGCGGCGAAGCGGCTGGGCGACTCCGGACGGGTGCTGCTGCGGCCGTCCGGTACGGAGCCCGTCGTGCGGGTCATGGTCGAGGCGACCACCTTCGACGAGGCCCAAGAGGTCTGCGAAGAGCTCTCCGACATCGTCAAGGCCCGGGTCAGCCTGACGTGAGCCGCGGGCGTCGCACCTCGTGAAGCTCCCGTACGAGATCCCGACCGGTTTCGCCGAACAGGCGTTGCTGAGCGACGACTGGGCCGCGTACCTCCGGCTGCTGCCCCGGCTCGCCGACGAGCTCACCGACGAGTGGCGACTCGCCTACGACGGGCAGCCCAGGTATGGCAGAGCTGGTCTCGTCCTGCCGGTCACTACCGACGACGGCCGTCGCGGGATGCTGAAGATCGGCTACCTCCACGAGGACGGCGCCGGCGAGCCCGTGGCGCTGCAGCTGTGGGCAGGCCACGGGGCTGTCGAGCTCTGGGCTGCTGATCCTCGGCGCGGCGCGCTGCTTCTGGAACGGCTCGGGTCGGAGGACCTCACCGGTGTCGATGTGCTGGAGGCGTGCGAGGTCGTGGGCGAGCTGTACGGGCTCATCCACCGAGCTCCCACCCCGCGGTTGACCGACCTGCGGGGGTTGGTGTCCCGGTGGCTCGACGACGTCAGGACGTTGCCCCGCGACGCGATGCCCTCGCGGTTCGTCGAACAGGCGCTCGCGGCCGCCCCTCGACTGCTGGCCGACGAGCCCAGCGCCATCATCCACGGCGACCTCCACTACGAGAACGTCCTGCGGGGCGAGCGCCGACCCTGGCTCGTCATCGATCCGAAGGGCTTCGCCGGCGATCCCGGTTACGAGCTCGCCCCCATGCTCTGGAACCGCTGGCCCGAGCTCGGCGACGAGCCCGGCGCGGGGATCCGGGAGCGGTTCTATGCCCTGGCCGACGCAGCGGGGCTCGACGAGCGCCGCTGCCGGGACTGGGTCGTCGTCCGGGCGGTGATCAACGTCTCGTGGGAGCACGTCGCCGCCGCGGGTCGTCCGCTGAGCGACGCTCAGAGCGAGTGGGTCACCCGGTGCATCACGACGGCGAAGGCAATGCAGGATATCTGAGCGGTCTGGGCTGCACGGGGGTCGTCACACGAATAGCCTGGACGCATGACCATCGAACCTTCGGACGTCGGACCCAAGTACGGGGGCCACCTGCCGGTGACCGAGGTGGATCGTGGGGACGCGATGACGCTGCTCGAGTCAGCACGCGCGCACGGCTACCTCGGCGCCGACGAGTACGAGAACCGGGCTGTGGCGATCAGGTCGGCGGCGATCCGAGACGACCTGCGGCTGGTGACACGCGACCTCGAGAACGTCACGTATCGTGCAGGCGCGGCATGGGTGCCGGCCCCCGCCGGCGCCAAGGACTCAATGCTGAAGGTCGGCTTCTTCAGCGGCACCAGCCTGGAGGGGCGCTGGAACGCGCCGCCCCTGCTGCGCTGCGTGGGGACGTTCGGCGGCGTGTATGTCGACCTGACCGATGCGGTCTGGACCTCCGATGAGATCGTCATCGCTGCGTACGCGGTGTTCGGCGGCGTGAGAGTCAAGGTTCCGGCTGGCGTGGAGGTCGTCGACCAGACGTTCGCCATCTTCGGGGGGACGTCGGTCAAGGGCGCGGCATCCGGCAACCGGAGGGTCGTCGTCAAAGGGATTGCCGCGTTCGGCGGCATCAATGTGAAAGGCCCCAGGTCTGGGGATTTCTAGACCGGCGGGTCAGACCTTCCGGATCCGCACCCACTCGATGTTGTGGGCAAGGCCCTTGCGCAGCACGACCGTGGCGCGACCACGGGTGGGGCGGATGTTCTGGACGAGGTTCGGTCCGTTGATCGCGTCCCACACGACGCCGGCGGTCTCGACCGCCTCGTGCTCAGTGAGGTCGGCGAAGCGGGTGAAGTACGAGCTGGGGTCGCGGAACGCGGTCTCGCGCAGGTGCAGGAACCGGTCCACGTACCAGCTCCGGATCGCCCGCTGCGAGGCGTCCACATAGACGCTGAAGTCGAAGAAGTCGCTGACCGCGAGCGCTCCGGAGCCGTCCTTGCGCGGTCTCGGCGGCTGCAGCACGTTGAGCCCCTCGACGATGAGGATGTCGGGCTGGTTCACGGTGATCGTCGCGCCCGGCACGATGTCGTACACGAGGTGCGAGTAGACAGGCGCCGTCACTCCCTCCTCGCCCGACTTCACGTCGCGCACGAAACGCACGAGCGCGCGCCGGTCGTACGACTCGGGGAACCCCTTGCGATCGAGCAGCCCGCGACGTTCGAGCTCGGCGTTGGGGAAGAGGAAGCCGTCGGTCGTCACCAGGTCGACGGTCGCACCCTCGCGGCGCAGCAGCTCGCGCAGCAGCCGGGAGGTGGTCGACTTGCCGACCGCCACCGAGCCGGCGACGCCGATGACGAACGTCGTCTTGCGCTCCGACAAGCGCAAGAACTCGTTCTGGTCGCGGTAGAGGAGTCCCTTGTGCTCGATGTAGAGGTTCACGAGCTCGGTGAGCGGTAGGTAGACCTGCCGCACCTGGTCGAGGTCGATCGGGTCGCCCGTGGAGCGGATGTTGGCGAGCGTCTGCTCGGACAGGTCGAGGTCGTGATGCCGAGCCAGCTCGGCCCAGTGCGAACGGCGAAGGGTCAGGTACGGCCCGTACGGGTCGTCCTCCGGCTCGTCCATGCGCCACCTCCCTCCGAAACCCTCTCAAGGCGCCCCGTCGATGTCCACGCGACACGGCAACCCGCGTCCATCGGGCACGATTCCCCGATTTCGACGATGCCCGGAAGGTGGACCCGTTGGTCAGCGCACCATGCTGGGGCGCCTGTTGTCGAACCTCCAGCCTGGGATGAGGAACTGCATGCCGATGGAGTCGTCGCGGGCGTCGAGGGCGTGTTCCAGGTACAGCTCGTGGGCGGAGCGCACCTGGTCCCGGTCGATGTCGATCCCCAGACCGGGAGCGTCGGTGACGGCGATCTCCCCGTTGACGATCTGTGGTGGTTGGACGGTGAGCCGCTCGACGCCTTCCTGCCAGATCCAGTGGGTGTCGAGCGCGTTGTACTCGCCGGGTGCCGCAGCGCCGCAGTGGGCCACCATGGCCAGCGAGACGTCGAAGTGGTTGTTGGAGTGGCAACCCCAGGTGAGGCCGGTGTCGTGGCAGAGCTGGGCCACGCGAACCGAGCCTGACATCGTCCAGAAGTGGGGGTCGGCCAGCGGGATGCTCACCGACTGCAGAAGCAGGGAGCTGGTCATCTGGCGCCAGTCGGTGGCGACCATGTTGGTGGCCGTCGGCAGCCCGGTGGCGCGCCGGAACTCCGCCAGGATCTCGCGTCCGGAGAAGCCCTCCTCCGGGCCGCAGGGGTCCTCGGCGTAGGCGAGGGTGCCCACCAGCGGGGTGCACAGCCGGATGGCCTCGGCCAGCGACCAGGCTCCGTTCGGGTCGAGGGTGATCCGGGCATCCGGGAACCGGTCTTTGAGCGCCTTGACGGCCAGAACCTCCTCGTCGCCGGTGAAGACACCGCCCTTGAGCTTGAAGTCCTCGAAACCGTACTTGTCGTACGCAGCCTCGCCGAGCGCGACGATCTGCTCGGGGGTGACCGCCTCCTCGTGCCGCAGCCGGTACCAGTCGCACTCGGCGTCCGGCTCGCGGTGGTAGCCCAGCTCGGTCTTGCCGGGATCGCCGACGTAGAACAGGTAGCCGAGGACCTTGACCGAGTCCCGCTGCTTCCCCTCGCCGAGCAGGGACGCCACCGGCACACCCAGGTGCTTCCCGAGCAGGTCGAGGTAGGCCGACTCGATGGCGGTCACGGCGTGGACGGTGGTGCGGAGGTCGAAGGTCTGCAGACCACGACCACCGGCATCCCGAGCCGCGTACTTCTCGCCGATGTGGCGCAACACGTTCCGGTGGTCGCCGATGGACGAGCCCAGGACCAGCTCGAACGCGTCGTTGATGGTGTCCGTGATCCTCTGGCCGCCGGGCACCTCGCCGACGCCGGTGTTCCCGCTCGAGTCGGTCAGTATGACGATGTTTCGCGTGAAGTACGGACCGTGCGCGCCGGAGAGGTTCAGCTCCATGCAGTCGCGGCCGGCGACCGGGTAGACCTCGGCCCTGGTGATCGTGGGGACAGTCAATTCGGTTCTCCTCGTTGAGATAGCTGCATCCCGGATCACTGTAGGTGCGCCGGCCGGGCTGGACATGGGCCACGCGGCGATCGGGCGTCACGCAGCGCTCGAGTCGCGTGCAAGTAGAGTCCTGGCCATGTGCGGAATCGTTGGGTACGTGGGCCCGAGACCGGCTCAGGACGTCATCATCGGCGGCCTGCGCCGCATGGAGTACCGGGGATACGACTCCGCGGGTATCGCCGTCGTCACGGACTCGGGACTCGTGGTGGCCAAGAAGGCCGGCAAGCTCGCGAACCTCATCGTGGAGCTCGCGGCGAACCCGCTGCCGCCGTCGAACCAGGGCATCGGCCACACCCGCTGGGCGACGCACGGCGGCCCGACGGACGGCAACGCCCACCCGCACGCATCGCAGACCGGCCGCGTCGCGGTCGTCCACAACGGCATCATCGAGAACTTCGCCGCGTTGCGGGCTGACCTGGAGGCCGACGGCGTCACCTTTGCCAGTGAGACCGACACCGAGGTTGCCGCGCAGCTGCTCGGTCGCGAGGTCGAGCGGGCCGGGTCGCTCGTCGAGGCGATGCGGGCCGTGTGCAACCGGCTTGAAGGCGCGTTCACCCTGGTCGCGGTCGACGCCCTTTCCCCGGACCGGATCGTCGCCGCCCGCCGCAACTCGCCGCTCGTCGTGGGCGTCGGCGAGGGGGAGATGTTCCTTGCCTCCGACGTGGCGGCGTTCATCGAGTACACGCGGGAGGCCGTCGAGCTCGGTCAGGACCAGGTCGTCGAGGTCACCCCTGACGGCTACGAGGTGACGACGTTCACCGGCGAAGCGGCTCCGTCCCAGCCGTACCACATCGACTGGGACCTCTCGGCTGCCGAGAAGGGCGGCTACGACTGGTTCATGCGCAAGGAGATCTTCGAGCAGCCGCGCGCCGTGGCCGACACGCTGCTCGGGCGTCTGGATGCCGAGGGCCGGCTCGTCCTCGACGAGGTCCGCATCGACGACGCCGAGCTGCGCCGGGTGGACAAGATCGTCATCGTCGCGTGTGGGACCGCGTTCTACGCCGGGCTCGTCGCGAAGTTCGCCATCGAGCACTGGACCCGCGTCCCGTGCGAGGTCGAGATCGCCTCCGAGTTCCGCTACCGCGACCCGATCATCACCCCCACCACGCTCGTGGTGACGATCTCCCAGTCGGGCGAGACCGCCGACACGTTGATGGCCATCCGGCACGCGCGGGAGCAGCACGCGAAGGTGATCGCGATCTGCAACACGAACGGTTCGACGATCCCGCGTGAGTCCGACGCGGTGATCTACACGCATGCCGGTCCCGAGATCGGGGTCGCGTCCACGAAGGGATTCACGACCCAGATCGTCGCCTGCTACCTGCTCGGTCTGTACCTGGCACAGGTCAAGGAGACGAAGTTCGGCGACGAGATCCGCGACCTGCTGGGTGAGCTCGAGGAGCTTCCGGCGAAGATGCAGCACGTGCTCGACGGCATCGACCAGATGGCCGGTCTCGCCCAGGACTTCATCGCCTGCAGGTCCTTGTTGTTCCTCGGCCGGCACGTGGGTTATCCCGTTGCGCTCGAGGGAGCGCTCAAGCTCAAGGAGCTCAGCTACCTCCATGCCGAGGGCTTCCCGGCCGGCGAGCTGAAGCACGGTCCGATCGCCCTCGTCGAGGACGGCTTGCCGGTGTTCGTGGTCGTCCCCCCGCAGGGACGCGACCAGCTGCACGACAAGGTGGTGTCGAACATCCAGGAGGTACGGGCTCGGGGTGCGCTCACCGTCGTCCTCGCGGAGCAGGGCGACGAAGAGGCCCGTCCGTACGCGGACGTCTTCGTCGAGCTGCCCAAGGTGCCGACGCTGTTCCAGCCGCTCGTCGCCGTGATCCCGCTGCAGTACTTCGCCTGCGAGCTGGCGACGCTGCTGGGCCACGACGTCGACCAGCCGCGCAACCTCGCCAAGTCCGTCACGGTGGAGTGATGATCGTCGGGATCGGGGTCGACGTGTGCGACATCAGCCGGTGGCGCGAGATGGTCGCGCGGCGACCCGGGGCTGTCGACCGGCTGCTCACGCCGGCCGAGGCGGTGCTCAACCACACGTCGCAGGCGGGAAGGTTCGCCGCGAAAGAAGCCTTGGCGAAGGCTCTCGGAGCCCCCGGAGGACTCGGCTGGAAGGACGCGGAGGTCGTCGTCGATGATCTGGGGCGGCCGTCGTTCCGGCTCACCGGCACGGTGGCCGCGCGTGCGGCGGAGCTCGGCGTGACCCACGTCCACCTCTCCATCACCCACGACAGCGGCATCGCCTCGGCGTTCGTGATCTGCGAGGCGCTGTGATGCTGCCGATCCATACGGCCGAGCAGGTACGCGCTGCTGACGCCGCCGCGATGGCAACGCTGCCGGAGGGCGAGCTCATGCAGCGGGCGGCCCGAGGTCTGGCCGCTGTCGTGCGTGAGGAGCTGGTCGAGCGCCGGTCGAGCGTGTTGCTGCTTGTCGGGCCTGGGAACAACGGGGGAGATGCCCTGTACGCGGGGGCGATGCTCGCAGGGGATGGGGTCGAGGTGGCCGCCTGGCGGGCGTCGGAGTCGTGCCACATGGGCGGATGGGAGTCGTTCGTGGATGCGGGCGGTCGCGAGGTCGACCACGCGCAGGCCCGGGAGTTGATCGGCTCGGTCGGGATCGTCGTCGACGGTGTGTACGGGGTCGGTGCTCGGGCGGGTCTGCCGGAGTCGGTGGCGTCGCTGGCTATCGCGTGCGGGCAGTCCGAGGTGCGCGTCGTCGCTGTCGACATGCCGTCCGGGCTCGAGGCCGACTCGTGCGTCGTGGCGGAGGATGCGTTCGCCGCCGCGCGTACGGTCACCTTCGGCACGTACAAGCGGTGCCACTTCCTCGAGCCGTCCCGGTCGCGGTGCGGGCAGGTGACGTTGGTCGACATCGGTCTGGAGCCGGCGCCGGCTGAGGTTGTCGCGTGGCAGCGCGAGGATGTGGCGAGCGCGTGGCCCTACCCGGATGCGACCAGCGACAAGTACGCGCGAGGCGTGGTGGGGATCGACACCGGCTCGCCGGACTACCCGGGCGCAGGGGTGCTGTCGACGCTTGGCGCCGTGTACGCCGGGGCCGGCATGGTGCGCAGCCTCGGTGCCGAGGCGGTCTTCGACGCGGTCTCCCGGATCCTGCCGAATGTGGTGCGGGCCGACGGCCGCGTCCAGGCGTGGCTGGCGGGATCGGGGTGGGGAAGCCATCACGAGGGCCGGCTGGCCGACTTGCTCGACATCGGGCTCCCGATGGTCGTGGACGCCGACGGGCTGTCGCAGGTACCGGCAGGGTTGAACCGCGGCGATGTGCTGATGACGCCTCAC
Organism: Propionibacteriales bacterium; assembly: GCA_038317635.1. Lineage (GTDB taxonomy): Bacteria > Actinomycetota > Actinomycetes > Propionibacteriales > Propionibacteriaceae > Fen-668. Next base: position 9,758 of record JBBQBP010000050.1, read on the forward strand.
GCGGGTGAACTGGCGCGTCTGCTCGACTGGGAGCGGTCCGAGGTGACGGCCGACCCGATCGGGGCCGTACGGTCCGCGGTGAAGCGCTTCGGCACCACGGTGTTGCTCAAAGGTGCGACCCAGTACGTGTCGGGGCCGGACGACGATCGCGTACACCTCGCGGTTCCAGGCCCGGCATGGACCGCCCAGGCGGGATCCGGCGATGTGCTCGCGGGGATCTGTACGACGATGCTGGCGGCCGGTCTCGAGCCCATCGCGGCTGCCGTCTGTGGCGCGTCGATCCAGGCCATGACCGCCGCCGCCCACCCCGGCCCGTACCCCCCTCAGGACCTCGCCCACCTGCTCCCGGGGACCATCGCGGCTCTGCTCTGACCCGCTACCGGACCGTTGCGTCGCGACGAGGTCAACCTTCGCCAACGCCTTGACCGCGGGCGATCCCAGGGGTTGGCTCTGAACCGTTCCAACCACCTCTGCTGGGAGAGAAGTCCATGGCCCTCACCGCTTCAGATCTCTACCACGGCTTCGTCGATCCGCCCGTCGGATCCGCGCCGATGATGCGGTGGTGGTGGTTCGGTCCGGACGTGACCGACGACGAGCTCGACCGCGAGCTCGAGGCGATGAAGGCAGCCGGGATCGGGGGAGTGGAGGTCGCCTACGTCTACCCGCTCAGCGAGGTCACCGATCCCCTCGGGTCGCCCGGGTTCCTCGCCCACCTGCGCCATGCCGCGGACACCGCGCAGCGCCTCGGCCTGCGTTTCGACGTGACGCTCGGCAGCGGCTGGTCGTTCGGAGGGCCATGGGTCACCGAGGAGCACGCCTCGCGAGGCCTGTACTGGGAGACCCGCGAGGCCCCGCTCACCCCGTTCCGGATCGGCCCGTCCGGCTGGCCCGGGGACACGCTGGTCGCCGCGTTCGTGGCCGACGGCAGCACTCAGGAGCCGACGAGGTCGTACGCCCCGGTGCCGATCACGGACGGCGTGGCCCAGGTTCCTGCCGGGCGTGGCCCTCGGCATGTGCTCGTCGCGTACAGCCGGCTCACCGGCCAGAACGTGAAGCGCGCGGCGGTCGGCGCTGAGGGACCCGTCCTGGACCACTACAGCGAGGCCGCGACCCTCGCCCACCTCGCCGCGTTCGGTGACCCGATCCTCGATGCGGTACCCAGCGACATGCTGGGGTCGGTCTTCTGCGACAGCCTCGAGGCGTACGAGTCGGACTGGACGCCCGACCTGCCCGCCGAGTTCCTCCTGAGGCGCGGCTACGACGTGATGCCGATGTTGTACCTACTGGCCGTCGGTGGACCGGATGCCCAGACCGTCCGCGCGGACATGTGGCAGACGCTCGCGGAGCTGTACGAGGAGAGGTTCATCGGCGTCTGCCGCGACTGGGCTCACCGCAGAGGAACGAAGTTCCGGATCCAGAGCTACGGCACCCCGCCGGGCACGGTCTCCTCCTTCCGCTACGCCGACCTGTACGAGGGGGAGGGGTGGGGCTTCCGCGAGGTCACCCAGAGCCGGTGGGCGGCGTCCGCGGCTCACGTGTACGGGCTCGACGTGGTCAGCGCCGAGACCTGGACGTGGGTCCACTCGCCGTCGTTCCGCGCCACCCCGCTCGACCTCAAGGGCGAGGCCCACCAGCATTTCCTCGCCGGCATCAACCAGCTCGTCGGCCACGGCTGGCCGTACAGCCCGCCCGACGCCCCTGGCCACGGCTGGTTCTTCTACGCCTCCGGCGCGCTCGACGACCGCAACCCCTGGTGGGTGGCGATGCCCGAGCTGACCGCGTACGTGACCAGGCTGAGCTGGTTGCTGCGTCAGGGGCGCCACGTCGCCGACGCGCTGCTGTACCTGCCCAACCGAGATGTCGCCGCGGTGCTCGGCAAGGCGCAGGGCGGCCAGGTGGACCTGTGGCGCTCCCTGAAGCCGTACCTCGGCGATGCTGTCCCCGGCGCCGTCCGCGACGCCGGGCTCGACTTCGACCTGCTCGACGACGACGCGGTGAGCGTCCTGGAGCCGGGGTCGCGTCGCACGATCGTGCTGGCTCGTGCTCACGACGTGCCGTCGGCCACCCTGGGCTGGCTCGAGGCGTGCATCGCAGCTGGCTCGACTGTCGTCCTCGTCGACTCGACGGTGGAGATCGCGGGCGCGATCACCACAGATGTCGAGGGGCTCGCGGGCACGCTGGTGTCCCAGGTCGGCCCCGACCTGGCGGTGATGCCTGCGTCGCCCGAGGTCGGTGTGCTGCACCGGCGTGTGGGCTCGAGCGAGGTGTACCTGCTGGCCATGACCGGTCCCCGCGAGTGGCGAGGAGTCGTACGGCCCCGTGTGGGTGGCCGGTTCCAGGTCTGGGACCCGATGTCCGCCGAGATCGTCGGGACGGGAACCGTCGACGACGGGGTGAGCGTGGTTCTCGGCCCGTACGAAGCCGTGCTCATCGTCGTGGGTGCGGACGGCGAAGCATGGCCGGATGTCCCTGACGGCTCGTCGGCGTCCGACACCGACCTGAACGCCTTGGTCGAGACGGGCCCCTGGCAGGTCTCGTACGGCTCCGGTGAGCCTGTGCCGGTGACACTTCCTCACCGTTGGGAGAACGACCAGGCCACGCGTCACCTGTCGGGTACGGCTACCTATGCGACGACGTTCACCCTCGCGGACACCCGAGGCATCACGCTCGTGTTCGGCGACTCCAGCCCGGTGGACGCAGGCGGGGTCGGCGAGCGCGGCATGGTGGGGCACTCGTTCCGGGCGGAGGTCCTGACACCCGTTGGTGAGGTGGCCGAGGTGCGCGTCGACGGCGTACGAGCGGGGATCGTCTGGTGCCCGCCGTACGTGCTGGAGCTGGGCGAGCTGGCGGCCGGCGAACACACGCTCACCATCGCCGTCTCCAACACCCTCGCGAACGCCCTCGCCGGCGACGAGCAGACTGCCATCCTCGTGGAGCAGATCGAGGTGACATACGGACGACGGTTCGGCATGCAGGACCTGGAGCTCGCCGACGCAACGGTGTCCTCTGGGCTGCTCAGCGTTCCTCGACTGGTGGTCGGCTGAGCACAGGTCCTCTCCTCGAGCTGATAGGTCCTCTCCTCAACGGGGCAGGTCCTCTCCTTGCGCGGATAGGTGCTCTCCCCGACGGGCGGGGCTAGACGACCTCGAGCTCGCCGTGGCTCACCGTGTTGCGGGCGTCGTCGTAGTGGGCGAGGAGCTGGTCACAGATGTCCGACCAGGTGCGGTGCTCGACGGCAGCGTGTGCTCCCGCGGCGAGCCGGTCGCGTCGTGCGGGGTCTGTGACGAGGGCCTCGACGTGGGCCCGCATCGTGTCCAGATCGCCCGGGGGATAGAGCAGCCCGTTGACGTCGGGCTGGATGAGGTCGAGCGGACCGCCCACGCCGGTGGCGACCACGGGTACACCGCACGCCTCGGCCTCCTGGATCGCCTGGCCGAACGTCTCCAGCTCACCGGGATGGACGAAGACGTCCAAGCTCGCGATGACGCGCGGCAGGTCGTCTCCGGCGAGCTTGCCGCAGAAGTACGCATCGGGAAGCAGCTGCTCGAGCTCCGCCCGCAGCGGCCCGTCGCCGACGATGACGAGCCGGCTGCCGGGGATGTCCGCCAGCACGGCCAGGTCGGCCACCTGCTTCTCCGGGGCCAGCCGCCCCATGTACCCGACGATGACCTCGCCGTTCGGAGCCAGATCGGCGCGCAGCACCTCGTCCCGCTTCGACGGACTGAACCGGGCAGAGTCCACGCCCCGACCCCAGATCCGTACCCTCGGCACGCCTCGTTCCATGAGCGTCTGGGCCGTGTACGTGCTGGGCGCGAGCGTGAGCGTCGCGAGGCTGTGGATGCGGCGCAGCCGGTGCCACAGCACCGGGGTGATGCGGGCCCAGCCGTAGCTGGTCGCGTACGCGGCGATCTCCGTCTGGAACACCGCCACACTCGGGATCGACATGCGGCTGGTGGCCAGTACAGCGCTGTAGCCCATCGAGAACGGCGCCGCGAGGTGAACCACGTCGGGCGCGAAGTCGGCGAAGATCCGCTCGAACTGCGACGTCGGCGTCAGCCCGATCCGTACGTCCGCATAGCCCGGCAGGCTCATGGCGCTGAGGGCGATGACTCGGGTTCCCGCGTACTCCTCGGGCACACCCTGGTCCTGCGGGGCGATGACGAGCGCCTCGTGGCCACGATCGCGGAGGTGCTCGAGGACGCGCAGGACCGAGTTCGTCACCCCGTTCACCTGGGGCAGGAAGCTCTCCGCCACGATCGCCACACGCACGTTCCCGATGCTAGTCCCCGCCTGTCTGAACCTCGCTCCTCAACCTGATCGAGAACAGGCTCATCGACCACATCCGGACGGCGGTCGTCCACGCGGGCGGCATCAGCCACTCCCGCAAGATCGACCCACAACTTCGGCATCCAGGAGTACATGGGCTACGCCGACCTCGTCCACGAGGCCTTCCCCCATGCGAGCTACGCCGACGGCGTCCTGCAGCCCGGGGACGCCCCCGGCCTCGGCGGCGACATTGATGAGAAGATTCTCATCTCCCACCCGTATGCGACCGCCTACCTTCCGGTGGCTCGTCGGATGGACGGCTCCGTCCTGGACTGGTGACAGGCCTGACCCACCGGAACCGCTCCACGCACCCAGCCAGCCCTTCCTAGGCAGGGATTCTTCGCAAGCACACGGCGCACACGGACGCACGCCTTGAGCCTCACGCCGACGTGCGACGCGTGCCGGCGGCGATGCCGCCGGGGGTATCCGCACTGAGCTCAGGTCACAATTTCATACAAACTTCAAATCTTCCACACAGGTTCACCAAAGGTTGTTAACGTACGCATGACGCACCCGCTGGCAGCGTCCTAGAGGTGAAATTTTCTCTCGGGAGGACGGCTCATGAGCCGGATATATTCGCGTTGGTTTGTTCCACTCGCTGCTAGCGTGGCGATGATCGCAGCCCAGTCAGTGATGGCTGGGCTTGTCGCTGCCCCCGCTCACGCGGCGCCGATGGCGGGGGTGAGCTTCAGCGCCACCGACTCGTCGAAGGTCCCGCACTACTTCGGGCCATACCCGAACTGGGCCAACAGTCCGCAGACCCTCTCGGACGCGATCGTCACGCTCGAGCAGGTGCCGGCGTCCCCTGTAGAGGTGGGCAACCCGCTCGTCGAGCGCGGCGCTGCGACCGACTCCGCGACCGCCCCTGGCACGCTCGGCCCGGTGTTCGTCGTCTTGCCGGGCACCAAGCTCCCCGCCGGCGCCGTGAGCGCGTTCAAGATCTTCAACCAGACGACGGCCGGGACGGGGACCAACCTCTCCGAGGGCAACGTGTTCCACGCCTACGTCCTGCGCCCGGACCCCCTGGTCGCCAACAAGTACTTCGTTGTCTTCGACAGCGGTGAGCAGAGCGTCCCGGCACCGGGCAACCTGGCCGGCGAGGTGACCACCTTCACGCTTCCGTCTCCCATCAGCGTGCACCAGGACGACGTCATCGGCTTCTACGGCGAGGGCGTCCCCTTCGACACCGGTACGGCGACGAACCCCGACAGCTACAGCACCCCCGCCTCCGCCGACTCGTCGATGGTCACTAATGCGGCTCCCGCGCAGGGCGACACCATGACCCTCGGCGTCGACGCGAACTACCCGCTCACCTCGCAGGACCGGACCTACTCCTTCGGCGCGACCGTGACCCCCTCGGGGCCCGGCAACGGCGCGACTGCGGTCGCCACGGTCGACCCCAAGACCGGTGGCATCTCCTCGATCGCCGTCACCGACCCGGGCTCGAACTACATCAGCCCCCCGACGGTGACGATCACCTCGCCGGGCATCACCCCGATCGCGCTGGCCTCGGCCCACTCGGTCATCTCTGCCGGTGTGGTCACCGGCATCGACGTCGCTGAGGCCGGCTTCGGCTTCACGGCCCCCATCGTGACCATCAGCGGCGGCGGCACCCCGAGCAGCCCGGCCACCGCGGCCGCGAGCGGCGGGGTCGACAACCTCACGCTGACCAGCGGTGGGTCTGCCTACACGATCCAGCCGATCGTCCACTTCTCACTGCCCGACGCCCCGTACTGCTCGAACCCTGGAGAGACCTGCGAGCAGCCCACCGCCACGGCGACGATGGAGAGCGGTGTCGTGACCGGCATCACGCTGCTGACGCCCGGCTCCGGTTACGCCCACGCCCCGTCGGTCGACATCTACGACGGCGCCATCGCGAACACCGCGGCCCCCGCAGTCGTCACCACCACGATCGGCGTCGGCCGGATCGACATCACTGACGGCGGCAGCGGCTACGACTCGGTGCCCACAGCCACCATCACCGACAGCGTCGCGCCACTCGACAAGGGCGCCAGCGCCGTCGCCAGGGTCGCCGTGCTCGGTGCTGTGACCGACATCATCGTCGACCAGGCCGGCTCCGGCTACCTGACCCCCGGTCTGAAGAAGTTCGTCGACACCCTGCCGGGTGACGGCGAGGCCGAGGCCAACAACATGGGCCAGTACATCCCGATCGCCGTGCCCGACACGGAGACCTACCCCGGCACGGACTACTACGAGATCGCCGTGGTCCAGTACCGCGAGAAGTTCGCCAGCAGCCTGCCGGCGACACTGCTGCGCGGCTACGTCCAGCTGTCGACCACCCAGGTCCCCGGCAAGCAGGTTCTCCTCAGCAACGCCAACCTCGACCCGGCCAAGGCCGACACCCTGCTGCCCTACAAGGGCGTCGACAACCCGCACTACCTCGGCCCGACCATCGTCGCGACGAAGGACCGGCCGGTACGCGTCCTGTTCCGCAACCTGCTGCCGACCGGCGTAGACGGCGACCTCTTCCTCCCGGTGGACACGAGCTACATGGGTTCTGGCGAGGGCCCGAACATGATGACGCTCGATGAAAACCACGTGCCGATGGACATGGCGAAGGACATGGGCACCGTCACCGACGGCGTGCGCAACCCGATGTGTGGCCAGGACCCCAAGCCGGCCGGCTGCTACTCCGAGAACCGCGCCATCGTGCACCTGCACGGCGGTATCACCCCGTGGATCAGCGACGGCAACCCGCACCAGTGGACGACCCCTGCCGGTGAGAACACCGACTACCCCGCGGGTGTCAGCATGCAGAACGTCCCGGACATGCCCGACCCGGGCCCCGGTGCGCAGACGTTCTTCTACACCAACCAGCAGAGCGCGCGGCTGCTCTTCTACCACGACCACGCCTGGGGCATCACCCGGCTCAATGTCTATGCCGGTGAGGCCGCCCCGTACCTCATCACCGACCAGACCGAGCAGAAGCTCATCGGACCTGGAGGCGCCCTCAACGGTGTCGACATGGGCAACTCGGGCGTGGGTCGCTCGCTGACCATCCAGGACAAGACCTTCGTCCCCGATGTGGCGACGATGGCGAAGAACGACCCGACGTGGGACTACAGCAAGTGGGGCGGCGAGGGCAACCTCTGGCAGCCTCACGTGTACATGCCTGCGCAGAACCCGGGTTCGGCCACCGGCTCCAACCCGTTCGGCCGCTGGATGTACGGCCCGTGGTTCTGGCCACCGTCGTCGGACCAGAAGTACCAGCCGATCGCGAACCCGTACTACGACCCGACCTGCGATCCTGACGTGCAGCCCTTCTGCGAGCCACCGCTGATCCCCTCGACCCCGAACCAGTCGATGGGCATGGAGGCCTTCCAGGACACGCCCATCGTCAACGGCACGGCCTACCCGACCACCACGGTGGACCCGAAGTCCTACCGGTTCCGCATCCTCAACGCAGCCGATGACCGGTTCTGGAACCTGTCATGGTTCGTCGCCGATCCGACGACGGGGACGCTGACCGAGGTCGCTCTGAAGAAGTCCGAGGTCGCGGCCGCCCAGTCCGACCCGGTCGTGGCGCCGACGGTCGACCAGACCCTGAGCCCGAAGGGCCCGGACTGGATCCAGATCGGGACCGACAGCGGGTTCCTGCCCGCCCCGGTCGTGATCCCGGCGCATGACATCACCTACATCACCGACCCGACCCGGTTCGACGTCGGCAACGTGGACCAGCACTCGCTGCTCCTCGCGCCGGCTGAGCGCGCCGACGTGGTCGTCGACTTCTCGCAGTACCGCGGGAAGACGCTCATCCTCTACAACGACGCTCCCGCCGCCTTCCCGGCGCGCGTGCCTGGGTACGACTACTACACCGGTGGACCGGACCTGTCCCCGGTCGGCGCCCCCACGACGCTGCCCGGTTACGGACCGAACACCCGGACCATCATGCAGGTCAAGGTGTCCACCGCGGCTCCCGCCCTGGCGTTCGACCGGCCCAACACGACCAACGACAAGATGGGCGCCCTCCAGGCGGCCTTCGGGCACCAGGCGGACGGCTCGGGTGTCTTCGAGTCCGGCCAGAACCCGACGATCGTCGGCCAGGCGGCGTACAACTCGGCATACGGCACCAACTTCGTTGGCACCGGCGACTGCAGCTCCCCGCTGAACCCGACCGCGCGCTGCGACGGGTTCGCTCGGATCGACCAGCAGGGCGGCGACCCGTTCAAGTTCGACACCCTGAGCGGCACCCAGGTCTCGATCCCGTTGCAGCCCAAGGGGCTCCACGACGAGACGAACGCTGCCAGCTTCGACCCGTACGGACGAATGATGGGACAGCTGGGTGTCGAGGCTCCAGGCGCGACACCTCTGTTACAGAACATCGTCCTCGAACCGTTCGTGAACCCGGCGACGGAGATCCTCGACGCGACCCAAACGCCGAGCAGTCTCGACGTGACACGAATATCAACCAACGACGACGGCACCCAGATCTGGAAGATCACGCACAACGGTGTCGATACGCACCCCATCCACTGGCACCTCTATGACGTCCAGCTGATCAACCGGGTCACGTGGGACAACATCATCATCCCGCCTGAACCGAACGAGCTCGGCTGGAAGGACACGATCAGGGTCAGTCCACTCGAGGACACCTACGTCGCGGTGCGCCCGATCCTGCCCACGATCCCGTTCGGCATCCCTGACAACTGGAGACCCCTCAACCCGATGATGCCCATCGGCGCCCGGGGCTCGGTCGCTGGCCAGGTCGGTCATGCGGGCATCGAGGCCGGCTTCAACAACACCGACGTCAACGGCAACCCGATCGCCCCCATCGTCAACGAGGTCGTCAACTTCCACTGGGAGTACATGTGGCACTGCCACATCCTCAGCCATGAGGAGATGGACATGATGCGGCCGCAGGTGGTCATAGCGCCTGAGGCGTTGGCTACGGCCTCGGTCCTGACGTATGGCCCAGGTGGCGCTCTGAACTGGAACGACCCGACCCCGGTCGACCTCACTGACCCCCACAGCTGGACCCTGACGGG
>JBBQBP010000051.1:0-18652 GCA_038317635.1 Propionibacteriales bacterium
GAGCATGGGCGTACCCTCCCGAACCAGCGCGACAACGCCGGCCCTGATCAGAACTGCAACGGACTTCAGATCATCCTCGGGAAGGTACGCCCCACCACGTCACCAGGCCGAAGACCATCCACAGGTTCTGAGCATTGCTCATGAGTGCCCGAGAGGGGAGTCGAAACCTCCGCCAAGCCATCCATCGCGATGCCTGTCCTGGGCTGCCGGACCATAGGAGAGCCGTCGAGTCAAGGGGTGTAACGGTGGTCATCGGCGGTTCCCTCTGCGGGAACGCCCCCCTTGTCGCATGTTGCCCGTATGTTGCCCGCGGCCAGAAACAAAGGGCGTTCTGACTAGTGTTTCACCTTGTCAGAACGCCCTTTGCGTGTGGCTCCCCCGACTGGACTCGAACCAGTAACCCTTCGATTAACAGTCGAATGCTCTGCCAATTGAGCTACGGGGGACCGCTTTCGGCGCTGCAGAAGGCTACCAGACCACGCTGCGGCCTGTCGCATCGATCGGAGGGCCTCGGCTACGGTCGAGGGGTGACAGTCACGACGATTCGTACCGGTGCTGACTTCGATGGTGACGAGCTCACGGGGCAGGACTTCAGCGGCGTGCGAGCAGGTGACGTACGGATGCTCGAGTGCCAGGTCGCCGACTGCCGGATGGATGAGGCGAAGCTGACCGGCATCCACGTAGTCGACTCGACGTGGGTACGGATCGCGGCGAGTGGCCTTGCCACACGGCACTCGTCGTGGCGGGACTCGGAGATCCGCGACTCGAGGTTCGGGTTGCTCGACCTGTCCGCTTCCACGCTGCTGCGGCTCACGATCACCGATGCCAAGATCGACTTCCTCAACCTGCGCGGCTCGACGATCCGGGAGGTCGTGCTCACGCGGGTCACACTGGGCGAGCTGTCTCTGAGCGACGCGTCGGGCACCAGCCTCACGTTGACCGACTGCACGCTCGGGACGGTCGAGTTCCACAACGGCCACGTCACGAAGACCGACCTGAGCACGTCCACGGTCACCCGGATCGACGGCCTGGACTCGCTGCGTGGCGTCATTCTCAGCATCAACCAGGTCCTCGACCTGGCGCCCGCGATGGCCAGGCACCTGGGGGCCAAGATCGCGGAGTAGGCGTTCACCGCACCCATCATCCGTCAGCTCTGGGGGTTCCCCACATCGGCTCCGCGGGCTAACGTGGCCGTTCCCGCATCTGAGGAGGAACACATGTCACGCGTCGTGCACTTTGAGATCCATGCGGCCGACGTCCACCGGGCCGTGACATTCTACTCGGATGTCTTCGCTGGACGGCTGAGGACTGGAGCGGCTTCGCCGGGGGTACGTACTTCGGTCTCATGACGGGACCCGACGACCAACCGGGAATCAACGGAGCGGTCATGCCGCGGCAGGGCGAGAACATGCTGGTCAGGGGTCCGATAGCAGGAGCCGTACTCACGATCCAGGTCGAGGACTTCGACGCGACGGCAGCCGCGATCGAGAAGGGCGGGCGGCTCCGTCGCGCTCGCCAAGCACGCGCTGGCCGGGATGGCGTGGCAGGGCTACTTCCACGACACGGAGAACAACGCCTTCGGGATCCACCAGCCGGATACTGAGGCCCGGTGAAGGTCGTCGCCCGCCGAGCGAACGAACCTCAGCAGAGGTTCCCCGCTCATGCAGCGAGTCAGGCCAGCGACGTGATCCAGGACTCGTGCAGGCTCGCGTAGTGACCTCCCGTAGTGAGCAGCTCAGCCGGGCTTCCGTCCTCGATGATCCGACCGTGCTCGAGGACGAGGATGCGGTCGGCGATCTCCACCGTCGAGAGGCGGTGGGCGATGATCACGGCCGTACGGTCCGCAAGCAGTGTCTGCAGCGCGCGCTGCACGGCCCGCTCGGACGGGATGTCGAGCGACGACGTCGCCTCGTCGAGGATGAGTACCCGCGGGTCCGCCAGTACAGCCCTCGCGAACACCAGCAGCTGCCGCTGGCCCGCTGAGAGACGGCCGCCACGCTTGGCCACGTCGGTGTCGTACGCGTCCGGCATCGCCTCGATGAAGGTGGCCGCGCCCACGACTCGCGCGGCCTCGACGATCTCCTCACGCGATGCCCCGGGCTTCCCGAACGCGATGTTGTCGGCGATCGTGCCGGCGAACACGACGTTCTCCTGCGTCACCATCGTGACCGCGCGCCGCAGGTCGTCATCGGCGAGCGCGCGCAGGTCGATGCCATCCAGGCGGACCGTGCCGCTCGTGGGGTCGTAAAACCGCGACATCAGCTTGGCGATCGTGGTCTTCCCGGCGCCAGTGGTGCCGACCAGCGCGACAGTCTGACCTGCCGGAACGTGCAGCTCGAGACCGGGGAGAACCATGACGCCCTCCACGTACTCGAAGACAACCTCGTCGAAGTCCAGCGCGCCTCGCGCCTGCGGGAGCGGGGTCGGGTCGCTCGGCTCCGGTACGGCATCGTCCTGCTCGAGGACGCCGGACAGCTTCTCGAGCGCGGAGATCGCCGACTGGAACGAGTTGTAGAACTGCGAGATGTCCTGCATCGGCTCGAAGAACTGGCGCAGGTACAGCAGGAACGCCGCGAGCACACCGACGGTCATCGACCCGTCCATCGTGAACATGCCGCCGACCAGCAGCACGACGCCGATCGCGGTGTTGCCGATGATCTTGATGCCGGGCTGGAACACGGCGAAAACGCGGAACACCCGTACGTTGATCGCTCGGAACCGGTCAGCCAGGTCCGTGAAGATCTCCTGGTTGCGGGGCCCGCGCCGGTACGCCTGTACGGCCTTGATCCCGGTCATCGTCTCGACGAACTGGACGATGACCATGGCGGACGCCTCGCGGACCGAGCGGAAGTTGTTCCCCGACTCGCGTCGGAACCACCTCAGCAGCAGGACGACGAAGACCATCGAGCCGAGGCACATCAGCCCCAGGCGCCAGTCGAGAACCAGCAACATGATCGATACGCCGACGATCGACAGCACCGCGTTGACCAGGCCGTCGAACCCGCCCGACAGCAGCTCCGCGATGGCGTCCATGTCCGAGGTGAGCCGGGACACCGCCCGACCCGACGTGTACGAGTCGTGGAAGGCCACGTCGAGTCGCAGGAACTTGCGGAACACGCGTCGCCGCAGCTCCAGCAGCACGTCCTGGCCGATCCGGCCCGATGCCCGCAGGAAGTAGACGCGAGCGACGGTCTGGACGGCCACGGCGACCACCATCGCGCCCACGACCTCGATGAGCGTGGTCGCGGGCCCGCCCGCGAGCAGCGGCGGCACACCGAAGTCGATGCCCCTCTGTACGAGCCAGGGCGCGGCGAGGCGAGCCAGGTTCTCCAGCACCACGGCAACCACCAGCAGCCCGATGGCCGAGCGGTACGGGCGGAGGAGGTCCGCGAGCAGTCCCCGGCTGCGCGCCGCCAGCTTGATCCCGGCGCGTTCGCTGAGCGCATCGCGCTGCTCCGCCGCTACGCCGCGCCACTCGAGGTCGCGGGCGGTCTCGTCGCTGTGGTCGACCGATGTCTGGTCCGCCGACTGGGAGAGCGTCACTGCGCCACCTCCCGTTCCAGCTCGTCGAGCTCGGACTCCGCATCGAAGGCCGCACTGAGGAGGTCTCTGTACTCCGGGACGTCTGCCAGCAGATCGCTGTGCGTTCCGATGTGGGTGATGGTGCCGTTGTGGAGAAGCGCGACCCGATCGGCGAGCATCACCGTCGACGCTCGATGCGCCACGACCAGCCCTGTCACCCCGACGAGGACCCGTTTGAGCGCCTCTTCGACCATCGCCTCGGTGTGGATGTCTAGCGCGGACAGGGTGTCGTCGAGCACGAGCACCCGAGGCTTGACGATGATCGCCCTGGCCAGCGCGAGCCGCTGCCGCTGGCCTCCGGACAGGCTCATCCCTTGCTCGCCGATCCGCGTGTCCAGGCCCCAGGGCAGGTCGTGGACGAAGCCCGCCTGCGCCGTCTCGATCGCGTCGGCGATCTCCTCCTCGGTCGCCTCGGGGCGACCCAGCGTCAGGTTCTCCCGGACCGACATCGAGAACAGGGTCGGGTCCTCGAACGCGGTGGCGACGATGCCGCGCAGGTTCGCGAGCTCGAGATCGCGGATGTCGACGCCGTCGATCGTGATGCGTCCGCCGGTGACGTCGGCGAGTCGGGCCACCAGCGACGTCAGCACGGTCTTGCCCGCACCCGTGCCGCCCACGATGCCGATCGTCTCGCCCGCCCGTACATGCAGGTCGAGCCCGTGCAGGACATCCTCGGTCGAGTCCGGGAAGCGGTACGAGACGTCCTCGAACACGACCTCGCCGAGAGGCGCCTCCAGCCGCAGCGGCCCGTCGGCGATCGACTCGGGCGCGTCGAAGATCTCGCTCACGCGATCGGCGGCGGTCATCGCGTCCTGGGTCATCGAGAGCAGGAAGCCGAGCGCGGCCACCGGCCAAATCAGTGACAGCATCATCGTGATGAAGGCGACCAGCGTGCCGAGCGTGAGGTGGTGCTGCGCTGCGGCGAACGCACCGATCGTCAGCACCGCGACCAGCGCGAGGCCCGGGATGACCTCGAGGAACGTCCAGAACCTGCTGGTATTCGCCACGCGCTCGAGGCTTGTCCCGTACAGGATCCTCGCCCGGCGGTCGAACTGTCCGAACACGAGGCCCGACCGGCCGAAGGCCTTGATCACCCGTACCGACTGCATCGACTCCTCGACGGTGCTCGCCACGTCGCCGGTCTGGTCCTGGATCGCGCGCGAGAGCCGGGTGTAGATCCGTTCGTTGAACAGGCAGACGGCGACGACGGGGACAGCCGCGACCGCCACGACGACACCCATGGGCCAGTACAGGTGGAGCAGCAGCGAGGTCACGACGATGATCTGCAGCAGGTTCATGATGATCATGAGCAGGCCAAATCCGATGAACCGGCGCATCGTCGAGAGGTCGTTCATGATCCGGCTCAACAGCTGACCTGACTCCCACCTCGAATGGAAGCCCCACGGCAGCCTCTGCAGCTTGGCGTACATGTCCAGCCTGACGCCGGTCTCCGAGCCCAGCGTGGCGATCGCCATGACCCACCGCCTGACGAACGCCAGGCCGCCTTCGACGAGCCCCAGCCCGAGCGCGACGGCGCCCAGTGCGAACACCCCCTGGCGGTTGCCCGCGGAGATCGGGCCGTCGATGAGCGCCCGGGTCACCAGCGGGACGATGATCGAGATCCCCGTGCCTCCGAGCGCCGCGAGGAACATCACGACGAACCGACCGAGGTACGGCTTGATGTACGGCGCGAACCGCAACAGCGACGACAACGGCGTCCGCCGAGCGGACGGGGGTCTGAGCGACGGCTGACGCGTGAGGTTGTCGCCGTACAGGACCCTCACGCGCTGGCTCGCGGTCATGGGCCCGGAACGCATGGGGATTCCCTTCTCGGAGTGGGGGAGTACGCGCCCTTCGGAGCGCCTCTCGACAGCCTAGACCCGGTCCGCGGAAGGACCGTCCTGATTTCCATCCGGTGCACTGGGGTCACGTTTCCGACTCTCCATCCAGGTTTCCCGGACTCGCGAAGGGGTCCTCGCACCGCGCTACCGACCGAGAAGGAGGTCTTTCAGACAACGCAGAACTCGTTCCCTTCCGGATCGGCCATCACCACCCAGAAGCCCAGGCCCGGCTGATCCATCTCGTGGAGCACGGTGGCGCCATGCTCCACGAGATGCGCTGCGTGGGCCCTCTTGTCGTCTGGTGACGCAGGACTCTCCCGGGTCTCGCCCGGCACCCAGACGTCGAGGTGCAACCGGTTCTTGGCGGTCTTCGGCTCGGGAACCTTCTGGAGGAAGAACCTCGGCCCGATCCCTTCCGGATCCACCACCGCGTATGCGTCGTTGAACCTGTCTTCCGTCAGTCCCCATCCCGCGAAGGCATCCAGCCACGTCGCGTACGGCTTCGGCGGCGGCTCCTCCACGTAACCCAGGGCCGTGGCTCAGAACGCGCCGAGCCCCTTGGGGTCCGCCGCATCCAGGGTGATGGTGAATCGTTGGCTCATAGGTCCTCCTCAGGTTCGAACTGCACGCTAGACGGGGGCACTGACAAGAATGGAAAAGGTGTAGCGCAGGCAGCCTTCGCTTCCTACTCTCGTTGCCGGGTCGACGCAGCGCGGGCGGATGACGTGGTGTCGTCCGTGAGTGCTGTGCGAGCACCCGGCCGTCACGTTCTCGACATGTGGCCGTACGGCCGGGGTGCTGGCGTCGTGACCGCTCAGCCGTCAGAATCTGCGCAGGACGGCCCAATTCCGCAGCCAGCGGAAAGGAGGATCCGCGATGACGCAGGTCGTGCTGCTCAACGCGTCGTACGAGCCACTCGGTGGCGTCGCCTTTCGTCATGCCATCGGGATGCTGGTGCGCGGCGTCGCCATCGTCGAGGAGCAGGACGGGTTGCTGACCTTCGGCCCCTTCCCCCGACCACGGGTCATCCGGCTCGTACGGTTCGTGGCGACGACCTGGATGTACAAGCCGGCCGGCTTCTCCAAACCAGGTGTCCTCGCCCGCGACAACAGGACCTGCGCGTTCTGCGGCGGGTACGCGACGACGGTCGACCACTTGCGGCCCAAGTCGAAGGGTGGTGCCAACTCGTGGCTCAACTGCGTCGCGGCGTGCAAGACCTGCAACGGGCGCAAGGCGAACCGGACCCCACACGATGCCGGGATGAAGCGGCTCCACTGCACCCCGTACGTCCCCCGCGTCATCGATCTGATCAACGCCGCCTGACCAGTGCCCTACCGGCCAGAGGTCTGGCCGTGGGAGCGGTCGTCGCTTAGCATCGGCCCATGAAGTGGACGGCGCTGGTCCTCGTGGTGCTCGCCTTGTCCGCGTGCCAGGTGGGGACACCCTCGGCGACCGAGGCACCCGCGCCGACCACCACGGCGACCGCCAGCTCCACGATCAGCGGCCCGTCGACGCTCCTCGTCGATCTCGGTGCGGGCATCCAGCTCTCCGTCGACGGCACGGTCACCACGAAGAGGTCCCAGGACGCCACCTGTGCCCCGGCGGTTCACGGGCTGCGTACCTCAGAGGGGGACTTCCAGGCGCTGTTGATCACCCCCGGCTGCGTCGCGACCGACAACACTCCGGAGAACGGGAACCACGGCTTCTACCCGGCCGCGCCCGCCAAAGCCCTTGTCGACCGGGTGTCCACGCCGGTCGGTGACGCGGTCGTGTTCTCGAACCAGTACTCGGAATGCACGAGCAGCTGCTACATCGGCACCGACGAGGTGGCGCTCGTGACGGTCGGAACCCGCGTCGTACAGGTGATCGCCGTGACGGCGCCCGCGAGCGGGACGATGGAACGTGACCGGGCCAGCCTGGTAGCCGTGCTGCAGGGATTGCGGCGCGCCTGAGGAGTTCCTCGTAATGTGGCGCCATGGAACACCTACGTCTCGGTCAGTCAGGTCTTCGCGTCTCCCGTCTCGCGCTCGGGTGCATGAGCTACGGCGATGCCAGCCGCGGAGGGCATCCGTGGGTGCTCACCGAGGACGAAGGGCAGGACTTCTTCCGTCAGGCTGTGGAGCTGGGCATCACGTTCTGGGACACGGCCAACGTCTACTCGGGCGGCAGCTCCGAGGAGTTCACGGGCCGCGCGATGCGGAAGTACTCGCGCCGTGAGGACATCGTCCTGGCCACCAAGGTGCATGGGCACATGCACGACGGCCCCGGCGGCTCCGGGCTGTCCCGCAAGGCGATCCTCGAGAACATCGACGCGTCGCTGACCCGCCTGGGCACCGACTATGTCGACCTGTACCAGATCCACCGCTTCGACCCGAACGCTCCCGTCGAGGAGACGATGGAAGCGCTGCACGATGTCGTACGGTCCGGCAAGGCCCGCTACATCGGCGCGTCGTCGATGTGGGCGTGGCAGTTCTCGAAGATGCAGTACACGGCCCGCGTCAACGGCTGGACCGAGTTCGTCTCGATGCAGGACCAGTACAACCTCATGCAGCGCGAGGAGGAGCGTGAGATGTACGGGCTGTGCGCCGACCAGGGCGTCGGCGTGATCCCGTGGAGCCCGCTCGGACGTGGCCGCCTGACCCGCCCGTGGGGGAGCGACACCACCCGCAACGGATCCGACCAGATGATGCGGCACTACGGCGAGGCCGACGCGGCCGTCGTGGGTGCGGTGGAGAAGGTGGCGGGAGAGCGCGGCGTGCCGATGGCCCAGATCGCGCTGGCGTGGGTGCTGACGAACCCGGTCGTCACCGCGCCGATCGTCGGAGCGACCAAGCCCCACCACCTCACCGACGCGGTCGCCGCGCTGGACATTCAGCTCACCGACGACGAGCTCACCGCGCTCGAGGCTCCGTACGTGTCCCGCCCGCCGTCGTACTTCGGGTGATCGCGGTCTCGTCCAGGCGAGGAGGCGTCAGCGCTGGACGGCATCGGGGGATCTGAGCTGGTACGTGCTCTCGTGGCCGACCAGCAGGGTCGTCTCCAATGTGACGGTCACGGGGTCGTCCGGTCCCTCGCCGCCGAGCCGCTGGAGCAGAAGCTCGGCGGCCTCCACTGCGAGGTCCTCGATGGGCTGCGTGACGAGCGTCGGACGCGGCCGGATGAGCCGGGCGAGCTCGAGGTTGTCGAAGCCGACCAGCGCGGGCCGCGAATCCGCCTCGATCTCGTTGAGCGAGATCGTCGCGCCGAGCGTGAAGCTGTAGTTCGCACAGACCACAGCAGTTGGCGGGGCGCTGAGCCGAAGAAGTCGCCGCAACCCGGCGTAGCCGCCCTCGATGCTGACCTGCTCCGGCGTCATGAGCTCGGCGCGGGGGAGAAGCCCTGTCCGGTCCCGAACGGCGTCTCGGAAGCCCGCGCGGCGCTCGCGCATCGTGTACGTGATGTCGGGGCCGGCCAGCAGACCGATGGCCAGGTGGCCGGCGGTGGCCAGGAGCTGTACGGCCGATGCGATGGCAGCGCGGTTGTCGATCACGACCGAGTCCGTGCCGGGCATGAGTCGATCGAGGGCGACGACGGGTACGTCGCGGTCACGTGCAGGGGCGAGGAACGACGTGTCGTCATCGACGGGTACGACGATGATCCCGTCGACCATCTTCCCGACGAGGAAGCGCATGACGTCGGCCTGCGACTCGGCGTCCTTGCGGGAGTCGCAGATGATCGTCCCGTACCCGGCCTCTCGCAGCCGCTCCTCCATACGGGACACGATGGTCGTGTTGAACGCGGAGTCGAGCTCGTCGAGGATCACGCCGATCGTCATGGAGCGGCGGCTCCGCAGGCCGCGCGCGACGTTGTTGACCTGGTAGTCGAGGTCGGCCGCAGCCTTCTCAATGAGCTCGCGGTTGGGGACGAGGACGTTCCCGCCGTTGTAGTACTTGGAGATCGTCGCCAGTGACAGTCCAGTGATGCGCCGGATGTCCTTGTACGTGGCGACCACGCCGGCCCCCTTTGGCGAAACGTTTCGAAGTCACTGTTCCAGCCCGATCTCTGTGCTGTCAACAGATTCGAACCCGGCTCAGAGCATGGGGCGGACGGGCGTACCGATCTCAGGATCCCCAGCCCACGATCAACCGGCCGGCCGCGTACGTGGCGACGTCGTGGGCGAGGGGGAGCGGTTCGAGCTGGTCGGCGTGGACGAGGCGGAGATCCGGGAGTCGGTCGAGGATCAGCGTGAAGGCCTCCGTGAGCTCGAGCCGTGCGAGCTGCTGTCCGATGCAGCCGTGGATGCCGTGACCGAAGCCGAGGTGTCCTTCGGCATCGCGGCGTATGTCGAAGGTGTCCGGGTCGGCGAAGGCCGCCGGGTCCCGGTTCGCCGCGACGGGCGAGACCGAAACCGTCTGCCCAGCGTGGACCACCGTGCCTGCGACCTCGACGTCTTCCGTCGCCGTGCGCGGGAAGAGTGTGAGGAACATCGCGCCGTAGCGGACGATCTCCTCGATCGCGGCCGGCAACAGGGCACGGTCGTCACGCAGGGCCTGCCACTGCCCCGGGTGCGACAGCAGGGCGAGGGTGCCCGTCACGATGAAGTAGGCGACCGAGTCGTGGCCCGAGCTCAGCAGAGCGACGGCGACCCCGGCCTGCTCGGTCGGGGTCAGCGTGGACGCCGCCAGGTCGCTGAAGGTGGTCTCGCCGGGTTCGGCCGCCCCGAGCGCTAGCAGCTCGCGCGCGAAGTCGACCCGTTCCTGCCCGACGCCGTGGCCGTTGAACAGGTGCCGGAACCGCTCGAGGCGGCTGTCGGGGATGCCGAGCACGAGGCCATGGACCGCGCTGGCCATCGGGACGGCGAAGCCTTCGTACAGGTCCGCCGGTGATCCCTGGGCGAGGAACTCGGCGAACCGCTCCTCCGCGATCTCGCGGACGGCATCGGTGCGGGTGTTGACCGAGCGGAACGAGAGCCGACCCAGGATCGACCGCCTGATCTTGGAGTGCTGCGGGGCATCCAGCGACAAGGGGTCCGCCTCACGCATCGACTGTTCCGCATCCGCATCGACGACGGCCCGCTCCCGTACCGCCGGGCCGAGAGGGAATCGCTGTGGCAGTTGGGAGAATCGAGGGTTCGCCAGGACGGATCGGGCCGCCTCGCGGTCGGTCACGATCAAGCCCTCGTGGCCGTCGGCGTACGTCAAGGGGCTCATCGGGCCCTCGGCGCGCCGCTCTGCGAACCAGGGCGAGGGAGTGAGCGGGGTGCCATCGGTGGGCAGCGTGCGCGCGGGGAACGGGCACTGCGGTGCGGCGTCTGCAGCCATCCTCGGTGTCCCCTTCGACCCCCGGTGAAACGTGATGAATCCTCACCCTTACAGCGAGATTTCTCGGTGTCAACGGATCACGGTCGTAGGGTGAGGCCCCGGGTTCGATCCGGAGAGCCGGAGTGAGTTCGTAAGTCCGGAGCAGAGGAGACGATGTCCCAGGGGATGGAGCTCGACATCGACGCACCGGCGAACCGTCGGGGGCGCGGTCTCGCCTTCGCCGCGGCGACCGCCTCGCTCGCCGTGACCTTCCTGGCGTCCGCCTCGCCGATCCCGTTGTACGCGGTGTACCGCGCCGAGAACGGGATCACCACCGCCGAGATCTCGCTCACCGTTGTCGCCTATTTCGCGGGGACCATCTCAGCCCTGCTGTTCCTGGGCCGGCTCGCGAACCACCTCGGTCGTCGTCCGACGGCGGTGCTGACCCTGGCGCTGCTGGCTGCCGGGGCCATCGTGTTCATGGATGTCAGGAGCATCGTCCCGTTGCTCGTCGGTCGGCTCCTGATGGGCCTCGGCGCGGGACTGGCCTCGAGCGCTCTCACGTCCTATGTGGTCGACACGTCGCCGCAGCAGCCACCATGGGTCGCCTCGGTCGTCGCGAGCCAGGCGCCGATGCTCGGCTTGACGGTGGGGGCCATCGGCTCGGGCGCGCTGGTCCAGTTCGCGCCGTGGCACCGCGTGCTCGTGTACGTCCTCGTCTGCGTCGTACTGGCCGTCTGCGCTGTCCTCATCCTGGCCAGCCCGGACACCGTCCAGCGGCAACCCGGCGTATGGCGCTCCCTCGTACCGCGTGTCAGCCTCCCTGCCCCCCAGCGTCGTCTCGTGCCGATCGCGGCCGCCGTCTTCCTCAGCACCTGGTCGACCGGTGCCTTCTTCCAGGCGTTCGTCCCATCGCTCATCGTGGATCAGCTCGGAACCAGCAGCCCTCTCGTCTTCGGTCTCGTCTTCTCGGCATACATGGCCCCGAGCGTGGTCGGTGCTCCCATCGGGGGCCGGTTCTCGCCCGCGAAGGCCCAGCGGATCGGCATGGTCGTCTTCCTCGTCGGGATGGTGATGCTCGTCTCGTCGCTGGTCGCCGGGTCGCTGGGGTTCTTCATCGTGGCCAGCGTCATTGCCGGGACGGGCCAGGGGATCGCGGTGAGCTCGACGATCCGCGGGATGCTCCATGGCGTGCGGCTGATGGACCGGGCGCCGATCTTCGCCGCGATCTATGTCATGAGCTACGCAGGCGCAGCGATCCCGAGCCTCATCGCGGGGCAGCTGTCGCTCCACTTCGCGCTCGTCGAGGTGTCGGTGGGCTACGGGGTACTGGCTCTGCTGGCCACGAGCGTCACTCTCGGCTTCGCGCGCGAGCCGCTGGCCGCGACGGAGCGGTAGGGGCCGAGGGAGCCGACGTGGCCGAAGCGTGGTCAGATCGGTACGACAGTCGGCTTCAACGGCAGGATGCCGCCCCTTTCGCGGCGACCACGGTACCGATGTGACGATCCGAGGAAGCTCACTGGTCCGAGCCCCGCCTCCTACACCCGGGAACACGCTCGCGGTGGCCTCCTGGCTGCCAAGATGGGTGAGCTGAAGGAGACGACATGTTGGCGGACGAGATCGCGAAGGTCCTGGTTGTCGGGGCCGGGACGATGGGACAGCAGATCGCGCTGCAGTGCGCGGGACACGGACTCGCGGTGGTGATGCTGGACTCCCATCCTGAGGCGCTGACGAGGGCTCGGGCCCAGCTCACGGGCCTGGGCGCCGCACTGGCTGGTGACCCTGCGTTCGTCGGGGCCGACCTCGTACAGGCCGTGGCCGCGGTCACGTACGAGACCGATCCGGCGACTGCCGCGGCGCACGCGGACATCGTGTCGGAGTCCGTACCGGAGGACCCGGGTCTCAAGGGAGCGGTCTTCGCCGAGCTCGACCGATGGTGCCCCGACCGTACGGTGTTCGCGACGAACACCTCCTCGCTGCTGCCGTCGATGTTCGCGGCGGCGAGCGGCCGCCCGGACCGGTTGGCGGCTTTGCACTTCCACCAGCCGGTGTGGTCGGCCAACCTGGTCGACGTCATGCCCCATCCCGGTACGTCGCCGGAGACCGTCGAGATCCTGCTCGGGTTCGCCGCGCGCATCGGCCAGATACCGATCCAGCTGCACAAGGAGAGCCCGGGATACGTGTTCAACGCGATGTACAACGCACTGAACCGCGAGGCGATCACCCTCGCCACCAACGGCGTCGCCGGAGTGGAGGACATCGACCGGGCGTGGACAACCGTGATGAAGACTCCGCGTGGTCCGTTCGGGATGCTCGACTTCGTCGGGATCGACACGGCCTGGCACATCACCCAGTACTGGGCCACGGTCACCGGAGACCCTCAGCTTCTCGCGAACGCCGCGTGGCTCAAGGGCTACGTCGACCAAGGCCGCACCGGAGTCAAGAGCGGCAAGGGCTTCTACGACTACTCGCCCGACCCGGAATAGCCTCGGCCGGTGATCAGTCGAGGCATAGCTCTGGGAGCACGAACCATCGCAGGGGGTCTGCCTCAGGCGTGATCTTCCCCTGGGGCAGTGCTGCGGACGGCGCATCGGCGAGGATCTGCCGAGCCTCGGCCAGGTGATCGTGCAGTACGGACAGGGGTGCGGTCGCGGTGTGGTGGGGGTACGTCATCGTGCCGCCCTCCTCGTACCGCACATCGCTCAGCCGCAGCACCGGCTCCGTCGGTCCGTGGCGGTGATGCCACAGACCGCTGAGCGGGTCGAAGCGGTAGTCGGGGAGCAGCTTCCAGCCTTCGCGGGCGATCAGCCGTACAGCCTCGACGATGTAGTCGCCCACGAGCGGATCGATGAAGTAGTTGAAGTTCACCCGCACCCACCCGGGGCGCATGCCTTCATAACCGGCGGCGATCAGACGCTCGAACGCGTGCGAGGTCTCCTGGTCGATCTTGAGCAGGCGGTGACCGTACGGTCCCGCGCAGGAGCATCCGCCGCGGGTCTGGATCCCGAACAGGTCGTTGAGCAAAGCAGCCACGAAGTTGTGGTGCAGGTGGTCGCCGCCCGGAGTGGTGATCACGAACGACACGATCGACAGGCGCGGCGAGGTCAGGTTCCCCATGATCTCGACTCCCGGTTCGTCCCGCCAGACAGTCAGCGCGCGTTCGAGCAGCGTGTCCTCATGAGCCTTGATGACATCGACGCCGACGGCGTCCTTCAGCTGGAAGACCAGCCCGGCTCGGATCGACTCGATGATCGCCGGGGTCCCGCCCTCTTCGCGATGGCTCGGTTCGGACAGGTAGCGGTGCTCGGTCTGGTTGACGTAGAGCACTGTGCCGCCTCCGGGCACGTCCGGCACCCGGTTGTCGAGCAGCTCGCGACGCACGACGAGCACTCCGGGCGTGCCGGGCCCGCCGATGAACTTGTGGGGGCTGATGAAGACGGCGTCGAGGTACGAGTCCGGCTGGCCGGCGACCGCCTGCA
Organism: Propionibacteriales bacterium; assembly: GCA_038317635.1. GTDB lineage: Bacteria > Actinomycetota > Actinomycetes > Propionibacteriales > Propionibacteriaceae > Fen-668. Next base: position 14,182 of record JBBQBP010000051.1, read on the forward strand.
TGCTGATCGCCACGTAGGGTGCGCACGCCGCGTAGTCCCAGAAGCTCAGGGCGCCATGGGCGTGGAGGAGCGAAGCGATGCCGCTGACGTCGGACAGGATGCCCGTGACGTTCGACGCCGCAGAGAACGACCCGATCTTCAGGGGCCGGTCGGCGTACCGCTCGAGCTCGGCCGCGAGCTGCTCCTGGTCGATCTCCCCATCGGCATCCTCAGCAATCGTCACCACGTCGGCGATCGACTCCCGCCATGGCAGCTCGTTCGAGTGGTGCTCGTACGGTCCGATGAACACGACAGGGCGCTCGTCGTCGGGGATCTGCGCCGAGAAGGCGTACCGATCCTCGAGGTTCGACGGGATCCGCAACCCCAGGATGCCGATCATCTTGGCGATGGCCCCTGTCGAGCCTGAGCCCGTGAAGATGACGACCGTACTGTCGTCGCCGCCGACAGAATCCTCGATGATCCTGCGTGCATCCTCCCTCAGGCGTGTGGTCTGGAGACCGGTGCCGGATGCCTCAGTGTGGGTGTTGGCGTAGCGGGGGAGCACCTCGAGGCGGAGGAAGTCCTCCAGGAAGCCCAGGCCACGCCCAGAAGCGGTGTAGTCGGCGTATGTCACCCGCCTCGGGCCGTACGGCCCCGGCAGAACCTGGTCGTCGCCGACCACCGACTCCCGGATCCGTCGCAGGATCGCCTCGGAGCGCGTCGTGTTCACGTCTGTCACTCTACGGATCCGGTGCCCGCTCCGTACGGCGGTCGGGCGCAAAGCCAGCGAACCTTGGATGGTCTGGCCGGGAGGGGGTTCAGCCTCGTCACACTCTCGTAAGCATCAGGTAAGGACAAGGTTCTGGAAGTGCATCGCTGGCTGGCGTTGAGTGGCGCATGTCCCCAACACCTTCCAAGGGAGTCACATCATGCAGCACTCACGTCGATCCATGATCCTGACGGCCGCCGTGGTCGCCGTCGGGCTGGCCGTCGGTTCCGCGCCGAACGCCTCGGCATCAACCGGCTCCGACAGCCACGGAGCCGTCTTCGTCCAGACCAACGACCTGGCGCACAACGCGGTCATCGCCTATGACCGCGCCGCGAACGGACACCTCACCAGGGCAGGAACGTACGCGACCGGTGGCGCGGGCGCAGTCGTAGCCGGCGCCGTGGTCGACCCGCTGGCTTCCCAGGGCTCGCTCACCCTCGACCGTAGGCACGGCCTGCTCTTTGCCGTGAACGCGGGCAGCGACACGATCACCGTCTTCGGCGTCGACGGCAGCCGGCTGGTGCGCCGACAGATCCTGCCCAGCCACGGTGACGTGCCGGTCTCGGTCAGCGTCGTCGGCAACCTGGTCTACGTGCTCAACGCTCGCGACGGCGGCTCGATCTCCGGCTATCGGTTGGTCGGACGGAACGTCGAGCCCTTGGCCGGCTCTACCCGGGCCCTGAACCTGACGCCCAACACGAACCCCGAGTTCCTCCAGACACCATCTGAGGTGGCGATCGCGCCCGACGGCCAGACCGTGGTTGTTGCGACCAAGACTCACGGCACCCTGCTCACCTTTCCGCTCACCAACGGCGGGCGTCCCGCTGCCTCGCCAGTGGTCACACTCTCAGGAACGGTGCCCTTCGCGCTCTCCTTCGATCCCTCCGGCAGCCTGCTCGTGGTTGATGCCACCGGATACGCCTCGTCCTACAAGGTTGGTCGAAACGGCAACCTGGCGCTGGTTTCCCAGGTGGGCCCGACCGGCCAGGCCGCAGCGTGCTGGACCGTGCTCGTCCACGGAAGCCTGTACGCGGCCAACGCCGGCTCGAACAGCATCACCGCCTTCAAGGACCACCGCGGACAGCTCACGATCACTGACGCCGTGGCTGCGACCACCGGGGCGGGACCGATCGACATGGCATCATCCTGGAACGGCCGGTTCATCTATCAGCTCACCGGGGGGTCCGGCCAGATCAACGAGTACGTGCGAGGCGCGCACGGGTCGTTGACCATGATCGGGACTGTCGAGACCGGACTCGGTGCGGCCGTGGGGAAGCCCATCGAGGGCATTGCGGCCAGCTGAGCAGTGGGCCAACCTCTAGGGATCGTGCCGGCGCCTGGCGCCGGCACGATCTGCGTCCAGGCCGATCCCAAGGCCTTTCTGTGGCAGGTTGTCGTATCGGCGGTATTCCGTTCGTGGTGGGAGTAGAAGGCGGTCGTCAGGATCGCCCGAACTGAGGAGATGTGGCATGACGCACTACTTGTTGACCGTCCACGGCCCCGCCGAGAGGGACGAGTACGGCAGCTACGGCTCCAAGGAGGAGATGGAGGAGGCGTTCGCCGCGACCGGCGCCTTCAATGACAAGCTGCGCGCCGATGGCTACTGGGTCTTCGCCGGTGGGCTTCAGCCGGCATCGACCGCGACCGTCGTCGACGGTCACGGTGAGAGGCCCGTGCTGACCGACGGCCCCTACCTCGAGACCAAGGAGGTCATTGGGGGATTCTGGATCATCGACGCGCCTGACCTCGACGTGGCGCTCAAGCTCGCGGCCGAGGGGTCCAAGGCGTGCCGGGGCAAGGTCGAGGTCCGTCCGTTCGACGGCCTCGCCTGAGCCGGCCCGAACCAGGACTGATCGATGCAAGGGGTACCGGCGGCGGTCGAGCGGGTCTTCCGCGAGGAGTACGGCCGCCTGATCGGCTCGCTCGTCCGCCGCTTCGGTGACATCGACATCGCCGAGGAGGCGGCCGGGGAGGCACTCGTCGTCGCGTTGGAGAAGTGGCCGGAGTCCGGCGTACCGCCCAACCCGGGCGGCTGGCTCACCACCACAGCGGGCAACCGCGCGATCGACCGGATCCGCCGCGAGAAGCAGCGGGACGCGAAGCACCAGGCGGCCTCCATGGTCCACGACGACACGCTCCCCGAGTACACCGGACCGGTCGAGGACGACCGGTTGCGGCTGCTGTTCACCTGCTGCCACCCGGCGCTCGCACCGGAGGCGCGGGTCGCGCTGACGCTCCGCCTCCTCGGCGGGCTGACGGTGGCTGAGATCGCGCATGCGTTCCTCGTGCCCGAGGCGACGATGGCGCAGCGGATCACTCGGGCGAAGAAGAAGATCGCGGCGGCGAAGGTGCCCTATCGGGTGCCGGAGGCCGCCGACCTCCCCGAGCGGCTCGGCGGTGTGCTGGTGGTGCTCTTCCTCGTCTTCAACGAGGGCTACCTCGCCGTCGGCGACGGAGACCCGGTCCGCGCCGAGCTCACGGGCGAGGCCATCCGGCTGACACGGGTCCTCCGCCAGCTGCTCCCCGGGGAGCAGGAGGTGGCCGGTCTGCTCGGGCTGCTGCTGCTCACCGAGGCCAGGCGTGAGGCCCGCGTGAGGAGTGGGCAGCTGGTCCCGCTCGGCGAGCAGGATCGCGCCGGCTGGGACCGCGCGCTGATCGCCGAGGGGCACGACCTGGTCCGCGAGTGTCTCGCGATCAACAGACCCGGCCGCTATCAGATCCTCGCCGCGATCAACGCGGTCCACACCGATGTCCCCACTGCCTCGGACACGGACTGGTCACAGGTGGTCGCGCTGTACGACCAGCTGTCACGGCTCGACCCGTCGCCGATCGTCGCACTCAACCGCGCGGTCGCGGTCGCAGAGCTGGACGGCCCGGAGGTCGCCCTCACCCTCGTCGACCGGCTGCCGCTCACTGGCTACCACGCCTGGCATGTGGCCCGCGCCGACCTGCTCCGCAGGCTCGGTCGGACAGCCGAGGCGAAGAAGTCGTACGACGCCGCCATCGCCGCCACTCAGAACACCGCCGAGCGCGCCTACCTGAGCAGGAAGCGCGGGGAGTTGATCTGAGCAGTCTCACTGGCCGCGGCAAGACATCTACTTCCTGGGAGTCTTCGGCGACTCCCGGTTGTTGACCGGACAGTGTCGGCAAGGGTTCCGCATGCCGGCGCCTCGAGAGGAGTGAGGATGGCCCGCAAGAACTTCACCGGCCCGGTTGTCGACGTCTCGTTCGATGGTGCGGTCTGCCAGCACGCTGCCGAATGTGTCCGGGGCATGCCCGAGGTGTTCGACACCAGCGAACGACCCTGGATCAACCCCACCCACGCCAACACCGCAGACCTTGCGAACCACCTACGGCAGGTGGTTGCCCGGTGCCCATCCGGCGCACTGAACATCGTCGAACACCAGGAGTAGATCGTGAGCCGACCCGTTGTGACCGACAACCCCGAAGCCTCACGGTTCGAAGCCCATCTCGACGGCCGCCTGGCAGGTTTCGCCGAGTACCAGCTCACCGACGCCCTGGTCGTGTTCACCCATACTGAGGTCGACCCAGCTTTCGAAGGCCAGGGAGTCGGCTCAGCCATCGCACGCTTCGCCCTTGACCAACTCCTCGCAGGCGGCACCCGCAAAGCGCTGCCGGTGTGTCCGTTCATCAAAGGCTGGATCCAACGACACCCCGAGTACCTCCCCATCACCTACGGAGCACCACCCTCTCGCGCTGACT
>JBBQBP010000052.1:0-18581 GCA_038317635.1 Propionibacteriales bacterium
CCCTGGATTACGAGGTCGTCCTCCGCGACTCAACGAGCTGACCCCTCGCTTTCGGGAGATCCCGTCGGGGAGAGCAAGTATCCCGTCGGGGAGAGCAAGTATCCCGTCGGGGAGAGCAAGTATCCCGTCGGGGAGAGGACCTGTACCGCTTCGGCGAGAGAACCTGTACGGCGCGGGCGACAGACCCCCTCGGCTTGACGGGCGCAGCGGCCCCCCTTTACGCTGGAAAGCGCATTCCATCCACGAAGGAGTCAGCGTTGACCAGAACCCTGCGGATCGCCATGAACGGGATCACGGGCCGAATGGGCTACCGGCAGCATCTCGTACGGTCAATCCTCCCGATCCGCGATCAGGGGGGCGTGACGATGGAGGACGGCACGAAAGTACAGGTCGAGCCTGTCCTCGTCGGACGCAACGAGGCGCGGCTGCGTGAGATCGCAGCGGAACACGGGATCGAGCACATCTCGACGGACACCGATGGCTGCATGACGCACGACGACATCGACATCTACTTCGACGCCCAGTCCACCTCGCGCCGGTTCACGGCGCTGAGCGCGGCGATCTCGGCCGGCAAGCACATCTTCACCGAGAAGCCCACCGCCGAGACGCTGGAGCAGGCCATCGAGCTCGCCCGCCTGGCGAAGCAGTTCGGGATCGTCGACGGCGTCGTGCACGACAAGCTGTACCTGCCGGGGCTCGTGAAACTCCGCCGACTCATCGACGAAGGCTTCTTTGGGCGCATCCTGTCGATGCGCGGTGAGTTCGGCTACTGGGTCTGGGAGGGCACTGACGTGCCCTCCCAGCGCCCCAGCTGGAACTACCGCGCCGAGGACGGCGGCGGCATGACGATGGACATGTACCCGCACTGGAACTACGTGATCGAAGGCCTCCTTGGTGAGGTCAGGACCGTCTACACCCAGACGGTCACCCACATCCCCGAGCGCATCGACGAGAACGGCGCAGCCTACAGAGCGACGGCCGAAGATGCCGCGTACGGGATCTTCCAGATCACCTCTCCGGGAGGCGACGACGTCCTCGTACAGATCAACTCGAGCTGGGACGTCCGCGTTCACCGCAAGGAGCTCGTCGAGTTCCAGATCGACGGCACGCTCGGCTCGGCTGTTGCCGGCCTGCGCGGCTGCGAGATCCAGGCTCGCGCAAACACCCCCACGCCGACGTGGAACCCGGATCTGCCGGACCCGAACGACTACCAGTCGATGTGGAGCGAGGCAGGCGGCGCCGACCTTGAGAACGGCTTCAAGCTGCAGTGGGAGGAGTACCTCCGCGACGTCGCATGCGGACGCAAGCACCGGTACGACCTGCTGTCGGGCGCCCGAGGCGTCCAGCTGGCGGAGCTCGGCATGCGCTCGTCAGCGGAAGGACGCCGCCTCGACGTGCCGGAGATCGTGCTGTGACTCGTGGCCGACTCAGCCTGAACACGGCCACCTGCAAGCCGTACCCGCTCGCTGAGTGCGTGGCGGCGGCGAAGTCGGCCGGTCTGGGAGCCGTCGGCCCGTGGCGCGACCGCGTACAGGAGATCGGCGCCGAACGAGCTGCGGCGATCATCGCCGACGCCGGCCTCCGCGTCTCGAGCCTCTGCCGTGGCGGCTTCATCACCGCCCGCAACGACGAGACGGCTGAGAAGGCCCTCGCCGACAACCGCGTCGCCATTGACGAAGCGGCCATCCTGGGCACCAAGGAGCTCGTCATGGTCGTCGGCGGGCTGCCGGCGGCGTACGGGCTGATGTCCATGCCCCATACTCCAGCAGACGCCACCGACAAGAACCTCGTCGCCGCACGGCAGCGGGTGGCCGACAAGATCGGCCAGCTCGTCCCGTACGCCTCCGACAAGGGCGTACGCCTCGCGCTGGAGCCGATGCACCCGTTGTTCACCGCCGACCGCGGCGTCCTGACAACCCTCGCTCAGTCCCTGGACATCGCCGCCGACCACCCGTCCGACGCGGTCGGAGTGGTCGTCGACACGTACCACGTCTGGTGGGACCCGGACCTCGAGGCGAGCATCGCGCGCGCCGGCCGTGAGGGGCGGATCTCGTCGTACCAGATCTGCGACTGGACCCTCCCCCTCGCCGCCAACACGCTCCACTCGCGCGGCTTCCCCGGCGACGGCTACATCGACTTCCCGACGATCACGCAGTGGGTCATCCGGGCCGGCTACACCGGCGACATCGAGGTCGAGATCTTCAACGAGGACATCTGGGCACTACCGGCCGCGACGACAGTCGAGATCATGAGCGCGCGCTACGCGGAGCTGGTCCTCCCGTACCTCTGATCCGTAGGACCTCAGCCAGCGGAACGACTACTCCTGCGGAGCCGAGATGTTGAACATCCACTCGAGGCCGTACTTGTCCTTGAGCACCCCGTACGTGTCGCCCCACACCATCTGCTCGAGCGGTGTTCCGACGGAGCCACCCTCGGCGAGCTTGTCGAACCACCCGGTGAGCGTCTCGAGGTCGTCGCCGTAGAACGTCAGGTAGACGCGGGTGCCGCCCCACTGGTCCTCGGAGCCGGGCATGGCGTCCGAGGCCATGAAGGTGAACGAGTCGTGAGTGAGCATCGCGTGCATGACCCCGTCCGCGGGCATTCCCTCCATCTGGAAGTCGCCGAACGTCGAGATGTCGAGCTTGCCGCCGAAGATCGACTGGTAGAACGCCATCGCTTCGCCGGTCTTGCCAGTCGGGAAGTTCAGGTACGGAGCGAGCGAGATGGACATGACGCCTCCCGATGTAGACAGTGTTCACATTGCGTGTCCGGACACAATATGCTCGACCCGTGCCCGATGCAATACCCCGCCCTTACCACCACGGAGACCTTCGGGCTGCGCTGGTACGGGCTGGCGGAGAGCTGGCCAGAGACGGTGGTCTCGCAGCGCTGACCCTGCGTGCCGCGACCCGGCGAGCGGGCGTTTCAGCCGGTGCCGCGTACCGTCACTTCGCCAGTCATGAGGAGCTCACGTTCGCCGTCGGCGGCGTCGCGCTGTCCGACATGGCGCGAGCTATCGAACGCCGGCAGGCCGAGGTGGACGCCGTGGACGATCTCGAGCGCGGACTGGCCATGCTGCGCAGCGTCGGCCTCGGCTACATCGACTACGCGCTCGACGACCCCGGCAACTTCGAGGTCGCCATGTTCGGGTTGTTCACGCTCGTACACACCACGATGGAGTCGGCGCGGGGCGACCGGGGCCGGACCCCGTATGAGCTCCTCGTCGACGCCGTCACCGACCTCGTCAGCCTGGACACTCTCAGGGCCGAGGAGTCGTTCACGATCGCGATCACGTGCTGGTCGACCGTCCACGGCTTCGCCACGCTAGCGACCCGCGGCCCCCTCCGAGAGCTCCCTCGTGAGGCACTCGACGACCAGGCCGCCGAGGTCGTACAAACACTGGTCGCCGGGCTGGTCAGCTGAGCTCACACCGGGGTGGCGATGTTGAACATCCACGAGATGCCGTACTGGTCGACGACCTCTCCGTACAGGTCACCCCACATCTGCTTCTCCAGGCGCGTGACCACCGTGCCCCCCTGCGCCAGACCGTCGAAGGTTGCCTTCGCGGTCTGCGTGTCATCGCCCGCGATCGCGATGCGGATCCGCGCAGGGTCGCCCAGATCTCCGGTGGCCATGGCATCCGATCCGTAGATCGCGAACTCGTCCGTCGCGAGCGCCCCGTGCATCACACCGTCGACCGGCGCGTCGGGCACGTTGAAGTCGCCGAAGGTCGTGATCTCGACCTTGCCGCCGAAGACCGACTGGTAGAAGTTCAGGGCGTCACGCGCGTTGCCGGCGAACGTGATGTAGGGGATTGCTGCAGTCGCCATCGGGATCTCCCTCGCCGCGGTCGTTGGACGCGACCGATCGGCGCACAGTAGGTGGTCGCTCGTGCCCGGGTCAATGAGCTTGCGCGATTGGCCGTGCCGACTGAGCACCACCACCGTGACTGAGCACCGTGCGTGGAGGGTGCTCAGTCACGCTCGCGGTGCTCAGTCGGATATGTGTGTCAGCCCTCACCAGATCGTCAGGGGCGGCCTCAGGACGAAGGTGCCCCTGGGTGGGTTCCAGCCGGGGCGCGACGCGGCAAGGACCGCGCGGGACAGCCGGTCGAACGCCGCGCTCAGGTCGGTGAGGTCCGTGTTGTCGATCCTGACCACCGTCCAACCCAGCTCGACGAAGCCTCGCTCCCGACGCTTCTCGGCCATGAGCGCGTCGGCGCTCGTACGTCCGGGCTGCAGCAGCTCCCCGTACTTCCCTCGACCGTCGTACTCCCAGATCACGCCCAGCTCGGGATAGCCCCCGTCTGCGCGTCCGACGAAGCATCCGACCTCGTCGTACACGTCGAACTGCAGCTCCATGGGAGGCAAGGAGCCTCCCCGAGCCGCCAGCCGTACGGTCGTCTCCGTGGGGCTCTCCGCGCGGCCGTCCGCCAGCCCAGCAGCGAACCGCGCACGGGGAGCACCGCGGTGGCGGTACACGGACGCCATCGCGTGCTTGACGTCCTGGGGCGAGCAGAGCCGACGGAACAGCGCGTTGTCCATCGCGGCGACGGCGGTCTTCACGGGTTGGCTCCGCGCCAGGTCGACGACGGTGCGTGCCACCGAGGTGACCCGGACACCATCGACCGTCGTCACCCAGTGCGGATCGATGATGCCCGCATGTCTCGTCCGATCGCCTTCAGCCCGGAAACCCCCCTTGCCGGGCCTGATGAGGTGGACGGACGAGAGGTCGGCGCCCCCCAAAGGCAGACCATGTACGGCTGCCGCGCTCGCGTGGCTGACGACAGCCTGGAACCGCTGAGCCGCGGCCCCCACACGTACCCGATAGGCCACCTCCGGCCAGCCGCCCAGGTCGATCTTCGGCGCGTACAGCCCTGCCGCCACGCGAACAAGCTCGCCCGATCGCACCTGGCCCCGGATGTCGGCGTCGGTCCAGCCCTCGCCAACGAGCGCACGCCTCGACAAGATCATGTACTCGACCCTGGCCGTCGAAAACCGTTGGGCGCAAGCAAAACCTGGCCGACCTGTGCATAACTCGGTCGAGTCTGCCGGCGCACGGCCTCCCACCCGCGACTGAGCACCACAAGTCGATCCGAGCACCACGTACGTACGGTGCTCAGTCACATTCAGGGCGCTCAGTCGCAGGGGAGAGAACGGACCCACCACGTACGTACGGTGCTCAGTCACATTCAGGGTGCTCAGTAGACGTTCTTGTCCTCGCGGTAGTGCCGCCAGACGTTCTCGAAGAACTCGTCGTCCTCTGGGATCGGGCGTACGGGTCGCCATGCGAAGTGGGGGTCGCCGTCACCGGCCCAGAGCGATTCCTGGATCACGTCCGACAGGCCGTCCTCCAGGCTGAATCGGAAGACCTCGGGCAGGTCGAGCTCCGTACCGTCCTCGGAAGCCAGCGGCAGGTGGCCCGCCGCGTCGGTGTACAGCACCGACCCCCGCGAACGACCTCCATGGTCGAGGTAGTCGGCCATGGCCGACAGGTACACGTACTGGCTCGTGAGGATGTCGCGGATGAGGAAGAGACGGTTCACCGAGCGGCGGCTGCCGGCGTCCGCGGCCGACTTCGACTCGTACGTGTCCAGCCACTTTTTCACCTGCACCAGCGCGTCCGCGATCGACTGCCGGGACCGTACGACCCCGGCGTGGCTGCTCATGAGCTCCGTCGCCTCACGCAGCAGCGCGTCCGTCGTGTCCGGCGACCCGCTCTCCGCCCGCTCGGTCGCTCCGCGCAGCAGCGCCACCGCCGCCGACACCACCCCATGCGCGGCAGCTTCGAAGTCCGCATCCGCGACCGGCGACTCACGCCGACGCTCCGCGATGTACGTGGCGGCCCGCGTCGCCCCCACCTGCCCGGAGTTCAAGGCAGCCCCGCCCGGTCTGTACACGCCGTGCGCACCGGCCGCCTCCCCCACGGGGAACAACCCCTCGAGGTTCGACTGCCACCACTGGTCGACCGAGAGCCCGCCGTTGTTGTGCTGCGCGCAGACGGCGATCTCCAAGAGGTCGGTCTCCAGGTCGACTCCCGGGTTCCTGCCCAGGTAGAACTCGTACGCAGGCCTGTTCATGTGCTGCAGCCGCTGGATCGGGGTCGAGTCGCCCAGGCCGATGACGCCGGCCTTCTCGAGGTACTCGTACGCCTCCGGCGCGAGTGCCGAGGTCTCCCAGCGGCCCTGAGGGTTGCTCCGGAAGTCGAGGAACACCCGCCGCCCGCGCAGGACAGTCTCGCGATAGACCAGCAGGTCCACGAGGGACGAGCCCGCGCGTGCCTTCCGGATGTCGAAGGGCCACTGGTAGCCCTTGAGGAAGACGAGAGTCAGCAGGCGCCCGTAGTCGTCGATCACCTCGGGCAGGAACTCACGCTGGTCGCCGCCATCGGCATCGGTCGAGACGAACCGCGGGACGACCTGCATGTACGTGCCGGACACGTTCCAGCGCGGCTTCGTGCTCGCCAGCCCGAACTGCCACTCCGTGAGGTTCTTGCCGCGCACGCCCGCCCGCAGTGGCGCCCCGTTCGCGCCCCACTGGCCGTGCGGGTAGACGGTGTCCGCGTACATGCCGGCCGGTCCGCCCGTCGCGTACACCAGGTTCGTGCACCTCAGCAGCAGGAAGCGCGACTCGTCGGAGTTGTCGCGGACGTCGGTCTTGAGGCACAGCAGCCCGACCACGCGCCCCTCGTCGACGACGAGGTCGACCACCCGGCACGCGTCGATCACGGGAAGCTTGTGGAGCTCCCGGACGCGCCGCTCGAGCGACTCCGTCATCGACCTGCTCGTGAACGGGCCGACCGACGTCGCCCGCTGCCGCGGGTCGTGGTCGGTCTTGTAGCCGATGAACTCGCCCGATCGTGCGTGAGGGAACGGCACGCCCGACTCGACGAGGTGGAAGAACGCTCGCGCCGACCAGGCGGCCTCCGCGAGCGCGACGTCGCCATCCATGGCGCCCCCGGAGAAGAGGGTCTCCGCCATCGCGCGTACGGAGTCGGGCTCGGCACCGGAGAGCGTCAGCTTGTAGTACGTCTGCTTGTCGGACCCGGCGTTGCGCGAGGCGCCGGCACGGATCTTGTCGCTGACCACGATGACGTCGGTCTGGCCGAACATCGCGAGCCGGTCGGCGGCGCAGTAGCCCGCCGAACCTGTACCGACGACCACCGTGTTGGCGGTCATCACCGGCACCTCGTAGCCGTCGATCACGAGCGTCTGCATGGGCCACTCACAGCCTCGGGATCTGCATGCCGCCACCGACGGTGATGACGTCGCCGGTGGAGTACGGCATCTGGCCGGAGGCGAGGAGAGCAACCGCGCCGGCCACATCCGCCGGCGTGCCCCAGCGCGGCATCGGTGCCAGCCCGTCCGCGAACAGCGCGTCGTACTTGTCCTTCACCCCGGAGGTCATGTCGGTCGCGATGACGCCCGGCCTCACCTCGTAGACGACGATCCCCTCCGGCCCGAGCCGCGCTGCCCACACCTGGGTCGCCATGGCGACGCCGGCCTTGGAGACGCAGTACTCGCCGCGGTTCGTCGACACGACCGTGGCGGAGATGCTCGAGACGTTGATGATCGCGCCGCAGGGCTTGTCGGTCGGGACGGTGGCTCCGCGCTGGTCGATGAGCTGGTTGGCGATCGTCTGGGTGAGGAAGTACGGGCCGCGCAGGTTGATCGCCAGGACGCGATCGAACTCGTCGGTGGTGGCGACCAGCACGTCGTTGCGCACGTTGGGTGCAACCCCTGCGTTGTTGACCAGGAGATCGACCCGCCCGAACGCGGCGAGCGTGTCGTCGAGGTAGCGCCGGTGATCGCTGGGTTCCGCGATGCTGCCTGCTGTGTACGAGACGTCGCCGAGCTCGCGCAGCGGTGCGAGCACGTCCTCGGGAGCGGGCTTCGTGGCCAGGATCGCCACCTGGTAGCCCTCCCTCAGCAGTCGCTCGGTGATCCCTCGCCCGATCCCCCGACTGCCGCCTGTCACCATCGCTACCGGCATGCGCGTACCTCCCTTGGTCCGCAACCTATCCTTGCGTACACCCCACCTGATGGCAAGCGCTTTCCGTATGGGTGGGGCGGTGCTCCACCCTTGAGTAAGCCCCCGATAACCCTGGATGAACAGCGAGCACTGCGAGGCGACGCCTACCGTTAACGAGCCGTTCATGTAGAGCCACCGGATCGGTCGCTTGGCTTCCCTAGCCTCCGAGCAGGCGGACTTCGCCGTCGCACTCACGCTTACCGAAGGAAGAACTGTATGACTCGCATGTCGAAGCTGGCCGCAGTTGCCGCTCTGAGCGCCCTCTCCCTGGCTGCGTGCTCGAGCTCAACCACCACGGCCACGGGGGCTAGCTCGGCGGCGATGTCCGCGTCCGGCCCCGCCTTGGCCTGTCCCTCCGGCTCCATCACCGGCGAGGGCTCCACGGCCCAGACCAACGCGATCCAGCAGATGATCGCCTCGTACAACGACGCCTGCAAGAACAAGGCCAAGATCGAGTACAACGCCACCGGCTCCGGCGCGGGCGTCAAGAACTTCAACGCCGGCCTCGTCGACTTCGGCGGCTCCGACTCGGCCCTCTCGGCCACCGAGCACACGGCCGCCATGGCCCGCTGCAACAACAACGCGGCCTGGGACCTCCCGATGGTCGTCGGCCCCGTCGCGTTCTCGTACAACCTCAAGGGTGTCAGCAAGCTCGTGCTCAGCGGCGAGGTCCTCGCCAAGATCTTCATGGGCCAGATCACGACGTGGAACGACCCGGCGATCGCCGCGCTGAACTCGGGCGCCACGCTTCCCAGCACCGCGATCACGGTGTTCTACCGCTCCGACGACTCCGGCACCACCGACAATGTCTCGAAGTTCCTCAAGGCGACGGCCCCCAGCGTGTGGACCCCTGACCACTCCAAGACCTGGAAGGGCAAGGGCGGCGAGGGCAAGACCGGTTCCGCCGGTGTGGCTCAGGCCGTCGCGGCCACCGACGGCGCGCTCGGCTACCTCGAGTGGAGCTTCGCCACCGACAACAAGCTGGGAATCGCGCAGATCGACACCGGCAGCGGTGGCGTCGAGCTCAATGCCGACAGCGTGGGCAAGGCCCTCGAGGCTGCCAAGATCACCGGCACCGGCGGCGACCTCACCATGGAGCTGGACTACGCGACCAAGGCAGCCGGCGCCTACCCAGCCATCCTCGTCACCTACGAGGTCGTCTGCTCCGCAGGTCTCGACTCGGCCAAGACAGCCATCGTCAAGGACTTCCTGACGTACTTCGCCAGCGAAGAGGGCCAGAACAGCCTGTTGAGCGTCGGTTCCGCCCCGCTTCCCACCTCGCTGCGGGACAAGGTGAACACGTCCATCCAGGCGATCAAGTGACCTGAGCACCTCGGCGCTCACAGACTGGCCCTCGGCGCCTCTCGCGCCGAGGGCCAGTCCACGAAGGGGAGGATCATGGCTAACGACCCAGGTGCTACGGTCGCGTCTACCACAGACCACGAGGCCGCGGCTGGTTCGCCCGCCTCTCTCGCGACTGGAAGGGCCGTGTCGACAACCCAGATCCACTTCGCCAACATCAAACACGGCGGAGACCGCAGCTTCCGGGCCGGAGCGATCGCCGCCGCCGCGATCGTCGTACTGCTCGTGCTCTTCGTCGGCATCTTCCTCGCCGTGATCGCCACCCCGAGCCTGCGGCTCGACACGGTCAACTTCTTCACGTCCACACAGTGGAACGTGGGCACCAACACGCTCCAGTTCGGTATCGCGGGCCTGCTGTGGACCACGACGCTGATCGCGGTGGTCGCGATGCTCTTCGCCGTGCCCATCGCGGTCGGCACGGCGCTGCTCGTGACGCAGTACCTCCCAGCGCGGCTCGGGTCGACGATCGGCTTCATCATCGATCTCCTCGCCGCCGTGCCGTCGATCATCTTCGGCCTCTGGGGTCTGAAGCTCCTGGGACCGTTCCTGGGCCCGTTCTACACCTGGCTCCAGCAGGTGCTGGGCTGGTTCCCCCTGTTCGGCAAGGGCATCGAGTCGACCGGCAACGTGCTCACGGCGTCGCTCGTGCTCGCGATCATGGTCCTGCCGATCGTCAGTGCGATCTCGCGGGACGTGTTCGCGCAGACCCCCCGCGACCACATCGAGGCGGCTCTGGCTCTCGGCGCGACCAAGTGGGAGATGATTCGGACCGCCGTCCTCCCGTACGGCCGGTCTGGCGTCATCGCAGCCTCCATGCTCGGTCTCGGCCGCGCGCTGGGCGAGACCATCGCGGTGATGATCATCCTGTCCCAGACCAACACCCCTGGCATCAACATCAGCCTGTTCGCCGGCTGCGAGACCTTCGCCTCCAAGATCGCGAACAACGCGCAGGAGTTCGACAGCCCTGCGAAGACCGGTGCGTACATCGCGGCCGGCCTTGTCCTGTTCGTCTTGACGTTCGCGGTGAACGCGATCTCTCGAGTCGTCGCCGATCGGAAGGTCAGCTGATGAGCGTCCCGATCACCATGCTTGCCGCTCCCCGCGGCAGTCGCCGCGCGAAAGACGGCTTGATCCGCGTCCTCGTCTACCTCAGCGCCGTCGTCGCCGTCGTGCCGCTGGTCTGGATCCTCGTGAGCATCGTCGCCCAAGGTTTGCCGACGATCCTCTCGGTGAGCTGGTGGACACAGGACCTCGCCGGCACGACCGACCGCCGTGCCGGTGGCGGGGCGCTCCACGCCATCATCGGCACGCTCGAGATCGGTCTCGTCACCGCAGTGGTCGCGGTACCGATCGCAGTGATGGGCGCGATCTTCCTCATCGAGTACGCGCGCGGCACCAAGTGGGCCCGCATCGTCTCGTTCATGGTCGACATCCTCTCCGGCGTCCCGTCGATCGTCGCGGCGCTGTTCATCTACACGCTCATGATCACGCTCCTCGGTCTGGGCCGCAGCGCGGTCGCGGCGTCCCTCGCACTGGTGCTCCTCATGCTGCCGACCGTGCTGCGGTCGACCGAGGAGATGCTGAAGCTCGTGCCCGACTCCCTCCGGGAGGCGTCGTACGCACTGGGGCTGCCCAAATGGAAGACAGTCGTCCAGGTCGTCATCCCCACGGCGTTCTCGGGAATCGCTACCGGCGTCATCCTGGGACTCGCCCGCGTCATGGGAGAGACCGCGCCTCTGCTCATCCTCGTCGCGTACGCGCGCAACCTGTACCTGTCGCCGACGACGAGCAACATGGGCACCCTGCCCACGATGATCAACTCGGGCCGCAGCGTGGCCGAGGCCCTCCCCGGCTACGACCGGGTCTGGGGCGCAGCACTTACGCTCATCCTCCTGGTGATGGGCCTCAACCTCCTGGCGCGCTGGATCGCTCGCGCCAGCCGACTCAAGGATCGATGACATGGCCAAGCGCATCGAGGTCGAGAACCTCGACGTCTACTACGGGTCCTTCAAGGCCGTGGCCGGCGTCTCGTTGGTGGTCGAGCCCCGTACCGTCACGGCATTCATCGGCCCGTCAGGCTGCGGGAAGTCGACGGTGCTGCGGACGCTGAACCGCATGCACGAGGTCATTCCCGGCGCCTACGCGACCGGAAAGGTCGAGCTGGACGGGGTCGACCTGTACGGACCGGGCGTGGACCCGGTTGCGGTCCGCCGCCTCGTCGGCATGGTGTTCCAGCGGCCCAACCCGTTCCCCTCGATGAGCATCTACGACAACGTCGCGGCCGGGCTGAAGCTCAACGGCAACCGCAACAAGAAGGAGCTGGACGAGACCGTCGAGAGGTCCCTGGTCAGCGCGAACCTCTGGAACGAGGTCAAGGACCGGCTCAACAAGGCGGGCACGTCACTGTCGGGCGGTCAGCAGCAGCGTCTCTGCATCGCGCGCGCCATCGCGGTCAAGCCGGACGTCATCCTCATGGACGAGCCGTGCTCGGCCCTCGACCCGATCTCGACCCTCGCGATCGAGGACCTGATCCAGGAGCTCAAGGAGCAGTACACGGTCGTCATCGTCACCCACAACATGCAGCAGGCGTCGCGCGTGTCCGACCGGACCGCATTCTTCAACCTCGAGGCGCAGGGCCGCCCCGGTCAGCTCGTCGAGATCGACGACACCGAGACGATCTTCGCCAACCCGGCACAGAAGGCGACCGAGGACTACATCACCGGCCGCTTCGGCTGAGCCCGGATCCGGGGCGGGGGCAGAGACAGCAAGCCGGTCAGTCAGTCCGTCGGAGGGTCGGGATCTTCTGACGGTTCGGGACGTGGCTGGGGCTTCGCGGCCTCCGGTCCGTGCGCGCGGCGCTCGGACCTCGACTCGCCGCCTCCGAGCATGAGGCGCCACCAGGGCGTCCTCCCGGGCTGACCCTTCTCGTCCGGCAGGTCGGCGAGGGCCTCGATGGGATCGGGATGCGGTACGGGGACGTCGGTGATCATCTCGACAGGTTCCTCGACGACGACCGGCTCCACCTCGGGTCGTACCTCGAAGGGCGCGGCCAGGATCACGTCGGGGCCGGCCTCGGCCAGCGGGCGCGACGGGAAGGGCACGACCTGGATGGGAGGTACGGCAGCGGGCTCGGGCTCCGCGTCGGGCTCCACCTCAGCTGCCGGCACCGGCACCTCGTTCAGCTCGATCGGGTCGAACAACGGCTCGTCAGGCAGGGGCGTGATCTGTGCGGCAGGTACGTCGGCGACGACGCCGCGGTCGGGGCGCAGCTCGGAATCGGCAGAGATCCTGCTCCAGTGCTCGTCCTCGGAGTCGGGCATGTGTCCTCCTCGCCTGGCCAACGCTGAGCACGTTGACCGTAGTGAATCCGTTGCCGCCTATTCTTGCCTGGTGAGCAGCCCAGCAGGTTGGTATCCCGATCCAGGCGGCCAGCGTGGCGCGTTCCGCTATTGGAACGGCTCCACATGGTCGGCTCAGCTGTCGCCCACGGCGTCGGCTCCGCCACCCTTCTCGAACGGCCTCGGCCAGCCGCCCACCTCAGCGCCCCAGTTCGGGCAGGCCGGATACCAGCCGGGCATGGGCTACACGCAGCAGACCACGAAGAAGCGCATCGGCCCCTGGATCGGCATCGTCGTCGGTGTCCTCGTCATCGCGCTGCTCGGCTGGGTGATCTTCCGCTTCGCGACGCAGGGAAGCCTCGCAACTGGCGGCGCCAGCGCGGGCGGCAACGCGACGACGAACCCGTGCCCGGTGAACACCCAGAGCCTGGCGCCGGTGACGCACACCGCCGACGGTCGTGTCCACGGCGGGATGCTTTCCTACCCGATGCTCAGCACCCCGTGGAGCGCGCCGGCGCCGGACACGCGGGTGCCGTTCGGCCGTGACGTCGCCGAGCAGATGGTCGTCATCGAGCCCGACTACGACGGCAAGGGCGACAGCTGGGTGGCCTCCGTGCTCGTCGGCGAACTGGCGGCCGGCGACGGCTTCTTCTCGCCGCAGGCGGGCTCGGAGATCGTCGTGAAGTGCCTCATCGGCGCCTTCTACGGGGATGCCCAGGTCGGGCGCAACGACACTGTCAACAAGGCCACGACAGTCGGCGGCAAGGATGCCTGGCTCGTCGAGACGCACCTCACGTTCAACATCGCCGGGTTGCAGGCGAAGGGCGAGACGGCGATCGTGCTCATCGTGGCCACGGGGACCGATACGTCGAGCCTGTTCTATGCCTCGATTCCGGACAACGCGACCGAGTACATGCAACCCGCCCTCAGTGCGATGGCCCACCTCACGGTCGGCAACTGAGCCGAGCTGTCCGAGCGTTCAGGAGCAGCTGGGGCCGCCTGCCGCGGCCTTGAGCCGCAGTACCCGCGCGGCGCTCTGGGTGACCCTTCGGGCGAAGGCGGGGTTGTCTGCCGCAAGGTCACGCACTGACTGGGTCATCGTTGGCTGAAGCGCCGGGTTGGCGTTGAGGAGCAGGTCCCCGCCGGCCAGGAAGAACCGCGTCGCCCGCTCGCCCGGAGCGATCGAGGCGACCGCTCCTGCCACACCGAGGTCGTCGGAGATGACGACGCCGGTGAAGCCGAGGTCGCCCCGCAGCAGACTCGTGATGATCGTCGAGGAGAACACGCCCCGGTTGTCCGGGTCGATCCGCGTGTACCGCGCGGTGGAGATCATCACCGACTGCGCACCTGCTGCCACACCCGCGCGGAAGCTGTCCAGACTCGCTGACGTACGTGTCGTCACCGTGTCGGTGGCTGAGGTGTCGTCGGTGTTCCCCACTACCTCCCCGAGCCCTGGGAAGTGCTTGAGCGCGGAGACGATCCCGGCGCTGCGGAGTCCTGACACGACGGCAGCCACGGATTGCCCTGCAGCCTGCGGGGTGGTTCCGTACGCCCGCTTCAGGATCCCGATGGGTCGGTTCGTGGTGACCTTGGCGGACGGTACGACATCGGCGACCGGCGCCAGGTCGTACCGCACACCGGCCGTTCGGAGCTGTACGCCCCATTTCTGCCACGAGCTCTGCAGTTCCGCCGGGGCCATGGAAGACTGCGCGACGGCCGACGGGATCCTGGTGAAGCCCGGGCCCTGAAGGTGCTGCACCGCTCCGCCCTCCTGGTCGACCGCCACGAGGACTCCCGGCACCGAGGCCCGGATCCCCTCGACGATCGCAGCGGTGGCCTGCTGCCCGGCGGTCGAGGCACCCAGCAGGACCACTGACGACACGTGTGCCTTCGTGACGGTCTCCGCCGCAGCGGCGGGCGTGGCCTTGGAGGAGATGCCCACCATGAAGAGCTCGGCGATCTGGCCGTCGCGGGTCATCGCGGCAGCGACGGTGTCACAGCGGGGCGGGCCCGGCGTGCGTGGGGGCGACATGGCAGCCGTCGGCGAAGGGGACAGTGTGGTCGTCGTGGTCTGCGCCGGGGGACTCGTCTCCAGCGAGACACCGTCGGGTGGGCGCACCGCACACCCTGACACGAGCAGGGCCATGACGACCGCGACACACCTCAGCACACCTGTCTCCGTTCTGAGCGCCCACTCACGCAGCCCGGTCCAGATAACCACACACCCCTAGGCTGTGCCCATGACGTACGCCTCCGGCTGGGCAATGGTGACCGGTGCCTCCTCGGGTCTGGGGCGGGGGTTCGCGACGAAGGTCGCAGCCGACGGGATGTCGCTCGTGCTGGTGGCCAGGAGCGCTGGGCTGCTGCACGATCTTGCGGACGAGCTCCGGGCGACGTACGGCGTCGAGGTCGAGGTGATCGTCGCCGACCTGGCCGATGCCGACGCACGCGCCACGGTGATCGCCGATCTGGAGGCACGTGATGTCGAGCTGCTCATCAACAACGCAGGCTTCGCGACGTCGGGCGACTTCGCCGACGAGAACCCGGCGCGAATCGCCGAGATGGTCTCCCTCAACTGCCTGGCGCTGACCGCGCTCTCGCGTGCGGCGGTCCCCGGGATGGTCGCGCGCGGCCGCGGGGCGATCGTCAACGTCGCGTCCACCGCTGCCTTCCAGCCGATCCCGACGATGGCGACGTACGCGGCGACCAAGGCCTTCGTGCTCCGGCTCAGCATGGCGATGTGGCACGAGCTGCGCCCGACCGGCGTCACGGTCCTGGCTCTCTGCCCGGGCGCGACAGAGACTGACTTCTGGAAGGTCGCCGGCAACCCCGACGGCTTCCGCCGCCGCCGTACCGTCGCCCAGGTCGTCGCCACCTGCTTCGACTCGCTCTCTCACGGCAGCCCTGTGGCCATCGACGGGGTGCTCAACACCGTCCTCGCACGCCTCGCGCCCTTCGTCCCCGACCGGATGACGATGGCCATCTCCAAGATCATCGCCCGGCGACCCTGATTCAGCCCCTGTCGCGGCCCCTGCCCGGGCCTCGTGGCCCGAGGCCCACGACCGCCGTGGAAGGATGGCCGCGTGCGCCACGTGGATCTCGCCGTCATCGGCTCGGGAAGCGGTAACTCGATCATCGACGAGAAGTTCGATGACCTCAGCGTCGCGCTGATCGACGACGGTGAGCCGTTCGGCGGTACGTGCCTGAACGCCGGCTGCATCCCCTCGAAGATGTTCGTCCACACCGCCGAGGTCGCGGACGAGATCCGCGGTGCCGGACAGTACGGGGTGCACGCGTCGGCACCGTCCATCGACTGGCCCGCGATCCGGAACAGGATCTTCGGACGCATCGACCCGATCTCGCTCGGGGGCCTGGGCTGGCGCGAGTCGCAGCCGAACGTCGCCGTGATGCGCGGCACAGCACGGTTCACGGGCGTGAAGCGGCTGGAGGTCTCATACCCGGACGGTACGACTGAGTCGCTGTCAGCTGACCGGATCGTGCTCGCCGCCGGGTCGCGTCCCCGGATACCGGACTTCCCCGGTCTCGATGCGCCGGAGCTGGAGGGGAAGGTCTTCACGAGCGACACGATCATGCGGCTCGACAAGCTCCCCAGCACGATGGTGATTCTCGGCGGTGGCTTCGTCGCGGTGGAGTTCGGCTACATCTTCGCGGCGCTCGGTGTCGCGGTGACCCTCATCAACCGGTCCGCGTACCTTCTCCGGCACTCCGACGCGGAGCTCGCACGGGCGCTCACGGACGAGCTCAGCGGGCATTTCGTCGTCCGGCTCAACCAGTCGGTCGTCGAGGTGGACGGCGCCGGCCGCGGCGGCGTCGGCGTGTACACGACCGACCTCAACGACATCGAGTACTCCTACGACGCCGAGGTGCTGCTGGTCGCGACCGGGCGCATGCCGAACTCCGACCGGCTGAACCTGACGGCGGCCGGGGTCGAGGTGGATCCGGCTGGTTACGTGGTCGTCGATGCTCACCAACGGACCACCGCGCAGGGCATCTTCGCGCTCGGCGACATCTCCAACCCGTCGATGCTCAAGCACGCGGCCAACGCTGACGCCCGGACGGTGCAGCACAACCTCCTGCATCCGGACGACCTCGCGAGCACCGATCACACAACGATCCCGTACGCCGTGTTCTGCGATCCACAGCTGGCGTGCGTCGGCGTGACCGAGCAGGAGCTGCGTGCGAACCGGACGCCGTACCTGGTGGGCGTCCAGCGGTACGCGGACGTCGCGTACGGGTGGGCGCTCGAGGACCGTGGCGTGCACGTGGCGAAGGTGCTCGTGGAACCTGAGTCGCTGCGGATCCTCGGCTGCCACATCCTCGGCCCGCAGGCGTCGACGCTGATCCAACCGGCCATCCAGGCGATGGCGACGGGCCTCGACGCGCGCACGATGGCCCGCGGCCAGTACTGGATCCACCCGGCGCTCACAGAGGTGCTGGAGAACGCTCTGCTCCAGGTGGCTCCCGACCGATGAGGGTCACGATCGTCGGGTCCGCGGGCGATCTACGGGCGGTGAACGCGCTCGGTGTCGCTCTGTCAGCCGCCGGGCATGAGGCTGTGGCCGTGGGTGAGGCGTCTCCTGGGCGGTTCGGCATCGAGTCGATCGTGGCGGCGGCCGGCGGTTCGGATGTCGTGGTCGGCCTGGGCTCGGCCGGCGCGTGGGCCGTCTCGGCGGCAGAGCTGGTCGGTACGGTCGGCGTGGTCGCCGCGGTCATCCCTCCGCTGCCGAGCAGGGAATTCGCGCCGGCAGTGCGGGTGCAGCCGCCGGAGAAGCTGAACCGGCCCGTGGGATCCGTCGTGGCGGCGATGGGCTGGGTACGGGACGGGCGCGAGGTCAACCGGGCCAGGCGCGGGCTCGGGCTCGGCCCGATGGCGAACCCGTTCCACGAGCTGCCGGTGCTCGGTGCATGGTCGCCGACTCTCGTACCGACTCCTGCCGACTGGGATGCCGGGCGCGTCACGGTGACGGGCGAGTGGTGGGTGGCGGACGACCAGGCCTGGACCCCCGATGCGGGGCTTGAGGCATTCCTCGCCGTCGGCGACCGGCCGATCTACGTAGGGTTCGGGGGCACGACGGGGTCGCTGTCCGAGTACACGCTCGAGGCGATCCTCGAGGCCTGGGCCGGCACGTACCGGATCCTGCTCGACGCCGGGGCGCTGAGACTCGGGAGAAAGCTGCCGGAGAACGTGCACCGCGTCGAGTCCGTACCGTCCGACTGGCTGTTCAGCCGATGCGGCGCACTGGTCTTCGAGTGCGGTACCACCAGGGCACATGCCGCTGCCAGATCCGGCATCCCGTCCATCCCCGTGCCGTTCACCCCGTCCCAGCGGTTCTGGGGCGAGAGGCTGTACGGGTCGGGCATCGCGACGAAACCCGTCGACCCGAGGTCAGGCTGGGAGGCGTACAAGGCGGCACTGCGAGCCACCGTCGCCCTGCGGGACCCGGCGAAGGAGATCGCAGGACGGGTCGCTGCGGAGGATGGCGTGACAACAGCGATCGCAACCCTCGAGCGCCTCGTGGCGTCCCCCCACCACTGACCTCAGCGAGCACCTATCCCGCTGAGGAGAGGAGATATCCGCCCAAGGAGAGCACCTATCCCGCTGAGGAGAGGAGATATCTGCTCGGCGAGAGACTCTGTACCGCTCGAGGAGAGACTCTGTACCGCTCGTACTGTCAGATTCCTGCGTACGAGTGGAGGCCGGCGAAGAGGAGGTTGACGCCGATGAAGTTCCACCAGAACAGGGCGAAGCCGAGGATGGCCAACCAGGCGGCGCGGGTTCCGCGCCAGCCCGCGGTGGCGCGGGCGTGGAGGTAGCCGGCGAAGACGACCC
>JBBQBP010000053.1:0-18003 GCA_038317635.1 Propionibacteriales bacterium
AGCATCCGCTTCTACAAGACACCGGAGAACCGCGGCCCCCACACAGGCAGCCTGTGGACCAGCACCGGAACCCTCCTCGGCCGCGTCACCTTCTGGAGCGAGACAAGCTCCGGCTGGCAGACCGCAGCCTTCGCCTCGCCCATCACCCTCGACGCAGGCAAGGCCTACGTCGTGTCGTACCACACCAACGTCGGCCGCTACACCGCCACCGAGCAGTACACCGGCACCTCCGCCTCTCGCAACCTGCGGATCCCCACCACCAACGTCGGCGTCTACACGTACGGCACCAGCACCGCCTTCCCCACCAGCACCTGGCGCTCCAGCCAGTACTGGGTAGACGTCAGCTTCACCCCCGGCCGATCCATGCCAGCCACATCCGCCACCGCGAGCGTGACTCCCAGCACCACACCGACCCCGGCACCGAGCAGCGACCCGAGCCACAGCTACACCCACAACCCTCTGCCCATCGCGACCGAGGCGCCGACTGCTAGCGCTACCACCAGCACGCCCGCCCCAGCGCCCGCAACCAGTTCAACCCCGACCAACACGGCGACGCCGACCAGCTCGAAGACGCCGACTACGTCCAGCGCCCCCGTATCGACTTCCACGTCGTCAGGGATGACCAACTGCGTGAGCCAGCCGAGCCGCTGCGGCTACCCGGACGCCACCAACACCGGGGTACCTGCCGGTACGGCCCTGCTGCGGGTCCCGCAGGACGTCAAGTCCGGACCGGGATGGGTCTGGGACAGCCGCGGCTGGCTCCAGGCGTCCTCCGGAGCGGTCGTGAAGAACCTGATCGTGTCCGGTCCGATCAACGTGGGCGGCGCGAACATCACGGTGACGAACACCCGAATCCTGGAGAATGGCGAGAGCTGGGGCATCGGCCTGCAGCACGCCACCAATGCCCTGATCACCAACAATGAGATCGGCATCTTGGGCGGTTCGCCCAGGCTCCTCGTCGGTGTCAAGGACGTCTACGGTGACTCCACCGGCACTCAGATCCTGCGCAACAACGTCCAGAACACCAGCACCGGGATCCAGGTCCACGAGGGTCTGATCGCCGACAACTACGTCCACGACATGGGGTTCGCCAGCGGTGACCACGTCAACGGCACCACCTCCAACGGCGCCACCACAATGATGACGATCCGACACAACACAATCCTGAACCAGCTGGGCCAGACGGACGCGATCAGCCTCTTCCAGGACTTCGGCGTCGAGGCGAACCGTCTCATCACCGACAACCTGGTCGCCGGCGGCGGTTACACGATCTACGGCGGTGACAACCAGCGGTTCGGGAAGACATCGAACATCAAGATCACGAACAACCGGTTCTCGAAGCTCTACTACGCGAACGGGGGCTCGTACGGCCCGATCACCGCGTTCGACCCGAGTGGAACTGGCAACGTCCTGTCCGGCAACTACTGGGACAACAACCTCTCGCCGGTCAACGCGTAAGGTTCAGCGCGGCAGCAGCGACTGACCGCAACCCAGCTCCGAGGGCCTCGTGCTCGGGCGTAACAGCCCGCGTATCGAGGCCCTCGACTGCATGTGCCCCCGGGCGAGCCAGGTCAGCTCCGAGAGCACGTTCAGGACAAGGTACGCATAGCCCGCCGGCTTCGAGTGACGCCGTGCGTACAGCCGCACCCGGTTGACGATCTGCATGACATGCGTGGCGTCGCTACGTCCGGAGCCACCCTCGTCATGCACCACCACCGCCTCCGGGACCAGACGTGTCACCCACCCTGCATCTCGCGCGCGTAGGCAGAAGTCCGTCTCCTCCGAGTACAGGAAGTACGACTCGTCCCAGCCACCGATCGCCTCGTAGCAGACGCGACTGAACATGACCGCCGCACCGAGCGCCCAGTCTGCGTCATGCGCGGCAACGTAGTCACCATCGCCCGTCACGTACTCGCTCAGAAGCGGGATCCCCGTCCACGACAATCCGAGAGCCCGCGGTAGGGACGGCTCGCGACGCAGCGAGTCCTGGCGCCGTCCGTCGGAATCCAGCACGAGCGGTGCGACCACACCGACCTCGGGGTCCACCAGTGCAGCCACCAGGACGGCGACGATGCCGGGCCGCACGACGAGGTCCGGATTGAGGATCAGGTACGCGTCGGCAGCCGGCACCTCGCGTACTCCTCGGTTGATCCCGCCCGAATAGCCGACATTCGTGGAGCGGATCAGCTGGACTCCGGCGAATCCTTCGACGACCTGCACTGTCGCGTCACTGGAACCGTTGTCCACCACCACGACGGAGCCGGCACCGCAGTCGACGAGGGACTCGAGCAGTGCCCCGACGCACGCCTGGCTGTTGTACGTGACGACGACGATCGCCACAGAGGCCATGTCGTCACGATACTGGGATCGGTGTCCGGGCCGCGATAGCGTGACCGGGTGAGGATCCTGCTGATCGCTCCGACCGTCAACAAAGACGATGTGGGAGAGGCTTGGGTGGCCTACCAGTGGGCTGATTTGCTGTCCCAGCGCTTTGACGTGACGCTCCTCACGTACCGTAAACGGGGTGCCCCCTCCATCACCGAGCAGGTGCCGCGGGCTCGCGTGATCGAGTGGCTGGAGCCACGTGGACTGGGCCGCTTCGAGCGCTTCAACAGCTTGCTGAAGCCCGGCTACGTGGCCTTCGACACGCATGCCCGCCGGTGGATCAAGGACGCGGAACGACGGGGCGAACGCTTCGACGTCGCGCATCAGGTGGTGCCGGTCGCGATGCGCTACCCCAGTCCGCTGCGGGTGTCCTCCATCCCCTACGTCATCGGCCCGGTCGGGGGCAGCCTGGAGTCACCGCCGGGGTTCCGGGGGCTGGACTCCGGTCCGTGGTACCAGCGGCTTCGCGCTCTCGACGGTCTGCGGATCCGGTACGACGTCTCGCTCAGGCGGTCGTACGAACGCGCTGCCGTCGTTCTCGGTATCGCCGACTACGTGCGCGATTTCCTTCATGCCCTCCCACTTCATCGTTTCGAGGTCGTCAGCGAGACCGGCCTCGTTGCCATGCCTCAGGCGGTTCCGCCAGCAGTCCCTGAGACCTTCTCGGAGGCTGAGCCGCTCCGGCTCCTGTTCGTCGGGCGCGTGATCCGCACCAAGGGCACGCGGGACCTGGTGGCGGCGATGGCGCACCTTAGAGACGTGCCCGTCGAGCTCGACGTGGTCGGCGACGGATTCGATGCCCCGGCTTGTCGCGAGCTGGCCGAGGAGCTCGGCGTCACCGCGAAGGTACGTTTCCATGGGTGGGCGAGCAAGGAAGCAGTGCAGGGCTTCTATCGTGAGTCGCACGTCTTCGCGTTCCCGAGCTATCGGGAGCCGGGCGGCAACGTGGTCTTCGAGGCCATGGGCAACTACCTGCCGCTGATCGTGTGCGATCGCGGCGGCCCCGGTGCTGCCGTCGACTCCTCCTGCGCGTTCGCGCTCGACGCCCACGATCCTGAACAGCTGGCGCGGGACTTTGCGGCCGCTGCACGGAGGTTCGTCGATGATCCGTCGCTCGTGACGACGATGGGGGCGTCCGCTCGGCGCCGCCTTGAGGCCGTGGGTCTGTGGTCGTCGAAGGTCGACCGGATCGCAGCCCTCTATGACGAGCTGGCCAGCGCCAGCCGTCTGTAGGCCCCGCCCAGACCGAGCACCACGAACCAGACGGCCGGCATCATCGGGAAGCTGAAGCCGTCGAAGAAGGCGAGCCCGACCCCCCCGACCACGCACGAGGCGAGCAGGCCCGTCCCCACCAGCCGCTGCGGCGAGCCGGGTTCGCTCTTGCGGATCACGCGGGCGATCCCGACCACCGGCACGACCCATAGCAGGATCATGGCCACCAGACCGAGTGCGCCGGTCTCAACCAGCGTCAGCAGGTACTGGTTGTCGAAGATCCGGTAGCGCGGCAGGAACGTCCCGAAACCTCTTCCGAGAATCGGGGCGCGGCCGAAGTAGGTGGCCGCGACCGAGAAGCCTTCGACCCGAGAGGCGACGCTCGAGTCGTTTCCGGCCACGCCACCGAACAGTCCCGAGATCGTCCCCACCATGCCCGGCACCGTGACGAAGACGAACACTCCCAACACCATGGTGGCCACGCCGCCCACGAGACGTTGCAGGCCCGTCAGGGCGGGCCACAACAGGACGATTCCGAGGGCGAGCCCGACCAGGGTCGACCGTGAGGAAGACAACGATGCGGCGAGGACGGTCAACGCGGCCGGGATCCACATCCGCCACCGCCCGCCGCCACGACTCGGGCCAAGCAGACCGAAGACGATCGTCAGCGGGAGCAGCATCGCGATGACCGACCCGAACTCGATCGGGTGGATCGCTGTGGAGAACGGACGACTGAAGCCTTCCCGCTGGGTGATGGAGTAGACGGGCGTGTTGGCGACAAGCCCGGGGATGGACAGCCGATCGACCCACGCGGTGCCGGTCACGAACTGGACCAGCCCGAAGCCGGCGAAGGCGCTCCCCATGATGGCCAGACGGGACACGAGGACACGGAGCCGTTCGGGACTGGCCACCCCGTCCGAGGCGAGCAGGAGGCCGCCCATCCACCCGGCGAGGCTGAGGATGGACAGAGTCGAGAGGCTGAGCTCCTCGGCCGCGATGGGCCTCACTGACGCGACCGCGAAGGATGCCAGCGCGATCGCCCCGAATGCAATCGCGACGGCGTTCACGGCGGCTGCCCTTTCGGGCGCCGCCCGATGCAGCCGATGCCAGAACCAGTAGGCCAACAGCAGCAGGCCGAACAAGGTCGCTGGCGCTCCAGCCCCGCCGAGCGGTCCGATCACCAACTGGGACGGCAGTGCCAGACGCACGACGACGAGGATGCTCAGGAGCGTCACAGCATCGGCCCCGCCGGCCCGATGGAGAGCCGGCGTAGCGCGAAGGGCCTCGTCAGCGGGGGGCGTCATCCAGTGCATGCCCACCCTTTTCGAGTGCCTTGGGGCCCATGGCAGGTCTCTCGGGACGGCCCAACGTTCCCACCAGGTCTCCCTCCGGATCGGCTGCGGCTTCCGCCGGTGGCTCAGGCTCCGACTCGTCCTCGGAATCCAGCTCCGGCTCGTCCTCGAACTCCGGCTCGTCCTCAGAATCCACCGGCTCGTCCTCGAGCTCCGGCTCGTCCTCCGAATCAAGCTCTGGCTCGTCCTCGGGCTCCACCTCGTCCTCGGGCTCCACCTCGGGCTCTGGCTCGGGCTCGGCTTCGGGCTCTGGCTCGGGCTCGGCCTCGGGCTCCGCCTTGTCGGGCATGCGTCGCCGCGGGTGACGAAGGCGGCGAGCGTCCCACCGTGTTGCCGTCAGAAGCGTCAGCCCGAGCCCCAGGCAGGCAGCGACCACGGCCGCGCGCAACCGGTTCTTGCCGACCTCCACAGCCTCGGTGTCAAGCGTCACCACCGTCGAGGTGACACGGTCCTTCTGGCTGACATCGAGCTCAGCCTGCATCTCATCGAGACGAACCGGCACTCGGGCCACGAGGATGTCTCGGATCCTGAGGGCGGTCTCCGGAGAACTGTCCTTGACGTCGATGGCAAGCAGAGGGCTGCTGGTACGGAAGTCGGCCTGGACGGTGAACTGCACGTCATTGCTGATTGCCTTGAGCTCGAGCTGCGTCGCCTGGTCGCTGAGCGAGACCCCCACCAGGTCGACGGCCTGCTGGAGACCACCGAGTCGAAGGTAGGGGTTCGAGCTCACGGTGGTGGAGGTTGACGGCGGCGGAAGGAAAAGGACGGTGCCCGTGATCTCGTACGTGGGCTTGAAGAGCACGTATGCGGCCCCGCTCAGGCCGACGGTCATCAAGAACCCGACCAGTACCAGCAGCCATCGGCGGCCCAGCGCACTGAAGAAGTCCCCTACGGGCATGCGCCAGGTCCTCCCCCCAGTAATCCTCGTTCGGACTCATCCTAACCGAGTGCCCATATCCTGTGACAGAGCCGAAAACGCGGCCAGCAGTGTGCGGAGGGGCAAAGGTGACGGTCGAGGGCCTCTTCCGCTCCGTGCTCACGCGATGGCCAGTCATGCTTCTCGGGATCCTTCTGACGCTGGCCGTGTGCGCGGTCACCTGGCGGGCGCCCGGGGTCTACTGGGCTTCGACGAAGGTGTACTTCCTCGTGCCCGCGACCGCGCAACAGCCGAACCAGATCGCTCCCGACAACTCTGCGGCCATCCCGCTGGCAGGGCTGATCCAGACCGAGATCAATCACGGTGATCCGCCGCGCAAGGCCACAAGCCCGGACGTCACGCTGGTTGACGAGGGCATCTACGACGGCTGGTCCGTGTTCCTGCCCGACACGGGCGGCCAATGGGCCCACAACTTCTCGGAGCCCTCCCTGATCGTCCAGGCCAGCGGACCGTCGGCTGAGGTGGTCCGGTCACGGATGAACGGCCTGATCGACCAGATCTTCGCGCTGGTTGCCGCGCGTGAGGACGCCGCCAACGTGCCCCTCGTGTTACGGGTTGATCTCACCATGTCCCCGCCGGTAGTCGCCGTGCAATACTCCAACGGACACCGCAGTTGAGCCGTAGCGGTCATCGTGGTGCTGGGGGTTTGGTTGAGCCTGGCCGCGTGCAGCGCCGTCGATCGTCTCGTCGCGACACGTCGCCGGAGGGGGGACCAGGCCAATGACGGCATCGGTGATGCTCGTGTACGGGACGCGGCCCGAGGCGATCAAGATGGCCCCCGTCGTGCGGGAGCTGACACGCCACCCGGCACTGCGTCCGATCGTGGTGGTGACCGGGCAGCACCGAGAAATGCTGGATCAGGTCAACGAGGTCTTCGGGATCGTCCCCGATCATGACCTCAACATCATCACCCCCGGCCAGTCGCTGACCGAGATCACCGTACGGTCGCTGGCGGGGCTGGAGCCGCTGCTGCGGGCCGAACACCCTGACCTCGTCCTCGTACAGGGCGACACCACGACGTGCTTCGCAGCATCCTTGGCGGCCTTCTACCAACAGATCCCGGTGGCACACCTGGAAGCCGGGCTACGCACCGACAACCGCTACAACCCCTTCCCCGAGGAGATCAACCGCCGCCTGACGACTCAGGTCGCGAGCCTCCACCTTGCCCCGACCTCGATCGCGCGGAACAACCTGCTGGCCGCCGGCGTCGACCCGATCGCCATCACCGTGACGGGAAACACCGTCATCGACGCGCTGCTCGAGGTGACGGCGTCTGAGCACCCGATCTCCGACCCGACGCTGACAGCCCTCGTCGCTGCTCAGGTGTCACCGCTGCTGCTGGTCACGAGCCATCGCCGCGAGTCGTGGGGAGAGCCCCTGACCCGTACGGCCAGCGCGATCGCGCGGTTGGTGAGCGACTTCCCTGATCTTCATGTCCTGCTGCCGGCGCACCGCAACCCGATCGTCCGGGATGCGCTGCTGCCGACGCTGGGCGGGCTGGACCGGGTCCACGTGACCGAGCCGCTGGACTATCCCGACTTCTGCCGCGCGCTCCAGCTCGCGACGATCGTGCTGACGGATTCCGGTGGTGTCCAGGAGGAGGCTCCCGCACTGGGGAAGCCGGTGCTGGTCCTCCGGGAGACGACCGAGCGTCCCGAAGCGGTCCAGGCAGGCGCGGCCCGTCTCGTGGGTACAGACCCCGAGGCGATCGTCGCCGAGACCACTCGCCTGCTCACCGACGCCGACCACTTCCGCTCGATGATCCAGGCAGGCAACCCCTACGGGGACGGGCGGGCGTCCGATCGTGCCGTACGGGCCATGGCCCATCTGCTCGGCCTCGGTGACGCGCCAGACGAGTTCCGGCCCTGAGTCTCAGCGCCAGATACCGCGTGTGTCCAGGATGACCTTGCCCTCGAGGAGCTTGCGCGGGAGCGTGCGGAACTGGTTGTGGTCGACCAGCAGCACCACGATGTCCGCGGCGGCGACCGCTTCCTGCGTCTTGATGAGCGTGAGGTTCGGGAGGTTCTCCAACGCGGAGGGGAGCCGGCTGAGCATCGGGTCGCAGACCAGGATCGATATCGACGGCTCCTGCTCGGCCAGAGCGGCCACAATCTCCACGGCCGGAGACTCTCGCGTGTCATCCACGTTCGCCTTGTAGGACAACCCGAGGCAGGCGACCACCGGGTCCCTGAACCGATGGGCCGACTTCTGGACCTGCGCGACGACGTGGTGCGGCTTGCTGTCGTTGACCATGCGCGCGGTCCGGATCAGCACAGCCTCCTCCGGGGCGGCCCCCACCAGGAACCACGGGTCCACGGCGATGCAGTGCCCACCGACGCCGGGACCCGGTTGCAGGATGTTCACCCGGGGGTGGTGGTTGGCCATCTTGACGATCTCCCACACGTCGAGGCCGAGCTTGTCGCAGATGATCGAGAGCTCGTTGGCGTACGCGATGTTGACGTCCCGGTACGAGTTCTCCGCGAGCTTCGCCATCTCGGCGCTCGTCGCGTCCGACAGCTGGATCTCGCCACGGCAGAATACCCGGTAGAGCTCGGCGGCCCGCTCGGCACACTCGGGCGTCAGCCCACCGATGACCCGGTTGTTCTCCACCATCTCCACCATGAGTCGCCCTGGCAGAACCCGTTCCGGGCAATGGGCGACGAAGATGTCCGGACTGTCGTTCACGTCGTCGGGGAAGGTGAGGTCAGGACGTGCAGCAGCAAGGGTCCGGCTCAGCTCCTCAGTGGTTCCGGGCGGTGACGTCGACTCCAGCACCACGATCGCTCCGGGGCGCAGCTGGGGCGCGACCGACGCGGCGGCGGCGAACACGTGGCTCATGTCCGCCTCCTCGTTGGGGGTGATCGGCGTCGGGACAGCGATGATGTAGGCGTCCGCGACCGGTGTCTCCATGCTCGTGGTGAAGTTGCCGAGCGCCACCGCGCCGCTGAGGCTGGTCGCGAGATCCGGCTCGAAGAACGGGATCTCGCCTCGTGCCACGCGATCGACGGTGACCTGGTTCACGTCGACCCCGATCACCCTCACCCCCCGTGACGCGAGCACCACGGCGGTCGGTAGCCCGATGTAGCCGAGCCCGATGACCGCGACTGTTCCGCTGTAGAAGGGATTGGCCATCACGCCACCTCACTTGTCGCTGCTCTCCCCGGAGTCAGCCGTTGGCTGACGAGGGCCCGTACGATCATGATGCTGAACAGGACGTTCGTCCGCAGGTACCGCTTCCACATCCGCCCAGGCTCCTGCACGAGACGGTAGGCCCACTCCATGCCCATTCGCTGCCAGGCCTCCGGCGCCCGCTTGGTGACTCCGGCGAGGATGTCGAATGACCCTCCGACGCCATGCGTGACAGGCACGTTCATCACCGACTGGTAGCGCTTGAGGAACACCTCCTTCTTGGGGGAGGTCATCCCGAGGAACAGCATGTCGGGGTGGCTGGACGCGATCTCCTGCGCCACCGCCGCCTCGTCTGTGAAGTAGCCGTCCCGATGGCCCGCAAGACGAGCGCCCGGGTATCTGGTCTCGACAACCCTGACGACCTGCTCGATGACCTCCGGCGTTGCCCCGAGCAGGTACACCGACCTGTGCTGGGCGTCGGCGAGCTCCAGGAGATGGATGAACAGGTCGATACCCGCCACCCGCTCGGGCAGGGGCTGGCCGAGGATCCGGCTGGCCCACACGACCGACTGGCCGTCGGCCAGGATCACGTCACAGGACAGGATCGCCTCGTGGAGAGCGGCGTCGCGCGAGGCGTTCACCACCTTCGCCGCGTTCATCACGCCGACCTGTATCGGCCGCTCGGCGACGATGGCCTCGTCGCACAGACCGACGACCTCGTCCATCGTGGCGGCCAACATCGGATATCCGAGAACCTCCCGGGTCACGCTCATGCTGTGCTCCCCTCTTGCATGGCACCTGACGCATACAGCAGCCAGCCCAGCTCGTACGGCCGGCATTCGTAGTCGACGCGCCCGGCTGGCCAGAGCCGGTCGACGAAGGGCACCTCTGCCCCCTCGCGAACCCGGGTGGCGAGCGCACCGGCGGCACGCGCGGCCTTGAACGGTTCCCGGCGACCGACCTTCCGCCACACCACTCCGAGCGCCGGCGCCACGAGCGGCTCCACGCACTCGGGGTGGGTCGAGAGCCAACCGAACCCGCGCTGTACGGCCTCCCGATGGTCGGTACCTCCGGCCGCTGCCAGCTCGGCGAGAACCATGGGCGCCATCCCGTGCTGGTGGACCGAGTACACCGGGTAGCGCTCGACGACGTCGCCGGTACGGGCGTCGTAGTGCCACCACCACTGGCCCTCGGGCCCCTGCAGTTCGACGATCCGGCGGGCCGTGAGCTCCGCCGCCGCTAAGGCGTTCGTGTCGCCCGTGCCGACAGCGAACCGTACGAACGCGTGGATGGGGTAGATCTGGTCGGCGAAGCTGCCCACGTGTCCGCGGAGCCCACCGGACGGCGGCAGCACATGCGGGAAGGTGCCCCTCGGGCCCTGGTGGGCCAACAGCCTGGCCACCCCCTCCGTCGCCAAGCTGCTGGATGTCTTCCCGGCCGGCATCGCCAGACCGGCGACGACGGCCCAGGCGCAGTCGACGGTGGCGATGGTGGCCCGCCGGACGGCGTCCAGCAGGCGGGCGGCGAGGGCCTCATCGGTCACCCCGGCAACCTCCGCAGCGGCCCAGAGGGCGAGCGCGTGCGCGCCAGCATCGGTACTGGCTGTCGCGAAGGCGAGGCAGGACTGGGCCAGCTCGGCCGCGTTCGCTCCTCCGAGCACCTCCCGCTGGACCTGCTCAGACTGCCTTCCCAGGCCCAGGGCTGCGATCGCGGTGTAGCGCACGCTGTGACCTTCGGGTTGCACCTCCGGACCATGCGGTCCCGGGACACCCCGAAGGGTGAAGGGCATCTCGCCCGTGGGGGTGAAGCCGGCCGCCGTGAGTCCCCGCAGGGCGACTGGCGCCAGGTCTTGCGCGGTTGCGTGCCTGTCGACAGGGAAGGTCACGACTGCACCTCCTCACGTCTGAGGGTTCCGTCGGATGCGGTCCACGATCTCCCGCAGGAGCAGGTCAGATCGTCCGGCAGTCGTTGCCCGCACTCGCACACCCACCCGATGACGCGCCCCGGGTTGCCGACGACGAAGGCGTGCGCCGGTACGTCGCGGGTCACGACAGCGCCGGCGCCGACGAACGCGTACTCTCCGATGGTTGTCCGGCAGACAACGACCACGCCGGCACCCAGCGTCGCGCCCCGGCAGACCTTCGTCATGTCCAACTCGGCGCCGTGCTTCTTGATGAAGGCGCGTGGCGAGAAGTCGTTGGTGAAGATCACGCCTGGACCGAGGAAGACGTCGTCCTCAATAGTCACACCGTCGAAGATCATGACCTGGTTCTTGACGGTCACGCGATCGCCGACCTTCGCTCCGCCCTCGACATAGGCGCCGTCACAGATGTTGCAGTCGCGACCGACCGCTGCGCCCGGCAGGACGTGAGCGAATGCCCACACTCTGGTGCCCGACCCCACGGACGCGCTTTCGCAGAGTCCGTTGCCGTGCACAAACACGCCCTCTGGCATGCGCCCCCCTCGTTCAGCCAGCCCTTGCTATGCCGTTCGTAGCCCCAAGCCCGACCGCGCAAACCCCACCGCAAGCACCATGGTCCCCGCCGAGCCCGGACCTCCACGCCATCGTCGGCAAGCGAAGACACAACAAAAATGTCGATCTTCACGTGAAAAGATATCTCCGCTGGCCGTGCCTGCCAAGGGGTTGATCGCTCGCTCCATGTGTGCTGTTGGCCGGTCCTGCTTTCCGATTGGGCGTGGCCCGGCTGTGTTCGGCTTCGGCTCTCGACGCGGATTGTCGTTCCTGCTCGGTGGCTCGGGCCACGGTTCGGATGCGACCTCCCCGGTGCCGGAGTGGCCTGAGATGCTGTCACCGCGAGATGTGAGACCGGGCCGTCCAAGAGGCGGCCGGCGGACGCGGTGGGCAACCGACTGAGCCGAGGGAGAGTCTTATGGCGACATTGCTGCTGTGGGTGGCGCTCCTTGGAGGGATCGTGATCCTCACTCCGTTGGCGGATCGACTCCGCATCCCGCTGCCGGTCCTGCTCACGGTGTACGGGTTGGCCCTCCCGCTGCTGCCGTTCATGCCGGCGCTGCAACTGGACCCGGCCATCATCCTCCCCATCGTCCTGCCGCCTCTGCTCTTCGCCGCCACGCAGCGCTCGACGACCAACGAGTTCCGGCAGAACGCTCGTCCCATCCTGCTTCTGGCCGTTGGCCTGACTGTCGCCACCGCGGCTGCCGTGGCATTCGCGCTACATCTTGCGGGTTTCGCGTGGGGTCCGGCCTGGGTTCTCGGAGCCGTGGTGGCACCGCCGGATCCGGTCGCGGCCACCGCCGTCGCTCGCAGGCTGCGACTGCCCGAACGTCTCGTGACGGTGCTCGAGGGGGAGGGCATGTTCAACGACGCCACCGCACTGGTGCTGTACAAGCTCGCGGTCGCGGCCGCCGTCACTGGGCACATCAGCGGTACGGACGTCGCGCTGCGGCTGACGGTCGCGGTGGCGGCGGGCGTCGGGATCGGGCTTCTCGCCGGTCTGCTCAGTCGGCTCGCGTTGGCCGCGTTGCACGACGCCGCGGCCGAGACGACCGTGACGGTCGCCGTACCCTTCGTCGTCTACCTGCTGGCGGAGCAGGTCCAGGGATCCGGTGTGCTCGCGGTCCTGACCCTGGGGCTGTTCTTGCGAAGCTACTCGCACACCGCCGTCACCTCCGGCGGCTGGCTGCTCGGACGGGCAGTGTGGCGATATGCCGACTACGTGATCACGAGCCTGGTGTTCGTGTTCATCGGATTCGAGCTCACGGCGGTACTCGAGACGAGTCAGGTCGCATGGTCGACGATACTTCTCGCGGCGATGGTCATCGGCGTGCTCGTGATCGTCCGCTTTGCCTGGATGTTCCCAGCTGCGACGCTCGCCCGCGTCGGGCTACGACGGCGGAACACGGTTTCTCCCTACGGGGCGCGGGAGACCTTCGTGGCAGCCTGGGCGGGGATGCGCGGCGTCGTGACGGTTGCGACCGCACTCGCACTCCCGGCACTCACGGATCAGGGCGGCGTATTCCCGAGGCGTGCCGAGATCGTCATCGTCGGCCTCGCCTGCGTCCTGGCGACACTGGTGGTGCAGGGGCTGACCCTCGCGCCTTTGGTCAGGGCGCTGAAAGTGGGCAGCGAGGTGGACTCCACACAGGAGGTGGTCGAGCTACGGCGACGCGCTGCCGCAGCCGCCTTGGACGAGGTCAGAACTCGGAGCCGGAGTCAGGACTCCGAGCACGACGTGCCTGACTCCGTGAGGGGCGCGGTGACCTCGCTCTACGAGGGCTATCTCGCGACGCAGGATGCGTTGGGGGCGGCACGGACCGCCAATGATGAAGGCGCCGACTACTCGCACGACCTTGAGATGCTGCTGCGTCGAGCAAGCGAGGTCGAACGCGATGTCGTGGTTCAAGCGCGCCGCCGTGGCGATGTCAGCGCCGAGGCCGCAGACACCGTGCTCCAGGATGTGGAGGCCCGATCGGTGCGCGATCTCAGCTGAAGGACCACCGCGGGTTGCGGCGACCAATGAGCCGTTCGCGCGAGCCGCTGTCGACGTGCGAGGAGGCATGGCGAGCGGCCCCGGCGCGGGCTAGGGTGACTACAGGCCAGCCTGCTTCATGATCCTCGATGGAGGGCTCGTCGACTGCGCAGAGCCTGGCACCGTCTCGAGTCGGGACGATTCGCGAAGGGGGACCCATGGAGTGGTGGGGATGGCTCATCGTGATCCTGGTCGTGGCGGTTCTGGCGGTTGCAGCCTTCTGGCTGATCCAGCGTCGCCGGCGAGCCGGCGGGGTCATCGTGGACCCGTCGGGATCGCCCAGCAACTCTCCGAAGGAGGGACCGTGAGTCGCCTGATGCGCACCTCCGAGGTGATCGGTCGCCCGGTGGTCACGCTGAGTGGGAAGGACATCGCGCAGATCAAGGATGTGGTCTACTCCGCGGGAGGCGGGGCGGTGGGCGGTTTCACGTTGGCCGGACGTGGCCTTTTCTCCGGCCCGCTGAAGCAAGGGCTGTCGTGGTCGGCGGTGATGGCGCTCGGCCCGGACGCAGTGATGATCCGCGATGAGGACGTGGTCTCGTCCGTGACCGAGGTACTCGACGCTTCGGCTCGGCCCGGGGGCTCGGGCGGCAACGTACTGGGCTCAGAGGTGCTGACAGACACCGGCATCCTTCTGGGCACCGTGGTGGACGTCATCCTCGAGGTGAGCGAGCGGCGAACCTGTGACGTGGTCGGCTACGAAGTGTCCGCCTCTGAAGCGCTCGGGACGCACGGCGCGAAAGTGTTTCTGCCGCTGCCTGACACGCTGTCAGCCTCTGGTGAGCACGTGATGGTCCCGGCTGCAGCCAAGGACTTCGTGGCCCACGACCTGGCCGGGTTCGGCGCTGCCGTCAAGGCCTTCCGCAAGAACCTGGAGGGGACGATCTGATGCTCTACACCCAGGCGAAGGGACGCAAAGTCGTCAGTACCGGCAGCGCCGAGACGGTGGGTCGAGTAGCCGACCTCGTGATCGACCCGCGGTCACACACTGTCGTCGCGGTAACCCTCAGGGGATCGGGCCACGGCGACACGGTCCTCTGGAGCGACATCACCGCGTTCGGAACCGACGCGGTCACCGTGCCGGACGGCGAGGTGGTGAAGGACGCCAACGACGCGGTCAAGGAACTGTCCGGGAAGACACACGAGCTGCTCGGCAAGCGGGTGCTCACCACGCTTGGCGAAGTGCTCGGCAACGTGGCGGACGTCGATTTCGACCCCGAAAGCGGCGCCGTGAGTGCACTGGTGCTGCCGAGCGGTCGTATCGCCGGCTCCCGACTGGTCGGCGTGGGTCCGTACGCGGCCATCGTGCACGCCAGCTAAAGAAGTCCGGTACGGACAAGCAGGGCCTTGCCGACTGGCCGGTCACGCGCGCGCAGTGACCATGACCGCTGTGGTCGAGCCGAAACCGCGCACGATGAGCCAGATGGCGAAGAAGATCTCGAACAGGCCACCGGGTGCGGCGGAGACGAGTCCGGCGCCGGCGACTCCGGCGAGCTCGAGGAAGCAGCCCGCGGCGAACGACGCGTAGCCGACGACTCCCCAGACCGCGAGGAACCGCGGCGCGAGCCGCGAGCTGTAGAGCGCCACGCAGAAGAACAGGCTTCCGATACCGAGACCTGCCATCGCGATGTTGTACGCGAGGAAGTTGGTCTCGGAGACTCCGCCTGCAGGGCGAACCTCGACTCGGTGATCAGCTGCCTGCGCGCGGCTGGATTCTCGATGCCCCTGACCGGCCACGCCATCTCGATCCTCGACGGCATCGCAGCGGCACAGGCCGCCGAGCTGGCACATTCTTGATGGCCGCAGACCCTGAGCCAGGATCGGCGTGAATCAGGGAGCTGGGGCGGGCGACCTCACCAGTTCATGTCGGCTGCCGCCTCTGGGCGGGGTTCCGGTTCGTGCGCAGCGTCCGCGAACGCGCGCAATGCCGCAACCAGTTCGTCGCGTCGTGCGGCGGGCATTCTCGAGACGATGTGGCTGATCTCCTTGCGCCGCTTGGCGGTGACCTGTCGGACCAGTCTCCGTCCCTCGTCGGTGACCCCCAGCAGCACCTCACGGCGGTTGGCCGGGTTGTCGCGGCGAGTGACCATGCCGGAGGTGAGGAGGCGGTTGATCATCCGCATCGCTGTGGAGGGAGTCACCGAGAGCAGGTCGGCGAGGGTGTTGAGGTTGATCTCCTCGTGGTTGTCGAGCACGACGAGGGTGCGGAACTGGGTAAGGGTGACGGTGTCTTCGACCTCGGCGAGGGAACGAGCTGAGACTCCCACGAGCACCCGCGAAGCCGTCAGGACCGCCGTGACGAGCTCGTCGATGCCCGCGACGACGGGCGAGACCTCAACGTCCTGGAGAGTTGGCTTGTTCACCGTGGCCCCTCTCTATTAACGATGCCCAGTGCAACCGTTGCATAATACTAATGTGAGACGACGCCGCAAGAGAACCCCTCTATCTTCCCCGCACCCGGTTGCGCCTGACCTGGTGCCGATGCAGGCGGGCCTGACACGGCTGCTCAGCGAGCTCCGGTCGTCCCGAGTTGGCCTGCTCGTGCTCGCCGTGGCTGTCGGCGCCGGGGCTGGTGGCGCGGCAATCGGCTTCCGCTGGCTGATCAAGGTGTTCACCCTTGCCCTCTCCGGCCACGCCGACTACGCAGGGCTCGGTCACGTCGCCAACCCGTACGTGCCCTGGTTGGGCCGCTGGTTCGTCATCTTTGCGCCGGTGGTCGCCGGACTCCTGTACGGGCCGCTCGTGCACTTCTTCGCCCGCGAGGCCCGGGGGCACGGTGTGCCAGAGGTCATGTACGCCGTCGCGCGGCGCGGTGGGCGGATCACGCCGCAAGTCGCCATCGTCAAGTCGCTGGCGTCGGCCCTGTGCATCGGCGGCGGCGGCTCCGTGGGACGAGAAGGTCCGATCGTGCAGATCGGGGCCGCCCTTGGTTCTACCCTCGGCCGCGTTCTGAAGATCACCGAGTCCCGGATGAAGGTCCTGGTGGCCTGCGGGGCGGCCGGCGGTATCGCGGCGACGTTCAACGCACCACTTGCTGGGGTGTTCTTCGCGATGGAGCTCATCCTGCTGGGCGACTTCACCGCCCAGTCGTTCGGCTTGGTTGTCGTCGCCTCCGTCACCGCGAGCGTGATCGGCCGGGCAGTCCTCGGCAACACGGCGTTCCTGCAGCTTCCGACATTCGCTGTGGACAACCTCACCCAGTACGCGCTGTTCGCGCTGCTCGGCCTGCTGGCCGGGGTGGCGGGAGTGGGGTTCACCCGGATCCTGTACCTCATCGAGGACATCTGCGACCGCCTGTGGCGGGGACCAGAGTGGCTCCGGCCCGCTGTCGGCGGGTTCGCCCTCGGCGGGCTGCTCCTCGTGCTGCCTGAGATGTACGGAGTCGGGTACCCGGTGCTCGGCAAGAGCATCGCGGGTGCCTACACGATCTGGTTCCTCCTCCTGCTCCTGGTCGGGAAGATGGTCGCCACGTCCCTGACGATCGGGATCGGCGGCTCCGGCGGAGTCTTCGCACCGAGCCTGTTCATCGGAGCGATGCTCGGGTCCGCGTACGGCCAGGTGCTCCATCTCATCGCTCCCGGCGTCGCAGGCTCGCCCGGGGTCTACGCGTTGATCGGCATGGGCGCGGTGTTCGCCGGAGCAGCCAAGGCCCCGATCACTGCCGTGATCATCCTGTTCGAGCTCACCGGCGAGTACACGATCATCCTGCCGATGATGGTCGCGATCGTGCTGGCCAGCGCCGCGAGCCACCTGCTGGCGCGGGACAGCATCTACACCTTTAAGCTGCGGCGGCGCGGCGTCGACATCAGCGTCTCACCGGAGGCGGAACAGGTGGCTGCGATCACCGTCGGACAGATCATGGAACCGGTCGGCGCATGCCTTCGGGAGAGTGCCGAGCTGCGCGACGCCGCCGGCCTGCTCAGTCGCGCCCCTCACGGCCAGTTGCTCGTCCTGGACTCCCACGACCGCTACCGAGGCATCGCCACCGCACACGCGGTCGCCGACGCGCTCTCCGACGGTGAGCACAACCAGGCGACTGTGGCCTCCATCGTCGAGCTGCCCGACGCCGTGAGCATCTCCGATCACCTCACCGAGGCCCTCAACGCACTCGAATCGACACCTGGAGCGATCCCCGTGCTCGACGACGACCACGCGAACCTTGTGGGCTGGCTCAGCCACCAACGCGTGCTCAGCATCCTGCGGGGACTCTCCGACGACGGGCAGGCGATCGCACCCACCTCGCCGCAGTCCGCCTCAGGCTTGACCCTCGACCAACACAGCCGCCGCGCGTAGGCGGGAGAGGCCCTGCGCGGCCGCCGGTCAGGCCCGCCTGCGCAGCGCGGTCAGCGCCGCGGCCACCGATACGCAGACCCATACTCCGAGTACGACCATCGATCGGCCCGGCATCGTGAAGCTGGTGCTCGCGAGCCCGGCTCGGACGAGCTGCGCCATCGCCTCGATCGGAAGGTACTCGTGC
>JBBQBP010000054.1:0-17817 GCA_038317635.1 Propionibacteriales bacterium
CGGGGGGCCGGACCCTCCCGGGGGGGGGGTGTGGCGGTTTAATACTTTTTTTGGGGGCGTTTGGGCGCTCCTCTGGCCCTTGGCCCATTGACACGCGACGGTTCGCCCACTTAACATGGTGAACTGCTCGCGTGGACCCGCCGATTCTCGAGTACGACCCCGACGCCGACGACCTCATCCGCCCCGGCCTGCTGGCGCGTCTCGGTGGTGACCGGCTACCCCGGGTGGGCGTCGTGACGTTCCTCGGCGACATCTCGCGCAGCTGGGTCGCGAAGCAGGGGTGGCCGGTCGGATCAACCGTCGACATGGTGACAGGTACGTTCCCGATCTGGACGGGACCTTACGACGGCGTCCCGCTCGCTCTTGCCGAGCTGCCCGTCGGTGCTCCCGCTGCCGTGATCGTCGTCGAGCAGATGCTTGCGGCGGGCGTCGACACGATCGTCGCGGTGGGATCGTGCGGGGCGCTCGAGCCGGTCGAGATGGGGGAGTTCCTCCTGCCCGTACGCGCGCTGCGCGACGAGGGGACCTCCTACCACTACCTGGCGCCCTCGCGGTGGGTGGAGACGGACCCGGACGTACGCCGGGCGTGCCGCGCAGCCCTCGAAGCGCGAGGTCTCCGGGGCACGGACTGCGACACCTGGACGACCGACGGCTTCTTCCGGGAGACCAGTGGCCTCGTCGCGAGGCGTCGGGAGGAAGGCTGCTCCGTCGTCGAGATGGAGTGCGCCGCGCTCGCGGCCTGCGCCCGGCTACGTGGCGCCCGGTACGGCCAGATCCTGTACTCGGCGGACACGCTTGCGGGGGAGGAGCACGACATCCGCGGCTGGGGCCATGCGACCCGCGGGACCGCGCTGCTCGCGGCGCTGGACGCCGCCGTGCTGCTCGCGGGTACCGCCTGACTGGTTGCCGATCCTGTGGTCTAGGGTGGGCCCACCTGAACCCCGTGGGGGAACCCGGTGCAAGTCCGGGGCTGACCCGCAGCCGTGAGGACTCGTGAGAGTCCAAGTCGGAATGCCCACCTGGTTCTGGCTCATCGCAACCCGTCGTGGCATACGGGGTGAGCCGGACAGCAGAAGTTGGCCGGATTACCTGGGTGCCCGTACGAAAGGAACCCCGGATGACCGCCAACCTCAGGCGAGCACTGGCCGTCGGGACTACGGCCGCTCTCGCTTTTCTCGGCCTGCTGACCGTCCCCGCACATTCGGCACCCG
Organism: Propionibacteriales bacterium; assembly: GCA_038317635.1. Lineage (GTDB taxonomy): Bacteria > Actinomycetota > Actinomycetes > Propionibacteriales > Propionibacteriaceae > Fen-668. Next base: position 1,212 of record JBBQBP010000054.1, read on the forward strand.
CAGCGACCCCCACGTCGTGCGACGGTGTCTGGGTCGTCGTCCAGAACGATGAAGCGAACCCGGACAGTATCCAGGTCGGCTGCGCAACGACTTACACCACAGGCCTCGACGCCCTTGTCAGCGCCGGTTTCACGCCAGCCGGTGGCGCGTACGTCAACCAGATCGACGGCCTCCCCACGAACCCGGACTGGAGCACGAACGGGAACTACTACTGGTCGTACTGGACCGCGCCGGTCAACCCTGACGGCACGCTCGGTACGTGGGCCTTCGCTGTGTCCGGCGCTAGCACCAGCACTCCTGCGAAGGGTGTCGCCGAAGGATGGCGCCTGACCAACACCGGAGTGGCCGGCCCCGCGGCGACCAAGGTCTTCGCCTCGGCTTCGAGCAGCACGTCGGCTTCGAGCAGCAGGTCGGCTTCCTCGGCTGGCAGCTCCGCGTCGCAGAGTGCAGCGAGTACGAGCGCGTCAGCAGCCCCCAGCGAAGCAACCCCGAGTGCCGAGGTGCTTCGCGCGGCCACGTACCTGAGCAAGAACTTTCCGATCCCCGACGACGGCACCGGCACGTTCGTCAGCGCAGCTCTTGCGTTGTCCGCTGCGCGGTCCTGTGACTACTCGGCGGCCATCACGTCGCTACTCAACAGCATCAAGCAGCAGGCGGCCGACTACGTCGGCAACGACCCCGTACGAGCCGCGAACCTGGCGATCCTCGCGATGGCGGTCGGTGAGGACCCGGCCGGCTTCGGCGGACTGAACCTCATGCCGCTCATCGCTGCCGGTACCCAGCCGGATGGTCAGGTGGGTGCGTACGCGTCCTCGTACGCCCAGTCGCTGGCGGTCATTGCGTACGTACGTGCGGGCCAGCCCGTTCCTGCGGCCGTCCTGACAAACCTCGTCGCCGGGCAGGACCCCAGTGGCGCCTTCGGCTACACGTACTCCGGCACGTTCTACCCCGACTACGACACCACCGGGCTTGCGATCGAGGCCCTTTCCGCGGCGCACGGCGACACCGCGGTGATCGCCAAGGCGGTCGCCTGGGCCCTGTCCGAGCAGGATGTCGCCGGCTACTGGCCGAACCCGTACTCTCCGGTGGACAGCACCGGCATCCTCGGTTCGGGTCTGGAGTTCGCGGGGACCAGCGCAGGCAACGCACTGTCCTGGCTCCGATCGCACCAGCTGGCCGACGGCGGTTTCCCCGCCTCGCTGGACACCGCCACCTCGAACGTCATGGCCACCGCTGACGCCATGTGGCTGCTCGCCGGGTCGAACCTCGTGACGGTGTCACGGGTCCGATGCGCGGCGACCTCTACGGACCCTGCCGCGAGCGTCGCGACCGGCGCCGGCGCGGCGACCCTCGCCGATACCGGGAGCCCGGACGACGGCCCGGTCGGCGCTCTGGCCGTGTCGATGCTGGTCGTCGGCGCGGGGATCCTCGTGCTGCGTCGGCAGCGGCGTCAGGGGTGACGATCATGTCCACCCGTCGCCGACGTCCGGTGGCTCAGGGCCAGATCGCGATCCGGCTGGTCCTTGGCCTCGTCGCGCTGCTGACCTGCCTGTGGTCGTACGCGATACCGGCCCACGCCCTCCCGGCACCGCAGGTCGCCAGCTGCGCCGGGGTCTGGGTCGTCGTCGACTACGGCGCGCTCGGCGGTACGACAACGGCATGCGCAGGCAGCTACACGACGGGCATGACGGCGTTGCGTAGTCGCTTCACCGTCATTCTCGATGCCGGCATGGTGGTGCGGATCACGGGGCTGCCCACCACGCCGAACACCCAGGAGAACTACTGGTCGTACTGGCACGCCACCCGTCAGGCTGACGGGAGCTACTCGAGTTGGTCCTACTCGAGCGTCGGCCCCGGCGCGTACCACCCGAGCCCGGGCGTGGCGGAGGGCTGGCGGTACGAGCCGGTCAGCGGTGGGAACGTCGCCCCCGGGGTCCTGCCGCCCCAGCAGACAGCGACGACGCAAGCCCCGGCCACGCCCGCTGCGGCGCCGGTCACCACAGCCAGGACGACGGTCACGACCCGCCCGCCGACCACGAAGGCGGCGACCGTCGCGACCACCCCTACTCCGACGGGGACCACTCCTGATCTACCGGCCACGGCCACGAGCCCGGGTCAGGCCGAGACCCCCGTCGTGAGCGAGGTTCCCAGCGATCCCGAGTCTGACGTCGCCGTGGGGTCGACGGTCCAGCCGACCAGCGCGACCACCAGCAGCCTGTACGGAGGCGTCGGCGCCATCTCGGCGATCGCGCTGGGCGCCGCCGTGATGCTGGTGTGGCGCAAACGAAGAGCAGCCACCGGCTGATCCCGGGAGCGGACGGTCGCCGCGGGATGGGAATCGGCGGCCGTAGGGAGAGCCGACCACGTATCCTCTCCCGCGTGACCTCTCTGCGATCTGTCCTCGGTACTCGTGTCCTCGTTGCCGACGGGGCCATGGGGACGATGCTGCAGGCCCAAGATCCGTCCATGGAGGACTTCCAGGGTCAGGAGGGCTGCAACGAGGTCCTCAACGTGAGCCGTCCGGACATCGTGCTGACGGTTCACCGGGCCTATCTCGAGGCCGGCTCCGACCTCATCGAGACCAACACGTTCGGGGCGAACCTGGCGGCGCTGGGGGAGTACGGGATCACAGACCGGATCGCGGAGCTCTCCGAGGCAGGGGCACGACTCGCGCGGCAGGCTGCCGACGAGTACAGCACCCCGGACCGCCCGCGCTGGGTGCTGGGATCCGTCGGCCCCGGTACGAAGCTGCCGACGCTCGGTCACACCACGTTCGAGGCGATCCGCGACGGGTACGCGACGCAGGTTGCCGCCATGATCCGCGGCGGCATCGACGCCGTACAGGTCGAGACCAGCCAGGACCTGCTGCAGACGAAGGCGGCGGTGCTAGGCGCCAAGCGCGCGATCGCCGAGTCTGGCCGCGACGTACCGGTGCTGGCCAGCGTCACGGTGGAGACGACCGGCACCATGCTCCTGGGCTCCGAGATCGGCGCCGCCCTCACCACGCTGGAGCCCCTTGGCATCGACGTCATCGGGCTCAACTGCGCCACTGGTCCAGCCGAGATGAGCGAGCACCTGCGCTACCTCTCCAAGCACGCACGGTGCCTCGTCTCGGTCATGCCCAACGCCGGTCTGCCCGAGCTCACCGCGGACGGCGCGCGGTACCCCTTGACGCCCGACGGTCTCGCCGAGGCTCTCGACCGGTACGCCGCTGACTACGGGCTGGCGCTTGTGGGTGGCTGCTGCGGTACGACTCCCGAGCACATCCGCCGCCTCGCCGAGGCGGTCGCCGCCCGTCCCGTGGCAGCGCGCACGACCGAGTACGAGCCCGCGGTCGCGAGCCTGTACCAAGAGGTTCAGCTGGACCAGGACACCACCTACCTCGCCATCGGCGAGCGAACGAACGCCAATGGCTCTCGTGCGTTCCGTGACGCCATGCTGGCGGAGAACTGGGACGAGTGCGTCGACATCGCCAAGGCCCAGGCCCGCGAGGGCGCCCACCTACTCGATCTCTGCATCGACTACGTGGGACGTGACGGCGTCGCGGACATGACGGCACTCGCCTCGCGTCTCGCCACGGCCGTGACGCTTCCCATCGTGCTCGACTCGACGGAGCCCGCGGTGCTGCGCGCCGGACTGGAGCACCTACCGGGCCGCGCGATGATCAACTCGGTGAACTTCGAGGACGGCGACGGGCCGACGTCGCGCTACCACAGGGTGATGGAGCTCGTGGCCGAGCATGGCACCGCCGTCATCGCGCTCTGCATCGACGAGGAGGGCCAAGCGCGGACCGCGGAGTGGAAGGTACGGGTCGCGTCGCGGCTCATTGACGACCTGACGACCCGTTGGGGCCTGGGTGTCGGCGACATCGTCGTGGACTGCCTCACGTTCCCCATCACCACCGGCCAGGAGGAGACCCGCGGAGACGCCGTCGAGACGCTCAAGGCGATCAGGCAGGTCAAAGCCACCTACCCGGGCGTCCACACCACCCTCGGGGTGTCCAACGTCTCGTTCGGGCTCAACCCGGCATCGCGGCAGGTCCTCAACTCGGTCTTCTTGCACGAGGCCGTCGAGGCCGGCCTGGACTCGGCCATCGTGAACCAGAGCAAGATCGTGCCGCTCTCGAAGATCCCGGACGAGCAACGACAAGTAGCCCTGGATCTCGTCTACAACCGGCGGACGGAGTCGTACGACCCACTGCAGCGATTCCTCGAGCTCTTCGAGGGCGTCACCACGCGGAGCTCGGCCTCGACCCGCGCCGCAGAGCTGGCTGCGCTGCCGATCGCCGAGCGCCTCGGGCGGCGCATCGTCGACGGGGAGTCCAAGGGTCTTGCGGCCGACCTCGAAGAGGCGCTGACGATCAAGCCTGCCCTCGCGATCATCAACGAGGACCTCTTGACCGGCATGAAGACGGTTGGCGAGCTATTCGGCTCCGGCCAGATGCAGCTGCCGTTCGTGCTGCAGTCGGCCGAGGTCATGAAGCAGGCGGTCGCCTACCTCGAACCGCACCTGGAGAAGGCTGACGCGGCAGGCAAGGGCACGCTGGTCCTGGCCACGGTGAAGGGCGACGTCCACGACATCGGCAAGAACCTCGTCGACATCATCGTCAGCAACAACGGCTACACGGTCGTCAACATCGGCATCAAGCAGCCCGTGTCGGCGATCATCGAGGCCGCCGAGGAGCACGATGCCGACGCGATCGGCATGTCGGGCCTGCTGGTGAAGTCGACCGTCGTGATGAAGGAGAACCTGCTCGAGCTCAACGACCGTGGCTTGGCCGACAAGTACCCCGTGCTGCTCGGCGGCGCCGCACTGACCCGCTCGTACGTTGAGCACGACCTCAACCAGGTCTTCCACGGCGAGGTGCGGTACGCGCGGGACGCGTTCGAGGGCCTGCGTCTCATGGACGCCGTGATGGCGGTGAAGCGGGGGGTTCCTGGTGCGGAGCTGCCGGCGATCCGCGAACGTCGCGTGAGGAAGCTCCCGGGCCAGGGCGAGGGCGAAGCGCCGCGCCCGATCGACACGACGCCCTCCGACGTGGCACGGGCTGTACCGGGCGGGGTCGACGTACCGACGCCGCCGTTCTGGGGCTCGCGGATCGTCAAGGGCATCCCCCTCGCGGACGTCGCCGCCTGGCTGGACGAGCGGGCGACGTTCCTCGGACAGTGGGGACTGAAGACCGGCGAGAACGCGACGTACGACGAGCTCGTGGAGACCGAAGGCCGACCGCGGCTTCGGATGTGGCTGGAGCGGATCCGTACAGAGAAGATCGCGGAGTTCGCCGTCGTCTACGGGTTCTGGCCGTGCTACTCGGATGGCAACACGGTGGTTGTCATCGACCCCGCGACCCGGTCCCTGGACGACGAGATAGCGCGTATCGACTACCCACGCCAGCGCCGCGATCGGCGGCTCTGCGTCGCGGACTTCTTCCGCAACCGGGCCGAGGCCGAGCAGTACGGTCCCGATGTGATCGGGTTCCAGCTCGTCACGATGGGAGCGGCGGCCTCGCGGGCAACAGCCGAGCTGTTCGCCAAGAACGCCTACCGCGAGTACCTCGAGCTGCACGGCCTGTCCGTACAGCTCACTGAGGCGCTCGCGGAGATGTGGCACGACCGCGTCCGCCACGACCTGGGTCTCGCGGACGTCTCGGGCGACACCGAGGAGATGATCCGCGACCAGGCGTACCGGGGTTCTCGCTACTCGTTCGGCTATCCCGCCTGCCCGAACCTCGAGGATCGGGCCACGCTGGTCCGGCTCCTCGACCCGTCCCGGATCGGCGTCGAGCTCTCCGAGGAGTTCCAGCTGCACCCGGAGCAGTCGACGGACGCCTTCGTGGTGCACCATCCGGAGGCGAAGTACTTCAACGCCAGTTAGGAAGTCGCGACTCATAGCGGAGCCCAATAGCCTGTGACCATGATGCACCCCCCACCGAGGTGGCGACTCGTCACAGTGGCGCTCGTCGCCGTGCTGTTCGGCACCTCGGGCTGCGTGACGACGGCGGCGGTGATTCCGTCACCCTCCTCGGCGACGCCCACTCCTCATGAGTTCACTGTGGCCACGACCGAACGGCCGACGGCGCTCGATCCGGTCGCCGTGACGGACTCGATGTCCACGACCCTGGTGAGCGCCCTCTTCCAGCGTCTGTTCACTCTCGACGAGGGGAAGACGGTGAGTCGGCCCGATGCCGCCACTGAGTGCATCTTCGTCACCCCGCTGAAGTTCCGCTGCACGCTCAAGCCGAACCTCAAGTTCAGCAACGGCCACGCGCTGACCAGCAGCGACGTGAAGTTCAGTATCGCCAGGGCACTCCGGCTCGGCGTCCCCGGCTCGTCCGCGCGCCAGCTCGAAGCGCTGTCGACCATGGACACGCCGGACCCGCTGACCATCGACTTCAACCTGTCCTGGCCAGACAACCAGTTCCTCATCGCGCTCTCCGAACCTGCCGCCAGCATCGTCGACGAGGACGTGTACAACCCGGACGCGATCCGACCGATGACCGACCTTCCCGTCGGCTCGGGGCCGTTCTGGGTGAGCGCGTTCTTCAAGGACCAGATCTATCTCCGGGCCCTGAACGGCTACTCCGGCTACACACCGGCGGCGTCCGACTTCATCGTGCTGAAGTACTACGCCGACTCAGCAGCGCTCGAGGAGGCGATGAAAGAGGGACAGGTCGACGTCGTCTGGCGCGGCCTGAACGCCGCGGCCCTGAAGCGGCTCGACGACCAGATCAACTCGTCGAAGGACAAGCTCACCGACTCCGGGTTCCGGCGTGAGACATCGGTGGGCCATCGGGTCCACTTCCTGAGGTGGTCGGACGCGTCCGCGTACCGACTCGACGCTGTGCTGCGCACGACGATCAGCGCGGCTCTCCAGGACGATCGCACGCTCGACTCGATCATCCCGCGGGGTGTCGAGGGCCACATCTCCGCCTTCAAGCTCGGCGGGATCGCCTCGTTGCCACCGCTCGTGGGTGACAGGCCCCGCTTGACGCTCTCGTACGACTCGCACGTGACGGCCGAGCTGGAGCTGGCCCGTGCCATCAGGGACAGCATCGAGTCTGCTGCCGGGGTGAGCGTCCAGGTGGTCGCGGACACCCCCACCGCTGACCTCGTGCTGTTCAACTACAAGGCCTGGAACGTCACGCCGATCGCGTGGCTGCAGCCGTACCGTTCGGCCGCTCTGCCGGGAAGCGCGAGCAAGATCGCGTCCCTCGAGAAGCTCTACCGGACGACCACGGACCAGGCGACACGGGAGTCGGCGCTGTCCGAGCTCCAGTCGCAGGCGGCCGTGGATGCGATCGTCCTGCCGATCTCTCAGGATGACGACGACATGTTCCTGGCCCCAGGGGTCAAGACGCACGAGCCGATGTACGGACCGGGCTACCAGCTGGCCCTCTGGGCTTTTGGGCCCTCATGAGCGAGGACGGCGTGGACGTGGCGCAGGAAGAGGACTGGTCCGGGATCAGGAGCGGCCCGTTGGTCGCAGGGGAGCGCGTGTCGCTGTTCGACCAGAAGGGCCGACGGCACTCCATCAAGCTGACCTCGGGGGCGACGTTCCACACCACCCGAGGGGGGATCAACCACGACGACCTCATCGGTGGCCCGGACGGCGTCGTCGTGACCTCGGCGAAGGGGATCACGTACTTAGCGCTCCGGCCGCTGCTCGAGGAGTTCACGGTCTCGATGCCGCGCGGTGCCGCCGTGATCTACCCCAAGGACGCGGCGCAGATCCTCATGTACACAGACATCTTCCCCGGCGCACGCGTCCTCGAGGCGGGTGTCGGGTCCGGCGCGCTGTCTCTGTCGATCCTGCGGGCGATCGGTACGGGCGGCAAGCTCTACTCGTACGAGCGTCGCGCCGACTTCGCGAAGATCGCCGTCAGCAACGTCGAGACGTTCTTCGGCCGGCCGCATCCCGCATGGGACGTACGGGTCGGCGACCTCGTCGAGAGCATCGGTCCGGAACCGGTCGATCGCGCCATCCTCGACATGCTCGCCCCATGGGAGTGCGTCGATGCCGTCGGTGAGGTCCTCGAGCCGGGCGGCGTGCTGTGCTGCTACGTGGCCACCACGACCCAGCTCGGCCGCACCATGGACACGCTGCGCGTCCATGGGGGGTGGCTCGAGCCGCGGGGCGTGGAGGTGTCGGTAAGGGAATGGCACGCCGAAGGCCTGGCGATCAGGCCGGGCCATGGCGGTACGGGTCATACCGGATTCCTTGTCCACACACGGCGTCTGGCTCCAGGGGTGACGGCGCCCCTGAAGAAGCGGCGTCCCTCTCCCGGCGCCTACGGGCCGGACTACCAAGGGCCTCGCCCTGCGGGGGTCTCCATAGACTGACCACGTGCTGGTGGTCTCGGGGTCGCTGCTGATCCTCGTGCTGGCCTTCGCTGTCATCAGGCCACGGGGCCTGCCGGAGGCAGTCGCGGCTGTGCCTGCCGCCATCGGGGTGGTGGCCGTAGGTGCCCTCAACGGTCACCAAGCACTGTCCGAGATCACGCAGCTCCTCCCGGTCGTGTTCTTCCTCGCGGCAATCCTCGTCGTGGGTGACCTGTGCGAAGCCGCCGGACTGTTCCGCTGGGCCGGCGAGCGGATGGGCCGCGGGAGCCGCGGGAGCGGCAAGAGACTTCTCCTCCTCGTGTTCATCGCCGCATCGGTCGTCACGGCAGTCCTGTCGCTGGACGCGACGGTCGTGCTGCTGACGCCCGTCGTGCTCTCGACCGCACGGACGGTACGCGTCCCTGCAAAGCCTCACCTGTACGCGTCGGCGCACCTCGCCAACAGCGCATCGCTGCTGCTGCCGGTCTCCAACCTCACCAACCTGCTCGCTCTCCGCGCGTCCGGCCTGTCGTTCCTGCGCTTCGCGTTGCTGATGGTCGTTCCGTGGCTGGTCGTCATCGGCATCGAGTTCGGGGTGATGCGCTGGCGGTTCGGCGCCGAGCTCACGTTGCGGGGCCGCCAGGTGACGAACACCTTGACCCGCCTGCCGGTCTTCCCGGCGGTCGTCGTGGTCGTAATGCTGGTCGGGTTCGTGGTGGCCTCCTCGATCGGGATCGGGGCGGCCTGGGTCGCGGGAGCCGCCGCGCTCGTCCTGGCCGTACGCGCCGTGGTCCTCAAGGAGGTCACCGTGCGCTCGCTCGGCGGCAGCCTCAACATCCCGTTCATCACCTTCGTGCTCGGCCTCGGGGTCGTCGTCATGGCCGTCGTACAGGGCGGACTCGGGTCGTTCCTGGGCCACCTCGCACCGACCGGCGACGGACTCGTAGCTCTGCTGCTGTGGGCCGTGCTGGCCGCGGTGCTGGCCAATCTCGTGAACAATCTGCCGGCCGTGCTGCTGCTGCTCCCGCTCGCCGCAGCAGTGAGCCCGCTGGCCATCCTCGCTGTACTGATCGGCGTGAACGTCGGGCCGAACCTGTCGTACGTGGGATCGCTGGCGACGCTGCTCTGGCGTCGGATCGCGTCGGATCACGACCACGAGGTGGCGATCGGCGAGTTCACGATTCTCGGTCTTCTCACCACTCCGGCATCCCTCGTGGCCGGAGTCACGGCACTATGGGTCGTGGGCACGGTCGTGCTGGGAGGTGCGTGATGGACAAGTCGACGAGGCGGGTCCTGGTGTGGGTCGAGCCCGGCACCTGGGAGGCCTGCGTGAGCGCCACGGCTGACCTCGTGCCAAGCCGCACGGACGCCGAGGTTCTTCTCCTGTACGTCCCCGACGACTCGGAGGTTCTCGTGCGCGACGCACAAGCGGGACTCCTGGGGCGCGGGCGACGGACGCCGGCAGTCGCCGCGAACGACGCTACGGAACTGCTGGCCGAAGCGGAGACGCTGCTGCGTGGCCTCACGGGCCTGGCGGCCATCTCGACCCGGCAGGGGAGCGGTCCTGTCGAGCGTGTCGTGACGGCGGCCTCGGAGAAGGCCGACTACCTGGTGCTCGGGCGCCAGGGCGACCTGAGCCGTCGTGGGCCCACCAGCCTCGGCAAGCACACGCGGTTCGTCGTCGACCATGCGCAGTGCCGTGTGGTCATCGTCTGGCCGAACGCCGCCCCGTCGGAGGCGACGATCCCGCCGGTGCCCGGGAACAGTCCTCGCCGTGATCCTGGCTCACGGGGGTAGCCACGCCCGCGTTCACGCGCTACACCTGAAGGAGTACGGCCACCTACCGAGGAGGTGCCACATGACCAGCACACCAGTTCCCGACGACGACCGTCTTGCGTTCGCCGCCGAGGACGAGTCTGTCGAGGACGAGCTTCGCACGATCCCCGCCGAGGCCGACGAGGCCGACGTCATCGAGCAGCACCAGGAGCTGCCGGGAGACGACGACTCAGCCCCTGAGATCGGGTCCTGAACCGGCCGGAGGACCTTCTCTCCGTCAGGCGGGATCAGGGACTCGGAACAGCGTCGCTCGGGCCGGAGTGGGGGCGGGCGACACTGATGCGCCAGGCCACCATCCGCCACCCGATGAGGAACGCGGCGAGGACGAGCGTGGCGACGATGAGGAACCCGATCGCCATGCCTGCGCCGGAGATCCCGCGGAGGAGCATCCCCACGACGACGGTGATCGCCCAGACGAGGAGACCCTCTCGGAGCCAGCCGAGACGCAGCACCAGGCAGGCGAGCACTGATCCGATGAGGCAGGCGACCAGGAACGGCCAGCCCGTCACCACGACACCGCTGAGGCTCAGTGTTTCGCCATGGCTTGCCCGTCCGACGACTGCGAAGACGACGACGAGGACGAGATCGATGACGATCCTGACGGGTGTGCGCATGGCACCGACGATACTTCCCGTTCCGCGCCGATAGGCTGGCGGGCGGTCTACGGAGGTCACGAAATATGGGTACGGAAGCCGGCGAGTGCGTCGTCGTCATCGGCGCGGGACTCGTGGGTGCCTCCATCGGGATGGCGCTGGTGGGCCAGGGGCACCGGGTCCACCTGCGTGACCGTGTCTCCTCTCACGCGCGCGTCGCGGCGGAGCTCGGTGCCGGCACCACGTCCAAGGCGGTTCCCGAAGAGGTGGGCCTGGTCGTCGTCGCCGTACCGCCCAGCGCCATCGCGTCGGCTGTCCTGGCCGCGCTCGAGCGCTACCCGTCGGCTGTCGTCACAGACGTCGGTTCGGTCAAGGGTTCGGTGCTCACCGATCTCGCCGCGAGCGGTGCCGACCTGTCGCGCTACGTCGGGTCGCATCCCATGGCCGGCTCGCAGCACGCCGGGCCGCTCACTTCGACTGCCGACCTCTTCGTCGACCGGACCTGGGTCGTCACCCCACACCTGGGATCGGCACCCGAGGCCGTGGCCCGCGTCGAGCGGCTCGCCGGCGACTGCGGCGGCCGCGTCGTCGTGCTGGACGCCCGCGAGCACGACGAAGCTGTGGCGCAGGTGTCGCATCTGCCCCAGCTCATGAGCTCGCTCACCGCTGGTCGGCTGGTGGATGTACCCCAAGAGCATCTGCGGCTTGCCGGTCAGGGCATCCGGGACGTGACCCGCATCGCAGGGTCCGACCCGGACCTGTGGCAGCAGATCGTGGCCGCCAACGCGGAGGCCGTACGGACGGAACTGCTGGCCGTGCAGGAGTCGCTCGCTGGGCTCGTTGCAGTGCTCGACGATCCCGACGCTGTGCGGGAGTTCATCGCCCGAGGCAGGCGGGGCACGAGAGCGCTGCCAGGGAAGCACGGTCATCGCGCCACCGACTTCGCTCATGTTGTCGTCGAGATCCCCGACGCTCCCGGAGCCCTCGCGCGGCTCTTCGCGGACATCGGAGAGGCCGGCGTGAACGTCGAGGATCTCGCGATCGAGCACGACGAGGTACGTGAGGTCGGCTACCTGTCGGTGGCCGTGGCGCTCGACCGCGTCGAGAACCTGACGAGGACGATGATCGAGTGCGGCTGGACGGTACGGCCGTAGCGCCCGGGCCGTACGATCAGCGGGGGAGTGGTCTGGGAGAATGTCGTACATGAGTTCGATCGTGGCCATCGACGGGCCGTCCGGGTCCGGAAAGTCGACGACCGCACGCGAGGTGGCGCGCCGGCTGAGCTACGGCTATCTCGACACCGGTGCCATGTACCGAGGGGTTGCTGTCGCCTGCCTGCGGAACGGCGTCGACCACGAGGATGTCAAGGGCATCGCGGAGGTGACACGTACGGTCGTGCTCGACATCTCGACTGCTCCCGACGAGCAGCTGCTGCTTGTCGACGGGGTCGATGCGACCGTCACCATCCGCGAGCCGAGCGTGTCCGCCTGGGTCAGTGCGGTCTCGACGAACGCCGCGTCGCGCGCCGAGCTGGTACGGCGCCAACGAGCGATCATCGCCGACGGCAGGTTCGTCGTCGAGGGTCGCGACATCACCACGGTGGTGTGCCCCGAGGCGGCTGTCCGTGTGCTGCTCGTCGCCGACCCCGTACGTCGCATGGCCCGTCGTGGGGCTGAGCTGGCCGGGGTCCTGGACGAGGCGGCACTTCACGATCAGGTGCTTCGGCGCGACAAGGATGACTCCACACTGGTCAACTTCACCGACGCCGCCCCCGGCGTCACCGTGATCGACTCCACCGAGCTCACCGTGGCCGAAGTTGTCGACCGGATCGTCGCTCTGGCGAGCGACGCGGCGCTGACGTGACGCTGCGCCACTGGCTCGTCGTGATCGGCGCGGGCCTGCTGATGGCTCTGAACGTGCTGATGTTCCTGGGCGCCGGGCTGCTGCTCCCGCCGCTGGCCGTCTCGCTCGGCGTCAGCCTGGGAAGCGTCATGGTGTTCACGTCGATCAACGCGCTCTCGGGAGCGATCGTCATGTCGGCTGCCGGACCCTTCCTCATCCGTCGGCTCGGTGTCCGTCCGCTGATCTTCATCACCGGTGGCGTCAGCGGAGTCTCGCTGTTCGCCATCTCGTACGTGTCCGGGCTGCCCGCTCTGTACGCGGCGGCGTTCACCGCCGGCTGCCTCATGCCCTTGTCGACGCAGATGGGCGGCGCCGTGCTCATCAACGAGTGGTTCGTCCAGCGTCGCGGGACCATGCTCGGGATCGTCATGTCGACGGCAAGCGTCGGTGGCATCGTGGCGGGGACGGTGCTGCCTCCCCTCGTCATCGCCGGCGGTTGGCAGCTCGGGTTCCGGGTCGTCGGGCTCACCAACCTGAGTGTCTGCCTGCTGACCGGCCTCTTCCTCGTGCGGGAACGGCCGTCTCGGGTGAACCTTCGTGCGTACGGTGCCGTGGACGACGTGGCGCACGGCGACGTGGGCCACTCGCACGGTAGTGCTGCTGCCGCGTTCGCCAGCCCGCAGTTCATCGCTCTCACCCTCGGGCTCATCGTCTTCAGCACACTCATGGCGATGCAGCAGCACTTCCCGCCGCTGATGAAGGAGCACGGCCTCTCGCTCGAGGCGGCCGGGACGCTCCTGGCCATGCTCTCGGTGGCGAACATCGCGGCCACCCTGCTCTTCGGTGCCCTCAACGACCGCCTCGGTCCGCTGATCTCGATGGCGGTGGCAGGGACCCTGCTGGTGGTGTCCTTGGGACTGTTCATCGTGTCGAGCGGCTACGTTCCGCAGGCCGTGGCGATCCTCGTGTACTCCGTCCCCGCCATCACGTCTCCGATCATCACGCCGATCCTGTACCGGCACACGTTCGGCGACAAGCACCTTGTCGCCCTGCTGGGCGTCGGTATCGCCACGATGCCGGTCGGTGTCGCGCTGGGTGCTCCGCTCTGGGGTCTGGTCAAGGACACCACCGGCTCGTACACGCCGGGTCTGGTCGCCGCGATGGGCCTGGCATTCCTGGCGTTCGGCGTCATCGCGTACGCGCTGGTCACCGGGCCCAAGCGCCGGATGCTCCTTTCCTCGCCCGAGCAGGAACCGCTCGTCAGCGCCTGACCGGTCTTCCCGAACCGGCGATGGTTGGTGGGCGGCTGCGAAACATGGACGCTTGACGAGCGTGACCCGCGGCGCGGTTCGTCAGCGCAAGTTCGTCGGCTGCGCCGCGACCACGGGGATCGGAACGCTCACGAGTTGGTGCTCCACGATCCACTTCGTGATGCGAGGAACCACCCAGAACGAGTAGATGCCGACGGTGATGATGCTCAGGAGGAGCCACTTGATCCAGTGACCGAACAGTCCTGCTGCCGAACCGGTGAAGCGCATCTGTGCGCCGTTGACGGTGGTGTGGTTTGCCTTCCAGCGGTACTGCATCACGACGGCCCATGGGTAGCAGATTCCCAGGGTGATCGCGGTGACCAAGGTAGCGAGGATCTGCATCCCGAAATGGCTCAGGGCGCCTCCGTTGAAGCGGAACTCGAGAGGGAGCGAAAGGCCTGTCGGCTGGGCGTTCGGAGGGTACTGGGACATGTTGATGCCTTCCTTGGAGTGGGTGATGCCAACTGAGGCTAGCCACAGACGCCGATAGTTCAGCCCCCGATGAGACGACATGAATTTGAGGTCAGCGGGGCTACCGCGGTTGCTGCCCAGAAGGCCCAACCCGCTCTCTGCCGATAGGATGGGCAGTCGCGCCGCGCCGTGTGGCGTTCGACTGATCTAGGAGACCCCTTGTCCGAGCCCGTCGCGGAGCCCGCCGTCAGGCCCGTGCTCGCCGTGGTCGGCAGACCGAACGTCGGCAAGTCCACGCTCGTCAACCGCTTCCTGGGACGTCGCGAGGCTGTCGTCCAGGACATCCCCGGTGTCACGAGGGACCGGGTGTCGTACGACGCCGAGTGGGCCGGAAGGGACTTCGTCGTCGTCGACACCGGCGGCTGGGTCTCCGATGCGCAAGGCATGGTCGCGCAGATCGCTGAGCAGGCTGAGCTGGCGATCGCTGCCGCGGACGCCGTCCTGTTCGTCGTCGACGCGACGGTGGGCACCACGGACGAGGACCAAGCCGTCGTCCAGGTGCTGCGGCGCAGCAAGAAGCCGGTCGTCCTCGCCGCGAACAAGGTCGACGACATCCGTACCGAGACCGAGGCCGCCCTGATGTGGAACCTTGGTCTGGGGGAACCGCACCCGGTGTCGGCCCTCCATGGCCGTGGCGCAGGGGACCTGCTGGACGCGGTGCTGGAGGCGCTGCCCAGGTCTGACGGGGCGTACGCGCCAGTGGGGGGCCCCCGCCGGATCGCCATCGTGGGCAAGCCGAACGCCGGCAAGTCGTCCCTGCTGAACAAGCTCTCGGGTCAGCAGCGCTCGGTCGTCGACTCGGTCGCCGGGACGACTGTCGACCCGGTCGACGAGCTGGTCCAGCTGGACGACGTGACGTACCAGTTCGTCGACACCGCCGGCATCCGTCGCAGGGTGAAGGAGGCCAGCGGCCACGAGTACTACGCGTTCCTCCGCACGCAGACGGCCATCGAGCGCGCCGAGGTGTGCATCGTCGTCATCGACGCGTCGGAGCCGGTCACCGAGCAGGACCTGCGGATCCTCGACATGGTCGAGGAGTCGGGTCGGGCGATGGTCATCGCGTACAACAAGTGGGACCTCACCGACGAGGAGCGTCGCCGGTACCTGCAGCGGGAGGTCGAGCGTGACCTCGGACACGTGATCTGGGCCCCGACCGTGAACATCTCGGCGCTCACCGGCCGCAACGTGACGAAGCTCAGCACGGCGATCGCCGAGGCACTTGCCGGCTGGGAGACCCGCATCTCGACGGGCAAGCTGAACGCCTTCCTGGGCAAGGTCGCCGCCGCTCATCCGCACCCGGTACGTGGGGGCAAGCAGCCGCGCATCCTTTTCGGCACCCAGGCGCATGCCTGTCCGCCCACGTTCGCGCTGTTCACGAGCGGTCAGTTCGACCCCCAGTACGTGCGTTTCGTCGAGCGCCGACTGCGCGAGGACTTCGGGTTCAAGGGCTCGCCGGTTCACGTCCAGGTGCGCGCCCGGGAGAAGCGCTCCGGCTGAGCCGTGAGGAGTCTCTAAGGGAGGCCCCCGGCTGTGCCGTCACCCCTAGTGTTGCGTGTGGGGGGATGTTCCAGTGTTGATCTTTGCGGGTGTTGCGTCGTCAAGGCGCGGCCCCATTGCGCGCACTCCGGGGTCGGAGGGTGAGCTCGCATGAGCCCGTTCGAGAAGATCGTGGCCGCGAGACGCCGCCTGTTCCGATGGTTCGGCGGGCTTGAGCTGTCGGCGAAGGCCGGCATTGCGACGGCCGCCTTCGTCACCATGTCCGCCGGAGTCGTCATCGGGGTGCCCTTCACGCCGTCATCTGTGCCGTGGCTCGTTCCGACGCCGGCTCCGAACGGGACCCTTCAGACGCCATTGCCACTGGAGCCGTCCGTGGTGGAGGCCGCCACGCCGACGAGGTCCGGAGAGTCGTCCGCGAGCGGCACGAGTGCTGCCGGACCCGTGAGTGCCACCACCACTGCTCCTGGCGCGCCCGCGAGCCGGGTCGCCACGACGATGGCTCCTGCGGCGACCGGGTCCGCGACCTAGGGCACGGGGGCAACAAGAGCTCGTCAGACGTCCGCCGGACGTGTACGCAAGAACTGTGCCGAGGCGTCCGCACCGGCCCCGCCCCGATCACCAGTGAGCAGCCGGGCTATCGCACGGAGCTGGATCCCCACCGCAACCGTGTTCCCCGCGACGCCACGTGAGCACGTGCTCTCGCTGACCGTGTAGAGTGTCGCCTCGGCGCTGAGAGGCG
>JBBQBP010000055.1:0-17796 GCA_038317635.1 Propionibacteriales bacterium
CCGCATTGCTGGCGACGAGCCTCGTGGGGTGCAGCTCGGGTGGTGGTGGCGCCGCCGCCGCCCCAGGCGCCGGGCAGGACCCGAAGACCGTGACCGGAACGCTGCGCGTGCTCACGCCGAGCTACCCCGCCAACAACGTGGGCAAGGCCGCCTTCCAGAAGGTGGTCGACAAGTTCCACGAGACCTACCCGAAGATGACGGTGGAGCCCGACTACGCGACGTACGCCAACCTGAACGAGAAGATCTCGACATCGATCGCCGGCGGCGACGGCTACGACGTCATCGGCAGCGGCGTGGGCTGGATCGCGCCGTTCGCCGCGAAGGGCGTCTACGCCGACCTCGGACAGTTCGGCGTGACGCCGGCGACCCTCGGCAAGGAGATGGTTCCCGCCCTCGTGCCGCCGTCGACGTACAACAACAAGATCTATGGGTACCCGTTCATCATCGACGCCCGCGCCATCGCGTTCCGGAAGAGCGACTTCGTGAAGGTAGGTCTCGACCCGGCCAACCCGCCGACGACCTTCGACCAGATCAAGGCCGCCGCCGACAAGCTCACGGTCAAGGATGCGAGCGGCCACATCACGAAGCCCGGGTTCGACTTCAACACCTCGCCGGGCAACTACCGTCAGGCCTTCATCATCTTCCTCGCCTCGACCGGGACCCCGCTCTACAAGGACGGCAAGCCCAACTTCGACAATGCCAAGGGCGTGGAGGTGCTCAACTGGATGAAGAGCATCATCGGCGCCGACCAGGCTTTCGGTCAGCAGAACGCGGCGCAGAAGCCGTTGGTGCTCACCAACGAGGCGAGCATGGGCTTCGTCGGGAGCTCGGTCGACTGCTCTGCCCAGGGGGTCGGGAAGGCGAACTGTGACGACCTCGGGTACCTGCTACCGGACAACGGTCAGCCCGCCGAGATGGCTGGCGGAGACATCCTTTCCGTCGGCGCCAAGAGCAAGAACAAGGCGGCCGCATGGGCCTTCGTCCAGGCGATGTCGGACCCCACCCTGGAGAACGAGGCAGCGGTGATCAACAACAAGGTCCCGGCGATCGCCTCCGTTCCTCAGGATTCCAGCTCGCTGCAGAGCCCTCTGGCCAAGTTCACGTCCTCGCACCTGAAGGACGCCATCTACGAGGGCGGTCCGGCGAACTGGCTCGACGTTCGCAACGTCTTCGGGCCCACCATCGACGACGTGCTCCTCGGCAAGGTCTCAGCCCAGGCCGGCCTCGACTCGATCGCCGCGAAGGCGAAGTAGCGGGACTGACGCAGCCGCTCGCCGGTCGCCCACCCGGGCGGCCGGCGGGCACCTCCTCAACGGTCCGGACCACACACTCGTCACACGCAACGTGTCAAAGGAGACAGGTGATGAAGTCAACCGATCACAGCCGGATGGGCGTCAGGCGATGACGTCGCCGACACTCGCCGAGTCGGCCGAGCAGCTCTCCATGGGCCCTCGCCCGGCTCGCAAGGGTCGCCGCAGCTCGATTCTCAAGACGCAGACGCGGGCGGGATGGTGGTTCCTCGCGCCGGCGCTGATCCACTCGGCGATCTTCGCCGTCATTCCTGCCGTGTCCGTGATCGTGCTGAGCTTCACCGACTACAGCTTCGCCGGCTCAGCCGACTGGTTGGGCATCCAGAACTTCACCGATCTGCTCGCCGACGACAGGTTCCGTGCCGCGTTCGTCAACACGGTGCTGTACGCCGTGGTCGTCGTGCCGGTCGCGATGGCGATCGCGCTGCTCGTGGCGATCGGCCTCAACCAGAAGATCAGGGGTCTGTCCTTCTTCCGTACGGCCTTCTACATCCCCACTGTCACGGCGACCGTCGCCGTCGGCGTGGTCTGGCTCTGGATCTTCAACCCAGGGTCGGGTCTGGCCAATGGAGTGCTGAGCCTCTTCGGCCTGGCCCCAGCATCGTGGCTCGTCAGCCCCACGCTGGCACTGCCGTCGCTCATGGTGATCGGCATCTGGCAGGGGATCGGCGCGAAGATGATCATCTACCTGGCCGCTCTTCAGGGGGTGCCGGTCCAGCTGATCGAGGCGGCGCGCATCGACGGCGCGAACAGGTGGACGACGTTCTGGAACGTCACGTGGCCGTCGATCGGTCCCGCACAGTTCTTCGTGCTCATCACGTCGATCGTCTCCACCTTCCAGGTCTTCGACCTCGTCTACGTCACCACCCACGGCGGACCGGGGGTGGCGACGAACGTGCTGGTCTTCGACATCTACAACAACGCCTTCCAGTCCCTGAAGCTCGGGTACGCGTCGGCGGAGACCGTGATCATGATGCTGCTGATCGGGACGTTCGTCCTCGTCGGCCGACGACTGCAGGGGGCGAACGACCTTGGCTGATGCAATGACGACGGCGACCGTACGTAGGTCCGTCCACAGGTCCGGCAGCGCGATGGTCGGCAAGGCGCTGCTCTACATCGTCCTCAGTGTCGGAGCGGTGCTGATGATCGCGCCCTTCGTGTGGATGCTGCTCAGCGCCCTGAAGAGCAACGCCGAGGTCTCCACCTTCTCCTGGTTGCCGAAGCACTTCCTCTGGCGCAACTTCGTGGAGGCGATGCAGACGGCACCGTTCCTCAAGTACTTCAGGAACAGCCTTATCATCGCGGCGGGTGAGACGGCGTTCACCCTGGTCGTGTGCACCATGGCTGGCTACGCTCTCGCGAAGCTTCCGATCCGCGGGGCCAAAGCGCTTCTGAATTACTTCATCATTCTCTTGATGGTCCCCTTCCAGCTGATCCTGGTTCCGCTGTTCCTCGTCGTGAAGTCGATCCCGCTGGCGGGTGGCAACGACATCCTCGGGCAGGGAGGGGCCGGCTGGCTCGACTCCTGGTGGGGCCTCATCATCCCGCTCGGCGCGGCGCCGATGTTCACCTTCCTCGCGCGCCAGTTCTACGTGTCCCTGCCGAGCGAGCTGGGCGACGCAGCTCGGATGGACGGCGTGGGGGAGTTCGGGATCTTCCTTCGGATCATGACGCCGCTGATCAAACCTGCACTGCTCACGATCGCCGTCTTCCAGATCGAAGCGGCGTGGAACGGCTTCCTATGGCCTCTGATGATCACGCACTCCGATGATCTGAGACCCATCCAGCTCGGACTGGCGACGTTCTCGCAGGTCACGACCAACGTGCAGTGGCCGTACCTGCTGGCCGGCACGACGCTGGCCGCAGTGCCGATGATCGTGCTGTTCATCTTCGCCCAGAAGCGCTTCGTCGCCGGACTCGCAAGCTTCGGCGTAAAGGGGTAGGGCGTTGCCAGCAGAAGCGCACGAGGCAGAAGCAGTGGCGGGCACGGAGGGCCGACGGCCCACCGTGGCCTTCGCCATGCGGTCGGACGAGCTACTGGCCGAACTGTTGCCAGACTCCGTTCTCGCGGAGCTCGACTCCTCGGCGGACCTGCTGAGCCGGCACGTGCTGACCGAGTTCACGAGCCCCGAAGCCCGCCGCGTACTGCTCGAGACGGACGTGCTCATCACTGGCTGGGGCTGCCCGGTCATCGACGCGGACGTGCTGGCCGGTGCGCCGCGGCTCGGTCTCGTCGCCCACGCGGCAGGCACCGTGAAGGGCCACGTGACCCGGGCCGTGTGGGAGCGCGGTGTTCAGGTCACGACGGCCGCGCAGGCGAACGCCGGGCCGGTCGCCGACTACACGCTCGCCTTCGTCCTCCTGGCCGGCAAGCGGGCATTCGCCGCGGCGGCGCAGCTTGCCACTGCTCAGGGGGAGTTCCGCAAGTCGAGCCTGTCCGCTGACGTGGGCAACTACGGGACGACGATCGGCATCATCGGCGCCTCCAGAGTCGGCCGGCTGGTACTCGAACGGCTACGGCCCTTCAGGTTTGACGTGCTGCTGGCCACGCCCGAGCTGACGCGCCAGCAGGCGAAGGAGCTCGGCGCCGCCCTCGTGACCCTCGACGAGCTGATGAGCAGGAGCGCGGTCGTCTCCCTCCATGCACCCGTACTTCCGGAGACTCGAGGAATGATCGGGAAGACTCAGCTCGCGGCCATGCCGGACGGCGCGACGTTCATCAACACCGCACGCGGCGTGCTCGTCGACCATGACGCGCTGCGCGAGGAGGTCACGAGTGGGCGCATCAGCGCCATCCTCGATGTGACCGACCCCGAGCCGTTACCGACCGGGGACCCGATGTACGGCCTGCCGAACGTCATCCTGACCCCCCACATCGCCGGCTCGATGGGCAACGAGCTCTCCGAGATGGGCGAGTACGCGGTCCGCGAGGTACAACGATTCGCCGCCGGCCAGCCCCTCGCCTATCCGGTGACGATCGCGGACCTGGACACGGCTGCATGACCTTCCTGACCGTATCGACACTCGGCGCACCGGGCGCCAGCCTGGACACGGTGCTGTCGTGGCTGAAGGCAGCTGAGGTCTCGGGCATCGAGCTGCGGCTCAGCCCGAACGAGATTGTGCACCCCGCCATGACCGCCAGGGAGCAGGCAGATGTCGCGGCGACGATCTCGGATGCCGGCGTCACGGTGACGGGAATCGCGAGCTACGTGCAGGTAGCGAGCCCCGCCAACGACGAAATGGTCATTGGCGCACTCGCATCGGCGATGAACCTCGCGGCCGCCCTCGGCGCGCCCATGGTGCGGGTATTTGCCGGCGCCCCCGTGCATGCAGCCACGTATTCGGAGAAGCCGAGACTGCTGGAGCCGGCCGAGGAGGTGGCCGAGCGAGCCGCACGGCGACTGGATGCGGTGGCCCACCTGGCCGAGGACCTCGGCGTGTACCCAGCCCTGGAGACGCACGACTCACATCCGCGGGGTGCCGACATCGCAGGGATCCTGGAACGGGTGGACGCCCCGGTCGGGGCGATCTGGGACCTCATGCATCCCTGGCGCACCGGCGAGAGTCTCGACGAGAGCTGGCGACGGTTGTCGCCATGGCTCGGCCGCGGCGCCGTGCAGGTCAAAGACGCGAACCTGCCCGCCGATGCGACGCCCGTGCCCATTGGCGACGGCACGCTTCCGGTCGACGAATTCGCCGGCCTGCTCACCGCCAACGGCTACGACGGCCCGATCTGCCTCGAGTGGGAGAAGAGGTGGCACCCGGCGGCGGCGGACCTGTCGGTGGCTCTCGCTTCGACGACGGCCTGGTTCCATCGGCATTGGCAGCCGGATCCTTCGCAGTTCCAGGAAGGCACCGCGTGAGCGACGACCCTGACCTCGCGCTCGACTACTCACCGTGGGAGTACTGGTCGGGCGCGGCGGCATCCACCCGAGAGGCCCAACTCGTACGCCACCAAGAGCTGGCCGCACGCGCCGACGTGAGGCTCGGTGATGACTGCTACCTGTCTCCGCTCGCGTCGATCGAGCCGCAAGTGTTCCGCATGGGCGACAGGTCGTATGTCGCCGCGCACGCCTACATCACGGGCACGATCAGCGCGGGGGACAACTGCACGTTCAACGTCTTCAGCGTCGTGCGGGGCACAGTGAGCATGGGAGACGGCGTGCGCATCGGCGCCCACACGTCGATTCTCGGGTTCAACCATTCCATCGCACCCAACCTGCCTGTCTTCCAGCAGCCGCTGTCAGCCAAGGGGATCACCATCGGTGATGACGTCTGGATCGGCTCGAACGCGGTCGTCCTCGACGGTGTCTCGATCGGCGAGCACAGCGTCGTCGGCGCCGGTGCGGTGGTCACGAAGGATGTTGCGCCATGGTCGGTCGTCGCAGGCAACCCGGCGAGACGTATCCGGGACCGTCGCGGCACGGTGCCGTCAACCGGCGTCGGGGAACGACTGCGGGAGTTCGCCGACACCGCACGCGCCCAGGCGGGTGACGTGCTGCAGCGCTCTTGGGATGAGACGGTGCCTGACGGCCGCTATCTCGACAGGCCCGGATCGACAGCAACCGTGCGCGCCCACTGTGACGCGATCGAGATCGCGGACCTGCTTCTCGGTGGCACGCCACCACAGTTGCCGAAGGATGCGCACGTGCGGCGACTGCAGGAGCGGCAGGACCGCGTGACTGGCCTCGTATCCGAGGTCACGGGCAAGCTCGTTGGTCGGCAGCCGCTCGAGTTCGGCGCCGGGGAGGCGACGTATCACGTGCTGTGCGTCGGCTACGCCCTCGACCTGATGGGCTCCCGCTTCCCCTGGCCGGTGGAGGCCGTGCGGAGCATGACAGCCGAGGGGATCGTCTCCCACCTCGAATCGCTGCCGTGGCACAGCGAAGGCTGGGGCGCCGGCGCGTGGGTCGACGCGTGGGCCACGGCCGCACACTGGAACCTGGGCCAGGCCGCAGCGATGGAGCCAGGGGCGGTCGAGGCGCTGTTCGGCTGGTTGCTGACGAGAGCGACCCCCGCTTCTGGAACCTGGGGCGAGCCGACGTCCGGCCAGGGCGCGCTACAGGTGATCAACGGGTACTACCGGTTGACCCGCGGGTCCTTCGCGCAGTTCGCCGTTCCGGTGCCCTACCCAGAACAGTTGATCGACGCGGTACTGAAGCACGGCGGCGACCCGCGGTACTTCGCGCCCGGCCGACAGAACGCTTGCAACGTCCTGGACGTGGCGCACCCGCTCTGGCTCGCGGGCCGCCAAAGCCTGCACAGGGCGACCGAGGTGCAGGCGTGGGCGCGTGAGCAGCTGGACCACGTCCTGACGAAGTGGCAGCACGGGACCGGCATGGCGTTCAGCCTCGGCGCGGAGCAGAACCCCGACGACGCCGGTCTGCAGGGAACCGAGATGTGGCTCGCCATCATCTGGTACCTCGCGGACCTTCTCGGGGAGTCGGACGCCCTTGGCTTCCGGCCGCGCGGGGTGCACCGGCCCGAGCCCGCCCGCACCCTGCCCTGGCTGTGACCCTGCCCATCCACGGCACGAAGGAGAAGCACACATGCTCTATGAGCTGAACCACTTCGGCATCGTCGTTCGAGACCTGGACGCGTCGCTTGCCTTCTACGAGGGCGTGCTCGGCGCCAAGACCGTCTTCCGGCGGTTCGTGGACTCGACCCAGACGCACGTGATCTACCTTCAGCTGGGTGACGGCCTCATCGAGCTGCTGCATCCGCTGCAGGAGGCGGACGACGCCCGCACCGGCATCACGCACATCGCCTTCATGACCGACGACCTGGACGGCGACTACGCGGCGTTGGTCCACGAAGGCGTCGAGAGCATTTCCGCGCCGAAGACGGCGGGGACCGGTGTCGGCAGGCTGGCCTTCGTGAGGGACCCGAACGGGGCCGTGGTGGAACTGCTGCAGCGGGATCTCCTGATGCGGGGCCATGCGGTCGAGCATCCGATCGTCGCGGGTTTCGACCACTACTCGCTCACCGTGGCCGACCCCGCCGCCTCGCACGCCTTCTACGCGGGACTCCTCAACATGCATCCCGCGGATGTCGGCGGCGTCGCTCCCGATGCCGCCTATCTTGAGCTGTCCGGGCAGGTACTCGAACTCCGGCCGCGTACCGCGGGACGTGAGGAAGACCCGACGTTCAGCCACTTTGCGCTTCGCGTGGACAACATCCGGTCAGCGCTCGATGGCCTCGAGTCGTCCGGGGTCGGCGGCGAGTTGGGAGGCGGGGAGGGCGAAGAGCGGGCCGGCGTCATCCGTGACCCGGATGGCGTCGCGGTCTACCTCGTGGAGCGTGCCGTTACCCCCGTCGAGCCGTGAGCAATCCCTGGCGCAGACGCCGTCACACCTTGGTCGTGACGTTCGAAAGCGGAGCCAACGCCACAGGGCAGGCCACAACGAACGCCTTCTCCGGCATGTCCACCCGCATCGAGGTGCACGGCTCACGGGGCTCGGCTGTCCTCGAGCAAGACCAGGCAGCGACACCGCAGGATTGGAAGGACTGGTATGAAGAACACTGCCCCTGAGCTGCACGTGCCGCGCGTAGCGGCGAACCCGATCCCGTACTGGGCGACGGCGGGAAAGACGCGCGAGGTGTTCGACCGTGCCTTCGTCGACTACCAGCAGATCGGCTTCACCGCGGTCAAGGCCGATGTGCCGGTGGGGATGAGCGCGAGCGAATACCTCAGCTGGATCGAGGGCTACGGACTCTCGCCGTCGCTGAGCCTGTTCAGCTCACCGTTCGACGAGACCGAGAACATCTCGGACGAGATCGAGCGGGCGAAAGCGTTCGCGGCAACACAGGTGCAGCTCGGCCTCGACCGCACCATGATCTCCTCGATGCCGCTGCCTGCGCGCATGGAGAGGCCAGCCGTCGGTGCCGGCTTCGACGAGGTCCGGTTCCAGCTCGTCGTTGACCACATCGGCCGGGTCAGCGAGGCCTTGCAGGCGGAAGGGCTGCGCCCCCTCCTGCACTCGCACATCGGCGGGGCGGTCGAGACTGAGGAGGAGATCACCAGACTGCTCGACACGCTCGGCGCCGGCGTTCTCGGGTTCGGGCCGGACACGGGCCACCTTCGCTGGGCAGGAGTAGACGTGCCATCGATCATCCGCAGATATGCAGACAGGATCGGCGGCATACACGTCAAGGATGTCTTCCCTGACTACCTCGACCCCGCCAGTCGCGAGGGCCTGGGTTATCGCGAGGTGGTGGACACCCAGCGGGTGTGGGCGGAGCCGGGGCTCGGTGTCATCGACTTCGCCGCGGTCGTTGCCGCGATGCCGGCGGACTACGACGGGGATTACATGATCGAGGTCGACAGGCCGAGCGTCGCATCCGTCTTCGAGTCCCACCGGATGTCCTACGACTGGGCCAAGCGCGCCCTCACCTTTGCGAAGATCTGAAGCGGAGATGCCACCCGTCGTTTCGGCGGCGGCGATCTCGCGACTTTGACTGCACACCGGAGCGACCCCCATGCGGTCGACGACGGGGACCCGGGTCACACGGCGCGACGGGCGCATGTCTTTGTCAGCCAGCGCCGGGGCGAGTCCAGCCCACTACCTGGGGACGACGCTCCCCAGCACGCTGCCCGATCCGTCGAGGGCCTGGACCTGGACACTTCGTGCCCGGTCTTCAGTCCGCGGTGGGCTCCGGCCCACCGTCCACCTTCACGGCCGGGTTCGACTGGGTGAACTTGCTGTGCCGTTCCTCCGCGGCAGCCGAACCGCTGAACAGTCCCTCCACCGGCGGGGACTCCTCCGTCGCCGCTCCCGCCCGCTCGGCTCGCCGATCGACCAGTACCCGCTGGGTGGGCAGCGCTTCGGGGGTGGCCTGCTGGAGAAACGCGACCATTCGCTCGCGCACCAGGCAGCGTAGGTCCCACAGCTTTCCGGAGTCGGCGGCACTGACAAGCACCCTCGCTCGCACCAGTCCGCCGGTCGCGTCGGTGATCTGGATCACCCGGGTGCGGCCGTCCCACAGCTCCGTCTCGGCGAGCACGGTGTCGAGGTGGTCGCGCAGGGAGTTCACGGGAACCCGCCAGTCGAGGTCCAGCTCCACCGACCCCAGCAGTTCGCTGCCCTCGCGGGTCCAGTTCTCGAACGGCTGGGTGGTGAAGTAGGTGCAGGGCAGGATCAAGCGGCGCTGGTCCCACACGTTGAGCACGACATAGCTCAGCGTGATCTCGCCCACCCGTCCCCATTCGCCGCCGGCGACGACCACATCGTCCACTCGCAGCGCCTGGCTGAACACCAGCTGGACGCCAGCGAACATGTTCGCCAACGTCGACTGCGCGGCCAAGCCCGCGACGATCGACGCTATCCCCGCTGAGGCCAGCAGGCTGGCACCCACCGAGCGCACCGCAGGGAAGGTCATCAGGATCGCTCCGAGGGTGACGACCACTACGACGGTGATGGCGAGTCGCTCCAGGATCAGGCCCTGAGTACGGATCCGTCGCGCCTCGACGTTGTCGGGGACGTCGACGCGGTAGCGTCCGAGCATCTGGTCTGTGAAGAAACTGATCAGCGACACCACGAACCAGCCGCCCGCCACCAGCGTGGCCACCGCCATGAGGTGATCGAGCGCGCTCCACCAGCCGACTGCGCGCGGGAAGGCGGCTAGGGCGGCGAGCCACACCGAGACCACCAGCAGCAGTGTCCGGAACGGCCGACGGATGCGGGTCACCAGTGCGTTGGGCCACTGGTGGCGCCGCAGCAGGAGCTTGATGATCGCCGTCGCGGCGAACGAGACCGCCAGAGCGATCACGACGGCGATCACCGCGGCGATGCCGAACGCGAGCCAGTCCTCCCACATAGCCTCTCCCTTCCATGACAAGACAACCACCGTAGGCGGTACTGAACCGTCCCGGGGTGTCCGGCGACTGCATCGCGTGCGGCTCGGGGGTTGCTCCTTGACGTCGAACTGAACAACCGTTTAGGCTACTGAACGTGAGTTCAATCATTCATGACGGCGATCTCACCGCCCGCGCCACCATCCGCAACGCCGCGTTGCGGCTCTTCGCCGACCGTGGACCTGACGCGGTCACTGTGCGCGAGATCGCCACCCAGGCCGGAGTCTCCCCGGCCCTCGTCGTGCACCACTTCGGGAGCAAGGACGGCCTCCGCGCCGAGGTCGACGCGTTCGCCGCGAAGGCGTTCGACGCGATCTTCGAGGCCCTCCCAACCGAGGAGCTCGCCGAGGTGCTCGCCGGTGGGGGGGCGACGGGTTCGCTCGCCGAGGCGTTCGCCCGGGGCTTCCCGCCGGGCTCGCCGTTGCCGGCCTACCTGCGGCGGCTGTTGCTGACGAACGACCCGGCGGGAGCCGCGCTGTTCGGACGGTGGTTCGCCGCGACCCGTCGCCTCCTCGACGTCATGGTCGAGATGGGCGTCGCCCGTCCGAGCGAGGACCCCGACGTCCGGGCGGCGTTCTTCCTGGTCAACGACCTCGCACTCATTCTCCTGAGGAACCCGATCGCGATGGCGATCGGTGCCGACCCGCTGACCCCCGAGGGGATCGACCGGTGGGCCCGGGAGGGCACCATCGTCTACGCCGAGGGCGCGTTCCGTGCCCCCGCGGAAGGAGTAACCCCATGAGCACGGCCCAACCCGTCATCCGCACCGAGGGGCTGACCAAGACCTTCGGCCCGGTCCGCGCCCTCGACGGGCTCGACCTGGAGGTGGCCCCCGGAGAGGTCCACGGCTTCCTCGGCCCCAACGGAGCGGGCAAGTCGACGACGATCCGCGTCGTCCTCGGCCTCATCCGTGCCAGCAGCGGCCACGTCGAGCTCTTCGGCGGCGACCCGTGGCGCCAGGCCGCGACGCTCCACGAACGGCTCGCCTATGTTGCCGGAGACGTCGCTCTCTGGCCCGGGCTCACCGGTGGACAGTGCCTCGACGTCCTCGGCACGACCCAGGGCGGGATGGACGGGGCTCGCAGGGCCGCCCTCATAGAGCGGTTCGACCTCGACCCGACCAAGCGGGTCCGCGACTACTCCAAAGGCAACCGGCAGAAGGTCGCCCTCATCGCGGCTCTCGCCGCCGACGCCGACCTACTGGTGCTCGACGAGCCCACCTCCGGGCTGGACCCGCTCATGGAACAGGCCTTCCAGGAAGTCGTTCGCGAGCGGCGCGAAGAGGGCTGCACGGTCCTGCTGTCGAGCCACATCCTCGGCGAGGTCGAGGCACTCGCCGACCGTGTGAGCATCATCCGTCGGGGACGGACGGTGACCACGGGAACCCTCGCCGACCTACGTCGACATACCCGCACCCACGTCCACGCGGTCACCGTCGACGCGCCCGCGGGCCTCACTGAAGCCCCTGGCGTCGCGGACTACGTCTCTGAGCGAGTCGACGGCCACGTCGACTGTAGGTTCACCATCGACGCCGAGCACCTCGACGACGTGGTCGGTCGACTGCACGCCGCACGGATCCACACCCTCACTGCCACCCCGCCGAGCCTGGACGCCCTCTTCCTTCGCACCTATGACGGGGAGGCCGTACCGCTCGACGCCACCGAGCTCGGAGAGCCAGAGGAGGCGCGCCGATGAGGGCGCCCGGCCTGAGGGCCATGGTCGGTCTCCAATGGCGGACGCACCGGCGCGGCACGCTCGTCTGGATCCTCGCGCTCATCGCCACCCTGATCGGAACGGCAGCGGCGGTCGCCGGCCTCTACACCACCCCCGAGAAGATCCACACCTACGCCCAGGCTGTCACCGCCGGTAACGCCCTTGTCGCGATCAACGGCAAGGTCGAGGGCATCGACAGCCTCGGCGGGATCATCCAGGACGAGTCCGGCTTCCTCTTTGCTTTCCTCCTCCCGCTGCTCGGAATCAGTCTCGTCGCGCAGGTCACTCGGCGTGACGAGGAGGCCGGGCGGCTCGAGGCGGTCCTCGGCGGGCGGGTCGGGCGCCACGTCCCGGTGCTGGCCGGGCTCATCGGCGCCTCCGCTGCCATCCTCGTCACCGCCATCGCGTTCGCCCTCGGGCTCATCACCTGCGGGGTCCCCGCCACCCGATCGGTCCTGTACGGCGCCTCCCTCGGCGCCCTCGCCTTCGTCTTCGCGGGGCTCGCGGCGCTGCTCGCCCAGGTCACCCTGCACTCCCGGGGCGTCTACGTCTGGAGCCTGCTCGTGCTCGCCGTGGCCTACCTGCTGCGGGGCGTCGGCGATGTGACAAAGACGTGGGTCACCTGGCTCTCTCCGCTCGGCTGGGCCGAGAAGGCCGCGCCGTTCGGAGCGATGCGGTGGTGGACGCTTCTCATCCCCCTCGCCGTGGGCGGGCTGTTCGCCACGCTCGCTGTCCTCATCGCAGGACGCCGCGACCTCGGCAGCTCCCTCGTCCGCGGCGGCGCGGGACCCGCGCGGGCGACGAGATGGCTGCGCAGCCCACTCGGGCTGGCGACCACCATCCACTACCCGGCGGTCCTCGGTTGGCTCGCGGGTGCCCTGGTCATCGCGGGCATGATGGGCGCGCTCGCACAGCAGTTCATCGACGCCGTCGCCGGCAACCCCGCCATGGGCGAAGCCATCGGGATGTCGGCTGCCCACCCCGAGGACGGGTTCGTCGCCGTCACCCAGCTCTACATCGCCATCATCGCCACCGGATTCATGGTCCAGGCCGTCGGCACCCTGCGCGGCGAGGAGACCGCAGGACGTCTCGAGCCCCAGCTGTCCGGCACCCTGTCCCGCATGCGCTGGCTCGCCGCCCACGCGGTCGTCATCGTCACCGGCCTCGTCGTCATCGTCGCCGTCTCCTCGCTCGTGCTCGCCGTGGCGACGGCATGGTCGATGGGCACTGCGGTGCAGCTGGGTCGGGTCATCGGGTCGGGCGCGGCATACCTGCCGGCCGAGCTCCTCGTCGGCGGGCTGGCGCTCGCGCTCTTCGGCCTCTGGCCGCGGGCGTTCTCAGCCGGCTGGGCGGCCTTCGCGTTCGTCGCCTTCATCGCCTTTCTCGGCCCGGGCCTCAAGCTGTCCAAGTGGGTGCTCGACCTCTCGCCGACCACCCATGTCGGCAATCCTCCGATGGGCACCGTCGAGGCGCTGCCGCTGGTCGTCCTCAGCGCCATCGCCGCAGTCCTCGGCGCGGCGGCGGCGGTCGGCTTCCGCCATCGGGGGGTGCCGCAGGGCTGAGTCGGCTCATCGCGCAGGGGGACGTTCGGCGGCGCCCGGTCGCGCAACCGCCGCGCGGTCCCGGCGCCCAACGCGAGGGCCACGAGCACCGCCAGCAAGCCGAACAGAGTCGGCCGGAACCACCCTGAGTTGCGCTTCCCCGCAGCCTTCCGGTGACGCGCCCCGTCCTCTCGGGACCGCTCCGCATTGATCGGTCGTCGACCACCCCCCGAATTAACTCCCGGCTCGATGACGCGCAATGGGTGGTGCGAGGTCGCTGGTGCGTGCGGCTGCCCCTCACGCTCGTACAGCCAAGTCCTCCAGAATCACGGCGACTTCACATTCGAAGGCACAGATCGCCTGGTTCAGGCCACCGGGTGCGTCGGCTCCTGGGGTGAGGGTGCGGTCGCGGAGATGGCTGAATCGGCCAGCGGATCGGCGGGGTGCCGCACGATCCGGGCTCGGGTGATGCGTCGTTCGCCATGGCCGAGCGCCCGCGCCAGCGCCACCCCGGCTGCAGCTCCCAGTGCTGGGCCGAGCAGATAGATCCAGAACCCGTGCCAGGTGCCCGTCGCGACCGCTGGGCCCAGCGACCGGGCCGGGTTGGTGCTCGTATCGGTCCACGGCGCCTCGAGCGACACCATGACCGCGTACATCGGACCCATGGTCCAGGCGGTGAAGCGTCGCAGCCGGGGGTCGCCGAGGAACACGAACACGGTCGCCACCAGTACCACGGTGCACAGCGCCTCGAGCGCGACCGCCACCAGGGGGGCGACGCCCGCGGCTGGTGTCGTCGCGCCGTACGCGAGGGGTTTGCCCAGGGGGCCCCAGCCGAGCACTACCCAGGCGCCGACAATCGCACCCAGGGACTGGCTCACGACGTACCAGACGGCGTGGGACGCGCTGATCCTGCCCTCGATGAGGAACGCGAGGGTCATCGCCGGATTGAGGTGTGCGCCTGAGTGCCTGCCCAGGGCCGACAGGGTGACCAGCGTGCCGGTGAGGCCGAACAGGGCACCGGCGATGCCACGCACCAACCAGCCCGGCAGCCCGAGGGCAGCCACTGGCGATGCCGGAGAGACGACGACGATCACCGCGGACAGGCCGCCGACCATGAGCAGCCCGGTGCCCAGGAACTCGGCCGCGTACAGGGACCAGGCGCTGCGATCGGTGACCTGTTCGAGGTCGTGCCAGGTGCGCAGCGCACCTCTGATGCCGATGGGGGCGGTCGTCACAGCCCGGGCGACGACTGCATCAGGCCGCCATCCACGACCACCGTCGTGGCCGTCACGTAGGACGCCGCGTCGCTGGCGAGGAACGCGACCACCTCGCCGATCTGCTCCGGCTCGGCCATCTTCCCCAGCGGAATGGCCGCGTCCAGCCTCTTCAGCGCCTCCGGGTCAGAGACGGTTTGGGAGTTGATCGGGGTGTTGACCGCGCCCGGGGCGACCCCCACCACCCGGATACCGTGTTCGCCGAGTTCGACCGCGCTGTTGCGGGTGAGCATGCGCATGCCCCCCTTGGCGACGCAGTACGCGGCGTTCCCCGGCATAGGCCAGTCCTCGTGCACGGACGAGACGTTGACGATGACGCCCCCACCGCCCTGGGCGATGAACTGCTTGGCCGCGGCCTGGGCGGCGAAGAACGCCCCCTTGAGATCGATGGCGAGGACCTTGTCGAAGTCGGCCTCAGTGGTCTCGAGCAGTGAGTGGCGGGTCTCGATACCGGCGTTGTTCACCAGTACGTCGAGACGTCCGTAGCGGCGGACTGCCTCGGCGACGAGTGCCTGTACCTCGTCGACCTTGCTCACGTCGGCCTCGAAAGCCTCGACCGAACCGGGGGCGTCCAGTCCCTCCAGCTTCTTCGCGAACGCACGCGCGTCGTCGGGAGACACGACGTAGTCGACGATCACGTTGGCGCCTGCCCGGGCTGCGCTGGTCGCTATTGCGGCACCGATTCCGGTGGCGCCCCCCGTGACGATGACGGTCCTGCCTGACAGTCCTGCAAAGTCCATGATCTGCTCCCTCGCGTGTCTTCCTCAGTGGCCACAACCGACCTCGCTGGGAGCGGCAGCTCCGTCTCGACCGGCTCGTCAGGCGGGCCGCCTAGGCTGAGAACCAATCGTCCCGATCACGTCCCGCCGATCAAGGAGAAGGCCATACCCACCAACGAAAGCCATCGTAGGTCGGCCTCCGATGCCGATCGGGGGCCCGAGGGTGCCCGGGTCATGGATCTTCCCACGGAGGCGCCATGGCGACTCTGGGGGCCGTACCAGTCCGGCCGCCAGTGGGGCACAGTCCGAGAGGACTACTCCGCGGACGGAGATGCCTGGAACTACCTGCCGTTCGACCAGGCCCACGCCCGCGCCTACCGGTGGGGCGAGGACGGCATCGCCGGGCTCTGCGACACGCACGGGTTCCTGCACCTGTCGCTCGCCCTGTGGAACGAGTGGGATGACCGCCTCAAGGAACGCTGGTTCGGCCTGACGAACGGGCAGGGAAACCACGGCGAGGACGTCAAGGAGTACTGGTGGGCCCTCGATGCCACCCCCACCCACTCGTGGGAACAGCTGCTCTACCGCTATCCGCAGACCGCCTTCCCCTACGAGCAGCTCGTCGCGGAGAACGCGCGCCGAGGCCGCGACGAGCGCGAGTTCGAGCTGGCCGACACCGGCGCCCTGGCGGAGAACAGGTTCTTCGACGTCACGACCACGCATGCCAAGGCGGCCCCTGACGACATCCTGCTGACCGTGACCGCCGTGAACCGTGGCCCTGACCCAGCCCCCCTCCACCTGGTCCCTCAGCTGTGGTTCCGCAACACGTGGGCCTGGGGACGTGACGAGCGACGCCCGACACTCGAGCTCGTCCGCGCCGACGATGCGGGCGTCAGCATCGCCGCCCACCACGACTTCCTCGGCGACTACCGTCTGGAGGCAGCCGGTAACCCTCGAGTCCTGTTCTGCGACAACGAGACCGATGCCGTCGGGCTGTTCGGCGCCGGGGCCCACAACGCGTCCGACTACCCGACCAACGGGGTGAACGACGCGGTCGTCCGCGGTGACGACTCCAAGGTCAACCCCGCCGGTCGCGGCACCAAGGTCGCTCTGGACTACCGCTTCGACGCGGTCGGGCCAGGTGAGTCCGTGACCATCACCCTGCGGCTGCGGTCCACCGCTCACGACGAGCCGCCGTTCGGGGACTCGTACGCGCAGGTGCTGAGCACCCGCAGGTCCGAGGCGGACGCCTTCTACGCCGGAGTGATCCCGCCCGCAACGTCCGACGAGGACGCGCTCATCGCACGGCGGGCGTTCGCGGGCCTGTTGTGGGGTAAGCAGGTCTACCGATACACCGTCGCTGAATGGCTGGACGGTGACCCGAGCCAGGCGCCTGCCCCGCCTCAGCGCCGCGCACCGCAACCGGCCGGCCGGAACACCGACTGGGTCCACCTGGAGCTCGCCGACGTGATCTCGATGCCCGACGAGTGGGAGTACCCCTGGTTCGCCGCCTGGGACCTCGCGTTCCACGCGGTCACGCTGGCCCATGTGGACCCGGCCTTGGCGAAGGCGCAGCTGCTGCTGCTGTGCCGCGAGTGGGCCCAGCACCCGTCGGGCCAGCTTCCTGCCTACGAGTGGTCGTTCTCCGACGTGAACCCGCCCGTACAGGCTTGGGCGAGCTGGCTGGTGTACGTCATCGACGGGTCGCGGGACACGGCGTTCCTGGCACGCATGGTCAGCAAGCTGCTGCTCAACATGGGGTGGTGGACCAACATCAAGGACGAGCACGGTACGGACCTGTTCGGCGGCGGCTTCCTCGGGATGGACAACATCTCGGTGTTCGACCGCTCCCGCCACGTACCGGAAGGACACCACCTGGAGCAGTCCGACGCCACCAGCTGGGTCGCCTTCGCGTTCCTCGCCATGCTGCGCATGACCCAGGAGCTCGCCAAGCACGACCCCGGTTGGAGTGAGCTGCCGACCACCTTCCTCGAACGGTTCCTGTCGATCGCCGAGGCCAGCGAGGCCTTCGGCTGCGCGGGGATCAGCCTGTGGGACGAGACCGACGGCTTCTACTACGACCTGCTCGTCGACGCCGAGGGTCAGGCCGAGCCGGTCCGCGTCCGCTCGTACGTGGGCCTCGTCCCGCTGCTGGCGGTCGCCGTGACTCCCCAGTGGGTCGACCAGCTCGACTCGTACGTCCAGCGCCGTGACTGGCTCGAGGCCCACCGGCAGGACCTGCTCCAGCGCAGGATGATCGTCCATCCCGACCACGGCCACGAAGGAGGGATGGCGCTCGTGCCGCCGGGTCGGTACGTCCGCGTTCTGCAGCGAGTGCTGGACAGCGCCGAGTTCCTCTCGCCGTACGGGATCAGGTCGCTGTCC
>JBBQBP010000056.1:0-16997 GCA_038317635.1 Propionibacteriales bacterium
ACCCAAGACCAACTCATCGAGATCTTCGACCTAAACCGTTGGGCACCCCACACTTAGGTCATACACCCAAACACCACCCGCACCCACGCTGACCTGCACGTTTACACCAACCCCCCGAGATAGCCGGGAAACTCCCGCTAGACTTGCGCCGGCCGAGCCGGTCCGCCGGCGTCGTCGTCACGGGAGATGGATCGACCATGCATACGCCGTCGCCGCAGAAGGACGCTGCCGCGGCGGGAACGCAGGTGCCTGGGGCCGACGGGGCGTCAGTGCCCGCCCGCGTACCGCGGAGTCGAACAGTACTGGCGTGGTCGGTCGCCGGATCGCTGGTGTTCCTGCTCGGAGCGGCCTGGTCCGTCGCCCTGCCGCTGATGGCGTCCCCGGACGAGCCGTCGCACGTGGTCAATGCCGCCGCCGTCGTACGTGGTCAGTGGGACGGTGAGCTGGGCGCGAACCCGGTCGACGCCACCCGGCCCGGGGCCGGCACCATCGTCGAGCTCCCCAGCGACTACGCCGCGATCGTCGCCCTGCCCAACTGCTTCGCCTTCAAGTCCGACGTCCCGGCCGCCTGTCAGCAGGACATCGCCCCACCGGACGGTTCGTCGGTGCCCGTTGAGACTTTCGCCGGTCAGTACCCCCCGCTGTACTACCTCCTCGTCGGGTGGCCGTCGCTGTTCCTCGGCGCCGAGGCCGCGATGTTCGGCATGCGGCTGGTCAGCGCTGCGCTCGCCGCAGGCTTCCTGACCTGGGGGGCCGCCCGGGTGACCCGCACCCTCGGCGCACGCTCGGCGACCTGGGCGATCGCGGCTGCGATCACCCCGATGTGCCTGTTCCTGGGCGGGACCGTCAACCCCCAGGGGCTCGAGGTGGCGACCGCGTTCTCGTTCTGGGCGGCGTGCCTCGCCCTCGCGCTCGGCACCGGGGCGCCGTCCACGGGAACGCTCGTCCAGGTTGCCGTCAGCGGCGCGGTCCTGGTCAACGTCCGCGCGTCGTCCCCGGTCTGGGCCGTTGGCGCCGTCGTCGTCGCCCTGATCCTCGCTCCCCCCGGCCGCTGGCGTGAGGTGCTCCGGCAGCGCTCGGCGCGATGGGTGGGGCTGGCGGGCGCCCTCGCCAGCATCGGGGCCGTGTCCTGGCTGGCCAGGCACCCTGCCGTGACGGGCGGTGGCCTGTTCCCGGAGTACGCCGACCTGCGGCGAACCGTCCACGCCCTCGCCGGCCACACCTACGAGTACCTGCTGAACATGGTGGGCAACTTCGGCTGGCTGGACTCCCCCGCACCGCCCGCGACCTACGTCTCCTGGTTCGTGGCCGGCGGGGCACTCGTCCTGCTCGGACTGGTTGCCCGGACATCAACCCGCCAGACCCTGGCCCTCGTCGTGATCATCCTCGGCGTGCTCGGCGCGCCGTTCGTGCTCCAGCTCCTCACCGCGGCGGACACCGGGATCATCTGGCAGGGCCGTTACGTCCTGCCGCTGGCCGCGGGTGTCCCACTCGTCGCGGCGGCCCTCCTGGCCACCGAGCGGGAGGCAGCGCGAGACCTGGTGCATCGTGTCGGCCGGCTCACCCTGCCGCTCTTCGCGGTCGCGCACGTCGCGGCGTTCTGGTGGGCGGCGCGCCGCTACAGCGAAGGCCTGGACGGCGAACTCGTCACAAGGGCGCCCCACTGGTCCTCGCCCATCGGATACCTACCGGGGGTGGCGGCGTACGCGCTGGTCGTGGCGGTGCTGGCAGCCCTTGCCTGGCGGGCGACCGGCCTGGGCAGCGCCCCCGGAAGCGATGTCGATGCCACTCCTGCCGAGCACGGAAGTGCGGTCGATGACGCAGCCCCCTGACGGCGACGGAGCCTCGATCGACGTGCTGATGGCCACCTACAACGGCGAGCACTTCGTCGGGGACCAGATCGAGTCGATCCTGCGGCAGAGCCATCAGCACTGGACGCTCACGGTGCGTGACGACTGCTCGACCGACGGGACGGTGGCGGTCGTCCGCGACATCGCAGCCAGACACCCCGACCGGATCGCCGTGCAGCTGCGCGGGGAGAGCAGCGGATCGGCGGCACGGAGCTTCCTGGAGATGCTGCGCGCATCGCACGCCCCGTACGTGATGCTCAGCGACCACGACGACGTCTGGCTGGACGACAAGATCGCCGTCACCGTCGCCAAGATGCGGGAGCTGGAGCGACGCTTCGGTGCGGGCACGCCCTTGCTCGTGCACACCGACCTCACCGTGACGGACGCCAGCCTACGGGTGACGTCGCGCTCGATGATGGATGCCCAGCAGCTCGACGGCTCCGAGTCACGCCTGGCCCGGCTGGTCACGCAGAACACAGTCACGGGGTGCACCGTCATGGTCAACCGGCCCCTCGCCGACCTGGTTCGGGAGCCGTTCGACGGCATCGCCATGCACGACTGGTGGCTGGCGGTGATCGCCTCCGCGTTCGGGGCGATCGGCTTCATCGACACTCCGACGGTGCTCTACCGCCAGCACGGCGACAACGCGGTGGGCGCGAAGCCCTCGAGAGGTCTCTCCTACAAGCTGAACAGGCTGCTGGACCGGGAGGGCATCACCGGCGGGTTCACGGCGTCGTTCGCGCAGGCGGCTGCCTTCCTCGAGCACTTCGAGGACCGGCTCTCCGATGTGCAGGTGGAGATGCTCCGCGCCTACGTCACCATCCCCCGGCTCGGGAAGGCCGGGCGTCTGCGGACGCTCCGGCGCCACGGGTTCTGGAAGAACACCGCCGTCCGGCGCCTGGGCCAGGTTCTCTACGTGTAGGTGTCAGCCCACGGCACCGGCAGTGCACGCTCACGACCGACTCGCCTGGCGCAGGTGGGTCGCCGCAGCCCACCCTTGCGCCGAGGACGCCAGCCGGTAGAGTCGCCAACCGGCGTGCGCCAGGGGCGGCCCGAGAACCAGGCATCGACATCGGAGGCAGGACGTGAGTCGCACACGCAGGACCCTCACGTCGCTGGCACGGCGGCTAGGCCCTCTCGGGACCGTGCTGACCACGTTCGGTCGCCGACTGTTCCCCGCCCCGACCGTGCCCACGCTCGCCCAGACCGCCACGGAGGCCGCGTACCTCGCCCGGGTCGACGTCAGCGAGCACAACCGGGAGGGTTCGCCACCCACCTTCGCTTGGCTCACGTCGCAGGCTGCCAGCGCTGCGCAGTGCGACGACCCCGCGTACCTGCACTGGCTCGAGGTGCTGATGGGCGTCGGCGCGGACGGGACCGTCGGCAACCCGTACAACCGCAAGACCTGGGAGTGGGCCTACATCGCCGAGGCAGCCTCGCAGGCCGGACTCCTCGAGCCGGGCCGAGCAGCACTCGGGTTCGGCGTCGGGACCGAACCGCTGCCGGCCTTCTTCGCGAGCAGGGGCCTCGCCGTGCTCGCGACGGACCAGCCGGCCGAGACCGGTGGGGACTGGGCCGAGACCGGCGAGCTCATGACGGGCCTGACCGGCCTGTCCCGCCGGTACCTGATCAGCGACGACGATCTCGCCTCCCGCGTCACGTTGCGCAACGTCGACATGAACGACGTGCCGACCGACATCGGCACCTTCGACCTGATCTGGTCGTCCTGCGTGATCGAGCACCTCGGCAGTCCCGAGCGTGGACTGGAGTTCGTGCTCGAGTCCTGCCGCCTACTGACTCCGGGAGGGCTCGCGGTCCACACCACCGAGCTCGAGCTCACCCGCAGGGAGACCACGGCCGACTACGGCCACTGCGCCGTCTACCGGCTCCAGGACCTTCGGGACTTCGCGACCCGACTCGCCGACCTGGGGTGCACCTCCACGTTCAACTTCACCGTCCCGATGGACACTCCCGAGGACCGCTGGATCAGCCTCCTCAGCGCGGAGGGTGCGTCGGCACCGCCCGATGTGGCACACCTCAAGCTGGCGCTGGGTGAGTCCGTCACCACGTCGTTCGGGCTCCTGATCCGGCGGCTGCCCTGACCGCTACTCGTCGTGCTGTCCGATCCCGGCCATCCGCCGGAGCCGGCCGCCCACCCGCCGAAGCACCTCCCGGAACCCCCCGGCCTTGAGGTAGCTGCGGGCGAGCGCAACGTCCTGGCGCAACGACGCCCGGGGCCGGCGAGACCCGCTCATGGCCGCGGCACTCATCGAGGCCCGAGCGATCACCAGGTCCGGAGCCCGCACCGGGTGGCGGCAGAACTCCACCAACGGCGTCAGCGTTCGCGACCAGTGGTAGCCCTGCGCGAACGAACTGATGTTGGCGTGGACCCGTGCCCGTGCCGACTCGTCGAAGAGCATCTCCCGGAGCGCGTCGATGAGTGCCTCGACGTCCTCGGCCGGCACCACCCGACCCAGGTCATGCTCCCGGATCAGGACGCCGAAGGTGTCACCATCGGTAGCCACGATGGGCAACGACGCCCACAGGTAGTCCAGGATCCGGGTCCGGAAGCTGTACGCCGTCTCGATGTGCTCGAAGTGCGTCGACACGCCCACGTCCGCGTCGAGGAGGTAGTCGGCCCGTTCGGCGTAGGGCACCCAGCCCTCGTTGAAGAAGACGTGCCGACCGGTGAGCCCTAGTTCGTCGGACAGCCGGCGGGACTCCCACGCGACCCGCATCTCCGGCACCCCGGGATTCGGATGCTTCAGACCCATGAAGAAGAGGCGGATCTCCGGGTGCTCATCCTTCAGCCGGTCCACCGCCCGGATGAGCGTGAGCGGGTCGAACCAGTTGTAGATCCCGCCTCCCCAGAGGATGACTTTGTCCTCAGCGCCGATGCCCTCGACCGAACCGCGGATCGCGTGCCTGCGCTGCACGGGAGGCTCGTCATCGATCCCGAACGGCGCGACCGCGATCAGCGAGCGCAGGCTCTCGTCCTCGTCGTAGACCGGCGCGTTGATCCGTCCCTGGCCGGCGAGCTGCCCCAGCCAGAAGTCCCGCTGCTTCTCGGACGCACAGAGCACGTAGTCCGCCCGGCGCAGCTGGTCGTTGAGGATCCGGGTTGTCTCCAGCAGGGCCGTCGCCCGGCCGTCGACGCCCAGGTCCTTGGCCTGCTCAAGCTGCTCGAGGTGCATCGGGTCGTAGACGTCGGCCACGAGGATCTTGTCGCTGTCGAACAGCCAGGGCGCCATGTCGAGCAAGAGGCCCTGGAAGACGATGACGTCTGCCCACTCCGTGTGCTTGCGTAGCTGCCTGCCGCCACCGGCCGCCTTGACCTGAAACCCGGGGTGCTTGACGCGCGCGCCGACGGTGGACACCAGAACGACGTCGTGGTCCGGCGACAGTGCCTTGGCGATCTCCCACGCGCGGATCGCCGGCCCGGCCATGACCTCCAGCAGTGGCTCACCGGTCACCACGAGGACGCGCTGACGCGCCCGGAAGTGGGGCTCGATGCCGAAGGCTCGTACCAGGATCTCGTGTGCGTCCAGGTAGGTGGGCATCCCGTAGGCCGGCTCGATCGCCTCGCGGAACAGCGGGAACAGGTCCCGGTCGGTGCGTCGCCGTCGAGCCTGCAGGTCCCGACGCGTCTCGATCAGCGAGGGCAGCTGCTCGACGAAGTAGTCGATCGCGTACGGGCCCGTGAGCGCCATCTTCGGGATCTCAAGCGTTCCGACGTCGTCGCCGCCAGACGAGCGCTGCAGATCCAAGGTCGTCGCGTCGGTGCCCGTCCGCGCGAGCGAGCGCCGAACGGCGAGCGCCATCGCCGCCGGCAGCGCCCGAGCGAGCGTGTCGTCGTCGTAGTTCTTGTACATCGCCAGCAGCGCGTTGCGCTCAAGCAGGTACGTCTCGCGGAAGCTGCCGAACTTCTTCATCGTCACGTGGTGGCGGTGGTAAGCGACTGATCCCGGCACGTAGCGCACGCGGTGGCCGAGCAGGTTCAGGCGCCAGCCGAGGTCGACGTCCTCGTAGAACATGAAGAAGCGCTCGTCGAACCCACCGACCGCGCGGAACACGTCCGCACGGACGAACATCGCCGCACCGGTGCCGAACAGGACGTCCTTGACGACGTCGTAGTCGGGTGAGTCCGGCCTCTCGACCTCTCGCTTGTAGCCCATCCCGAACCACGTCATCGACCCGTCGACGTAGTCGATGAGCTTGCCGTCCCAGTCCAGGACCTTGGAGGCGACGGAGGCGATCGCGTCGTCCTCCTCGAAAGCCCGCACGGCCGCGGCGATCCACCGCGCATCCGGCCTGGCATCGTTGTTGATGAGGCCGACGTACTCGCCTGTCGCGTGCGCGACGCCGAGGTTGCAGCCCCCCGCGAACCCCCGGTTCGAGCCCGACTCGATGACTGTCGCGCCGGGAACGGCGGCGCGGATCTGCGCCGTGCTGCCGTCACCGGAGTCGTTGTCCACGACGATGAGCTCGAGGCGGTCGGCCGGCCAGTCGATGTCGTCGAACGCCCTGAGGCAGGTGATCGTCTCCGCCGCCCCGCGGTAGTTGACCAGCACGACCGAGACGACGCCGGGCCGGACGGTGGCGGCGCTGGTGGCAGAGCTACGCCGGCTCATGAGCCCGCCCACAACAGTTCCATGTCGTGATCCACCATTCGACTGACGATCTCCTCGAAGTCGAGGGTCGGCTTCCAACCAAGCTCACGACGTGCCTTGCCGGCGTTGCCGACCATCACGGCGGTGTCCATCGGACGCAGGAACTGCGGGTCCACCTCGATGTGGTCACGCCACTCGTCTCCCACCCCGGCGCGGCGCAGGGCGGCCTCGGCGAACTCCTCGACCGTGTGCGTGCGCCCCGTCGCGATGACGAAGTCGTCCCCGACATCGTGCCGGGCCGCCCGCACCATGGCGTCGACGTAGTCCGGCGCCCAGCCCCAGTCGCGTCCCGCGTCGAGGTTGCCCAGGCGCAACACGCCGGAGCCCTCTGCGCCGATCCGGGCCGCGGCGGCGGTGATCTTGCGCGTCACGAACGTGGCCGGGCGCCGCGGGGACTCGTGGTTGAACAGGATGCAGCTGGCCACGTGCAGGCCCTTGCTGCGGTAGACGCCTGCCATGTGGTGCGCGTACGCCTTGGCGGCCCCGTACGGTGACACCGGTCGAACCGGGGTGTCCTCGTCCTGCGGGAACGTCTGGGCGACACCGAAGATCTCCGAACTGCTCGCCTGCACGCAGGCGATCCGCCGACCCGTGTGCTCCTGCAGCCGGAGAGCCGCCTGAAAGAGCACCGCCGCCGCGACACCACTGAGCTCGGCGGTCACCACCGGCTGCTCCCAGGAGAACGCGACCGAGCTGATCCCGGCCAAGTTGTACAGCTCGTCCGGCTCGACCTCCGACACGAGCCGGCGCAGGGCGTCGCTGTCGGCGAGGTCACCCACATGCACGGTCACCGAGGGAAAGCCCCCCCGGAAGGTCGCGATCGTCTCGTCCTGATCATGCACCAGACCGTGCACCTGTGAGCCCTCGGCGAGCAGCTGCTCGGTGAGGTAGCCACCGTCTTGACCGGTGATCCCAGTGATCAGCACCCGGCGCACGTCTATCGTCCGAGCTCGGCTCGCTGCTCGGCCAGGTCGTTCTCGACCATCATCTGCACCAGCTCGGTGAACCCGACCTTCGGCTCCCAGCCCAAAACCGTGCGGGCCTTGCTCGAGTCACCCATGAGCATGTCCACCTCGGCCGGGCGCATGAACCTGGGGTCCTGGGTGACGTAGGGGGTCCAGTCCTCGATGTCCACCGCGGTGAAGGCGATGTCGAGCAGGTCGCGGATGGAGTGCGTCTGGCCGGTGGCGACGACATAGTCGTCAGCCACGTCCTGCTGCAGCATCCGCCACATGGCATCGACGAAGTCGCCGGCGAACCCCCAGTCACGCTTGGCGTCCAGGTTGCCCATCGTGATCTCGTTCTGCATACCCAGCTTGATCCGGGCCACGGCCTGGGACACCTTGCGGGTGACGAACTCCGGCCCACGTCGTGGCGACTCGTGGTTGAAGAGGATCCCGGACGACGCGTGCATCCCGTAGGACTCGCGGTAGTTGATCGTCATGTAGTGCCCGAAGACCTTGGCGACGCCGTACGGCGACCGCGGCCACAGCAACGTCGACTCGCGCTGCGGGACCTCCTGGACCTTGCCGAACATCTCCGAGCTCGACGCCTGGTAGAACCGCACCCTGCGCGGGTCGTCGTGCGAGTAGAGCCGGACGGCTTCGAGGATGTTCAGCACCCCCTTGCCGGTCACGTCCGTCGTGAGCATCGCGTTCTCCCACGAGTACGCGACGAAGGAGATCGCGCCCAGGTTGTACACCTCGTCCGGCTCCGCATGCTCCATCGCCCGCAGCAGGCTCGACAGGTCCGTCAGGTCGCCGGTCAACAGCTTGACATCGGGAACCGTCCTGCGGACCAGCTCCAGCTTCGGGTTGCTCTGCCCACGGATCAGGCCGTAGACCTCGTAGCCCTTGGCCAGCAGGAGCTCGGAGAGGTACAGGCCGTCCTGGCCGGTGATGCCGGTGATGAGTGCGCGCGTCATGTTTCCTCGTATGCCGGAGGGACTCGGTGCCAGAGAAGAGGACGCGGCGATCCTATCGGGGGTGCTGCGTCCGGGCCTGGTCCAGATCGGGTGAGCGCCGGTACTGGATTTCCTTGATCCGCTCGAGCTGCTCCTCGAGGAGCACCCGGTTGGTGCGCAACAGGTCGGAGATGACCCCGAGTGCCAGCGACAGGAGCGCGGCGACAGACATGATCGAGCCGAAGATCAGGGACTGGACGTTCCCCGCGGTGTCACCGCCCACCAACCACAGGACGAAGAACCGGACCAGCGGGATGGCCGCCAGCAGGCCGAACATGATCGTCAGTGTCGTGAAGATCACATACGGCTTGAACATGAGGTAGCTGCGGGTGATGGCCGAGCCCGACTTCACCATGTGGTGGAAGATGTTCTTGAAGAGGCGCGACTCGCGCGTCTTGGCGTTCGTCACTACCGGGACGCTCGCGATGCGCAGCCGCTTGTTGCCGGCCTGGATGATCGTCTCCATGCAGTAGCTGAACTGCGTGACGACGTTGAGCCGCAGCAGCGAGGCCCGCGAGTACGCGCGGAACCCGCTCGCTGCGTCCGGCAGCTCGGTGCTGGCCGCCTTGTTGACGATGTGGCTGCCGACCCGCTGCATGAGCTTCTTGAAGGGCGAGAAGTGCACGATCGTGCCGGTCTGACGGTCGGCGATGACGATGTCCGCCGTCCCGGCCAGGATCGGCTGGACCAGGTCACCGATGCGGTTCTGGGGGTACTGGTTGTCACCGTCGGTGTTCACCACGATGTCCGCACCGTGCGCCAGGGCGTAGTCGACGCCGTCCCGGAAGGACCGCGCCAGCCCCATGTTGCGCGTGTGATGCACGAAGTGGGTCACACCGTGGGCGCGCGCGACCTCGAGCGTGCGGTCGGTCGAGCCGTCGTCGATGACCAGGATCTCGATCTCGTCGACGCCGTCGATCTGGGTCGGGATCGAGGTGAGCACCGCAGGGAGGGTCTCCTCCTCGTTGAGGCAGGGGATCTGGATGAAGACCTTCATGGATGTCCTGTCGGCAGGGTGCGGGTCGATCCTAGCGAGGATCAGCGGCCCCCTGGCCCGCCTGCCTCCGGGCCCATTTCCTAGCACAGGTCCGTGGTCACGCAACCCGGGCCCGGTGTCGATTAGGCTCCTCGGGATGCGCGGAGCGGATCCTTCGTCGCGCGCGCACGTATCCTGAGGGGCAGGGAGCGGATGGACCGGGTGGTGATCGTCGGCAACGGCGGGCATGCACGTGCCTGCCTCGACGCCTGGGACCCCTCCCCCGAGCTCACCCCCGCCGGCTACGTCGGCCCCACCCAGGGCGATGTGCTCGGACTGCCCTACCTCGGCGACGATGCCGATCTGGCGGCCCTCGCCGCCGCCGGCCTGGACCGGGCCTTCGTCGCCCTGGGCTCGGGTCACGTGCGCTCAGCCGTCACCGACCTGTGCCTGGCCGCCGGCCTCGAGCTGGTCACCGTCATCGCCCCGAGCGCCCAGGTGGGTGCCACCGCCTCCGTGGGGGTCGGTAGCATCGTGCTGCACAAGGCCGTCCTCGGCGCGAACGTCAGCGTCGGCCGCGGTTCCATCATCAACACCGGTGCCACGATCGATCAC
Organism: Propionibacteriales bacterium; assembly: GCA_038317635.1. Taxonomy (GTDB): domain Bacteria; phylum Actinomycetota; class Actinomycetes; order Propionibacteriales; family Propionibacteriaceae; genus Fen-668. Next base: position 10,075 of record JBBQBP010000056.1, read on the forward strand.
GACTGCGTGATCGGCGACTTCGTCCACATCGCCCCGGGGGTCAACCTCGCGGGCACGGTCACAGTGGGCGACGGTGCGATGGTGGGCATCGGCGCGAGCGTGGTCCCGGGCATCCGGATCGGGGCCGGCGCGACTGTCGGAGCGGGCGCCGTGGTGATCCACGACATCCCGGACGGCCAGACAGTAGTCGGAGTAGCTGCACAGGAGATGACACGTTGATCCCGATCGCCAGCCCGGACCTCTCGGGCAAGGAGAGCCTGTACGTCAACGAGTGCCTCGAGTCGACCTGGATCTCCTCCGTGGGCCACTTCATCACCGACTTCGAGGTGGCGTTCGCGAAGGTGGCCGGCAGCCGGCACGTCGTCGCGACCAACAACGGGACCACGGCGCTGCACCTCGCCCTGGTCGCCATCGGCATCGGCCCGGGTGACGAGGTCATCGTCCCGACGCTCACCTACATCGCCTCGGCCAACGCGGTGGTCTACTGCGGTGCCACGCCGGTCTTCGCCGACGTCGAGCCGGACACGCTCAACCTCGACCCGGCGGACATCGAGCACCGGATCACCGACCGCACCAAGGCGATCATCCCGGTGCACCTGTACGGCCACCCGGCGGACATGACCGCGATCATGGCGATCGCCGAGCGCCACGGGCTCACGGTCGTCGAGGACGCCGCCGAAGCGCACGGTGCGCAGGTGGACGGGCGCCCCGTCGGTTCGCTCGCCCACGTCGGCGTGTTCAGCTTCTTCGGCAACAAGATCGTCACGACCGGCGAGGGTGGCGCCGTCACCACCGACGACGACGAGCTCAACGCCCGGCTGCGTCTGCTGCGCGGCCAGGGCATGGACTCCACCAAGCGCTACTGGTTCCTGGAGATCGGCTACAACTACCGGATGACCAACGTGGCCGCGGCGATCGGCGTGGCCCAGCTCGAGCGGATCGAGCAGATGCTCGGCCGGCGCCGCGAGATCGCCGCCCGGTACACCGAGCTGCTGGCACCCGTCGGCGGCATCACGCTGCCCGTGGAGCGGGCGGACGCCCGCCGGGTCGCCTGGCTGTACACCGTGATGATCGACGGCTTCTCGACCGAGCAGCGCAACGAGCTCATCGACCTGCTCAAGGCTGACGGCATCGAGACCCGGCCGGTCTTCTACCCGCTGCACCTCATGCCGCCCTACATCACCGAGCCGATCGCCTCCTTCCCCGTCGCCGAGCGCCTCGGCGCTGAGGGCATCTCCCTCCCGACCCACACGCTGCTGACGGACGACGACGTCGCCACCGTATGCGGCGCGCTCACCCGCCGCGTCGCGGAATTGCGCGCGTGAGCCGGCAGCCGTTGACAAGACGCGGGCGGGTGACATGAGCGATCCGGTTCCCTTCATCTCCTACGCCCAGCACGGCGAGGACGTGATCATCTGGCGCGCACTCGGCAACCGGCCCCGCGGCTTCTACGTCGACGTCGGCGCATTCCACCCGAGCTTCGACTCCGTGACCCGCGCGCTCTACGAGCGTGGCTGGCGCGGCCTCAACATCGAACCGCAGCCCGATCGCCACGCCGAGTTCGAGCGCGACCGTCCAGGGGACCTGAACCTCACCCTCGCCATTGGTGACAGGGACGGCACGGCGCGCCTCAACCTCCCCGAGAACCCCGGTTGGGCGTCGCTCCTCGACCCCGCTCTGACCGGCGCCGACGTTGCGACGTCAAGGATCCTCGAGGTGCCGATCCGCCGACTCGATACGCTGCTGGCCGAGCTTGGGATCGATCACGTCGATGTCCTGAAGATCGACGTCGAAGGCGCGGAGCCGGGCGTCGTCCGAGGACTTCTGGGCGGCCCGATTCGGCCGCTGGTCTGCGTCGTCGAGGGAGTGGGCCCGGGCATCGGACGGGTTGCGGGTGACGAAGCCGTTGCCATGCTTGTCGCGGCCGGGTACGTGCACTGCCTCTTCGATGGCCTCAATCACTACTTGACGACCGACCCCGCCCTGGAACACGCCCTCTCGGTACCGGCAAACCCGCTGGACGGCTACACGACTGACTTGCTGAACCGGCTGCATCACGAGCGCCAGGCGCTCCTCGAGACCAACGCGACGCTCCGTGCGGAGAACCGTGCGGTGCGCGCAAGTCGGTCGCCTGCGTTCGAGTCTGATGCCTCCGCGACCGACTCTGAACGAGCGGGGGACGGGGAGATCGCGGCGCCATTTGATGGTGGTGACCTGCCGATCCCGGCGCCAGAAGCGTTCGCCACTGACGAAACGCCGATCCACGAGCTGAGGACCGTCGGGCCAGCGCTGGGAGGCGTTGACCCCGATACCCGGCGCGCGCGTCGCCGCGCCACCTTCCAGCGGATCCTCCGCGGCGAACCGACGCCGATGCCACCACGCGCCGCAACGAGAGAGGCCTCCGGCCTACTCAGCCTGGCCGTCGGCGAGCACGAGCCCGCCGACGCGGTCGCCGTCCTCTACCGGGAGATAGTCGAACGCGACGCCGATCCGGACGGCCTCGCGGTGTGGGTTGCCCGACTCGAAGCGGGTGAGCCGCTACTCAAACTGGCGCTCGAGATCGCCGGTTCGGGTGAGGCTCTCGTCTGCCCACTCGAGCGTCGCGTCAAGGTTCGCTCGCAGCTGGCGTTGTGGCAGACCCTGGTCGCCGTCACAGAGCTCGGAGCCACCGCATGGCCCCCCAAACGGGCGTACACGCCGGGAGTCGTCGCGCACGAAGTCTTCGTGGGTGCACTCTTCGAGGCCGCTCTGCAACGACCGCCGAGCCCGCAAGAGGCCGCCTTCGAGGTCTCGCGGCTGGTGAGCGGCGCGGGCCGCGAGCGGCTGCTGCGCGCGTACGCCGCCAGGCCCGAGCTGCGAGATCGGTTGCTGGGACGGCCAACACGCCGTCTGCGCGGTCGGCTGCGCCGTTGGCTGGACGGGCGGCATGTCGCTGCGGCCTTCCGTGACATGGTCACCGCGGCCGAGGCGAGGCGGGTCGCCGAGCTGCTCGCCGGCACGGGTGCCGAGGGCCTGCTGCTCGATGAGCACGGTCGCGTTCGTGCGCGCAGAACTCAGGAGATCTGACCATGCGCGTCATCATCGCATCGACGACCCTCCCGCTGATCGACGGCGGCGGTCGCCTGATCGTCCGATGGACCGCCGAGGCCATGCGTGCCGCCGGGCACGAGGTCGAGGAATTCTACCTGCCCTTTCCCACCGATCCGAGGCCGTCGCTCTCCGCCATGGTGGGCCTGAGAGCCACTCCGTTCGCCGGGAGCGCGGACCGGCTGATCGCCATCCGGTGGCCTGCGCACGTCATCCGGCACGAGAACAAGGCGACCTGGTTCATCCACCACTACCGGCAACTCTTCGACCTGTGGCACACCCCGTACCGAGGTGTACCTGCGAACGCCGAAGGGGTCGCCTATCGCGAGGCGCTGCGACGCATCGACAACCTGGCGCTCGGCGAGTCCCGCGACCTGTTCACGAACTCGCTGATCGTCCGCGACCGGGTCCGGGAGTTCAACGGGCTGGAGGCAAAGCCCCTGTTCCCGCCGCTGGGTGGTGACACGTCGCGGTTCCACACGCAGGGGTACGGCGACTTCATCTTCTACCCGAGCCGCGTGACCCCGATCAAGCGCCAGCTCCTGGCTGTCAAGGCCATGCAGCACACGACCACGCCGGTCAAGCTCGTCATCGCGGGCAAGCCGGACGCCGCCCTGTTCAGCCGGGAGATCCGGGAGTACGTGCGCCAGCACGATCTCGAGGACAAGGTCGAGCTCCGGTTCGGGTGGCTCGAGGAGGACGAGAAGGTCGAGCTGCTGGCCCAGTGCCTCGCGCTCGCCTACCTACCGCTCGACGAGGACTCCTACGGCTACCCCTCGCTCGAGGCGTCCCACTCCGCGAAGGCGATCGTGACGCTGCAGGACTCCGGCGGTGCGCTCGAGTTCGTCCGGGACGGGATCGAGGGACGCGTCGCGGAGCCGAATCCGCAGGCTCTCGCCCAGGTCTTCGACCAGCTCTACGAGAACAGGGCCGGGACCCAGCAGATGGGCGAACGGAGCTTTGCGCGCCGCGAGGAGCTCAACATCGCGTGGCCGCACGTGATCCGTCGACTTCTCGGGGAGGACGCCTGAAGCTTCTCGTCGCGAACAATGCCGCGCCGTTCGTCCGCGGCGGGGCGGAGCTCCTTGCGGACCGTCTGGTCCACGAGCTCCAGCAGGCCGGCCACGAGGTGGACCTCCTACGCCTGCCGATCGGCAACTCACCGGATCAGATCCTCGAGGGCCTCGTCGCGGCATCGCTGCTCGACGCGGTGAACGTCGACCGGGTCATCGGTCTGAAGTTCCCCGCCTACCTGATCCCCCACCCGGACGTCGTCATCTGGCTGGTGCACCAGTTCCGCCAGGCCTACGACGCACCACCCGTCGGGTGGCCCAAGGACCCGGCCCTCGACCCGCTCGTGAGCGCCGTGCATGCCGCGGACCGCAAGGCGTTCGCCGCGGCGAAGCGGCTCTACGCGATCTCGCCGATGGTGGCCGAACGACTGCAGCGCAGCAACGAGCTCAGCGCGGAGGTGCTGATGACGCCGCCGCATGCCGAGCAGGACTACCGGAACGAGAACGCCGAGGACTTCATCGTCGCCCTGGGGCGGGTCTCCGACGGCAAGCGACAGGTCCTGGCGATCCAGGCCATGCGCCACGCCCGGCCCGGGTACCGACTCATCGTGGCCGGTGCGCCGGACAGCCCGCAGATGCTCGACGTGATCAAGCGGGAGATCGACTCCGCCGGCGTCGGCGACCGGGTCGAGCTCATCCCCCGTTTCATCAGCGAGGAGGAGAAGCTCGACCTGATCGCCCGCTCCATCGGTTCGGCCTACCTGCCGATCGACGAGGATTCGTACGGCTATGTGGTCTATGAGGCGGCGATGTCAGGCAAGCCCACGATCACCGCCGCGGACTCGGGCGGGACACTCACCCTTGTCGACCACGGGCGGACCGGGCTCGTCTCGGCCCCCGAACCCGAGGCGCTGGCATCCGCGTTCGACGAACTGGCGCTCCACCGCGACCGAGCGCGGGCGATGGGTTGGCACGCAAGGACCCTGGCGCTCGAACTCGATCTCTCTTGGGACCGCGTCATTGGGGAGCTGACTCGATGAAGGTCGCGATGGTCACGCCGATGTCACCTGAGAGCGCGATCGCGGACGTCATGACGCAAGCAATCCCCGGGCTCAGCGCGCGTTGGGAGCTCGACGTGTGGTGCCCGTCTGAGGACAGCTACCGAGCCTGCCCGACGCCTGTCCGGCCGTACACCCATGCCGACGCCGACGTCGTGAACGCGCTCGCGAAGTACGACCTTGTCGTCTACGTCCTGGGCGACAGCCCGTGGCACTCGCGGATCCTCCCGCTGGCTCAGCGCCTGCCCGGCCTCGTCGTCCTGCACGACGCATCGTTGACCAACCTCGTCCGGGGGACCGCGATCGAGACCGAGACCCTCGACGACCTCATAGCACTGGTCAAGGAAGAGATCGGTGAAGACCGTGCCGAGGTGCTGCGCACCTCGGTGGCACCGGGCGGCGCTGAGGCATGGCTGCGGTTCTGCGCCGACGTTCCCCTCACCGACGTCGTGCTCGAGGGAAGCCTCGGCGCTGTCGTGCACTCCTGGTGGCATGCGGAGCAGGTCGACGGGCTGACCCTCGGTCATGTCACGGTGGCACCGCTCCCGGTCCCGTCCACCCGGCTCGGCTTCGACGAGAACCAGAGCTCGTCGGCTGCTCGCCTGATGGAGCGACTGCCGCAGGACGCCGTGCTCCTGGTGACCGTGGGGTCGGTCAACACCAACCGAGGTATCGACCTCCTCCTGGAGGCCATCGCCGACGACACGACCCTCCGGGCGAGGGTCCACCTGTGGGCTGTCGGTCCGTCCGAGGACAAGGCCCGCTCCGACCTCCTGAGCCTTGCTCGTCGGCTCGACCTCCAGGACCGGTTCCTGGTGACCGGCCGGGTCACGGACCTGCTGCTCCAGGAGATCCTCACGCGTGCCGACATCGCGGCGGCGCTGCGGGACCCGGTGCTCGAAGGCCAGTCCGCGAGCGTCCTCACACAGCTGCTGTCCGACACGCCGGTGATGGTCTACGACCACGCCCACTACTCGGAGCTGCCCGATGACGTGGCGGTGAAGGTCGACCCGGGCACGGGGGCGGAGGGCGTCCGGGCCGCACTGCGCCGACTGGTCGATGACGACTCCGAGCGGGCCCGCCGAGGAGCCCGCGGACGCGACTACGTCCTGGCGTCGCGCAGCGGTTCGGCCTATGCCGCACGGCTCCTCGAAGCGGGTGAGCTGGCGCTGGCCACGAAGCCTCACAGCCACCTGAGCGACGACCTGGGCGCACGGCTGCGGCGATTGAACCTGCACAACGAACCGGCCGTCATCGATCTCGTCACCGACATCTCGTTCGAGCTGTTCCGGCTCGCCTGACAGGTCGAGCGCTTCCGCCGACCGGCGCGGGGCACGTCGGCCTGGAGTGACTCCAGATCTCCTGACATGGTGAGTTGATTTATGCGATGTCGGGGTGGCCTTTGATGCTGTAGGCGAGGGTGAGCTGGGTTCCGGGGTACTGGGTCGCGGTGTCGGTGAGTTCGGTGCATAGGTGGGCGAGGGCTCTGCTGCGGGCGGGCGTGCTGGCGGGGTCGAGGCGGACGTGCAGTGTGGTGCCGGCGATCTGGAGGTCGCCGGTCAGGGTGAAGGCTTCGCGGAGCAGTGCGCGGTCTTCGTCTTCGCTGCGGGAGTAGTGCGGGCGTAGGAGCCGGGCCAGGGCGCTCTCGGTGTTGTAGGCGCTGAGCCGGATCGCGTGGGTCAGGAGTTTGCGTTCGGTCTCCAGGAGCCGGCTGGCGGGCCGGACCGCGGACAGTGGGAGGTGGCTCGGGGTCGCCCGCGCGGCG
>JBBQBP010000057.1:0-16351 GCA_038317635.1 Propionibacteriales bacterium
GTGGTCGTCCAGACCCAGGTCAGCTCGTAGAAGTGGTTCCAACCGCTCGGGCCCTCGTGCGTGACGACGGTCAGGGTGTCGGCGCCGGCCACGACGGAGACCACCGTCTGGATCGGACGGTGAAGTCCGTGGCGGTGCCACTCGGTTCCTTGCCCGGCCGGTTCGCCATAGCGGTACAGCTCGTTGTCGATCGGGGCCCTGTAGACGTCGAGGACCGGCCCGCCGACGCTGACTCCAGCCATCTCGACGAGCCGGCCGCGGCTGTCGAACCGTGCATCGCCGAGCCGGTGGCCGGTGCCGTCGGGCTGCACCGGCAACGCATCGCCGACCTCCGCCGCGGAAGCTGACTGAAGCTGTCCCTGTCCGCTCGTGACCTCGTGTCCCGCGGAAGCCCACGCCGTGTCGGCGGCCAGCCGTGCGGACACGGTGAGCCACCGCTCGCCCACCGATTCGGGCAGCTCAGGCAGTGGGACCGTGACCGTCTCACTGGCCGCGACCTGCGGTACCTCGAGCGAGCCGCGGGCGCCGTCGGTGGTCGACCAGGTGAATGACAGGCGCGACAGGTCGACGAAGCGATGGAGGTTCTCGATGCTGATGCGATCAGTCACCGTGATCCGTACGGGCGCCACGACCGCGGCGTACTCGACCAGTCCTGGCGAGGGCGTGCGGTCGGGGAAGACGAGCCCGTCGATGATGAAGTTCCGGTCGTGGTCGGGCTCGCCGAAGTCGCCGCCGTACGCGTAGTAGCCGACCCCGTCGCGCACCTGACGGATCCCTTGGTCGAGCCATTCCCAGACGAACCCACCTTGCAGTCGCGGGTACGTCTCGAAGAGCCGCTGGTAGTCGGCCGCCTCGCCCGGGCCGTTGCCCATGGCGTGGACGTACTCGCACAGGAGGAACGGCGCCGCTCGCCGGTGCTCATCGAGCGCCGGATCGGCCGTGGGAGCCTCCTCGCCGCGGCCGATGCGTTCGACCTCGTCGATCGGCGTGTACATCTGCGACCAGACGTCTGTGTACGAAAGAGTGCGGTCGCCCTCGTAGTGGACGAACCGCGAGGTGTCGCGCCCTTTCACCCAGGCCGACATCGCCGCGAGGCCCGAACCGGTGTGCGACTCGTTGCCGAGCGACCAGCCGACGATGCACGGATGGTTCTTGTCACGCTCGACCAGGCGCGCGATGCGGTCGAGCAGAGCGGGCTCCCAGCGCGGGTCGTCGGTCGGCAGATCCTCCCAGTCGGCCAGCTCGAATCCGTGGGTCTCGAGGTCGCACTCGTCGATGACGAGGAAGCCGAGCTCGTCGGCCAGGTCGAGCATGCGGGGATCCGGCGCGTAGTGGGACGTACGGATGGCATTGATGTTGTGACGCTTCATCAGGCACAGCTCGTCGCGGATCGTGGCCAGCGACAGCGTGCGGCCGGTCTCTGGGTGCCACTCGTGGCGGTTGACGCCGCTGAACAGGACGGGCCGGCCGTTGAGGCGGATCTCGGAGTCGACGATCTCGACGGTACGGAACCCGATGCGCAGCCGTACGGTCTCGGTCGGCGTCGACACGGCCGCGTCGTACAGGCGGGGGGCCTCGTTCGACCATGGTTCGACGGGGCCGCTCCACGGCACGGAGGGGTCGGCGTCGGTGATGCCGAGCTCGGGCACGCTCAGGCGCGCGGTCGGCGGGTCGACGTCGACGGTGAGAGTGCCGATGCCTGAGTTGTACGGGGCGTGGACGAACGCGTCGCGTACGCCGCCCGCTGGCGTCGCGATCAGGGACACCGACCGGAAGATGCCCGAGACGCGCCAGTAGTCCTGGTCCTCGATGTACGAACCGGACGAGTACTGGTTGACCCGTACCGCCAGGGTGTTCTCGCCATCGACGACCGCGCCATGGACGTCGAACTCATGCGGCAGCCGCGACCCCTTCGCGTCGCCGAGCCGGACACCGTTGAGCCAGACCGCGAAGCACGACTCGACACCCTCGAAGCGCAGCACGGCCTCGGGACCGAATCCGTCCGGAAGCATGAACCTGACCACGTACTCGCCGGTCGGGTTGGCCTCGGGCAGGATCGGCACGTCCATGGGGAACGGGTAGCGGATGTTGAGGTAGGCGGGCCTGCCGTAGGGGGCGGCGCCGGCGATGTCGATCATCTGCCAGGTGGAGGGGACGCGAATCTCGTCCCAGCCCGCCGTGTCGAAGCCCGCTGACTCGAAGCCCTCGGTGACGTCGTCGAGCGTGGGTACGAGCCGGAACTTCCAGGTTCCGTCAAGATCCAGTCGGGGAGCATCGCTGACGAGCCGGGCGCGCGGCGGGAGCGCTCCGACACCGGGACCGAGGTCGGAGACGTACAAGAGGGTCATGATCCGTAACGCTACGGGAAGCAACCATCGGACCGCCCTTGGTGGGCATGAGTTGTCGCTCGTCAACGGGTGGCGCATCGCTGACCGGCAAACTAGACGCTCACGAGAGATTCTCGTGGGGCGACTGTGGTGAGCTCGCCTGGGATCAGGCGGGGGTTCGAACCAGGTGGCGAGTGCTGCCGTTACGAGTTTGCGGCGACACCGGCAATTACGAGGGCGGCGACCATGATGACGATCCACAGCACGACGCCGATGATGTAGAGGATCGTGAAGATCTTGCCGAGCATCGTGCCCGTCTTGAGATTGCCCTCAGACGACCACCGACCGGGCTGGGCGGCGATTTCCTTCTTCGCCTGAACACCCATGTACCAGGCAATGGGTGCGCAGATGCCGACGAAGATGCCGACGATGCTGAGGATGAAGACGGTTTGCGCCTGCGGATGCTCGGTGCTTGCTCCAGTATTGGAAGTCACGGCAGCCCTTCTCTGTAGGTGACTACTCGGCCGCGGCGGCGGTCACATGCACGATATCGGGACTTGAAGGGGATCTCCGGCGCCACCGCGGACTCTCATATTCGCCTTCGGCGACTGGGCGGAGCGCGGATCTACTGATCCGTCGGCCGTAGCATGAGCGCCATGGACATCTCGCGTCAGGCGGACGCTGCCCGGGCCGCCTCTCGTACGCTCGCCGTGACCCATCGAGAGGTCAAGGACGCGGCGCTCACCGCTATGGCGGACGCGCTCCTGGCGCACGAGGCGAACCTTCTTGCCGCGAACGCGTCCGACGTGGCCAGCGCGCGCGATAGCGGCACTGACGAGTGGCTCATCGACCGGCTGAGCCTGACGTCGAAACGCGTCGCCGACATGGCCGATGGCCTGCGGTCGCTGGCTCGACTCGCCGATCCGGTGGGTGACGTGGTCAGGGGCTGGACGAACCCGAACGGCGTGCAGATCCGGCAGGTACGGGTGCCGTTCGGCGTCGTCGGCATCATCTATGAGGCCCGTCCGAACGTCACCGCCGACGCCGCGGGCATCTGCCTCAAAGCGGGCAACGCCGTGCTGCTGAGCGGATCGCGGTCGGCAGAGCGGTCCAACCAGGCGGTGGTCGCTGCGCTCCGTGAGGGCCTGGAGGTCGCTGGGCTTCCGGCCGACTCCGTACAGCTGCTGCCCGCTGGGCGTGACGCCTCCGCGGCGCTGATGGCTGCCCGCGGCAAGGTCGATGTGCTCGTACCGCGTGGTGGCGCCGGGTTGATCGCCGCCGTCGTCGAGGGTTCGAAGGTTCCGGTGATCGAGACGGGGACCGGGAACTGCCACCTGTACGTGGATGCGACGGCTGATCTCGACATGGCGCGCGACATTCTCGTCAATGCGAAGACCCAGCGGCCGAGCGTGTGCAATGCGGTGGAGACACTGCTCGTGCATTCGGCGATCGCCGCTGATGCGGTTCCCGTTCTGCTCGCGGCGATGAAGGCGAAGGGTGTCACCGTTCACGGTGATGCGGCGTTCTGTGCGGCATCGACGGATGTCGTACCGGCCGGTCCGGACGAATACGACGGCGAATACCTCACGCTCGATCTCGCGGCTCGTGTCGTGGATGATGTCGATGCGGCCATCACCCATATCCGGGAGCACACCACCGGACACTCCGAGACCATCATCACCCGGGATCTCACCTCGGCGGAGCGGTTCGTCGCCGAGGTCGATGCGGCGGTGGTTCTCGTCAATGCCAGCAGCCGTTTCACCGACGGGGGAGAGTTCGGATTCGGTGCGGAGATCGGGATCTCGACCCAGAAGCTCCACGCTCGCGGGCCCATGGCGCTGCCCGAGATGACGAGCACGAAGTACGTGGTCACCGGGTCCGGACAGATCCGCCCGTGACCGTACGGATTCGGCCGTTGTCCCTTTTCGCTGTGTGAGCCGGTAAGATCCGCCGCATGCTGCATCTACTGGTGACCGGAATCGACTTCGGCGTGCCGACGTGGGTGTTCGGCCTCATCGCCCTCGCGATCTTCTTGGGCACCCTCGTGGCGCTCCGATCGTTCGGCAAGGGGCGCCCTCACTGGTGAGCCGCCCATGACCCTGCCCAACGGGCTCGCCCGCATCCCGGGCGCCACTCGGCACCGCCTCGGTGTCATGGGTGGAACGTTCGACCCCATTCACCACGGCCACCTCGTCACGGCCAGTGAGGTCGCTGCCCGCTTCGCGCTCGATGAGGTCGTCTTCGTACCGACAGGTCGCCCGTGGCAGAAGGCCGACCGGAAGGTGTCGCAGGCCGAGGATCGCTACCTCATGACGGTCATCGCGACGGCGTCGAACCCTCGGTTCTCGACGAGCCGGGTAGACATCGAGCGGGCCGGGAACACGTACACCGTCGACACGCTCACGGATCTCAGAGCCCAGGTCGGCAGGGACACAGATCTGTTCTTCATCACCGGCGCCGACGCGCTCAGCCAGATCCTGACGTGGCGGGGCGCTGACCATCTGTTCGACCTCGCCCACTTCATCGGGGTGTCCCGTCCAGGGTCGCCGCTCGACGAGTCGACGGTCGAGCACCTGCCGCCGGACAAGGTCACGCTCATCGAGGTGCCGGCGCTGTCGATCTCGTCGACGGACTGTAGGCGGCGTGTCACCGAGGGGCTGCCGATCTGGTACCTCGTGCCGGAAGGCATCGTCCAGTACATCGCAAAACGCGGTCTGTACCGCGACAACTAGGAGTTTCGTGCCAGCAACCACAGAAGCGATCGAGATCACCCGACTGGCGGCGGAAGCCGCGGCGTCGAAGAAGGGCAGCGACCTCGTCGCGTTCGACGTGTCCGAGCAGATCGGTATCACCGACATCTTCCTCATCGTCACGGCGACCAACGAGCGCCAGGTGGGCGCCGTCGTCGACGCCGTCGAGGAGCGCCTCCTCGGTCGCTCCACGAAGCCGCTGCGGCGCGAGGGTGGCCGCGAGAACCGCTGGGTGCTGCTCGACTACGGAGACGTCGTCATCCACGTCCAGCACACCGACGAGAGGCATCTGTACGCGCTCGAGCGGCTCTGGCGCGACTGCCCGCGGGTGAGCCTCGAGGGCATCGAGACGGCCCCGGCGAACGACGACGAGGACGGTCCCGCACCCGGTCTCCTGGCAGGCGAGCGACCCGGTCGCTGAGTTCGCATCCGCCCGGTCTCCTGAGGTAGAGTTCCACGGGTCGCTTCGGCGGCTGAGGGGCTATGGCGCAGTTGGTAGCGCGCTTCCATGGCATGGAAGAGGCCACGGGTTCGAATCCCGTTAGCTCCACCTAGTCAGAGGCACATTCGAGGCCTTTGGGCAACATACGGGCAACATAGAAGTGCCCGGTTGAGGGCCTGACAGGGACGGTCGTCGACATGAGCGTCTGAAGGCTGGACCCCGGTCACAACCAAGCAGGCTTGTTGGGCGACCAATGGGAGTCGCCGGCTTCATGGAGCAGCTCGTCGGTCGTGTACGCGTCGTGGCCACGGGCGACGACGTCCTGGGCACGGTCGAGCCGGTCGCGAACATGGGTCGGTAGAGCCGTTCCCGGTCCAGATGATTCATGGGTCTGTGTCGGACTTCTTGGGTGGGGGTTACGCAAGGAGACCGTGGTTGCCCATGAGGGTAACCGTGCGGCGGCGCGGTAGAGGCGCTACGGCGTTCGAGGTGCGCGGCGGGGGAGAGCGAATTCGGGCGGCGTCCAGTCGGGGCGGAAACTCAGGATCGCCCGGACGGCGAGGCGCCGGACTGAGGCGTTGGAGTAGGCCCACGCGTCGGGGGTGTTGAGCGCTCCCACGAGGATGTTGATGTTGGCCCTCATGGACTTCGAGACCGGCATGTCGGCCGCGGCCGCGCACGCGAACAAGGTCACTGCGTCTTGCAGGTGACGCTCGGGGTTCGCCGAGGGCGTGTGGTAGGCCGCCCCTTTGAGGGACAGCGCCGAGGCGAGGTCGGGGATCCGGATCGTGGTGCCGCCCGGCGTCTGGAAGGTCGCCGTGCGCTCCAGGGCGGATCGGGCTCCGGGGACGCGCACGACGTCGCGGCCCGCGAACCGTACAGCCCTGTTCTCGGGTGCCATGAGGTCGACGTGCCCGTCGGGTCGGGTGAATCGGTGCAGCGGAGCACGCGGGTCCAGGGGTTCATGGCGCCGGTATCCCAGGTGTTCCAGGGCGCCGACGGCTTCTGCATAGGTACCTGCTCGCAGCTCGACGACAAGGTCAGCGTCGTCGGTGGGACGGACGTGGGGGAGCGCAGCCAGTTGGGCATGCGCGTGGACCATGAGCCCGCCGACGAGCATCCACCGGTCCGGCGGGAGGACCGTGGCGATCTCGTCGAGGCGTGCGAAGGGGTCCGCGATCATGGACGGCGCCCCTCGAGCTCCGAGGCAGCGGCGGTGGACTGGCGAGCGTCCCCGAGCAGGTACGTGTCGAGCAGGATCCGGGCGGGGCGCTCATCGATGCATAGGCGTTCGACGACTCCGAGGTTGCCGTCGGCGTCGAGGGTGACGTCGTGCTCGAGTTCGTACCGGTCGAGGTCGTCGGTCTGGATGAAGGTGAGCCAGCTCTCTCCGGGCACGATGCCGAGCTGGGTCGCGTCCACGGCGGACGGGCCGATACGTGTGGCTGCATACGGAGCATCGCCGCGGTAGCGGGACCAGGTACCGAGCCCGCCCGCGGCGTGAGCGATGTCACGGGCGGTGAGTGACGACAGCCGCGTCTTGAGGCGGGACCGTTCGCTGGCGGCGAGACGCTCCGTGTGTCCGTTCGAGAGCAGGTCGAGGGCGGCGTCGCGAACCTCCGGTGTCCAGGGCCTGCCCCGGGCGACGCTGCGGGACCAGGCGCGAGCGGCAATGTCGTCCATGGTGGTGACGCGTCCGACCGTGCGGTGGCCAGCGAGGGCGCCGGACCTGAGCGCCAGCTGTACGAGCCGCTCGCTGCGGTCGTACGCATGGGCTACCTGGCCGACGGTCAACTCCATACGAATATATTCGGATAAACGAAGGTATCTGTCAACGTCGGGGGGCTTATCCATGCGGGTGAAGAGGCCGTGCTCCGGCTCTACGGAGGCGCCCGGGCCTCACCAACTCATTCGAAGGGGCGGATGAACCGTTGGGATGGGTCGGTACAGCCGCTCGAGGTCAGCGATCCTGACGCGGATCAGTCTCGTGCCGAGGCGGGAGGCGGGGAGCCTGCCGGCAGAGATGCTGCGGCGGAGGGTGTCGACGCTGATGCCGTAGATGGTGGCGGCCTGTTGCAGGGAGAGCCACTCGGGCTTTGGCGCGTTCGCGGCGGAACGAGTCGCGTAGCTGGACATGGCGTGTCCTTTCGAGGGTTAGGTGGAGGGTCAGAAGCCGATGCCGGGGCTGCGATCGGAGGGTGTCGAGTGAGGGAGTTCGTAGCGTTCGGGATGGGCCAGGTGGTCGGCGATCTTGGGGGACACGTCGTATGTCTCCCAGTTGTCGGCTGCTGATCTCATGTGTTTGGCGATATGGGTGATGCGGTAGCTGAGGGCGTCGGCGGGGTGGTCGTCGGGCAGCGGGCTCTCCTGGGCGGCCGTTTGCAGGATGAGGGCTGCGTCGTAGCCGGTTTGGTCGAGGGTGGCCAGCCGTGCGGCGAGGATGGGTAGGCGGGGGTCGCCGTGGAGGCCGGGTACGGCGTCGACGATCCGCGGGGTCCATTCCCGGATCCCCTGTTGGGCGGTCTCGAGTCTGTGGTCGAGGTGGCGTTGGGCGTCGCGTTCGGCCGGCGCCCAGCGGATGGGTCCGGTGGGGCGTAGGTCGCTGTCGGGGGTGGTGTGGGCGGCCCGCCATACCCGGATGTCGTCGAGCAGGCCCGGATCGAGCCCGGGGAGGGGCCGGGTCCAGCCGGGCGTCTCGGCGTCGACTGTCCGGCGGGTTCGCTCGGCAAGTTCCCGGGTGAGGACGTACCGGGCTGAGAGGTAGGTCTTCCAATCGGGGTCGTGGAGTAGCTGGGTGGGGATGCCCGGTAGCCAGGGGAGTGGTCCGTGGGTCCGGAGGTTGGCGTGGGTGAGGTCGAGTCGGTAGTCGATGACGGCGGCGGGGTCGCGGGCGGTCTCCAGGCCGCCGAGCGCGACGGCGTCGGCGAGGATTGCGTCTGGGTCACGGCCGTTGGCGGCGAAGAGCATGAGGTGGCTGCGCAGCGTGGGCCAGGCGTCGGCCTGGGTGAGGCCAAGATCCCGCCCGGCGGTGTCGATGGCGTGTTTGGTGGCCTGGTCGAGGTGGTGTTCGGCGGCGATGCTGATGGCGTCGAGGTAGCAGCTGACGGCGGGGCCGAGGAGCCGGACTGGGTCGTCGGCCTGTATCCACATGGAGGTGACCGAGACCGGCGCCTCGTCCTGGGCGATCACCTGTTCGAGGAGTTGAGTGGCGGTGAACGGCTGGAGCAGGGGCTGCGCGGTCGGGGCGGAGTGGTGATCGACGTCGCTGACTTGGATCCAGGCATGGTTCGCGACCCGGCCGCGGCTGAGCATCGTGTACGCGACCTGGCGCGACTCGGCGCCAGTCAAAAGTCCGTGGCAGGTGTCCGCGGTCACGCCTTGGGCGGCATGGATCGTGGTCGCGTACCCGAGCTCGACCGACGTCGTCACGTAGTCGGCGGGGAGGGTGATCTGGGCGTGGGTCTTCAGGTTCTGCACGTCGAGTGACCCGTCGGGGTGGATCTGTGTGATGTGCCAGCGGTCGCCGTTGCGGACCCACGCGGTGGCGCTGGTGGTGAGTCTGCGGTTGTTGCGTCGAGTGATGACCACGTCACCGTCACTGGCGGAGTTCCCGTCGGCCAGGACCGTCTCTCGACCGGGCGTAACCCCGTGGAGGCGCGCGGTGCGGGCCGCGTGGTTGAGCTCCGCAACCTGGGTCCGGGTCGGTGCGAGCATCAACGCGTCCAGACCGGCGGCCCGGTCAGCGGACCAAGCCTCGAGAAGGGAGCGGGTGGCGGTGTCGGGATCGACGACGTGGATCCGGTCGTGGTCGAGGTAGAACCCGAGCGCGCTGCTGTCACCGGCGCGGAGGGCGAGGGTGGCGGCGGCTTCGGCGGGGTCAGTGAACCGCATCACGGTGTCGAGGTGGAGGGCACCATGAACCGCGGCGATGTCGCGCAGGACTCCTCCGGCGCCGATCGCACCGAGCTGTTGGTCGTCGCCGATCAGCCGCACGATCGCGCCCCGATCTAGACACCAGGTCACCACATGATCCAGCGTGAGGGTGTCGGCCATCCCGGCCTCGTCGATGATCACCAACGTCCCCAGACCGACGACGTCGGCGAGGGGCTCCTCGTGCCCGATCGCCCAGACCAGTTTGGCGAGGTTGTCCGCCACGACCCAGCTGGTGCCGTCGTCGAGGCTGGTGCGGAGCTCTTCGGCAGCCGCGGCGGAGGGGGCAAGGCCGACGATGTTGCCGCCGCTGCTGGTCCACGCGGCGGCGAGGGCGCGCATCGCGGTCGTCTTCCCGGTTCCCGCGGGGGCGATCGCGAGTTGCAGCTGCCGTCCGGAGGTGGCCATCTCCTGGACCAGGAGCTGCTGGCCCGGGTTCAACGGCTCGTGGTTGGCCATCGACTGCAGCAGCGCGAAGGTGACCGAGTTCGCATCGACCGTCCGCCCACCACCACGGCCGGCGGCATCGATCAGGCGCTGTTCGGCCCACAGGATCCGCTGCGACGTGTACTGCGTCGCAGCCGGTGCCGCGTAGATCGACTGGCCATCTCTGCGGCGCAATGCGGCTGGCTCGGCCGGCACCGTTCGCTGGGTCGTGATCGGCATCGACCATTGCGGCGACAAGGCGTGGGCCACGATCCGGTCCACGGCGACGTCGCTGGACTCCAGTGAAACGCCGGCCGCGCGTACCTGCCGCAGCGCTTCAGAACGGACATGGAAGACGGTCCACGACGATCGCTCGGACTCGACGATCGCAATCACCCGCTCCGCGACGAGGGCCACGAACCTCTCGTCGACCAGTAGCGGTGCCGGCCTGGGCTGCGACAGGACTGTGGCGAGCATCCGCCCCAGTTCTCCGGGCCCGAGGACCCGTTCGGCCTGGACCCGCCAGGTGGCGCGCTGCTCGGATTCGCTGCGCGGCACGTGTTTGGCCTGGCGGGTATCGAGGGTCGCTTGTTGGGCCAGGGCAAGCTTCTCGACCGGTGTCGGAGGCCGCTCGTGATTGGCTTGGAACTGGGCCACCAGCTCTGCGGTCCGCGCGGTGATCTGGTGGCGACGTGACGACCAGCGCGCGATCAGGCGCGGGTCGACACCGTCGATCTCATAGACCGGCCGCTTCCCCTCCCGACCGGTCGCCACGAACGACAACCCCAGGTCCGTCAGGCGTGCCTGAAGCTGGGTCGTGTACTCCTCCGACAGGCTGACCTTGGCCCGATACAGTACCTGCGCATCCAGGGCGAGCCACTCACCCGACAATGTCTGCACCTTGTTCGCGATCGCGACATGGGTATGCAGGTTCGGGTCCCCGGCACGCGAGTCCCGATGCACGAACACCGCTGCGAGCAGCCCGCGGACCTCGACATGCCGGACACCGTCATGGCCCTGCCGGGTGAACACCGCATGACGCTCCGCAGCACTCATTGCCGCCCCGACGGCTGACACGTGCGCGGCTCGGATCGCTGAGGCCAACCGCGGGTCGGCGACCGCCCATAGCGCGGAGACGGACTTGGGTGGGGTGAAGGTCAGGTCGAACCCGGCCACCGAGGTTCGCGGATGCGAGGTCGCCTTCGCGATGAACCCATGCAGCTCCCGCGGCCCCGACGGTGCCCGGCCATACTCGAGGGCGAACCACTCGCGGGCCAGCTCAGTCCGCAAGCGGTCCCGCACCTGCTGGGGGACCGGCTCCTGATGCTCGTCCTGATAGGCCGAAAGACGGCGACCGAGCTCGGTCTCCAACGGTGTCGGCTCGTTGGCGTACACCGAATACCGCTGGCCCAGCCTCTCGCCGGTCACCGGGTTCAGGCCGGCGCCGAAAAGCAGCTTCATCTGCTCTGCCGTGACCTCATCGCCCGCGGCGAGACCGACCCCGACCAGGCCGCCGCCGTACCAGTGGCCGGGCGACTCGCCCCTGGCGCTGTAGTAGTCCGACAGCGTGGAGTGGCCACGGCCGGTCGCATCCATCGCGGCGACCTGACGGGTCAGGTACTCATACCCCGAACCGGCCGACAACTTCTGCATCCCGATCGCCACAGCTCCTCCTCTCACCTTCCAGAAGCGCGCAATACCTGCCTTCGCGGACACCCGGGTGCGTATGATCATCCCGAGACATGGGGGACATGCCTCTGGAGTCTTCGTCGTTGGTCTGGGACATCACGCGTCTGCGCCCCGCTCTCGACATCGATCCCGATCCGGTCGACCGGTCAGATCAGCAGAGCACGACCACGTTGCCCCTGATGTCCCACCGACACCGTCGAGGCAGTCTGCGGAGCCCGCGGCGGGGGAGGAAGGCCTTGTCAACGGCACGTAGCCCCACATAACCCAAGTCGTCTAGAGACGACCGTTGACACGCCCCGCCAGCGGTCTGTTCACTGCATGCTGCCGGCCTCAATTCGATGTACCAAAAGTTGTCCCACGGAGAATGCTCGGGCGGTGTGAGTGTCTGCTCTGGTGCGGTGGTGTAGACGCGCGCGGACATGATGTCGACCCGTCGGTCGACGACGGGCTTGCCGCAGGCGACCGTCGGGTCGGGCAGCAATCACCCTCAGCTCGCCGCCTGCCGCATCCAGGTCCCTGGCCCCCATACGCCTCCTGCTGGCCCACTGCCGGACACCGGCTCCGACTCCGATGTCCCGGACCTTCTCGCCAGTCACAAGGAGGGGTAACGCAAGAACCCATCTGCTACACACCCAGTGCATCTGTGGTTGGGACACTCCCGCGCCAGTAGCTGGTCAGGCCTCGGCTTCTGGGGTCGGGGTCCTTGGCGTCGCCGGAATGGCTCGATTCAGTGCTGTTGGCGCGACGGGACTGCGTCGAGACCATTGCCGCGACCGGCCGTGGCAGGTAGTCATAGCCCGAACCGGCCGTCAGACTAGGCAGCGATCCATACCCAATAGACCCGCGAGGCCAACCCTTCGGACCAAGAGTCACCCGACATGCAGCAGGCGTGTCGGTCTTCGTGTTGAGGGGTTGGTCGGCAGTGCGTCCGGTCGGGCGAGGGTCGGTACGGGTCGACTCGACGTGGCCGGCGGAGAGTGGGCGCGCGGGGTCCTGAGGAGGAGGAGCGGGCGGCGCTCACGGGATCGGCCGGTGCTGGTGTTGCACAGGCATTCGCGCCAAACCGCGCTCGCGGTGATCGGTGCCTAGTCGAAACCAACCCGGCACCCAGTGATCTGCCGGGACCGCTCGCCCTCGACGACATCGAGCAGCTGGAGCCGAAGATCCCGGAACGCGTTCGAGCTGAGGTTGAAAGCGCGGACCCCGACCTGGACCAGGACGTCCGGGACCGGTTCGCGCTGGACTGCGACCGCCCCCGACTGACACTGCTCGGGCCAGTCGCCGTCCGGCCTATGACGCGCGCCCCCATCACCAAACGGAAACCGTTCTTCATCGAGGTCCTGGCCTACCTCGCGCTCCGCGAGCACGGCGCGACCGCCGAAGAGGTCGCTGCCGCGTTCGGACACAACCTGTCCACGACCCGCAGCTCGGTGAAGACGGTCCGCGACTGGCTCGGCGTCGACCCCTGAACCGGCGAACGCCACCTCCCCGAAGCCAGCAAGAGCCGCGCCGCAGCGCTCCGCGGGACACCCGTCTATCAGGTCGACGACCTGCTGGTCGACGTCGACCTGTTCCGTCGGCTGCGGCTACGTGGAGAGGCTTGCGGCAAGGACGGCTGCCCCGCGAGACGAGCGACCCATATGGCACAGCAGGGTCATGCGGGGTGCTCGGATGCAATGACGGCACCCGCCCCGCCCAGGACGTCTTGAGGACTCGACTGAAACGCTCAATAGCAGCAATCTCGTTGTTCGGTCGCCAGATTAGGAATGTCTCATTGGGCTCGTTGGAGCGGCGCCGTCGGGCCAACCTGTGACAAATCTGTGAACCTCCCACCCTCGGCGAACGGCACCAGAGATGAAGGATTTGATCAGCGCGGCCAGTTGCGCTCACGCGCGGCGCAAGGTCGCAACGGTCGCGCCATATCGCCGCCGGTATCAGGAGCCGGTTCCCTCTTCGATAGTGTTCTCGGCTACTTGCCCCGGTCACCCTGCCCCGCTGGTCGTTGCAGAGCCCGCTGCGCCAACGCATCCTCCCTCGAATGCCTGCGAGCATTGCGATCTTGTGGTGTACTGGCCGCCACGTGGTACTCCCCGCGGTAGCACGAGGTGGTCCGCCCTACAGACACCCCCGGCATCGCCCTGAAATGCAAGACCTCGACCCATCAGCGCTTGAACGAATTCGAGCGATCGCAGGACCATACTAGTCAACCGGTTGAATCTTCTCTGGAAGGAGCGTCAGTGGCCGGCAAATACGTCTCTCGGCGTTCGCTGGTCGCCTGGTGCGCCGCGATCAGTCTCAGCGGCTGTGCAGAAGACAAGGCAACGAAGATCGCAAAAGACCCTTACCTGCCGACCATGATGAAAGACCCGTTGTATACTTGGAGGCCGGCGGGTGACCTCACGCGAACAGAGATCATACTCCCCAAGAATGACAACCAGTTGGCCGGCGGGACCAGGGTTTCTGACATCACCGTCAAGTTCGTGTATCGAACATCGGGAGATGCGTCCAGCCTCTTACGGCAGGCGCAGCAAGTAAGTTTGGATGCTGGATACGTGAATGGCTACAGAGAAGATTCGACGGGGCTAAGAATTCACACCACCATAGGTACTCTCAACGCTGAGAATGGAATCCTGATAATCTTCTCTGCGCCCGCCTAGGGGCGAACTGTTATTCTCCATCGCAATATTCACCCACCCTACCCCCGAGGTCCCTCACACACCCCGGCTCGCTCCTAGGACACCCCCAATGAGTTCTCTTCCAAGAAAAGTTTTCTCGTTCTTCGCCGCGTCTACGATGCTACTGAGCGCGATCGTCATGCTCACCACTGTAGTGGTTCCTCCGGCTCAAGCTGCAACCAAACTCAAGATTCTTCAGCTGGGCGACTCGTATGCCGCGGGAAATGGGGCTCGCGATGATCACCAGAAGCGGACCTATTATGGCCCCACACAATGTCTTCGTTCACATGACAATTGGGCCCAAAGGTGGGCGCGGTCACTTGGCCAATCCGTTGACAACCATGCATGTTCCGGTGCTATCGTAGCCGATATCGTTGGATCGCAAGATGATCCTATCTCGGTCCCGATTCAGGCTATGTTGACCGGAGTGTACGACGAGAAGGATCCAGTCCTTCTTCAGGCAGCGGCAACCCAATGTGCTCGCGATAGAGAGTACGGTCCGGATGCTCATTATTCCGGAACCATTCTCAGGGTCCAAGTCGAAAAGGTGAACGATGTCATTCTGACTCACTACTGGACTCAATGCCATCGCAGCATGGAGCCGCAGGTGAGTTCGGTGCAAGGGGACGAGGACATCATCTTGCTCTCCCTCGGGGGGAATGACCTACGTTTCGCCGACGTCGTTATGAACTGTCACATGGGGCTATGGTCGAGTGAGACCGCTTGTGGAGATTCGCTGACTGTTGCTGAGGGGAAAGTCGGAATTGTTGGAACCAATGGCGACTCTGTCTTCAGTGCCAATGGAACAGTTGGGGCCGCGTTGACTCTCTTGGCCACCAAGGCACCTCAGGCGCAGATCATCTACACGGGGTATCCAGGCCTTGAGCTTGATGGCAACTTCACGACGGGCAAGGTGAAGACCGGTGCCCGGGAAAGGGTCCTCGCGACGAGGATTGATGCCGATCAGAGGTCGATGGTGGATGCCCTGAACAGCACAGCCGCTGTGAATGGCAGGATCCATTTCGTTTCGCTAGTAGACAGATTCGCTGGCCACGAGCCCACAGGGTCGATGCTCACCGACAATCCCCAGCGATGGCTATGGGAGATCCCAGGGTTGTTCAACGGGGACCTAAACCCTGCTGTGACCTTCGGCGACAGTCTCGTGTCCGATTATAGGGCGGAATACTATCACTATCGCCCGGAGGGCCACCTAAATGTAGCGGGCGCGGTTGGCGAATTGCCTTTGGTTCCGCCTGGATCACCGGCTGCTGATCCAGTATCGGGATCTGGGGGAACAGTCTTGGTCGCGGCTGGAACAGAAGTCACGTTCGTCGCGGCGGATGCCGGCGCGCAGACTGCGTGGACTTTCGGCGATGGGGCCAGCGGCGTCACGGCAGACCCACGGACGACCCATATCTATGTGTCGCCGGGTACATATAGCTTGTTTGCCGTGATTCAAGGCCCAACCACAGTCGCGACATGGACCCTGTCGGTCGAGGTGACGAGGGATGGCGACACCGTTCCAGATTCAAAGGACAACTGTCCCGACGTCTCGAATCAGGACCAGGCGGATGCGAATGCTAATGGTGTGGGGGACGCGTGCGAGTCCAGCGCACAGGCTGCAACTAGTGGGATTAAGTTCCGGGGGTCTTCTTACGGGGATCCGCATCAGGTGACGTTAGATGGACTCCATTATAGTCTTCAGGCTGTTGGAGAGTTCCATCTGATGCTGACCTCCACCCGTGGGTTAGATGTGCAAGTGCGTTTCGTGCCGGGTCAGGGCGGTGCCAGTACGAGTGTCTCCCTTTGGGATCGAATTGCCCTGCTTGCGGGGCGGGAGCGTGTGGAGGTGTCGGCGGGAGGGGACGTCTGGTTGTCTGGGGCCAAGCAGGCCTCCGATTGGTCCATTATCGACTTGGGTTTCGGTTCGTATCTCGAGCGATCGGGCTCGGACATTCTGGTCCACACTTCCAGCACCGTAATCAAGGCCAGCCGATACATCCTCTCCGTTGCCATTCCCCCTGGAGCCCCGACGGCGGGCCTGTTGGGGAACAATGATGGGTCGATAGTCGGTGATTTGGTGACGCGCGACGGTGCGGTTGTCTCGGCATC
>JBBQBP010000058.1:0-16253 GCA_038317635.1 Propionibacteriales bacterium
CCATGGCGACCCGCCGGCGACGGGCTGCCTGGGCTTCTGCCCCTGCGACCACCACTTGGCCTGGTAGGGCACGAGCCCGACCTGCACCCGCGTACCCGCAACGTAGGCCCGGGTAGGGTCCCACTCCGGGTAGCTGCCGGCCGGAGGTCCTCTCCTGTGCGCGGGTGTCACCGGTGCGCGGCGGCTGGGCGTCGATCACGGCGACGCTGGACCGCCGGTTGGGGGCGTCGACATGGTCGGGCCCGAACTAGAGCGCTGCCTCCCAGTCCGGGTCGCCGGGTGAGGCCTCCGGGGCGTGGCTCGGGGCTTCGACCGGCACACGCACCCAGCTCGCTATGCCCAGCACCACGTCGGCGATCGAGTTGCGGAACCCGACGAAGGCGACGATTGCGTAGCAGGTGAGGGTGCCGTTGAACGCGGCGAAGACCCCGTTGCTCCAGTTGTGCGTACGGATGTCGTTTCCCAGCGTGTAGAAGGAGAACGCGGCGATCAGGTAAGCGGCCAGGATGTAGAGCGCGGCGCAGCGGTGCGGTTCTTGACCTTCGGTGTCCGCGCGAATGCGATCTTTGACTTGGCCGCGGCCTGCTGGAGCGACTTCAGGGTCCCGGCGAGGTTCACGGGCAGCAGCAGGAGGTTGAACGCGTAGACGCGCAGGACGTCCGTGCGTTTGTAGCCGAGCCGATGGAAGTCGGACGCCATCGCCAGGAAGTACGGGAGCGCGGCCGCGAGGATGATCCCGCTCAGCAGCCCTGCGCTGGGAGCACACGTCTGGGCATGCCTGGTATGTCAGCGTCAACGTCTCGCCACGCCACGCCAGCTCGCGGAGGCGGATCTGGTCGCTGAGGTGAGCGCGGCGCTCGCCGCCGCGGCTCTGCCCGGCGACCAGCTGCGCCTGGAGATCACCGAGTCGGCGCTGCTCAACGTCGGACCCAGAGTCTTGAACATTCTCAACGAGCTGCGCGCCATGGGCATCCGGATCGGCGTGGACGACTTCGGGACGGGGTACGCCTCGATGGCCTACGTGAGACATCTGCCGCTGGACTTCATCAAGATCGACCAGAGCTTCGTGTCCGGTATGGATCACGACGTACACGACCTCGCGATGGTCGAGGCCACGCTGACCTTGAGCCATCGGCTCGGGCTCGAGTCGGTGGCCGAAGGCATCGAAACCGAGGCCCAGTGGCACCAGCTGCGCGACCTCGGTTGCGACGCGGGGCAAGGCTTCCTGTTCGCCAGGCCGACCACCAGCCGGCTGGTCTGCGCCGGAGGGCCGACCTTGGGTGAGTAGCCCGTCGAGTGTGGCGGAGCATGGCCTTGGCGCTCCTGCCGAGTAGGGACCCCCACGAAGGCCATGTCCGGGGTGTCAGCGTGTAGATCTCGCCGCAGAGCGTGCTGACGGCTGCCGGCGGTGATCCCGACGCCTGGCAACACCTACAGCTCCGAGACTCGAGTTCACAAGCGACATTGCAGACACGTCGCCCCCGTTCGCGCTACTCCACTATCGGGGACTCAACCAGAAGATGAGCGCGGACGGCTGGGACTCGAGGCTTCGAAGGGCCTGCACGACTGGGGCCTGCAGGTCCGCGACGTCGGTGTACTCGGGTGTGTCCTGGCGGATGTCGCCGGTCACACTGGCCGGGGGTCGGGCTCAGACAGCGCGGCGATGTGGACGAGTTCGTGCAGGGCGGTCGCGCCCGCGATGTCGATGATCCAGCTAGGCGTCTTCCGGTTCGGCTCCGGTGTCGATGACGCGGGCAGCGACATCGCGCAGCTTGAGGTTGCGGTTCTGGCTCGCCTCCTTGAGCCGATCGAACGCTTGGCTCGGCAAGATCCGATGGCGCTCGACGAGGATGCCCACGGCCTGCCCGACGAGACGATGGCTGTCGATCGCCACTTCGAGATTGGTCTGCTTGTCCGCTGATCGCTGCCGCTCGATGACCCTGTCCAATGCCAGGCCGAACGCTTGCGCCAAGAGGTCAGCAGCGATCATCTCATCAGTACCGATCCGGCGCGGACGGGGGAAACGGACCCACGCTCGAGCACCGATCGTGCTCGTCTGCGGGACGAGGAGGATGCCGGGCCGGCTCGAGACGGTGTCGGGACTCGGCGACCCGGCCAGACCCGCCGCCACATCAGCATGAAGGTCGGAGGCTGCCAGGTTCTGACCAGCGGTGAACAGGTAGCGGTCGTCAAGGTCGATCTGAATGGTGCTGCCACCATCGAAGAGAAGCTCGAAACCGTACTCAGCGACGGCAAGCAGCGTGGCGAGATCCTCGATACGGCCGAAATCGGCGCTGACCCGGGCGGCAGCGGCGCGTCGCCCTTGGGCCTGCTTGTCCCGCGTGATGTCTCGCAACACCCGGATCCGCGGCCTCAGACCACTGACGGGAAGCTCGACGCTGGCGCCGCTGATGTGTACCCAGATCTGGCGACGGTCCTTCGCGTAGAGCACGATCTCGCAGTCGATGTCGACGCCGTTGAGCGTCTCATCATGGAGCCCCTGTATGAGGGCCAGCGACTCGCTGTCCTCCGCGTCGGAGGGCCACCACGGGAAGGGCGGCGTGTACGGGCCGTCGGACAGCTCATACCCGAACATGTCGGTGAAGGCCTGGTTGAACTCGATCACGGCGCCGTGGTTGTCCAGGATGATCAGCGGATCCCGCAGCGCGTGCATTACAGCCCACCGCCAACCTGCGTCGGCCGACCTCTCCAGCACCACCATGTCGTTCTCCGCCCCAGGGTCGACCTGGCCTTCAGGTTCTTGGCCTCCCCTGACGTCTCTCATCGAGCCTCCCACCAGGTACCAACGAGGACAGGAATCTTCCCTTGCCAGGGATAGTAGGAAATCTAGGGCCCAGCGGGGTCCAGCGGAAGGGCTTGTGGCATCAGAGCACTCCAGCGGTGCGCCGGCTGCATTTTCAACCGGCGCACCCCGCCCGGCGACAACCCGGGCGGTCGCCGGACGACCCGGGGCACTTAGACTCTACCCACGCCTGCCCGAGTCATTCCCTGTCTACACGACCCTGATCCGTCTACACGACCCTCATCCGAATCAACGCCACATCAGTTCCGAAGCGGTCAGCTGGCCATGGGCTCGGCGGGCTCGAGCAACTCGCGGGTGTGGTCGAGGATCCTGCGGATGATCCGCGAGACCTGCATCTGGGACAGACCCAGCCGCTCCGCGATCTCGCTCTGCGTCAAGTCGTCCTCGAACCTCCAGGTCAAGACCAGCCGGTCACGTTCTGACAGCACGCCAAGCGCCCGACGAAGCGCGAGCCGGTCGGTCAGCTCACTCACGTTGTCCTCCTCCGCCGCAAGGAACGAGCCCACAGAAGGCGCCTCGCCCCTCGGCGCGTCCAGCGAGAGCGGCCTGTATCCGGCGCGGGCGATGATGCACTCGGCCACCTGCTTCTGGTCTACGCCCAGAGCCTCCCCAATCTCCCGTACGGAGGCCTTGCGACCCGACGCCTGTTCGATGCCTTCGGTAACCCGTGAAGTCAGGCTCCCCAGGTCTTGGATCCGGCGAGGTGGCCGGACCACCCAGCCATGGTCACGGAAGTACCGCTTGAGCTCGCCGGTGATGCTGGGCACGGCGTACGAGGCCAGCGACCTACCCTCCGACGGACGGAAGCGCTGGATGGCAACCCACAGGGCTGTCCGTGCAACTTGCACCAGATCGTCGAAGTCGACGCCGCGGCCACGGTATCTGCTGGCCAGAGCGTCACACAGCGGGAGGTTGAGCTCGACCAGCTCGGTCATGATCCGCTCCCGCTCCTCGGGAGTGCGTGCTTGGGACAAAGTGACGAACAGTTCGCGGGTCTGGGCCTCGCGGCGTGCCACGGTGGATGCTTGCGCTGCTCCACGTGCCATGGTGCTCTCCTTTAGGGGAGATCGTCCGAGTCGGCACGTGGTTTGACCGCTCTGACCACAAGGATGCTGCCAGATGACAACGCCCCGATCAACAGTTTGACGGACACTCGTCGTGACGATCCGCAAGATCACGAATCCGTACGAGGACGTGCGTCCGTGCTCGGCAAGCCTCATGTTGGGGCCTGATCGATCCACGAAAACCCAGGATTGGACATGCCCGGTTTGGGCCTCGGAACGCTGGGTAAAGGTCAGGAACAACCTCCTGAGAGGAACGATCATGAGCATGGACGACAAGGCTCGCCACAAGGGCGAAGAGGTCAAGGGCAGCGTCAAGGAAGGCTGGGGAAAGCTGACCGACAACGAGAGCCTCGAAGCTGAGGGCAAGGGCGAGAAGTGGGCCGGCAAGGCCAAGGGGGCCGTCGATGACGCCGTAGACGACCTGACGGACGGCCATACCCGTCGTTGATCCAGCGCAATAGATAATCCCCAAGAAGCAATAGATAATCCCCAAGAAGGGAGTCAGTCGTATGGCAATCGTCCTCTGGATTCTGGCCGCGGTGCTGGTGATCTCCGGTATCTTCGCGATCGTGCGTCACCAGCTGTTGTGGGGCATCGTCCTTATCGTGGTCGGCCTACTCGTCGGCCCTGGAGGCGTCAGCATCTTCCACCCATAGCCCCAAGAAGAGATTCCCGAAAGAAAACTGCCGGTCCCCCCGCAGGGGGACCGGCAGTTTCGCGCCACGGCGATCTCGACGGCGATCTCGCCTGGAAGCGAGGACCCGATGGGGAGCCTCACCACGTACCTTCAGTCCCTCAGACCCTGCGACGGGGGGATGGAGCGAACGGATGGGCCAGAGCTCCGTGCCGTCGACGACTTCGCGAGTTGGGGGCAGCTGGTTCAACGATGCGACGCCTCAGGCTACGCGATGACTACCGGCTACGGCTCGCCCAGACCGCGAGGTCGGCATGACGATCGCACTCCACCGCCGAGCGACGAAGTGAAGACGCAAGGACGAGGTGACGCAAGAGTGGCGGACCGGTCGCGGCGTGCGTGGTGTTCGTGGACGTCATCGGATGGCCTGTGAGGAACGGGCGCGGATGGCGATCCCAGCCATCCCGCTGGCGAGAGCAACCGCAGCCGTGACCAGCGCCGGTCGGCGACGGGGCGGGTCGACTGCGGCCAGCGCCACCATGGTTGCGCTGTGGATCAGGTCGATGGTGATCTCCAGACGTTGGAACCGGCCGGGGAGGAGCATCTGGGCCATGCCGGTCGCGAGGTGACGAGCTCCGAGGAACCTGAGGGCGACTTCGTCGCTCTCAGTTGGTCTCCGATCATCGAGGTGGCGCCAGATTTGTGATCCGCTGGTCAGAATCGCGGTGCCCCAGGCGATCCCGATCACACCCAGTGCACGCATGAGGCGGAGGTCGGTGTTGCTGCTGCCTCCGCTCATCGACGTCGCCCCGCAGCGCGAACCATGGCCGCGACATCGACCACGCCGGCCAGGCCGCCGGCGGCGCCGGGCTGCGGCTCCCTGAGTTCCCAATCCGACATCCGGCCCTCCTGGCTCTTCTCGCCTTCTCGCCTGCCTCTTCTCGCGCCACCCCTATACCCCGATGGACTCGGATCACACCCGGTCCGTGCGTTCCCGGGGCACCCGGTGTGAACTTGCCACGAGAACTTCCCGCTCGATGCCTGGAGCCGGCCGAGGGTGGTCTGAATGGATACCGCCCTCGGGGACTGCCCACATCCTGTCCGAGCCCGAGTCCCGAGACCTAGCTGATCCGGGCCGTGAAAAGGTGCACACGGAATGGTGATGCAGTGACGGGTCGGCCGACGGCCGCGATCCTCAGATCATCTCTCCTTTGGGGGACCGGCACAGCCTGGCCTAGGCGCCCCGCATCCACCCACGGGTCCGCCGTCCATTCCGGTCCCCGTCTTCCCGCACATGGCTTGGTCCTCAACCGGCCTCGCCTGACCCTGGTCGGCGTGGCGCTGCTCGGCGCGCTCATCCCACCGAGGCGCACTCCATAGCCTCGCCTTCCTCGCCTGCATAGGGTTTGGGGCATGAAGGACCTCTTTGTGGACAGCCGTATGAGTGGTGCTCGGGTCGAGTCCGAAACGGCCCTGGACCAGGTCCGCGACGTGGATGGCTACGCGGCGATCGGCGACTATGGCGTGCTGGGTGATGGCCGCGGGGTCGCGCTGGTCGCGATGGACGGGTCGATCGACTGGTGGGCGGTTCCGCGCCTCGATTCCCCGCCCGTGTTCGCAGCGCTGCTCGACCACGAGGGCGGGGGTCGCATGTTGCTGCGACCCGTCGACGATCGCACGACCGCGACGCGACGGTACGTGTCGGGCACCAACCAGCTCGAGACCGTCTTCGTCACGGCGACTGGGACGGTTCGGGTCACGGACTCGCTGAACTCGGGGAGCGCCGGAGCCTTGCCCTGGAGCGAACTGGCGCGCCGCGTCGACGGGGTCGAGGGGACCGTGGAGCTGGAGCTCGTGGTCCGTCCGGGTGATGGGTTGCGGGCCTGGCGGCCATGGACCGAGGACGACGCAAGGGGTCCGATCCTGCACGCCGGAGACGTCACCATGGGCCTTCGGTGCAGCGGGCGAATCCCGCTCGAGGTGACCCATGAGGGGGTCACGTCGAGGTTCACCGTGCATGTGGGGGACAGCCCGATCGTGGCCCTTGTGGCGTCCCAGGCGGACCCGCTGTATCTGTGCGACGTCGACTCGATCGAGCATCGCATGGACCTCACCCGCGAGAGTTGGCAGGAGTGGTCCACCCAGATCGACTGGGACGCACCGGGCCGGGCGGACATCGTCCGCAGCGCGCTGGCGCTGAAGAGTCTCATGATGGCTCGCACGGGTGCGATCGCGGCCGCCGCGACCACGTCGCTGCCGGAGCGGATGGGGGGCGCGAAGAACTGGGACTACCGGTTCGCCTGGATCCGCGATGCCGCCCTGACGGTCGAGGCGCTCGCTGTGCTGGGCGTACAGGAGGAAGTGCATGCTGCCGTGAGGTGGCTGCTGCACGCGATTCGCAGCAACGGCCCCGATGTGAACGTGTTGTACACGCTCGGGGGCGATCTTCCGGATCACCTGAGCCACCCGAAAGTCCCTGGCTACAAGGCGAGCACTCCGGTGAATGTCGGTAACAGAGCGGCCGGGCAGGTCCAGCTCGGTGTGTACGGGGACCTGTTCGGCACCGTCGCCGACTGGGTCTTCGCGGGGCATGTGCTCGACGTCGGCTCGATTCGTGAGCTGTCCGATCTGGCCGACCGGTGCGCAGATGCTTGGCGCCAGGACGACGCCGGGTTGTGGGAGCTGCGCGAGGACCGCCCGTACACGTCGTCAAAGATGAGTTGCTGGCGCGCCCTCGACGCGGCGGCCCGAATGGCCGACGCGGGATATCTGACCGGTACGGGTGCGCGGTGGCGCGCCGAGGCGGAGGCAGTCCACGCGTGGGTGGATGCGAACTGCTGGTCGGAGACCAAGCAGGCCTATACGTTCTACGCCCACAGCGACGACCTTGACGCTTCGGTGCTACTCGCTGCCGGCTTCGCCTTCGATGCCGGCCCGAGGATGTCGTCGACCATTGACGCGCTCAGCGCAGAGCTCGGCGCCGGGCCTCTGCTCTATCGCTACAGCGGTATGGACCAGGAGGAGGAGACCTTCGTCGCATGCGCGTACTGGCGCGTGCACGCCCTCGCGCAGGTGGGGCGCCTCGACGAGGCGCGCGACCTGTTCCAGCAGCTCCATGTCGTGGCCAACCCGCTCGGGCTCATGTCGGAGATGAGCGTTGCCTCCACCGGCGAGCTCATCGGCAACTTCCCCCAGGCTCTGAGCCACCTGTCCTTCATCCGGGCCGCCAACGCGGTGCACCGGGCGGAGGCCGCAGGCACCGAACGCTGATTCCTGCAGGAGGGAAGTCTCTCCCTTGAGCGAGCCGTTCCGCGCGTGTAGGTTCGAAATATCGCCTTCCACGGCCCCTGCAACAGCGTCGGGGGTCGCCTGGTCCCGACGGGATCGATCATTCCCGGTCGGGATCGAGCACCACGTGCCGAGCACAGGTCCGGTGCGTACGAGACCCCCGAGGGAGCGCCATGTACACGGTCAGCGATTTCGTCATCGATCGATTGATTGAATGGGATCTGCATCGCTATTACGGATTCCCGGGGGACGGTATCGGCGGCTTGGACGGAGCGCTGGGACGTGCCGAGGAAGAGGGCAAGGACTTCCGCTACATCCGGCCCACGCACGAGGAGATGGCGTCGCTGATGGCGACGGCGCATGCCAAGTTCACAGGTGAGGTCGGTGTCTGTATCGCGACGTCGGGGCCGGGCGCGGTGCACATGATGAATGGCCTGTACGACGCCCATTGCGACAACCAGCCGGTCGTGGCGATCGTCGGCCAGCAGGCCCAGGTAGCGATGGGCAGCGATTTCCAGCAGGAGCTCAACATGGAGCGTCTGTTCGGCGATGTGGCCGAGTACGTCAAGACGATCACGACCCCCATGCAGGCCCAGCTGGTCGTCGATCGCGCGATCCGCATCGCGAAGGCGTCGCGGCGTCCGTGCGTCGTGATCCTTCCCGTCGATGTGTCGGACATGGAGATGGAGTCGCCCGCCGTCGAGCACTTCGTGTCTCGCACCGGCGTGGGCCATGCCTCGACAAGGATCTCGCCTCCCCAGGACGAGCTGGAACGTGCTGCGGACGTCCTGAACGCCGGCAAGAAGGTCGCGATGCTGGTCGGGCAGGGGGCGATGGATGCGACGGACGAGGTCCTGGCCGTGGCTGAGAGGCTCGGGGCCGGTGTCATCACGGCCCTGCTGGGGAAGGCTGCGGTTCCCGGCGACGTGCCTTACCACACCCAGCAGCTCGGCCTGCTCGGCTCGAAGGCCAGCTGGGACATGATGCAGGACTGCGACACCCTCCTGATGGTGGGCTCGAACTTCCCGTACAGCGAGTTCATGCCCCCCACGGGTCAGGCCCGCGGCGTACAGATCGACCTGCTTCCCGGCCACCTGAGCCTGCACTACCCCATGGACATCAACCTCTGGGGCGACTCGAAGGCCACGCTGGAAGGCTTGCTGCCGCTCCTTCATCAGACAGATGACCTGAGTTGGCAGGAGGGCGTCGCCGACAAGATGAAGACCTGGAACGAGATGATCGAGAAGGCCGCGATGGTCGAGGCCGACCCGATCAACCCACGCCTCGTCTACCATCACCTCGACAAGCAGCTGCCGTCCAACGCCATCATCACCGCCGACGCGGGCAGCACTGCCGACTGGTACGGCCATCACATCCGTCTCGGCCGGGACCAGATGGGCAGCCTGTCCGGCAGTCTGGCGACGATGCTCGGCGCCATGCCGTACGCGATCGCGGCCAAGTTCGCCTACCCGGACCGGCCGGTGGTCTGCACGATCGGCGACGGCGCGTTCCAGATGCTGGGCATGAACGGACTGATCACCGTGAAGCGCCACTGGCACGAATGGGGCAACAAGACGTTCATCGTCATGGTCCTCCACAACAACGACCTCAACCAGGTGTCCTGGGAGATGCGCGAGGCCGGCGATCCCCGCTGGGACACGGCCCAGAGAGTCGAGGACATGGACTACGCGAAGTACGCGGAAGGGCTCGGGCTGAGGGGGATCCGCGTCGAAGATCCCAGCCAGGTCGAGGCCGCGTGGCGCGAGGCGTTCGCGGCCGACCGTCCGGTGGTGCTGGATATCCTCACCGACAAGAACGTGCCCCCACTCCCGGCGCACGTCACCTTCGAGCAGGCCAAGGGCGTGGCCCAGTCGCTCCTGCGGGGCGACCCCGACCTGCGGGAGGTGGTCGGCAACAGCGCTCGTGCCGTCGCTGCACAGGTCTTCGCACGGGTCGGGTCGGCGTGGGGAGGCGACGATGACTGACACGTCCTCCACCCACGACCATTCCCGGATCGCGGTCGTGACCGGCGCGTCGGCCGGCATCGGTCGCGCGATCGCCGTCGCGTTCGCCGAGGCGGGTTTCGATGTGGCTCTCCTGGCACGCGGCCAGGCCGGGCTCGACGCCGCGGCCGCACAGGTACGCTCTCGAGGGCGCCGAGCATTAGCGATCCCCACCGATGTCGCGGACGAGAAGCAGGTGTTCGCGGCGGCACAACTGGTCGAGGACGAGCTGGGAGAGATCGACGTCTGGGTGAACGATGCGATGACCACCGCCTTCGCGCCAGCATGGGAGGTCGAGCCCGAAGACTTCCGCCGAGCCGTCGACGTGACCTTCCTCGGCCAGGTCTGGGGAACGCTCGCGGCGCTTCAGTTCATGCGGCCCCGAGACCGGGGCAGCATCGTCAACATCGGGTCCGCCCTGTCGTTCCTCGGGATCCCCCTGCAGTCGGCGTACTGCGCGTCGAAGTTCGCCTGCCGAGGCTTCTTCGAGTCGGTACGTGCCGAACTGCTCCACGAGGGAAGCCACGTGCGGATCGGCATGGTGCATATGCCAGCAGTGAACACGCCGCAGTTCGGCTGGTGCGCCACCACGATGGACAAGCACCCGCAGCCGGTCCCGCCCATCTACGAACCAGAGAAGGTCGCCCCGTACGTGGTCCAAGCCGCCCTCGACGGACGCCGGTCCAAGGTCGTGGGCTCCTGGAACCATCTCGTGGTCGCGGCCGGCAGGTTCACGCCCGGGTTCGGCAACCACTACGCGGCGCTCGGGGCCTGGGAGTCGCAGCTCACCGATCAGCCGGTCAAGAAGAACCGCCCCGTCAACCTCCGGGAACCGGTTGACCACCACCAGGACGCGGGATCGCGCGGCATCTTCGCGCACAAGGCCGGCGGATTCTTCGACCCGAGCTTCCTGAGCTCGCTGCCCAACACCGCCCTCACCTTCGCCCGGGCGGCGGGCCAGTACGGCATCGAGAAGGCCAGCTGGCTGCAGCGCACCGATGGCAACGAACGACGGCGCCTCGCCGGAGTGGCTGCAGCAACTCTGGTCATGGCCGCCGCGATGCTGGCCCCGCGCCGCGGGAGGAGCCGGCGGTGAGGGCCACCCTCGATCTCGGCCACGGGATCGGGAACGTCCAGGTGGACGCCTATACGGTGCCCACCGAGGCGCCCGAATCGGACGGCACGTTGCAGTGGGACGCGACCACGATCATCGTCGTCGAGGTCACTGCCGGCACGACCACCGGTCTCGGCTACACGTACGCCGCACCGGCAGCCGCCTCGGTCATTCGCGACACCCTCGTCGACGTGGTGACCGGAAGGGACCCGATGGCCGTCGGTGCCGCGTGGGCCGCGATGGTGCATGCGATCCGCAACCAGGGACGCCAAGGCGTGGTGTCCTCGGCGATCTCTGCGGTCGACATCGCCCTGTGGGACCTGAAGGCACGGTTGCTGGGGTTGTCGGTTGCGGACACGATCGGGCGCACCCACGACTCCGTACCGGTCTACGGCAGCGGCGGTTTCACCAGTCTCGCCGACGACGACCTGGCGGCGCAGCTCTCCAGCTGGGCCGGGCAGGGCATTCGCGCCGTCAAGATGAAGGTCGGCCGCGACGCTGATGTCGACCCTCACCGGGTCGACGTGGCACGCCGTGCGATCGGCGACGATGTCGAGCTGTTCGTCGACGCCAACGGCGGGTACAGCCGGAAGCAGGCGCTGGGGCTGGCCACCGAGTTCGCCGAGCGGGACGTGCGCTGGTTCGAGGAGCCGGTGAGCTCAGACGACCTGGACGGACTCCGGCTCGTACGGGACCGGGCACCGGCCGGGATGGACGTCACCGCAGGTGAGTACGGCTACGACCTGCCCTACTTCCGGGACATGCTAGCGGCGGGCGCGGTCGACTGCCTCCAGGCCGACGTGACGCGTTGCGGCGGCATCACCGCTTTCCTGCGCGTCGGGGCACTCGCCGACGCCGCCTGCCTCGATGTGTCGTCCCACTGCGCACCGCAGGTCAGTGCCCACGCCTGCTCCGGGCTGTGGCACCTGCGCCATCTGGAGTACTTCGCCGACCACATCCGGCTCGAGTCGCTGCTGTTCGACGGCGTCATCGAACCCGTCGACGGCGCACTTCGGCCCGACCCAGACCGCCCCGGCCTCGGCGTCGACTTCAAGCACGCCGACGCCGAGCGCTTCCGTCACTGACCATCCCACCCGAAGGAGCGTCCGCCATGACGTCCACCGCCAAACTGCCCCGGACCTTCGTCGGCATGCAGACGACCTCCAGCTCGGGCGCCCACCTGCCGTCGGTCGGCGCCACCCGGTCGCTGGTCGAACGGTTGCGGTCGAGCATCGAAGGCGAGGTCCGCTTCGATCCGGGCAGCCGCGCGACGTACTCGACGGACTCGTCGAACTACCGGCAGTTGCCGATCGGTGTCGTGGTGCCGAAAACCATCGACGACGTGCTGGCCGCGGTGGCGGCGTGTCGCGCCCATGGCGTACCGATCACCAGCCGCGGGGGTGGGACGAGCCTGGCCGGCCAGTGCACCAACGTCGCGGTGATCATCGACTTCTCGAAGTACCTCAACCACGTCGTCTCGATCGACCCCGACGCCAGGACCGCGGTGATCGAGCCGGGCTGTAACCTCGACGTCCTACGTGAGGCCGCGAAGGAGTACGGCCTGACATTCGGACCGGATCCGGCGACCCACAACCGCAACACCCTGGGCGGGATGATCGGCAACAACTCCTGCGGCGTCCATTCGGTGATGGCCGAGTTCTACGGGCCGGGCCCGCTGACGGTCCACCAAGTTCTGGAGCTCGACGTCGTCACATACGGTGGTGACCGCCTCACGGTCGGCGCCACCACCGAGGAGGAACTGACCACGATCATCGCCGGCGACGATCGCCGGGCCCAGGTCTACCGAGGGCTGCGCGAGCTGCGCGACCGACACGAGGGGGCGATCCGCACCGGCTACCCGGACATCCCGCGGCGGGTCTCGGGCTTCAACCTGGACAGGCTGCTCCCCGAGGCGGGCTTCGACGTGGCGAAGGCACTGGTCGGTACCGAGGGAACCTGCGTGACCGTGCTGCACGCGACCGTGCAGCTGATGGAAGCGAAACCGGCCCGCACCCTGGTGGTGCTCGGCTACCCCGACGCGTACAGCGCGGGCGACCACGTCCCCGTGGTCCGCAAGCATCGTCCGGTCGGGCTCGAAGGAATCGACTCCACCCTGATCGGCTACATGAAGATGAAGGGACTCCACCCCGAAGACGTCGACCTGCTCCCCGAAGGCGACGGCTTCCTGCTCGTCGAGTTCGGTGCGGACACGAAGGAAGAGACCGATCAGCAGGCGAAGGCCCTGATCGACGAGGTCGAGAGAGCCGACGAGCCGCCCTCGACCAAGCTGTTCACTGACGCATGGGAGGAGCAGAAACTGTGGCAGGTACGGGAGTCAGGGCTGGGGGCAACCGCGAACGTGCCCGGCATGCGCCAGACGCATCCGGGCTGGGAGGACGCGGCCGTACCACCGGACAAGGTCGGCGACTACCTGCGTGACTTCCGCGCGCTGCTCGATGAGTTCGGTTACAGCGCCTCGCTCTACGGACACTTCGGCCAGGGCTGCATCCACTGCCGCATCGACTTCGTGCTCGATACTGCGCCGGGCGTGGGGCAGTGGCGCGAGTTCCTCGACCGTGCCGCCGCGCTCGTCGTCTCGTACGGTGGGTCGCTGTCGGGCGAGCACGGTGACGGGCAGGCGCGAGCGGCACTGCTGGGCACCATGTACACCCCCGAGCTCGTCGCCGCGTTCGCCGAGTTCAAGGACATCTGGGACCCCGACGACAAGATGAACCCCGGCAAGGTCGTACGCCCCAACCAGCCTGACGAGAACCTGAAGCTCGGGCCCGATTCCCGACTCCGCCCCGTCCGCACCCACTTCTCGTTCCCCGACGACGACTTCGACTTCGGCCATGCCACGTCACGATGCGTCGGCGTGGGCGCCTGCCGCGACGTCGAGAGTGGGACGATGTGTCCCAGCTACATGGCGACACGCGAGGAAGAGAACTCCACCCGCGGACGTTCGCGACTGCTGTTCGAGATGATGCGCGGCGACGAGCTCGACGGCTGGCGCGACAAGCACGTCGAAGAGGCCCTCGACCTCTGCCTGGCCTGCAAGGCGTGCAAGAACGAGTGCCCCGTCAACGTCGACATGGCCACGTACAAGGCGGAGTTCCTGTCCCAGCACTACAAGGGACGACTTCGCCCTCGCGCCGACTACGCCGTCACGCTCATCTACTGGTGGGCGCGCATCGCCACACGCATCCCGAGACTCGTCAACGCCCTCACCAGAGCTCCCTACATCTCGAACGTCATCAAGAAGATTGGTGGCGTCGCGCAGGAACGGACGGTGCCGAGATTCGCGACCGAAACGTTCACCCACTGGTTCGAGCACCGGCCCGGCACCCGCCTGGTACGGGCGATCGATCGACCGCAGTCGGACGGCGCTGCCGTGGTGACACATGCAGACGTCGACCGGATCGCGGTCGAGTCGTACAGCATGCCTTCCATGCAGAACGGCCGCGAAAACCGCCTCTCTACGCACGGGCAGAAGGCACCGCTCACCACCGACCGGGTGCTGCTGTGGCCGGACACGTTCAACAACTTCCTCTCCTCATCGGTGCTGCAGGCAGCCGTCGAGGTGATCGAGGACGCCGGGTACATGGTCGAGATCCCGCCACGCCCGCTGTGCTGCGGACGTCCGCTGTACGACGCGGGGATGCTCTCCACCGCCGAGCGGCTCTGGAAGCAGATCCTGGAGACACTCCGACCATGGATCAGGGCAGGCATCCCAGTCGTCGGGCTGGAGCCGAGCTGCGTCGCCGCGTTCCGCGACGAACTGATCAACCTGTTCCCCCACGACGAGGACGCGAAGCGGCTCTCGGAGCAGACGCTGATGCTCTCGGAGTTCCTGGAACGTCAGCACTATCAGCCGCCCAAGCTGTCCGCGAACGCGATCGTCCATCCCCACTGCCACCAGAACTCAGTGATCGGCATGGACGCCGAGGTGGCGGTCCTGAAGCGGATGGGAGTCGAGCACGAGGTTCTCGACTCCGGCTGCTGCGGCATGGCGGGATCGTTCGGGTTCAACGAGAAGAAGTACGAGGTGTCCATGCGCGTCGGCGAACGCGTGCTCCTGCCCAGGGTTCGCGACCTCGACGCGGACAGCGAGATCCTCACCAACGGCTTCAGCTGCCGCGAGCAGATCGAGCAAGGGACAGACCGCACACCGCTCCACCTCGCCGAGCTCCTCCAACGAGCGATCCACGAGCGCGACAAGGCAGCGGCGGCAAAGCGGCCGTCGGGGGCGAGCTGTGAGTAGCCTCTGTGTGCATGTGCACCGTCGTGATTCGCGTTCCCGAACGCGGCCCACTCAGAGTGCTGGCAATTCGAGACGAGGATCCGCAGCGCCCGTGGCGGCCCCTAGGTGCCTGGTGGCCGGACCGTCCGACCGTTCGTGGGGTCATGGATGGACTGGCCGGTGGGGCGTGGCTGGCTGCGGACAGCTCCACCCTCTCGGTGCTGCTCAACCGCGCCGGCGGCGCTGAAGGGCCGGACGTGACGTCGCGCGGCGCCCTCGTACTGGACACCATCCAGGGACTTCCCCTCCCGGATCCGCTGACGACACTGGGCTTCAATCTCATCCGGGTCACGCCCAGTGGTGCCCGCGTCACGTCGTGGGAGAGCGGCACCCCGAGGGTCGTCGACCTTGTCCCCGGAACGCACATGATCGCGCACGACGAAGTGGACGACCCCGCCACCGCCCGGGTCGTGGCCTGGAGGGATGCCTTCGCGGCCGCGCCCACCGTCCCCGACTCGGACGGGCGG
The DNA here is from genome assembly GCA_038317635.1 of Propionibacteriales bacterium. GTDB lineage: Bacteria > Actinomycetota > Actinomycetes > Propionibacteriales > Propionibacteriaceae > Fen-668. The sequence goes on from JBBQBP010000058.1 coordinate 15,695, forward strand.
TGGTGGGATGCCTGGCTGGCGGTACTGGCCGACTCGACCGATCTCGACCCCGCGGACGACCGAGCCATCATCCGCGACAATCGCGCCCACGGGTTCCCGACGTTGTCGCAGCTTGTCAGCGTCGCGTCAGTGAGCAGCGACGGCGTCGACATGAGAATGGCGACCCTCGACCACCCCGGCCGCTGGAACGACCTACACCTCTAGGTCGCAGACGACATACATCACCTCCTCAAGCGCCGAGGCCTGATCGTGGTCGAGGCGGCGGCGAGCATCGGTGTCTCCGGGTAACGCTGAGCACGGCGCCGTGCCCGCCTGGCTCGCGACGCAGTCCGCCTACGAACTGGCTGTCGAACGCGCCGCCGACCCTGTCGAATGGTTCGGGAGTTCGCTTCCCTCACCTGGCGTGGCGACCCGTCAGCGTTGCCCGTCCTGCGGTTCGATGTGCATCTCTCGATCGCGCCGTGGGTGGTCCTGGCGGCGCTGCTCGTCTCCCTGACCTCCGCCTCGGTCGGCTACGCGATCGCAAGCGTGCTGCCGCCCATGCTCGCCCAGCTCCTCA
>JBBQBP010000059.1:0-15863 GCA_038317635.1 Propionibacteriales bacterium
GCCGAGGCGGGCTACCGGACGTTGGAGATCGCCCCGCAGCCGCTGGCCGGCTTGGACTGGGCGAGCACGCGACACGAGACTCCGTACGGGACCGCCGACGTCGAATGGCGCAGGACGGGTGACAAGATCGTGGTCAGGGCCTCGGTGCCGGCGAACAGCACAGCGGTGGTGAGGCTCCCCGGTATGGAGCCGTTCACCGCGGCCTCGGGCACGCACCAGTGGACGTTGACGGACACGACGGTGGAGGCGGCCTTCGGGCCGAAGACGACCTCCTCGCCCCTCGCCGCGATCATTGACGACACGCAGGCGTACGAGGCGGTGATGGCGGCCTTCAGGCGCGTCAGCCCCGACCTGGCGAGAGAGTTCACGAAGCGGACCGCCTGGTTGCCGAACGAACCCCTCATCGGTGGCTTCACCCTGATCCCGCCGGCAGTTGCGGCCGAGATCGACAGCGTGCTGACCGTGCTCAACGAGTCGCGAGGGCACTAGGTCCTGCTGGGGACGCGTACCCTGTACCGGCGACAGGAGGCCGGTATGGGGTTACGGATAGGGACCATCGAGGTGGGCGTCCCTGTCGTGCTCGCGCCCATGGCCGGGATCACCAACCCCGCGTACCGGCAGCTCTGCCGTGAGCAGGCCGAACAGGGGGCTCCGGGCACGCGGCCCACGGGCCTCTTCGTCTGCGAGATGATCACCAGCCGCGGCGTCGTGGAGCGGATCCCCAAGACGTTCGACATGCTGCGGTTCGATGAGGGCGAGCCGGTGAAGTCGGTTCAGCTTTACGGGGTGGACCCGGTCGTCATCGCGAAGGCCACAGCGATCCTGTGCGGCGACCTGGGCATCGACCACGTCGACCTGAACTTCGGCTGCCCGGTGCCCAAGGTGACGCGACGCGGTGGCGGGGGAGTGCTGCCGTGGAAGCGTGACCGCCTCGAGGCGATCCTGCGCGCGGCCGTGCGGGCCGCCGAGCCGTACGGCGTCCCGGTGACGATGAAGACCCGCAAGGGGATCGACGACGACCACCTCACGTACCTCGATGCCGGACGCATCGCCGAGCAGAGCGGCGTCGCGGCGATCGCCTTGCACGGCCGGACGGTCGCCCAAGCGTACGGAGGCGACGCGGACTGGGAGGCGATCGCCCAGCTGGTCGACGCGGTGAGCATCCCCGTGCTCGGCAACGGCGACATCTGGGAGGCCGCCGACGCGGCCCGAATGATGTCGGAGACCGGCTGCGCGGGCGTGGTCGTCGGCCGTGGCTGCCTGGGAAGGCCCTGGCTGTTCCGCGACCTCTCGGCACGGCTGAGGCCGGGTGGTTCCGAGGGCGGGCCGGCGCTGCCGACCCTCGGCCAGGTCATGGCGATGGTCCGTCGCCACGGCGAACTGCTGGCTGAGACCCGTGGCGAGCGGTACGGGCTGACCGACCTCCGCAAGCACATGGCCTGGTACTTCAAGGGTTTCGGCCTCGGTGGCGATCTGCGGCACGCGCTCGGCATGGTCTCGTCGTTCGCAGAGCTCGACGACCTGTTCGCACGGCTCGACCCTGACGCCCCGTTCCCGGTCGGTGAGGTGGGCACTCCACGCGGTCGGCAAGGGTCTCCCCGAGAGCGCGTGACGGTCCCGTACGGGTGGCTCGACTCGACCGTCCTCGACGCGTCCGTCGACCTCTCCGACGCCGAGTCGGACGTGTCCGGCGGCTGAGACTCGGGCAGGAATCGGGTAGGTCTCTCTCATCCAACGGTCGTCCCGACTTCTCACTGTCTACCCTGGGGGCGTGGGGGACTTGAGGATCATGGTCGAGCACGACGTGCGAGTCGACGCGGTCGGCGCTCGCGTGCACGTCACGGTGAGAGCCCAGTCGACCCTCGCTGCGACTGCTGCCGCCAAGAAGGTCGCCGAAGTCCGTGCGCTCGTGGAATCGCTAGCAGCGGTTGGGATTCCGGAAACCTCTATCGACGTCACCGGCATGCAGATCGTCACCGGACAAAGCAAGATCCTCGCGTCGCAAGAGGTACGGATCACTCTGGAGATCGCGGTCACGTCAGAGCAGCTGCCCGAGGTGCTGGGCATCCTGTCGGCCCGTCAGGGGCTGGCTGTCGACGAGATCGAGTGGACGTACGACCAGTTCGAGGCCAGCATCTCGGCGACCGCCGATGCGATGCGGATGGCTCGTCGCAAGGCTGACGCCGTGGCGGATGCGGCAGGGCTGCACGTGGTCGGCCTCGCGTCCGCGAGCGACACGTGGAGCATGCCGAGCCCGAGAGTCGAGATGGCGTCGTTCGCCGCAGACGCCCGGATGCGTGTCAGTGCCGCTCCCCTCGACATGGGCCTGACAATGAGCTCCAGCACCAAGCTCTCGGTGCGGCTCACCGTGGACTTCGAGGTCGCGGCGAACGATGCGCGCTGAGCCGTTGCGTACCTCTGCCTTTCCTGCCCCGAGCGGGTGGTCGTGACCACATACGAGCTGATCGCGGAGTGCATCGCTCTCGGTGCCATCGCCGTGCCCATCGCCACGTGGGTCGTCCTGCGGCTGGTCCGGCGCGACCGGATCTTCGCGGACCTGTCGCCGGGGGAGATCCCCGCGAATCCCGAGGAGGCTCACACCAGGTTCGTGTCCCGGGGAGCCCAGTACTGGGGTGAGGTGGAGGCGCGTTCCACTCCTCCGGTGGGTGTCTCGCCGGGCCTGGCGGGCGTCGTGCTAGACGGAGCCGCGGACGGTCGTGACATCGCCGCCATGATCCTCGACCTCGCGCGGCGTGGCTGGCTCCAGCTCAACCAGGTGAACGGCACGGGAAGCGCGGCCGTCGACTGGGCGATCACCCGCGTCGACCAGCCGCTCGACGCGAGCCTCGACCTCAACGAGGTTCACCTCATCACCAACATCGCGATCCCCGGAGAGACCGCGTGGCTGAGCGAGCTGTGCGGTGCGAGCGACAACCGTCTGGCCCTCGTGCAGGAGGACCTCCACCGAGAGGTCGTCGCCCGCGGCTGGTACCCGGCGCCACCCCATCAGACGTCCGACATCCCCATGGCCGTGCTCGGCCTCGGCGGCCTGGTGGGCCTCGTGCTCGCGCTCATCGACGTCTCGGGTGTGTCGATCGGCGCCGGTGCCGTGATCATCGCCTGCTCGTTCCTGACCTCGGTCATCGTCCGAGGCGGCACCCCTCGTACGGCCCTGGGCACGGCTGTACGGATCCAGGCGCTGGGCCTGCGCCGCTACCTCGACGAGGCGCAGAGCTACCAGTTCGCGTACACGGATGCTCTCGAGACCTTCCGCACGTACCTGCCGTGGGCCGTGGTGTTCGAGCTCGAGAACCAGTGGGCCGACACCTTCGCCACGCTCGACGTGGTGGCGCAGACATCCGAGCTGCAGTTCGCTCGGGACCTCGGCTGGTTCGCGAACATCCGTGACCGCCAGCGGGCTGTACCACCGACCGTGCCGGTCGGAGACGTCACGGCCCCTCGGCGTGGCGCCTACTCGGAAGAGGACGTCGTTGCCACCGTGCTCATGAGCCCCGACGAGGTCGCAGCCGAGAAGCTCTCCGTCGCGGCGAAGGTGACGATTCCGAAACGCTCGCGGGAGAGGAAGGGTGACGTACGGGCTGCGGCCGCGTCGGGCTTCGTCTCGGGGATCGGACCAGCACTACGTCGTACGGCGGGGGCGGTGGTCGGCTTGGTGAGGCGTCCGCGGGCTGATGGCGGCGAGGACTCCCAGCTGACCGTGCCGCTGTCGCCGGTCACCGCTGGAGCCAGCGGGGTCGAGGAGAAGGTGCCCAGCGTCAGACAGTGGGTGCCGAAGGAGCTCTCTCGGTCGGCAGCCCTTCAGACACGCCCGAATCCGGCCACCGAGGGCGTCTCCGTACCGTCCGCTCCCGCAGGGATCGTCACGCCGGTGCGCGCGCCGATCGTCGACGAGGCCCCGCCCCGTCCCGAGGCGCGGTCGGAGGCCATGATGTTCTCGACCTGGATGTCGGAGTTCGACCTCGCGATGACCGGCGACGTGGAGGACAAGGACCTGGAGGCCACCGATGGGGGCACGGTGATCAGCGGTCCCGGGCGGTTCGACGTGCTGATCAGGCCGCCGCTGTGGCCGGATGTCCCGCTCGGGGAGGACGAGGACCCGCGCCGCGTCGGCTGATCTGACACAGTGACTTCGTGAGCGATACGCAGCGGGCCAAGACGTGGGCCGGAACGATGGCCGGTCACGCAGCAGGCGACGTCGTCCACGCTCATCAGGACACGTACGCGCGGCTGGGCTCTTCCCGCCTCATCGTGCGCGAGGAGCGCGAGGCGTGGGAGGACACCCACCTCGCGCCCGGCGCGACCCGTGCGTCAGGAGCGGGGGACCGTGTCAGGCCCGAGGAACCCAGCGTCGAGCGCACGTGTTTCGAGCGCGACCGCGACCGGATCGTCCACTCGACCGCCTTCCGCCGGCTCGCCGGCAAGACGCAGGTCGTCGTCTACCCGCAGGACCACCAGCGGACCCGTCTCTCGCACGCGCTCGAGGTCGCCCAGGTGGCGACGTCCATCGCGCGTGGTGTCGGAGCCAACGTCACGCTGGCCGACGCCATCGCCCTCGGCCATGACTGCGGGCACGGTCCCGGGGGCCATGCCTCAGAGGACGCGTTCGACCCGTATCTGCCGGGCGGGTACGACCATGGGCCCTGGGGCGCGGACGTCACCCTTGCCCCGCTGAACCTCTGCCGGGAGACACTCGACGGGATCCGCAACCACTCGTGGTCACGGCCCGCGCCAGCCACGGTCGAAGGCGAGATCGCGTCCTGGTCGGACCGCATCGCGTACTGTGCCCACGACTTCGAGGACGCTGTGGCCGCCGGGATCGTGCGTCCCGAGGACCTCCCGGCCGATGTGGCCGACGTCTGCGGCAGGACCAGGTCGGAGCAGCTCGGAACGTTCATCCACGCGGTGATGGACTCCTCGGTCCGTACGGGCGAGATCGGGATGGACGAGGACCATGCGGCCGCACTGGCCGGCCTGCGGCGGTTCAACTACGAGCGGATCTACACGCGGCCGGAGTCGGTTGCGCAGGCGCAGGCCGTCATCGCCGTGCTGCGAGGCCTTGTCGACCACTACCTCTCGCACCCCGAAGACGTACCGGCGGAGAACGCCGCACGTGGCGGCGATGACGACTCCTGGGTGCGGGGTGTCGTCGCCTACGTCGGAGGTATGACCGATCGGTACGCGTTCGACATGGCGGCACAGCTGCTCGGCTGGGACCCTGTCCGCATCCCCCGCGGCATCGGTCGAGGCGCCTGACAGCGACTCGTGGGGGATATCCGCGTCACGGTTGCTCGTGACGACTAGTTTGGCAGCGGTCGAGAGGAGACAGGGATGGGCAACAGGACGGTGGCGCTCGCCGCGGAGGATGTCGCGCTGTGGTTGGTGGTGCGCGACGAGGCGCTGCCAGAGGTCGTGCACTGGGGGGCCGCGATGCCCGCCACACGCAACGACATCGCAGCCGCCGTACTGGCGATCGACACGCCACGCGCTCAGAACGGGATGGACACGCCGGTCCGGGTCTCGCTGCTGCCCGAGGCCGGAGTCGGATTCCTGGGGCGCCCCGGCGTCGAGGGACAGCGTGACGGTCGGGACTGGTCCCCGCGCTGGCGTACGGACGCCGTGACGGTTGATGGCGCGCCCCTCGGTGCTCACCACGAGGGTGGGGCCGGCGCGGTCGTCGTGACCGCCCATGACGACGATGCCCGCCTCGGCCTCGAGCTCGTCATCGAGCTGCTCCCGAGTGGACTGGTACGGACGAAGGCCTCCGTGACCAACCGCGGCGTCGATCCGTACGCGCTCGTCGCTGTCACGCCACGGCTGCCCGTCCCGCAGCGGGCCGCAGAACTGCTGGACTTCGCCGGTCACTGGGGCACCGAGCGGACGCCGCAGCGGCTGCCGTTCGCCGTCGGTGCGCACGTGCGCGAGGCCCGCCACGGCCGAACAGGCGCCGACGCGGCCACCGTGCTGCACGCCGGCGAGCCCGGCTTCGGGTTCCGCACCGGCGAGGTCTGGGGGGTCCACGTCGCGTGGAGCGGCAACCACGTCCACGTTGCCGAGCGTCTCTCGGCCGGTCGCTGGCTCGGCGGGGGGGAGCTGCTCCTGCCCGGCGAGATGGTGCTTGCAGCAGGTGCTTCGTACACGTCGCCCTGGCTGTACGGCTCGTACGGTCACGGACTCGACGACCTCTCCCGGCGTTTCCACGCGTTCTTGCGCGCCCGGGAGGGCTATCCCACTTCTCCGCGTCCGGTCACGCTCAACAGCTGGGAGGCGGCCTACTTCAACCACGACGTCGACGAGCTCGTCCACCTCATCGACCTCGGCGCCCAGATCGGCGTCGAGCGGTTCGTCCTCGACGACGGCTGGTTCGGCTCGCGCCGCGACGACACACGTGGGCTGGGGGACTGGTGGGTGTCTCAGGACGTCTACCCGCAGGGCCTGCACCCGCTCGTCGACCGCGTCCGCGGCCACGGCATGCAGTTCGGTCTGTGGGTCGAGCCGGAGATGGTCAACCTCGACTCCGACGTCGCCCGGGCCCACCCCGACTGGGTTCTTCAGGTGCCCGGACGGATGCCGCCCGAGGCGCGTCAGCAGCAGGTGCTCGACCTCACCAACCCGGACTGCTTCGACTACTTGCGGACAGCGCTGGTCGCTCTCCTTGACGAGTACGAGATCGGCTACCTCAAGTGGGACCACAACCGTGATCTCGTCGATGCGGGCAGCCCTGCCGCAGGCGGCCGTCCCGCAGTGCATGAGCAGACGCTCGCCACGTACCGGCTGATGCGCGAGCTCAAGGAGCACCAGCCAGGTCTCGAGATCGAGTCCTGCTCGTCGGGAGGCGCGCGCGCCGACCTCGGGGTGATGGAGATCTGCGACCGGATCTGGGTCTCCGACGACACCGACGCGCAGGAACGCCTGCGGATCCAGCGCTGGACGATGACGCTGCTGCCGCCAGAGCTCCTCGGCAACCACATCGGGAGCTCGCCGTCGCACCAGACCGGACGTCAGCACAGTGTGGCGTTCCGCGCCGCCTCGGCCCTCATCGGTCACCTGGGCGTCGAGTGGGACCTGCGCACGCGCAGCCAGGCTGAGCTGGCCGAGCTGAAGGGCTGGATCGCCCTGTACAAGGGGATTCGTTCGCTGCTCCACACGGGAACGGTCATCCGCGGCGACGAGCCGGACATCTGGCTCACCGGGGTGGTGGCGACCGACCGGACTCGCGCCGCGTACGTCATCGCGGCGACGGTGGCACCGCTCATGGAGATGACGTACGGACGGATCCGGCTGGCCGGGCTCGACGCGGGCAAGCGCTACGCCGTACGTCCGGTGGTGGTGGACGGTCCGAGCGCTCTGCCGTACTTCAAAGCGCCGTGGTTCGGCGAGGCTCAGGGAGCCGAGTTCGCCGGCACGCAGGCGTCAGGCGCCTGGCTCGCGGCGGAAGGACTGGAGCTCCCGGCCATGTGGCCGGAGTCTCCGATCGTCCTTCTCGTCCGCGAGGTGTGAGCCTCAGCCCTTGCAGCCCCAGGACGCGAGACCTGACGCGGCGTAGAGCTTGTTGGCGATGGTGATCTGCTGCTCACGCGAGGCCAGGTCGGCGCGCGGTGCGTACTGACCGCCGCCCCACGCCAGCCAGGTCGACGTCAGGAACTGCAGACCGCCGTAGTAGCCGTTGCCGGTGTTGATGTGCCAGTTGCCGCTCGACTCACACTGAGCGACCCTGTCCCACATCGCCGCGTTGGCCAGGTTCAGTCCGGCGGTCGAGCCCGTGTTGGCGCTCGTCGTGGTCGTTGTCGTGACCACCTTGGTTCCGACCGCGGTGACCTGGTTGGTGGCCGGGGTCTCGGTCTGGGTGACCAGGGTCCGTGACTCCTCGACGCCGTCGACGGTCACGACCCGGAAGGTGCTGGTCTTCACGCCCGCGACGCCCTTAGTGGTCACCGTGGTCGTGCCCTTGGCGAGGGTGGCGCTCTTCACAGTGGTGGACGCGTACGCGATGGGGTCCGTCGTCTGGATGGTGGCGGTCACGACGCGCTGCACGCTGACCAGCTGGCCGCTGGTCAGCTGGTCGGTGATCTCAGGGGTCACCCGGTCGGACTCGTTCACGGAGACGCCGGCGTCGTACAGCGCGCCCGCCACGGTGGAGGCGTACGAGCTCACCATCGTCGTCGTGCCGTCATGGGTCACGGTGACCTGCTTGGCACGGATCCGCGTGACGGTGATCGTCTCGCCGTCCTTCAGCTGGGAGTCGGCCGCGGGCTGAACGACGTCCTTCTGCTCGAGCGACACGGCGCCCTTCGCCAGGGCGTCTCCGACCGTGCCGATGTAGCCGTTGACCTGGAGCGTCTGTCCGTCGACGACGAGCGTGACGTCCTTCTGCAGGGAGGAGGCTGCCGCAACACCGCCACCGCCGATGGCGAAGACGACGGCGATGCCGCTGATGATCAGTTTTCTTGGTACAAGCACAGTGTCTGGTTCCTTCATCGGGAGCACGAACAAGCCCAAGCCTAAGCGGTATCTGAGAAGTTTTCAAAAAACTCTCAGGAATAGTCCGCCACCCCAGCGACCCGCACAACCCTTAGGGCGCCCGCACAACCCGTGTGACCACTTGGGGGAACCACAAAGGTTGTGCGCGTGGCTAAGGGTGAAGGGCCAGGCGGAGGTCGGACGTTACGATCCGAGCGTGTTCGATGAAGCGGTGCGCCACCGTCACCGTGACGGCTTGGCCGGCCATGATGCCGAGCAGCACGAGGATCTGCGCCGCGCCGGCCTGCAACGGTGAGCCGCCTCCCAGGAGGACGCCGATGAACGCACCGGGGAGAGTCACGAGGCCGACGGTTCGGGTCTGGTCATTGTTCGGCAGGGTCGCGTCTCGGGCCGAGTCAGGATCGGTCAGCCGGATCGACTCGGCGCGTGAAAGCCCGAGGGAGAGTCCCGCCTCGTACTCGCCGAGGTGCGACCTCAGGTGCGTGAAGGAGTTGCGTGCCCCGAGGGTGTGGGCCGTCATCATGTTGCCGATGACGATGCCGGCGATCGGGATGAGCGACATGCCGTTGAGCGGTGCCGTACCCGTGATGTACACGATGAGCAGTACGGGCAGGATGCCGGCGGCCATCGCCAGCGAGACCCACGGCCAGCAGGCGGTGACCCCGACGCGCTTCGAGGTCGTGTAGACGCCGATGACGAACATCACGATGACGAACGCCAGCGCGGTCCAGAGGTGCTGAAGGGCGGCGACGATGATCACCGACACGATCGCGAGCTGCACGATCGCCCGTACGGCCGCGACGACGGTCTGCCTGCCGATCCGCAGGTTGCCGATGCGCGACACGACGAGCGTGAGGCTGACCAGCAGTACGAGCGCTAGTCCGAGCTGCCAGGTGGGTTCGACGGTCACGGACACATCATGGCGTGTGGCCGAGTCGTCCGTTCGATGCGCCCCGGTCAGTGACCACCCTCGTTGCCAGCCACCGAGCCCCTCAGCGGCGCCAGGATGACGTTCAATATGTCAGTACATGAGGTTGACACTTGATTGTGACATGAGTTGAATGTCAGTGACCTGAACCTCGACGAAGAGAACCCCATGACAGACACGACGACTCCACTGGGCATCATGACGCACCGCGGTCCGACCGTGCTCTGGAACGACTCCGCGACCAAGTCCGAGCTGGCGACAGCGATCTCCTGGGGCGCGGTCGGTGCGACGTGCAACCCGGTGATCGCCCTGTCGAGCATCCGCTCCGACCTGCCGCGCTGGACGGCCCGGATCGTCGAGCTCGGCACCGAGATGCCCCACGCGAGCGAGTCGGCGATCGGCTGGAAGATCGTCGAGGAGGTGTCGCTCGACGCCGCGACGCTGCTGCTGCCCGCGTTCGAGAAGTACAAGGGGCGCAACGGCCGGCTCTCGATGCAGACAGACCCGCGACTGGCGCGCGACGCCGATGCGCTCGTCGCCCAGGCTGAGTACTTCTCGGGTCTCGCACCGAACATCATCGTCAAGGTCCCGGCTACGGCCATCGGCGTGACGGCGATCGAGGAAGCCACGTACCGCGGGGTCAGCATCAACGTCACGGTGTCGTTCGCGCTCGCCCAGGCGCTGGCGACCGGTGAGGCGATCGAGCGTGGACTCCAGCGCCGCGAGGCGAAGGGCAAGGACGTATCGACGATGGGTCCGGTCGTCACGCTCATGGTCGGCCGCCTCGACGACTGGCTCAAGACTGTGTACGAGCGGGACCAGCTCTGCTTCGACCCCGGCTACCTCGAGTGGGCCGGGGTGGCGACGTTCAAGAGGGCGTACGAGGAGTTCCAGGCCCGCGGGCTGCGCGCCCGCCTCCTCGCGGCGGCCTTCCGCAACACGCTCCAGATCTCGGAGTTCATCGGCGGCGATGTCGTGATCTCGCCGCCGTTCGCCTGGCAGCAGCGCTACCAGAAGGGTGGCAGCGCCGAGCCCCGCATGGACGTACCGGTCGAGCAGCGGATCGTCGACGCCCTCCTGACGATGCCGGAGTTCGTCAAGGCGTACGAGCCCGACGGGCTCACTCCCGACGAGTTCCTCTCGTACGGTCCGACAGCACGTACGCTGCGCCAGTTCCTGGCCGCGGATGAGGAGCTCGACCAGATCGTGCGTGACATCCTCATACCTGCACCCTGATCGCTCTCCGAGAGGACGTCGATGTCGACAACCATCCGGCTCACCGTCGCGCAGGCGTTGGTACGGTTCCTGGCCGCCCAGTACAGCGAGCGTGACGGCGTCGAGCAGCGGCTCATCGCTGGCTGCTTCGGGATCTTCGGCCACGGCAACGTGGCCGGCCTGGGCCAGGCGCTCCTCCAGGCCGAGGTGCAGCGCCTCGACGGCGACGAGGACGCACCGGACCTGCCGTACGTGCTGATCCGCAACGAGCAGGGCGGCGTGCATGCCGCCGCCGCGTACGCGAAGCAGAAGAATCGTCTCCAGACCTGGGCGGTGACCAGCTCGATCGGTCCAGGCGCGACGAACATGATCACCGGCGCGGCGCTTGCGACGACCAACCGGCTCCCGGTCCTGCTCCTGCCGTCCGACATCTTCTCGACCCGCGCGCCCGATCCCGTACTGCAGCAGCTCGAGGACCCGCGCACGCTCGACATCTCCGTCAACGACGCGTTCAAGCCCGTGTCGCGCTTCTGGGACCGCATCAACCGTCCCGAGCAGCTCGCGTCGAGCTTGCTCAACGCGATGCGGGTGCTCACCGATCCCGCGGAGACCGGCGCGGTGACGCTGTGCCTGCCCCAGGACGTACAGCCTGAGGCGTACGACTTCCCGCTCGAGCTCTTCCGCAGGCGGGTCTGGCACGTGGGCCGCCCGGTCCCCGAACCCGCCGCTCTCGATCGCGCGGTGGCCGCGATCAAGGCCTCGAAGCGGCCACTCGTCGTCGCCGGCGGGGGAGCCGTCTACTCGGACGCGTCGAAGGCTCTCCGTGCGTTCGCCGACGCCACCGGGATCCCGGTGGCCGACACGCAGGCAGGCAAGGGCGCCATCAACTTCGACCACAGGATGGCGGTCGGGGGAGTGGGTGCGACCGGTGGCAGCGCGGCGAACACCCTGGCCCGCGAGGCGGACCTGGTGATCGGCATCGGGACGCGGTACTCCGACTTCACCACTGCCAGCCGTACGGTCTTCGCGGCCGAGGACGTGCGCTTCGTGAACATCAACGTGCAGCGCTTCGACGCCGCCAAGCTGGGCGCCGAGATGGTCGTGGCCGATGCCAAGGAGGCGCTGGAGGCGCTCACGACGGCCCTCTCCGCCTGGTCCACCGACGACGCGTACCAGCAGCGCGCGGGCCAGCTCGACGACGAATGGCAGAAGGTTGTCGACGAGTGCTACCACCGTGACCACACGCCGCTGCCGGCACAGACCGAGGTGTTCGGGGCGCTCAACGAGCTCATGGGCGACTCGGACGTCGTCATCAACGCCGCGGGCTCGATGCCCGGTGACCTGCAGGCGCTGTGGCGCGCTCGCACGCCCGAGCAGTACCACCTCGAGTACGCGTACTCGTGCATGGGCTACGAGATCCCGGCGGCACTCGGCGTGAAGCTGGCGGTGGGCGAGGGCCGGGAGGTGGTCGCGATCGTCGGCGACGGTACGTACCAGATGCTGCCGATGGAGCTGGCGACGATCATCCAAGAGGGGCTCAAGGTCATCTTTGTGCTGCTCGACAACCACGGCTTCGCCTCGATCGGCGCACTGTCGGAGTCGCGCGGGTCGCAGCGGTTCGGCACGAAGTACAAGGTGCGGTCGGCGGCGGGCAGGCTCGACGGCGAGAACGTACCGCTCGACCTGGCTGCCAACGCGGCGAGCTGGGGCGCCGACGTCCTGCGCTGCGACGGCATCGCCGAGTTCAGGGCCAACTACGCGAAGGCTGTGGCCGGCGACCGTACGACCGTCCTGTACATCGAGACCGACCTCGCCGGCCCCAACCCGCCCGGCCACGCCTGGTGGGACGTCCCCGTCAGCCAGGTCTCGGAGCTGCAGAGCACGCGGAAGGCCTACGACGAGTACGTGACCGCGAAGGTGGACCAGCGCCCGTACGTCTGACGGCTTGACCGGCACGGAACAGCCTCGTAGAGTCGTCATGTCAGGACAAAGACACTGAAGGTCATGTCCTGGTCCCGCTCGAGAGAAAGAGTCAGCGATGCTTCGCCTCGCGATCATCGGTGCCGGCCGTATCGGCCAGGTCCACGCCCGGACGATCAACACGCACCCCGGTGCCGAGCTCGTCGCCATCGTCGACCCCGTGCCCGGGGCCGCTGCGGCTGTGGCGGTCACGTTCGGCGCGAAGGCGACCGAGTCGGTCGAGGACGTCTACGGCGACCCGAGCATCGACGCCGTCGTGATCTGCTCGCCCACCGCGTGCCACGTCGACCAGATCATCGCGTCGACCGCCGCGGGCAAGGCGGTACTCACGGAGAAGCCGGTCGATCTGTCGGTCGCGCGCGTCGACGACTGCCTCGCCGCGATCAAGGGCCAGGAGCACCGCGTCATGGTCGGTTTCAACCGGCGCTTCGATCCGGGTGTCGTCGAGCTCAAGACGCGGCTCGACGCGGGTGAGGTCGGCGAGCTGCGCCAGGTGACGATCATCAGCCGCGACCCAGCCGCGGCACCCGCCCAGTACCTGGTCAGCTCCGGGGGCATCTTCAAGGACATGACCATCCACGACTTCGACATGGCCCGCTTCCTGCTCGGCGACATCGCCGAGGTGTCTGCGAGCGGCCACGCGTTCATCGACGACATCCGTGGCATCGGCGACATCGACACGTGCTCGGTGACGCTGACCGCGACGTCCGGCGCCACGGCGACGATCCTCAACAGCCGTGAGTGTGCGGCCGGGTACGACCAGCGCATCGAGGTCTTCGGGCCGAAGGGCGCGCTGGAGACCACGAACCTGCGCACCACCGGCGTCCGGTTCAGCGGTGCGGGGGGCACCGACCTCGCCGGCCCGTACCTCCCGTTCTTCCTCGAGCGCTACGCCGCCGCGTACACCGCTGAGCTCGACCACTTCATCACCTCGGTCGAAGCCGGTACGGCCCCGTCGCCGTCAGTGCTCGACGGTCGCGCAGCCCTCGTCATCGCCGAGGCAGCCGGACAGTCCTTGTCCTCCAGAGGTCACGTGCAGGTGGCGTGACCGTGCCGTCCGCAGGCGGCACCCTGCTCTTCGACGGCGACTGCGGGTTCTGCACCGCCGCGGCCGAGCGCATCAGACGCTGGGGACAGGGACGGTTCGCGGTGGTCCCCTGGCAGCGCGCGGACCTCGCAGCCCTCCACGTCACGTCCGAGCAGGCGTCGTCCGCGGTGCAGTGGTCCGACGGAGAACTCCTGGCGTCGGGGGCCGAGGCGATCAGCGCGACCCTCATCGCTAGCGGGGGGTCGTGGCGGCTGCTGGGAAGAGTCATCGCCTGGCCGGTCGTACGGGTGGTTGCGCGCTGGACGTACGAGGTTGTCGCTCGCCACCGGCACCGGCTCCCGGGCTCGACCCCGGCCTGCCGGGTGGATCCACCGCGCGGACGCTGACTCTGGCGTGCCTCCGCCGCGGCGCAGGCACGCCGGCGTACAGGAGGTGTGTGGCTCAGGCGCACCCCGGCACGCTCGCCGTCGAGCGAACGAAATGGACGACGACCCCGACTGGGTACTCGGTCGTGGTGAACTTCGCCTCACTGGCCGACAGCTGTTCCATGAAGCCGGCGACCTCGTACCTGTTGTGGATGACCCCCTTGGTGTCCTCTACGGCATCGGGGATGACCGGGATCGGCGCCACGGCCTCCCAGACGTCCTTGTCGAAGGTCGCGAAACGGATGCCGCAGTGGATGAGCAGCCGGTGGTTGGGGGTAAGGGTCGATCTCGCCGAAGGAGCCGTGGATGGGGTGGTCTGGGTGCAGCCTGCGAAGAGCACGAAGGCGCCGGCCAGCGCGGCGACCAGCGTCCGGGCGCCAGACGAGGGAATGAGCACGTCGATCCTCCTGTGGTTGGTGACAATGCAAGGACGTCTCAGCAGGCGACACGGTTGACCGGCAGTTTGGCAGGCGGGACCGGCCTCTGCACAGGGAGCGCAGCCCTGTCCGTACAGACCTCTAGACTCGGCCCGTGGCCGGCCTGATCAACGACGAGGACATTGCGGAGGTGCGCGACCGCGCGCGCATCGACGACGTCATCGCCGCGTACGTGTCGCTGAAGCCTGCCGGAGGCGGCTCGCTGAAGGGCCTGTGCCCGTTCCACGACGAGAAGACGCCCAGCTTCCAGGTCACGCCGTCGCGCGGCTTCTACTACTGCTTCGGGTGTGGTGAGTCGGGCGACGTCATCACGTTCGTCCGCAAGATCAACAACCTGTCGTTCGCTGAGGCCGTCGAGCACCTCGCCGACAAGTACGGCGTCCAGCTGCGCTACACCGAGGGCACCGGCCAGCGCGAGAACACCGGGAGCAGGTTGCGGATCCTCGAGGCGAACGGGATCGCCGCGGAGTTCTTCGCCGAACAGCTGCTGACGCCCGACGCGGTCATCGCCCGACAGTTCGCGCAGGGCCGCGGCTTCGGTCGCGAGGTCGCCGAGAAGTTCAGCCTCGGGTTCGCGCCGACATCGGGACGTGCGCTCGGACAGCATCTTCACGGCCGCGGCTTCCGCGACGAGGAGCTGATCGCGGCCGGTCTGATGAGGCAGGGCGGCTGGGACTTCTTCCAGGGCCGGGCGATCTGGCCGATCAAGGACGCCGGCGGTCTCGTGCTCGGGTTCGGCGCGCGGAAGCTCTTCGACGACGACCGGATGCCGGCGAAGTACCTCAACACCCCCGAGACCCCGGTCTACAAGAAGTCGCACGTGCTGTACGGGCTGGACCTGGCCCGTACGAACATCGGCAAGAAGAGCCAGGCGGTCATCGTCGAGGGCTACACCGACGTCATGGCCGCGCACGTGGCGGGCGTCGACACCGCCGTGGCATCGTGCGGCACGGCGTTCGGCGACGACCACGCCCGCCTCATCCAGCGGCTGCTCGGGGGGGACGCGTTCCACGGCGAGGTGATCTTCACGTTCGACGGCGACGCCGCCGGCCAGAAGGCTGCGCTCAAGGTGTTCTCCGGTGACCACCACTTCGCGGCCCAGACGTACGTGGCGGTCGAGCCCGGCGGGCTCGACCCGTGCGACCTCCGGCTGCAGCAGGGGGACGCGGCTGTACGGGAGCTCGTCGCTCGACGCCAGCCCCTGTACCGGTTCGTCATGAGCAACATCCTCAGCCAGTTCGACCTCGATCGCGTCGACGGGCGGCTCGAGGCACTGCGTGCTGCCGCGCCGCTGGTCGCGTCGATCCGCGACAGTTCCCTGGTCTCCGGCT
>JBBQBP010000060.1:0-15081 GCA_038317635.1 Propionibacteriales bacterium
CGGGTCAGAGCTCGACATCGACGCGCTCCAGAGCCTGGACGCCGTCGTGACCGGCTCCGCCGTCGCCATCGCCGAGACGGGCACGATCATCCTCGACGGAAGCCCCCTCAGTGGACGCCGCGCCCTGACGCTGGTTCCGGATACGCACATCTGCGTCGTGAATCTCGACGACATCGTCGATGGCCTCCCCGCCGCGCTGACCCGGCTCAGCCCGACAGCCCCGCTGACCTGGATCAGCGGCCCCTCCGCCACCTCCGACATCGAGCTCCAGCGCGTCGAAGGTGTCCACGGTCCACGGACGCTGTACGTGCTGGTCGTCGATCCGTCTGTTGGTGGGAGCAGGGGTACCGACGTCTGACGTACGCACCCTCTGGTGATCGGCTCGCACGGGGCGACCACGGAGGACCGTCGTCGGGACCGCGTCAGGTTCCGACGACGAGGCCTCCGTCCACGCGCAGCACGGCGCCGCTGACGAAGGAGGCCTCGTCGCTGGCGAGGAACAGATACGCGTTGGCGATGTCGCGGGAGTCCCCAGACGGCCCAGAGGCGTGTGCGCCCTCGTGGTCTCCTGGATCTTCTCCGGCATCGCCGCGATCATCTCCGTCGCGGTGAAGCCGGGGGCGACCGCGTTGACGCGGATCCCGTACCTCCCGAGCTCCCTCGCCCAGACCTTCGTCATCCCGATCACCCCGGCCTTCGTGGCGACGTAGTTCGTCTGGCCGAAGTTGCCGTCGAGACCCACCACCGAGCTCGCGCTCAGGATCACGCCTGAGCCCTGCGCGATCATCACCGGCGCGACCGCCTGCGTACAGGTGAACACGCCTTTCAGGTTCACCGACACGACCAGGTCGAAGTCCGCCTCGGCCATGCCGCCCACGAGGTCCCCGCGCCACCGGTGACGAGCACCACCTCTCCGCCATCCGCATGAGTCACCCCTCCAGCGTCGGCAGCCAGGCGTCGAGGAACTCCTGCGGCTTCTCGATGTACGGGCTGTGGCCGGTGTCGGCCATGACGACCTCGCGGTGGTCGCCGTACAGCTCCAGCGGCGCCCTCGTCTGCCCGACCATCGGCTGCGAGGGGAAGACGTCGTCGCCGGGCCATCCGGGCATGAAGCCGGCCTTGCCCAGCGTGCCCACCTCGAAGAACGACGCGTCGCTGACGATCTCGTCGAACTCGCCGCGGATCCAGAGGATGTACGGCTTGGGGTCGGCCGCGAGGAACGCGTCGATGGTCGGCCGCTGGTACAGCGCCGAGATCGCGTTGATCGGCCCGAACCTGCCCGGCGCCAGACCCGGCCAGTTGTCCGACGGGACCGAGTCGCCGGCGTACTTCTGCGGCCTGTCTTCTCCGACAGCAGGCTCGAGAGCAGCTCCTCCTCGCGCGCGGCGACGTAGCCGGGCTTGAAGTAGAACGTGTTCATCACGTTCCGCGGGGAGTTCGGGTTGTCGGTGCCGCGGTCGTTCTCGCTCATCAGCCGTACGAAGTCCGGGTTGACGAACCCACCGCCCGTACCGGCCGCATCGGGGAAGCACAGCTCGTCGTCGAGCCCCTTCGTACCGCCGAAGCCGTACGGCGCTCCCGGGTTCACGAGCGTCCCCGACAGCCAGCGGGCGGACGCGGCGGCAACCAACGCGATCGCGACGTTCCCGCCCAGGCTGTGACCGATGAGGTAAGCCTCGTCGATGCCGAGCGTGTCGAGCAGCGAGAGCACGTCGTCGACCCAGTCGCCGCACCCCCGGGTGGGTAGGAGCCCCGCCGATCCCGGCTGGTGAGGCTCGACGCCCGGCCCGGTGCCACCGACGGCAGATCTGTACGAGAGGTCGACCGAGCGACTCACCGCCCTGCTGGCGCAGCAACCCCCGGGATAGGTCAAGCTACTTGTCGTGACATCCGGATCGGGCCAAGAGAACGTGAAGCGAGAGATCCACGTTGTCGGAGCCGTGATCGTTGATGACGACCGAATCTTCTGCACTCAGCGCGGCCCCGGCTCTCTGGCCGGCTACTGGGAGTTCCCCGGCGGGAAGATCGAGGCCGGCGAGGCTCCGGAGGAGGCGTTGGTGCGCGAGATCCTAGAGGAGCTCGACTGCACGATCACCGTGGACGACCGGATCACTGAAACCACATACGAGTACGACTTCGCCTACGTCACGCTCACCACATATAGAAGCCGTCTCGTGTCCGGCACCCCGACCCTGTCCGAGCACATCGACGCGAAGTGGCTCTTGCCTAGCGAGCTCGACACCGTCGAGTGGGCCCCGGCTGACCTGCCCACCGTGAGCATCCTTCAGACATCACTCAACGGATGACCGTCGACTTCTCCTGGGCCGAGGGCCTCGCTCGCGACGTCCGCTTCGGGTACCTCGAGAGTGCCGCGCAGGCGCCACGGCACCGAAACCCCCAGGTCGTACTCAACGACGGTGCCGAGCACTCGGTCCTGAGGACCCTTCGCCAGGAGATGTCAGCCTGCAACTCGTTCCTCTTCTCAGTCGCCTTCGTGTCCCCGCGAGCCATCGCCCTCATGAAGCAGGAGATGGTCGACTTCCGAGGTAATGGCTGCATCGTCACGTCCAACTACTTGAGCTTCAACTCACCAGCGGCGTTCAGGGAGCTCCTGAACCTCCGGACGAACGTCGGCATCGACGTCAGGATCCACAACTCTGAAGCCTTCCACCCCAAGGGCTACATCTTCGGCGACGGTCACGGCATCACGGCCATGGTGGGGAGCTCCAACTTCACCGAGAACGCCCTGGCGCGGAACCACGAGTGGAACCTCAAGGTCAGTGCCGCCACTGAGAGCGACCTCGCCGCACAGTTCACCCGTCTTGTCGAAGATCAGATGGCCGAGTCGATTCCCCTGACGGAAGAGTGGATCCGCCTCTACGAAGAGGGCTACACGGCTCCGCCCGTACGGGCTCGCCGTCAGGTCCCGGGTTCAGATGGCTTGGACGTCATCCCTGACCTGATTCTTCCGAACCAGATGCAGCAAGAGGCTCTCGCGGCCCTGGCCGCCGAACGCGCCAGCGGGCACGGCAAGGCGATCATCATCTCGTCGACCGGGACCGGCAAGACGATCCTGTCGGCCCTTGACGCCCGGGCCTTCAACGCGAAGCGCATCCTGTTCGTCGTCCACCGCGAGCAGATCCTCGACAGGACGATCCTGGACTATCGCCGCGTGCTGGATGGGCGGGACTCCGACTACGGCAAGGTCACCGGAGGGGTCAAGCAGCCGAACGCCCGGTACGTCTTCGCGACAGTGCAGACCCTGTCTCGAGACCATGTCCTGGCCGGCTTCCCCCGGGATGCCTTCGACTACATCGTCATGGACGAGGCGCACAGGGCCGGGGCCGAGATGCATCAGCGAATCTTGTCCCACTTCACGCCAGAGTTCGTTATGGGCATGACCGCCACCCCTGAGCGGATGGACGGCTTCAACGTTTTCGAGCTCTTCGACTACAACGTCCCCTTCGAGATTCGCCTCAACCGAGCGCTCGAAGAGGACATGCTCTGTCCTTTCCACTACTACGGGATTGCGGACATCACCTTCGCGGACGGCACCACCATCACCGACGAGTCCGAGCTGAAGTTCCGAGTCTCCGAGGACCGCGTTGGTCACCTGATCCGCTCGCTGGAGATCTACGGCCAGGCAGGCGTCGGGCCTCGAGGCCTCATCTTCTGCTCGCGCAAGGACGAGGCTTACGCCTTGTCGAACCTCCTCAACGGTCGGTTACTGCACGGCCAACCCCTTCGCACTCTGGCGCTGACGGGCGAGGACTCCATGGCTGTACGCGAGACGGCCGTCGCTCGCCTCGAGGCGGGGGAGCTGGACTACCTCATCAGCGTGGACGTGTTCAACGAGGGAATCGACATCCCCACGCTGAACCAGATTGTGATGCTCCGCCAGACCCAGTCTCCGATCGTCTTCGTACAGCAGCTGGGCCGCGGCCTCCGCAAGGCGGAGGGCAAAGAGTGCCTGATCGTGCTGGACTTCATCGCCAACTACGCAAACAACTACATGATCCCGATGGCGCTCTTCGGGGACAGCTCTCTCAACAAGGAGTCGCTGAAGCAGCACCTCATCGCCGCCGAAGAAGTTGGAGTGTTGCCCGGCTTGGCGAGCATCCGTTTCGATCGCATCGCCCAAGAGCGGATCCTCCGAGCCATCAGCACCGCCAAGTTGGACAGCATGCGCAACCTCAAGGTGGCCATCGAGACGCTGCGCGACCGGCTCGGCAGGGTGCCCGATCTCGTCGACTACCTGCGCTTCGAGTCTGCAGACCCGCTCGTCCTGGCGAATAGCAGGGGAAGCTATCCACAGCTCGTAGAGACCCTGCTGAAGGTTCCGTCGGACTTGAACCACGTGGAGAAGAAGATGCTGGAACACCTCTCCAGCGAAGTTCTGACAGCGCGGCGTCTGCATGAGATCGCCCTGATGAGTGCTCTCTTGCACTCCGCTAGCGCGACCGAAGTGGATCTCTTGCAAGCTCTCGCTGAGGCCGGCGTTGCGGCTGACCACAGGCACCTGTCGAGCGCGATCGACACACTGACGCTCGCCGGTTACAGCGAGGCGGACGTCAAGCGTTGCGGCCCGGGAGTCGCGGAACGGGGCGACAACGGCGAGATCTCACTCACCGCCGGCTTCAGTCGGTCCTACGGCAGCAATGCCGCCTTCGCGGCAGCTGTCGACGACCTCCTGCGTACTGGTCACGAGATCCTGAGCCGTGATTGGTCCGGAGGCGAACCCTTCATCCCGGGGCAGCGGTACACGCGCAAGGAGGCCTGCCGACTCCTCACCTGGCCCAGGAAATGGGCCTCAACGATCTACGGCTACCGCGTCAATCGAGACAGCGGGTCGTGCGCCATCTTCGTGACGCTACGCAAGTCAAGCGACATCTCGGCTAGCACTGCCTATGAGGACGACCTGCTCGACACGTCCACGCTGCACTGGTACACCCGCAGCCGTCGCACTTTGGAGAGCAACGAGGTCAGTGCCATCGTGAACCACGATGTGAGCCTCCACCTCTTCGCGAAGAAGGACGACGCCGAGGGAACCGAGTTCTTCTACTTGGGCCGGGCCACTCCCCGCAACGCAGCCCAAACCACGATGCCGGACGAGCATGGCAGACCTCTCTCGGTTGTGGAGATGCGACTCCACTTTGACGAGCCAATCAAGCCGTCTCTATACGACTACCTCAAGCCGGCCATTAGTGGCCTGTAGCCAGACTGGCTCCTTCACGGACGACTATCGACGCGGATCGGCTTGAGTAGGTCGCCTCGGCCATCCGTGGCTCCTGGGCGATCGTCCCTGGAAAGCCCTTGGGCGCGAGCCTGTCGGCCACAGCGGAGGTTGCGAACCACTGGTGCATGGCTCATACACCTGCAGCACGATCCCCCGCGGGAAAGCCCGCGACTTGCCCAGATACAGCGCCAGCTGCGGGCCGTCGGCGGGGAGAGTCGCGTACTTTTCCTACGACCACCCGGACAACGAGCATGTTCATCTCGGCCGTGCTTGAACGTCTTGGGGGATCGGGTGGTCAGCGGGAGGCCGTGCTCCTGCATGAACGCGATCGCGGCGGGATCCACGGTCGTCATCGTGTAGATCAGCATGCCGCCCGGTACGAGATCGAGCTCCTCGACATCCGTACGGAACCGTCCGGCGCCCACCACTGGCCGATCCCTTCCGGCGTCGTCCACAGCTCCCAGACCTTCTCCGGCACTGCCGGGACAACCTTCTTCATCACCAGCCGCGGGTCCTCTGCGTTGTCCGATGTCATCTGTACGTGTCCTCTCGTCCGACACCGGAGACTGCCTCACGGAGACGGACTACCGCCTCGGCGGGGCGCGAACCGTGGCGCGCACTGCCGTGTCTTGCTGCGCTCAATCCGCGAAAGGATCGGCGTCTTCGCGGACCGCGCGAGTGCTTCGTACCCCGATCCACACGTCCCTCAGAAGCTTCGTCCCCACGTAGTAGCGGCCTCGCTTCTCCCCGTGAGGCTCGAGATAGCCAGCGTCCGAGAGCGCCTTGAGATCCCGCCCTGCCGTCTGTTCGGAGATGTCCGTGCCTGACTCCGCCGCGATCTTGAGGTAGGTCGCACGCCGCAGCCTCAAGCCCATGGCGGCGTCATTGAGCGCAGCGAGCTGCCGCTCTTCGCGCTGCCCCACGAGACGCTCGACCCCTATCCACAGCTTCTCGGCGTCATCGATACGCCGCCGCAGCGTCCTCGCCTGTCGCAGGTGCGCAGTCAGGGTGAAGCGGATCCACGGTTTGGTGTTCTGGGACGGCGTCCACGTCCCTCCGCCGACTTGTGCCAGCGCGTCGTAGTACGCCTGCGTATTTCGCCCCAGGTACTCCTCGATGCTCATGAACACCGGCGACAACATCCCATTTCTGGCCAAGACCAAGCTCTGCAGACACCTGCCCATTCGTCCGTTGCCATCGCGGAACGGGTGGATCATCACGAGGTTGAGGTGCGCCATCGCCGCCTTCACGAGCAGCTCTTCGTGAACACCGTCGTTGATGTACGAGGCCAGCTCGCTCATCAGGGCCGGAACCTCATCGATGTTCGCGCCCTCGTGGACGATCTCTTGCGTCTGCTCCCGCTGTACATAGATGGCTCCTGCCCGCCAGCGGCCCGGGCGATTCGCCAACGAGTAGCCCGTCATCATGAAGTGGAGGCTCTTGAACAAGCTGACGCTGCACTCGAAGTCCTGGTCGTCAGCCCGCTGGATGACGTACGTCATCGCGTTGCGGTACCCCTCGAGCGCCAGTCGCGTCTCCTCGCTCGAGTCAAGGGGTTCCTCCCCCAGCGCTACTGCGGCGACATCGTCCAGGCCGGCCTCGTACCCCTCGATGCTGTTCGAACCCTGGATGTTGCGGGCGAACGACAGCCGCCGCAAGGAGCCACTCCAGCGGCGAGGCTCGTGCAACGCGTACCGCAACTTGTCTCGGAGGTCGCTGATGTCAGCGACGACGCTCAGTTCGCGGTCGTCGAGCACCGATGATGCATAGAGCATGTCAAACCCTCTGTGTGATGTTTAGTATCAATCATACGTTCATTGCACGTGGGTTGTTAGCCTGCAGACAGACCCACTCTTATGCGAAGGATGTGGCATGGCTGACTTCGTCCTTCAGGCGGCAAGTGCGCTGCCGGCGAGGATCACGTTCGTACGGCTCGTCGACTGGGACGCGCACAGTGCGGCGATCCCGCTCACGAAGCTGCACTACGAGGGCCTGCCCCGAGTGGGGCAGCGCTTCGTGGCACGTACGGGAGTCGGCCCGCTCGGCTTCGACGACGTCATGGTCGTC
Organism: Propionibacteriales bacterium; assembly: GCA_038317635.1. Lineage (GTDB taxonomy): Bacteria > Actinomycetota > Actinomycetes > Propionibacteriales > Propionibacteriaceae > Fen-668. Next base: position 7,304 of record JBBQBP010000060.1, read on the forward strand.
GACGAGCTGCGGGCACCCGCGGGCGACCAGCCCGGCGACGAGCCCGGCCTCGTCGCGATCAGCAAGCACGGTCGCGTCGTCGGCGGCACGGTCGGCTGGAGCGTCACCCCCACCGCGGCCGGCAGCGCCGTCGTCTGGACGCAACACCTGGTGATCCCGTGGCTGCCGCGCTGGATGGACGGTGTCGTCGGCGCCATCGGCAGCCGCGCGTACGGGATGGGGCTGCGCCGCTTGCTCGGGTAGCCCGGAACCGTACGAGGTGGATTCCAGCTGGCGAGGACCACCGTCCTCGAGGACGCGTTGGCCTGGGCCGCCAAGACCGCGGCCGCCTGCCGTTGCGCCCAGGAGGTCCGCGAGCTCCTCCCCGACCCGGACGCCTGAAGTCGCGGGGTGGGGACCCTTCGTGACATCCCACCGGCTGGCAAAGCTGGAATCCTCACGGCCCGGGAGGTGTGACGGCAGGTGTCCCCCTCGCTGCATCCTCGTTTCCGTACCTCAGATCGGGCCCACCACCCGACTTTGAGGGCTTTGAGGCCGTCTGCGGTACGAAAACGAGGATCTGGAGCGCGCGACTCCCCCCTCGGCGCCACTGGAACCCACCAGAGGGACCGCGTGCGAGCGAGCCCCTGTCGTACCCGCAGAGGCGCCTGGAGCTGGGGGTCCGGCATCCCCGGTAGACTTCACGAGGCTGCGGTGATGCGGTCGTCTCCAACAAGAGCCCTCCGAAGGACCTGCATGCCCATTCGTAACGATCTGCGCAATGTCGCGATCATCGCCCACGTCGACCATGGGAAGACGACGCTCGTTGACGCGATGCTGTGGCAGTCGGGAGCGTTCCGGGCCAACCAGGACGTCAAGAGCCAAGTCATGGACTCGATGGATCTGGAGCGCGAGAAGGGCATCACCATCCTCGCCAAGAACACGGCCGTCGAGCACATGACGGACGCCGGCGAGAAGGTCACCATCAACATCATCGACACCCCCGGTCACGCCGACTTCGGCGGCGAGGTCGAGCGCGGGCTGGAGATGGTCGACGGCGTCCTGCTGCTCGTCGACGCCTCCGAGGGGCCGCTCCCCCAGACCCGCTTCGTGCTCCGCAAGGCCCTCGCCAAGGACCTTCCGATCATCGTGGTCATCAACAAGGTCGACCGCCACGACGCGCGGATCGCCGAGGTCGTCGACGAGACGTACGCGTTGTTCATGGATCTCGTCGAGGACGACCAGGCCCACCTGCTCGACTTCCCGATCGTCTACTGCGCCGCGAAGGCCGGGCGCGCCTCGCTCACCAAGCCCGAAGACGGTGGCTTCCCCGACTCGGACAACCTCCAGCCGCTGTTCGAGACGATCTTCAACACGATCCCGGCACCGGAGTACGAGGAGGGCGCGGTCCTCCAGGCCCACGTGACCAACCTCGACGCCAGCCCGTACCTCGGCCGCCTCGCGCTGTGCCGGATCGTCTCCGGCACGATGACCCGCGGCCAGACCGTCGCGTGGTGCAAGCACGACGGCACCGTCCAGAACGTACGGCTCACCGAGCTCCTCATGACCAAGGCTCTCGACCGTGCGCCCGCAGACTCGGCCGGCCCCGGCGACATCGTCGCGATCGCCGGCATCCCCGAGATCACCATCGGCGAGACGCTGTCCGACCCCGACGACCCCCAGCCGCTGCCGCTGATCCACGTCGACGAGCCGTCCATCTCCATGACGATCGGCATCAACACCTCGCCGCTCGCCGGGCAGTCCGGCAAGAACGTCACCGCCCGCCTCGTGAAGAACCGGTTGGATACCGAGCTCGTCGGCAACGTCTCCATCAAGGTTCTCCCCACCGAGCGCCCGGACACCTGGGAAGTACAGGGCCGCGGCGAGCTCCAGCTCGCGATCCTCGTCGAGATGATGCGCCGCGAGTCGTTCGAGCTCACGGTCGGCAAGCCCCAGGTCGTGACCCGCGAGATCAACGGCAAGCTCCACGAGCCCTTCGAGGCGTTGACGATCGACGTGCCCGAGGACTACCTCGGCGTCGTCACCCAGCTCCTCGGCCTGCGCCGCGGCCGCCTCGAGCAGATGGTCAACCACGGCACCGGCTGGGTACGGATCGAGTACATCGTCCCTGCCCGCGGCCTCATCGGCTTCCGCACGGAGTTCCTCACCGAGACCCGCGGCACCGGGATGATGCACCACATCTTCTCCGGGTACGAGCCGTGGGTCGGCGAGCTGCGTACGCGCCCGACCGGCTCCCTGGTCGCCGACCGGACCGGCGTCGTCACCTCGTACGCCCTGTTCAACCTCCAGGAGCGCGGCACGATGTTCGTCGGCCCCGGCGCCCCGGTGTACGAGGGCATGATCGTCGGCGAGAACCCCCGCCCCGAGGACATGGACGTCAACCCGTCCAAAGAGAAGAAGATGACCAACGTCCGCCAGTCCACGGGCGACGAGCTCGAGCGGCTCGTGCCGGCGCGGAACCTGTCGCTGGAGCAGGCCCTCGAGTTCTGCCGCGAGGACGAGTGCCTGGAGGTGACGCCCGCGGCCGTACGGATCCGCAAGGTCGCCCTCAACGGCAACGACCGCGCCAAGCTCCGTACGCGGGCCAAGGCGAACAACTAGACGATGGCCCTCTCCAAGAGCAAGCCGCTGTACACCTGGTCGTCTGACGCCGAGCTCGCCGCCGAGGCGCTGCTCACGGACGTGGCGTCGTGGCCAGGCGTGACGGTTGCCACCGAGCTGCGACGTCCCGTCGCCATGTGCGGGACGGTGCTGATCATCGCGGCGCATGAGTCCGGCCTGGCGTTCAGGGTCTCGGGGATCCTCGGCCCCGCAGCGCACGGATTGGCCGTCTCGGGCATGACGTACCTCCCCGAGTCACAGGCCGACGACTGGCCCTGGGCCGCCCAACTCGCTTACGAGCAGGCCCAGGAGAGCTGAGTCCTGCCGGGGATCCGGCAGGCTCATCCGCGCCGGTGTGGCGTCAGGCGTGTCAGGCGTGGATTCTGCTGGGGAGCAGCCCCTCCACGACGCGTACCTCGCCGACCGGCTCGCCATGTCCGAGTACGGGAGACGTGGCGAGTGCGGCAAGCGCGGGGCTGTCGACGCCGAGGGACGCAAGCAGCGCGACCATGAGCTCGCGGCGACCGCGCTCGGCGCCGTCGACGATCTTCAGCGCGATCCCCGTACCGTCGGGCATGCCCGCGGCGAAGACCCCCTCGGCGCCGCCCTTGCAGACGAGCCCCGGTACAGCGCGGTGCATCGCGAGATCGGCGTGGCCGGTGCCGGACACATACTCGGGGTAGGCGCGGTACGCGTCGGCGATGCTCTTGGCGGGGCCGTCGGTGGCGGCGGCGAACGCGCCGAAACCCCTAGCCAGGCCGATGAGCGTCGTCGTGAAGGCGGGAGCGCCACAGCCGTCGATGGACGGCTCGGGGATCGGCTCGGCCGTGTACTCAGCGAGGGTCTCCCGGATCAGCACCTGCAACGGGTGGTCGGGATCGCGGTAGGTAGCGGTGTCCCAACCAGCAATGACACAAGTGCGCAGCATCGCCGCGTGCTTGCCGGAGCAGTTCTGCGCGACCGGCTCCGGGCCGCGACCCTCGCGGATCCAGGCGATGCGAGCGTCCGGCTGGATCGGCATGTCCGGCGTGTTCTGGAGGTCGCCCTCGGTGAGACCTGCACCGGCGAGGATCGACCGTACGGCCGTGAGGTGGTACGGCTCGCCGAGATGGGATGCCGCCGAGATGGCCAGCTCATGGCCGGTCACGTCGAGGCCCGCGCGGCACATCGCGATCGCCTGGAACGGCTTGAGCGACGAGCGTGGATACGTGGGCATCGCGGCGTCCCCGAGCGTCCAGAGGGTGCCGTCCGGGAAGGTGATCGCGGCACGAGCGCGGTGTAGGCACTCGACCACTCCGCCACGTACGACTTCGATCGCCACCACGTCCTGCTCATCCTCAGTCACAAGGGATCAGGATAGTGGCCAGGTGCTCAGGCGCCGGCGGCGAAGTGGTCGCTGACTTGTGTTTCGTTGAGCGCGGTGGTGTAGACGGCCGCGTACTGGATCTGGCCGTTGTAGTACGAGGGTCCGCTGTAGTCGTTGGAGGTGCTGCCCTTTTCGTCAGTGGCCGCGTTCCGCCAGGCAGAAAGGTTGCCGCAGCCGACCTTCCAGTAGCCGGACACACCCTCCCCGCTGGTCACTGCCTTGTTGGTCATCGCCCAGGTGCCGTCGACGTAGAGCGACTGACCCGCGGAGGAGAGCGTGGCGATCACGTGGTGCCACTGGTTGTCCGCATAGTTACCGTCATGGTTCACGCCGGCGGTCGCTGACGTGTAGACGATCTTGACCGCGCCCGGGTACACGCCGAAGACGACGCGTCCGTCCTTGTCGAGATAGATGTGGCGGTCATAGTTGCTGTCGGCAGCGGTGTTGCGGGAGTTACCGAAGCCGATGATCTTGCCACCGCTCTTGGCGCCGGTACGGAACCAGGCCTCCAGGGAGAACGTGTTCGGGGTGTAGCCGGAGGTTTCGTAGTTGGCGTTCTCGTACAGGCACTGGCTGCCGCCGTTGAAGGTGACCGCGGCCTTCGGCGTGTCCTCGGGACAGCCGACGCTGCTGGTGTAAGTGGTCGGTGTTACCAGGTAGCGACCCGTACGAGTGTTGCCAGACAGATCTGTCTCGTTGCGCTTCGACGCACCAAGGGCCCAGGCCAGGTACGTCCCGGTCTTGCCGAGGCTGGTCACGGCGTTGTTGCAGTTGAAGAATGTGGCCGCGCCGGCTGTGTTGGCGCTGTTCTTGATCGTGGCGACGAACGCGGCCTGCGTGCTCATCTGCAACACCATCGCGACAACGACCACGCTTGCGGTCACCGTGAGTGCGAGCGAACCCCACTCGAAGCGCCTCGGAGTGACCCACGCAGGCCTTCTCGTCGTCTTGACGGGCGCTGCCACCTCGTCGGCCGTCGCCACATCCCCGACCGGGATCACCAACGACACCAACAACGGCGTCAAACAGACTGCGAGCAACACGACGAAGTACCACGTGTTCAGCGCCAGCTGAGGAGTCACGCTGTAGCGCCCGGCCGCGTCGGAGACCGTCTGGGTCACCACCGCATCCTGACCGCTGGTGAGGACCTTGCCCAAGACGTTCACCGGGAAGATGCCCGTGTTCACCAGGTGCATGTCAACACCGTTGACCTGCTCGGCGTAGTCGATCATCTCCATGTTCACCCACGGCCGTAACCACAATCCCACCAGGCTCGTGGCCAGCGACCAGCCGATCAGCCGGAAATGCCACCGCCAACCACGCTCGAGGCGCGGCAGCAGTGTCAGGCCGTACACGATCGTCCAGGAGATGACAAGCCATGGGAGGGCCTCGATCAGGAAGCCCAGATCCTTTCCGTAGAAGTCCACGGATCCCACGATCTGCGATGGAGCCACGGGCAATGCGTCAGAGGCGCTGTTCATGTCGCCACGAGTGATGAAGCCCTGCTCTGTGACGTCGACGATGCGGTGTGTGTACATTCGATCGTTCAGGGCGTAGGAGACGACGTCTCCCGTGTGGTAGGCGTCCTTCGCATGCACCATCACCAGAGTTCCTACGGGCGCGGTCGTCCCCATGCTGGGCGAGCTCACGATGTAGAAATGCAAACCGGCGCTGAACACCGTGCCAATCACTCCGAGAACGAGCAGCACGCTAGCTGCAATGGATACCCTCCACGCCACTCTGTGCGTCACCGGACTCGCTTTCACTCAAAGCCAAAGTTCTCACATTGACAGGAAGGTCTGATCCGCAAACTTGAGATGTCTCATCATCAAGTGGGCAGCCCTCAGTTCGTCGCCGCCAGGTAGTGCGCGTTGACCTCCGCAGCGGTCAGCGTCCTGTCGTAGGCCGCTGCGAAGCGCAGGCTGCCGGAGTAGTAGTCGGCGAACGCCAGCTGGGTCCCGCTGGCGTCCTGCCACTGGGCAAGCAGGCCGCAGCCGACCTGCCAGTACCCGGCGTAGACGTCCTGCCCAGCTGTGTCCGCCCTCGAGCTCACGGGGACCCCGTCGAGGTACAGCGCGATGCTGGTCGCTGTGGAGGTGGCCACCACCTGGTGCCAGTGGCCATCGGCGTAGTTCGTGCCCACCGGCGACTTCACGACGGCCTGCCCACCCGGATAGACGCCGAACAGGACCCGGCCCGCATTGTCGATGTAGATGTGACGGTCGTAGTGGGTCTGGCTGGCTGGGGTGGTGACGTCGGCGAAGCCGAACAGCTTGCCGTTGTACGTACGGTCGGTTGTGTTGAACCAGACCTCGAGCGAGAACGACGTGGGCCCGCTCATCTGAGTGCCCTGCGTCAGACACGTGCCGCCTTTGAAGACCATCGACGTCTGCGTGGTGTCGTTCGGGCACGGCGAGCTCGTTGTGGTCGACGGTAGGTTGTTCCGCTTCGAAGCGTTCACCTGAGTGCCCGAATAGTTGTGGGTCGTCAGGTCGCTCTGGTCGCCCGGCGACGACAGCGACCAGACGAACCGCACGCCCGGCGTGCTCACCATCGCGCCCTGGCATGTGAAGTAGCCGGCTTTCACCGTGTTCAGGCTGTTCGTGATCGACGCGGTGAACGCCGCGCTCGTGCTCCACTGCAGTACGAGAGACACCAGGATCGCGCTGGCGGTCACGACGAGTCCGGCTACGCCGATCCGGCGCCTGCTGGCACGTGGAAGGCTGGCCAGAACGCCGGTCAACCGCTCTCGGAGCGTGAGCGGAGCGGCCACCACGACGGCTCCGGCACCGTTCGAGAGGATCTCTTCCGTGGGCTCGCTCTCTTCCGCGGGCCCATCGCTGGGCGTGCGGATGAGCAGCGCCGCCAGCACCGGGGAGAGGCAGATGAGCAGCATGAGGAGGAACCAGCCGGTGTTGAGAGCCAGTTCTGGGATGACGAGGTATGTTCCCGATGCGTCGACGACGGTCTGAGTCAGCACGGCGTCTTGGCCGCTCTGCAGAACCGTTCCCAGAACACGCACTGGGAAGATGCCCGTGTTGACGAGGTGCATGCCCACGCCGTCGTTCTGGGCGACGTAACCCATCATCACCATGTTGACCCAGGGGCGGAACCACAACGAGACGAAGTTGGCGACCAGCGACCAGCCGATCAACCGGATCTGCCAGCGCCACGACACTGGGACGCGCGGAATGAGCGTGAGGCCGTAGACGATGGCGCAGCCGACCAAAAGCATCGGAAGCGCCTCGATGACGAAGCCCAGGTACTTCCCGATGAAGACCACATCTCCGATGATCTCGGTCTGTTTCACCGGGAGCGCGTCGGTGGCCTCGTTGATGTCGCCCTTGAAGATGAAGCCCTGGTCGGTCTCGTCCACGATGCGGTGGGTGTAGACGCGAGTGGCGTGTCGGTAGGACGCGATGTCGCCGATCTCGTACGACGCACGGGGCTGGACGACGACCAGCGAACCCACCGGCGCAGTCGTTCCCATGCTGGGGGTCTCGACGATGAAGAACCGAAGACCGGTCCCGAACACCGCCGCGAAGACCCCGACCACGAGCAACAGGCTCGCAGCGATGGAGATCGTCCACGCCTTCTTGTTCGTCACCGGTCTCACCTTCGTCGTCTCTGGTTCTACGAGATGAGCGGTCGCCCTATCTCGTCAGCGCCGGACTCCCCCGATTCCCGTGCGGTGATCATGCAGAAGTAGCGGTGCGGCGGGGTACCCCCCCCGAGGGGGGGGTTCCCGGGGCCGGGGGGGAGGGCAGTTACGGGCACGTACGGCGCGGGGGGGCCGGGGCGCCCCGGGCGC
>JBBQBP010000061.1:0-14821 GCA_038317635.1 Propionibacteriales bacterium
CCCGTCGTCCGCTCGGAGACAACACGGTGGAGTGGCCGAGAGGCGAGGCAACGGACTGCAAATCCGTGTACACGGGTTCAAATCCCGTCTCCACCTCGGGCGGTTGGCGCAGCGGTAGCGCGCTTCCCTGACACGGAAGAGGTCGCTGGTTCGATCCCAGTACCGCCCACCAGTACCCACAACCCCTGATCACTGGTCAGGGGTTGTGGGTCTTCTCAGCCTTGGAGCCTCGCTCGAACCGTACGGAAGTGCATGGGTCGACGAGACATCCTGCTCGAGCGCTCAGCCCTGCCGAGGGTTGTAGACGTTGACGCCGCCCGCATCGACCGCTTCACGGTACGCGCGGTAGACCGCGAGCGCGCCCTCCTTCTCCACGTCGTGGATGACGTTGATGCCGCGCGCCTCGAACTGCTCGGCCCAGTCCTCTCGCATCGGTCCCTCGTCGAACGTGGTGATCTCCTCGAGCTCAGGACCAGAGCCCGCCACGACCATCGTGCGAACGCCGGACCACATCGTCGCGCCGTAGCACTGGGCACAGGGCCGCCAGTTGACGACGAGCTCGTGGTCGGGCAGTCCCGCCCCACCCAGATCCCAGGAGCCCAAGGCCTTCTGTGCAGTCCCCAAGGCAGTGATCTCCGCGTGGCCGGACGAGACCCCGCTGGTCAGGACGACGTTCACCCCCACAGAGACGATGCGACCGGTTGCGCTCTCCGCCACCAGGGCCGCGAACGGTCCCCCGTTGCCCTCTCGCCAGTTCCTGTCGGCAAGGCGATGCACGAGCTGCATCCGCTCCTCGCGCGTCGGGATCACCTCCGGGACGTCCGCGAGGAACTCGTCGACCCACGCGGGCAGGGTGAACGTGAACTGGTTGGCTGCGAGACGCATCGACTTCCTCCGGTGGCGTATGACGGCGACCCCGCCGTGGGCTCATCATGCCGCGTGGAGGCTTGCGGCACCGCTATCCGCCGCACCGTGATCTACCGGCCCACGAGCGCTCTCGCACCCGGGACACCGACTCGGCCGGGATGCGTTAGGATACCCCCAAAGGGTATCTGAGAGGAACACGATGTCATTGTCGAGGCGGTCCCTCGTGGGCTTGGTGATCGGTACGACGGCGGCGCTCGCCGGATGCAGCAGCAGCACCGCCGGGCTGGCGCAGGGGACGGTCGTGCTCGACGTCCGCACACCGGCTGAGTACGCGAGCGGGCACCTTGAGGGCGCCACCAACATCGACATCGAGAACGCGACATTCGCCTCGAAGGTCGCCAAACTGGACAAGAACACGCCCTACTTCATCTACTGCCGTACGGGCAACCGCGCCGGCCAGGCCATCACCGCGATGAAGAGCACCGGCTTCAGCAACCTGACCAACGGTGGCGGGGTCGACGCGGCGGCCAAGACAAGCGGCCTCAAGATCGTCACATAGCCCCGACTCGCTCCCCAACCCATCGGGTCTTGGGAAGTCCGGCCACGCCTTGGGAACCCGAGCAGAGGACACGCTGACGTGGCTTATAGTTGCGTTAGTTTGCATATCCGCAACTGTGCGAGTCCGTAAGGAAGCGTGTGACCGTTCCGCTGTACGAGGCAAAGGCTGAGCTGTTCCGTACGCTCGGCCACCCCGTGCGCATCCGTGTCCTCGAGCTCCTCAGCGAGAGAGACCACGCGGTACACGACCTTCTCTCCGACATCGCCATCGAGCCCAGCGCCCTCAGCCAGCAGCTCGCCGTTCTCCGGCGCACCGGTCTGGTTCGGCAACGCCGCGAGGGTGGCGAGGTCGTCTACTCGCTCCTGGTCGACGACGTTCGCCAGCTGCTGACCGCCGGTCGCGTACTCCTTCGCCAGCTCGCTGGACCCCGAGACGAGCTCTTGCGAGAGCTGGACGAGTCCGGTGGCGCGTGAACCCCTTTCGCCTGCTCAAGCAGATCCTGCGCGCGGGACGCTTCGCCGAACCCGCACCGCAGGCTCCGGCCGCTGACGCTGAGCATCCGGTACCGCCGTCGCTGCGCGGCAGCGTCCAGGTACGTCACGTGGACACCGGCTCGTGCAACGGCTGCGAGATCGAGATCGGCGCCGCGTTCGGAGGGGTGTACGACGTCGAGCGGTACGGGGCTCGGCTGGTCGCGAGCCCTCGCCACGCCGATGTCCTGGCAGTGACCGGGGTCGTCACCCACAACATGGTCGAGCCCCTCGTTCGTACAGTCGAAGCCACGCCTCGGCCGCGGCTCGTCATCGCCATCGGGGACTGTGCCCACGACTGCGGGCTGTTCGCCGGCGCGTACGGCGTCGCCGGATCCGTCTCCGACTTCGTCGATGTCGACCTCGAGGTCCCGGGCTGCCCGCCACGCCCCGAGGCGATCGTCGAGGCCCTGCGCCGCGTGACCGGCCGATGACTGCCGTCGGCGGCCTCCTCACGGTCCTGACGTTGACCGGCCTTGCTGTCGTCCTGGCGTTGGTCGTTCCTGCGCGCTACCGGTCGCTGGCTTCCGGTGGCGCGAGCATGGGGATCGGCATCGCCGGCATCCTCACGGGGGTCGCTGCGATGACGTCCGTTCCCCGGGTTGTGCTCGTGATCCCGATCGCCCTCCCCGGAGGACTGGGCCTCGATCCGCTTCTGCTCTCCCCCACTCCCCTCGGCGGCGTCTTCTGCGTGGTCGTCGGCGCCGTCGGTGCCGTCGCTGCGCTGTACGGGATCGGGTACGCACATGGCCCCGCAGCCTCACGCACGGGATGGTCGGCCTTCGCCGTCTTCCTCCTGGGCATGCTCCTCGTCGCTGCCGCGGGCGACGTCGTCTCGTTCCTCCTCGGCTGGGAGGCGATGGCGATCGCGTCGACCGTTCTGCTGCTGGCCGACCACGCGACCCGACCCGCCGTTCGCTCGGCCGCGGTCTGGTACGCGGTGATGACCCACCTCAGCTTCCTCAGCCTCGCGACGGGCTTCGCCCTGCTGGCGAGCAAGGCCCACAGCACGACGTTCGCCCAGATCGCGGCAGCCCACATCACCGGTCCGACCGGGATCGCGGCGTTCCTGCTGCTTCTCATCGGGTTCGCCACGAAGGCCGGACTCGTACCGCTCCACGTCTGGCTGCCACGCGCCCACCCGGAGGCGCCGAGTCACGTCTCGGCCGTGATGAGCGCCGCGATGGTGAAGCTCGGTGTGTACGGGATCATCCTGCTCACCGGAACCTGGTTGCCCGACATCTCCCGCCCGTTCGCCATCCTCGTACTCGGGCTGGGGGTGCTCTCCGGCGCGTACGGCATCCTGCAGGCCAGCATCACCAGCGACCTCAAGCGGCTCCTCGCGTACTCGACGACGGAGAACGTGGGACTGGCTGTCACCGCCGTCGGCGTCGGCATGCTCCTGTCCAACGCCGGTCAGGACGCGGTCGCTGCGGTCGCGCTCGTCGCCGCGCTGTTGCTCGTCGTGAGCCACGCCGCCTTCAAGACCGTCCTGTTCCTCGGTGCCGGGACGATCCTTCACGCCACCGGGGAGCGCAACCTGGACCGGCTCGGAGGCCTCGTGCGCTCCCATCCAGTCACGGCCTGGACCTTCGGGATCGCGGCGATGGGCGCAGCAGCCCTGCCCGTGACGAGCGGGTTCGCAGCCGAGTGGACGCTGCTGCAGGCGCTCGTCCATGGCGACGGCCGTGTGAACACGACGCTGGCCCTCGCCCTTCCCGTCACCCTCGGCCTCATGGCCCTCACGATCGGGCTGGGCCTGCTGACTTTCGTCAAGGCGTTCGGTACGGCCTTCCTCGCCCGACCGCGCTCCGCGGCGGCGGCAACACCCGAGCCGGAGTTCACGTCGAAGCCCGGCAGCGCCGCGATGGGGATGGCCCAGGCCGTCGGCGCGCTGGCCGTGATCACGCTGGGCCTGGCAGTCGGCCCGGTGGCCACGACGTTCTCATCGGTGCTCGGCTACACGGGAACGGTGACGAGCGAGCTGGGAGGCCTCCGGTTGGTGACGATCGGCGTCCTCGACCCGTACTCGCTGGCCCTGCTCGCTCTCGGCCTCGCCCTCCCCGTAGCGCTCCTCGTCCTCGTCGTACGGCGGCGCGTCCCCCGACGAGCGACCGACCTCGTGTGGGGCTCCGGCGGAGTCCGTACGTCCCCTCGCATGGAGTACACCGCCACGTCCTACGCGGAACCCCTCGTACGCGTCTTCGGCGAGGCCCTGCGGCCCTCGCAGTCGCTCGAGGTCTCGCAGCTCGGCGACGACCGGGTGCTCGAGAGTCGCGTCGCCTTCGCCCAGGAGCTCACCGACATCGTCGAGGTTCGGTGGTACGCCCCGGCCGCTCGCTGGCTCCGAGTCCTCGGCGACCAGGCACGCCGCATTCAGAACGGCAGCATCCACCGCTACCTGGGTTTCTCCTTCGCGGCGCTCGTGGTCGTCCTCGTCGTGGTGACCCTGCCGTGATCGCCACCTTCCTCGTCATCCTTCAGGTTCTCGTCGCCACGGCCATCACCCCCCTGCTCGTGGGCGTCATGCGGCAGGTCCGCGCCCGCATGGAGGGGCGCGTGGGAGCCGGCCTCCTTCAGCCGTACCGGGACATCCGCAAGCTCCTCGCCAAGGAACCGCTGAGGGCCGAAGGGTCCAGCTTCGTGCTCATCGCGGCCCCGCTCGTCCTGCTGGTCTCGAGCCTCATGGTCGTCGCACTGGTGCCGCTGGTGACCACGGCATATCTCCCGTCGATCCCCAACGACCTGTTCGTGGTGGTCTCGATCCTGCTCATCGGGACCGTCGCGCTGGCCCTGCTCGGGCTGGATGCCGGCACCGCGTTCGGGGGCATGGGCTCCAGCCGGCACATGATGATCGCCGCCCTGGTCGAGCCCACCGTGCTCATGAGCGTGTACGCGCTGTCGATCCCGGTCGGGAGCTCGACCCTCAGCAAGATCGTCCTGGCGCGCGGAGCGGACCCGACGCGGGTCGTCACCCCCGCCGGTCTCCTCGCCGTCGTCGCCCTCGTCATCGTCGTGCTCGCGGAGACCGGTCGGCTCCCCGTCGACAACCCGTCGACGCACCTGGAACTCACGATGATCCACGAAGGGATGATCCTGGAGAGCGCGGGACGCGACCTTGCGTGGCTCGAGCTGGGTTCGTGGCTGAGGCTCACCGCGCTGCTCGGACTCGTCGTCAACCTCGCGCTGCCGTGGGGACTGTCCGACACCGCCCAACCAGCCGCGCTGCTGATCGCCGTCGCGGCGGTGGCAGCGAAGCTGCTCGTCGCCGGCGGCCTGATCGCTGCGGCCGAAGTGTTCATGGCCAAGGTGAGGCTCTTCCGCGTTCCGGAGTTCCTCGCCGGGTCGTTCGTTCTGGCGTTCCTCGCCGTGACCGCGTCGTACCTGGCGGGATGAGGATCCGATGACCAGCTCACTGACATCAAGCCTCGTCACCACGGCCGTCGGGGTTCTCCTGCTGACCGCGGTGCTCCAGACCTGGCGGCGTTCGGCCGCGGGATCTGTACGACTGCTCGTCGTCCAAGGAGTCGCGCTCGCCGCTCTCGTTGCGGCCCTGGGGATCTCCGGCGGGGACGTACAGGTGCTTGTGGTGGCCGCCATCATCCTGCTCGTCAAGGCGGGGCTGCTCCCCTGGGCACTCGGCCGCACGGCGACGGGACGCCTCAACGAGCGCGAGGCCGCGGCGCGGCCCGCTCTCGGTCTGCTGGGAGCCACTGTGCTCACGATGTTCGCGTACGCCGTCAGCGATCCGCTTCGCGGCGGAGGTCAGAGCGCATCGGCCCGAGCCATCCCGGCCGGTGTCGCCCTGGTGCTCATCGGATTCTGGATCCTCCTCATCCGCCGCGCCGCAGTGGGCCAGCTGGTCGGCTTCGTCGTGCTCGACAACGGGATCGCCATGGTGGCCTTCCTGACATCCGACGGCCTTCCCCTGACTGTGGAGCTGGGCGCGACCCTCGACGTACTCCTTGTCGTCGTGATCCTGCGCGCGCTCACGACACGGATGCGTGACACCCACGGCGGCACGTCCGTCGACGAGATGACGGAGCTGAGGGACTGATGGCTGTGCTCCTCTGGCTTCCGGTCCTCGTGCCCGCGGTGATGGGCGCCCTGATCACCTGGCGACACTCCGATGCCTACGCCCGCCTGGTCCCGCTCGGCGTTGCGGTGGTCATCCTCGCATGCGGCATCGCCCTGGTCGCCAAGGGACAGGTCACCACATCCTGGCTCCTGCGCGCCGACGCGCCCGCCTCGTACGTGCTGTTGTGCGTCGGAGCGGTAGCCGTCGTCGCCCTGTGGGGAGGGCTGACGTCAGCTCCCCTCGGTGGACGCAGCGAAGCGTTGATCTGTGTCTTCCTGGCGGCGATGAGTCTCGCGGTGCTCGCGGACAACCTCGGCATCATGTGGGTCGCGGTCGAGGCGACCACGATCGCGACGGCATTCCTCGTCGGGCACGCGGGAACCCGGGGCGCGACCGAGGCCGCATGGAAGTACGTGGTCCTCGGATCCGTCGGCGTCGCGATCGCCTTCCTCGGCATCGTGCTCATCTACGCGTCCAGCCGCGCCGGGGGCTCCCCCACGCTGTCGTGGATCGCCCTGACCAGCAGCGGTTCCACTCTCTCCCCCGCTCTGGCACGCGCCGGCGTGGCGTTGGCCGTGCTCGGCTTCGCCACGAAGGCCGGCCTCGCGCCGATGCACTCCTGGCTCCCCGATGCGCACTCGCAGGCGCAGGCCCCGGTCTCCGGCCTGATGTCCGGCGTGCTTCTCTCCGTGGCCATGTACGCGATCCTCCGGGTCCAAGCGGTCGGCGCGGCCCACATCGGGGTCGGACTCGTCCACGGGTTGCTCATCACGTTCGGTCTGCTCTCGCTGGCCGTGGCCGCCCTGCTCACGCTCACGCAGCGCGACTACAAGCGCCTCCTCGCGTACTCCTCGATCGAGCACATGGGGATCATCGCGCTCGGAGTGGGCTCCGGGACCACGCTGGGACTCACGGCCGCCCTTCTCCACATGCTCGGCCACGGCGTTGTGAAGGCCGCCATGTTCGTCGTCGCAGGTCGAGTGCTGAACGTCACCGGGACCTCACGGATCGCCCAGGTGACGGGGCTGCTGACGCGTCGCCCGGACCTGGGTTGGCCGTTCCTCGCCGGGTCCGCGGCCCTTCTCGGCTTCCCACCGTTCGTCACCTTCTTCACCGAGGTCGCCATCCTCGTCGCGCTCACCGAGGCGGGCCTGTGGTGGGCGGCCGGCGGAGCAGCCCTCCTGCTGCTCGTGACGTTCATCGGGATCGCGCGCCAGATGCTCCGCATGACCGTTGGCGCTCCCGACCCGCATCCCGCGCCGAGAGAGCATGCTCTGGTCGAGGATCCACCGATCCGGTCCCGTACCGCCCCGGTGGCGATCGCGCTGGCCTGCGGTGCAGCGGTCAGCTTCCTCGCGTTCCTCTTCGTGCCGGTCCTCGGTGCGGCCGCGGTTGCCTTGGGGGTGACGAGATGACGAACCAGCTCACCGTCACACGTGACGAGCTTGAGGCAGTAGCGACCACCCTGCTCGAGGACGGGAACCGACTCGCTCTCGTGGCAGCCCATGAGGAGCCGGACGGCTTCCGGGTCGTCTATGTCTTCCTGAGCGGCACCCGCACCGACGTGTCCGTCACGATGCCCCGGGACGACGCCTGGCTGCCGAGCCTGGCGGCCATCTGCTACCCCGCCGGCCGCTTCGAGCGCGAGACCCGCGATCTGTACGGGATCAAGGCGAAGGATCATCCGCTTCCTCACCGGCTCGTACGTCATGCGCATTGGCCGACCGGATACCACCCGATGCTGGCGGGCGCGGGGCCGATGCCCGGTGTCGAGGGGCCCGAGTCGTACCCGTTCCTCCAGGTCGAGGGCGACGGCGTGTACGAGATCCCGGTGGGCCCCGTCCACGCCGGGCTCATCGAACCTGGGCACTTCCGGTTCTCAGTCGTCGGAGAGACGATCCTCCGGATGAAGGCCCGGCTGTGGTTCGTCCACCGCGGCGTCGAGAAGCATGCTGAGGGCCGATCGCTCGACGACGTGCTCGCACTCACCGAGCGGATCTCCGGAGACACCGCCGTCGGCCACTCCCTCGCGTACGTCATGGCGGTCGAGGAGGCGCTCGGCATCACGGTCTCCGACGACGCCAGGCTCGTCCGGGCGCAACTCCTCGAGTGCGAACGCATCTACAACCACGTCGCCGACCTGGGCGCCATCGTCAACGACGCCGCCTTCAGCATCGTTGCCGCCCACACAGCGCACCTTCGCGAGCAGCTCCTGCGGCACAACGAGGAGGTGACCGGCCATCGGCTGCTGCGTGGAGCGATCACGATCGGCGGTGCCCAGCTGCGGCGTCCGATCGACCTGGAGCTGGTCGCCGGCGTCGTACAGGAGGCCGTCGAACTCGCTCACATGGCCATGGGGCACTCCGTCGTCGCCGACCGGCTGCACGGTACGGCAGTGCTGCGCGGGGACCAGGTGCAGCACATGGGCGTCCTGGGCTACGTCGCCCGCGCGTCCGGGGTTCCGATCGACGCTCGGGCGGACCAGCCGTTCGTCGACCTCGGGCCGTCGTTCCACGTCGTCACCGAGCCCGAGGGCGATGTGTGGGCGCGCTTCCTCATGCGCGTGGGCGAGATCGAGGTCTCGGCCGCAGTGCTCGGCTACTTGGCCGAGAGACTGGCAGGGAGGTACGGCAACACGGTCCCCGTCCCCCCGGGCATGGGGTCCGGGTTCGCCATCGTCGAGGCCTGGCGCGGCGGCCTGTGCCACCGGGTCGAGGTCGCGAACGGCATGGTGACGCGACTGAAAGTCGTCGATCCCTCGTGGTTCAACTGGCCAGCGCTGCCTCAGGCGCTCACCGACACGATCGTTCCTGACTTCCCCCTCGCGAACAAGAGCTTCAACCTGAGCTATGCAGGTAACGATCTCTGATCGAAGTGTCCATTCTCTGAGATCGCGTCTTGACCCGTGGACCTTGTGCTTGCTTTTCCTGGTCCCGGATACCAATGTTCTGCCTAGCAGGGGTCATAGCACGACTCATGACCACGGCTGAGGTTCGGTCTCGTGTGACGAGACGAGCCGGGAGGTCTTCTCCCGAACGGCAATGGGGCCGCCAATAACACGTTCGGAAAGGTGGGTCCCCGCATGCCAGCACCTGCCCTCGTGATGCTTTCGCCGGGAAGCTCAGACCCCAAGGTGACCCAGGTCGCCCACGAGCTCCGACGCGAGGTGCAGACTCTCCGTCCCGAGATCTCGGTCAACAACGCGTTCCTCGGCCACTGCCCTCCCACCGGCCCGCAGGTCGTCTCGCAGCTGACCGCCCGTGGCCACGAGGAGATCGTCTTCGTACCCATGTGTCTCACCCGTGCGGCCAACAACTGCGAGGACCTCGACCTTCTCGTGTCGCGCGTGCGGTCGACGTACCCCAAGACCCGCTTCTCGGTGAGTGAGCCCGTCGGCCCCGCCGGCAGCCTGCTGACCGTCGTCGACCTTCGGCTGCGCGCTGCGCTGGCTCAGTCCCGCGTGCTCGAGGTCGACGGGCTCGTTCTCAGCACGGAGGGTGGCGGCGACGTCCGGGGTGGCGCCCTGCTCGCGCGTCGGGCTCGCCAGTGGGCCGCTCACCACCGCGTACCGGTGATCGCCGCCTGCTGCGATGGCAGCGGGCCCAGCACGTCCCAGGCCGTCGGCATCCTCCGCAGCCAGGGTCGCCGTCACATCGCCGTCGGCTCCTTGTTCCTCGCCGCAGACCAGACGTACGAGGAGCAGATGCTCCAGGCTCGTCGCGCCGGCGCCGTCGCCGTGGCTGAGCCCATCGGGGCCCACCGTGAGCTGATCGACCTCGTGCTCGCCCGCTACGCCTATGCGGCGATGGGCCTGCTTGAGTTCGAGGGCGAGCTCATCGACGCTGCGACCGCCTGACGGGCCTCAGGACGCCGCGACCCGAGCCTTCTCGGTCGCCACGTCGAACGTGGCCGGCGGCCACGTCGGGTCGATGGACAGCAGCGCCTCGTGCAGGAGCGTGGCAACGGCCCAGTTCCGATACCACTTGCGGTCGGCCGGGATCACGTACCACGGCGCCACATCGGTGGAGCACTTCGACAGCGCCACCTCGTACGCCTCGCGGTACTCGTCCCACTTCGCCCGTACGTCGATGTCGCCCGGGTTGTACTTCCAGTACTTTGACGGGTCCACCAGCCGCGCGGCCAGGCGGGACTTCTGCTTCTCCGGCGAGATGTGGAGGAAGCACTTGATGATCCGGGTTCCCGAGCCGGCGACATTCATCTCCCACTCGTTGATCTGGTCGTAGCGCGCGCTCCACACGTCTTCCGGGGCGAGGTTCTCGACGCGCACGACCAGAACGTCCTCGTAATGGCTGCGGTCGAAGATGCCGATCATGCCCTGGCCGGGGAGCGCATTGGTGATCCGCCAGAGGAAGTCGTGCTTGCGCTCCTCCGGGGTCGGCACCTTGAACGCAGTGTGCTCGATGCCGGCGGGGTTCATCAACGAGAAGACGTGGCTCACGGTGCCGCCCTTGCCGGAGGTGTCCATGCCCTGCAGCACCACGAGCACGCTGGTTGCCCGCTCCGGGAACGAGCGACCATCCGCGAACAGCCTCTCCTGCAGGTCGGAGAGCTCTTCGCCCATGGCGCGCCTCAACCGCTTCGCCTCCTTCTTCCCAGAACCTTCGTACCCGACCGTGGACCTCGTGTCGTACGAGGAGAGGTCGACCGTCGATCCGGGGAGCACACGGAGGAGGTCGGAGAGCCGGCGGGACTCGCCCGCGGAGATGTCGTGAGACGCCATGGGCACAGTCTGCCGAATCCCGACCCTTCTCATACCCCCTGTTCGTGAATCCTTTCCACCTTTCGTCAGGGATCCCCCTAGTGTGGCCAGAAACGAGAGAATTGAGCCGGCATGACCCACCCACGAGTCGAGATCGCCTCGGGTCTCATCGGTGTCTGGCGCGGCGAGGGCCATGGGTGGACGCCGCGACCGTTCGACTACGCCGACACCTGGGAGATCGTCGATCTCGGTAAACCATTCCTCTGGTTCGTCGAGAAGACCAGCCGTGACGGCTCACCTGCGCACACCGAGAGCGGCTACCTGCGCTTCGTCGACGATGACGGCGGCCTCGAGATCGTGGCGGCTATCCCGACGGGCCAGGTGGAGCTCGGCACAGGCCTGGTAAGCACCGACGGCCAGGACCTGGTCGTCACCACGGACGCCGAGGCGCACAACTCGGCCACCGCCAAGCAGGTGTCACGCATCGTGCGCCGGTTCCGCCTGTCGGGCGACGAGCTGACCTACGAGATGGACATGGCATGGTCGGGCGCGCCCTACGAGCGCCACCTGACCTCGACGCTGCATCGCGCCTGAGTCAGCGCTGGACGTACCTCACCGCGTGGCGCTGCTCGGCCATGAGGTCGTCGACGGCCTTGCGCCAGGCCGCGTAGTGCGCGGTCGCCCGATGGGCGGCGACTGCATCCTCGGACACGTACCCCTCGATGAGCATGAACCTGGCCGGGTCCTCGATCTCCTGGACCACGTCGAACCGCGTCACGCCCTCCTCCTGGCGAGAGTTCGCCGCGTTCATCCGCGACGCCTCCAGGAACGCGTCCTCCGCGCCGGGGACCACGTGGACGTGCACGAACGTCACGAACGCCTCGGTTGCCATCAGGCTTCTCCTTCTCGCGTGGGCTGTCGCGGTCGATCGTACGCGGGCGAATGCCTGAGGAAGCCGGCTCAGCCCACTCCCCACAGCTGGTGCTTTGCGAGGAACGCCTGCAGCAGGACGCCGTTGACCGGCGTGGGCACGCGATAGCGATGGCCGAGCCCGACCACGGTCCCGGCGAACTGGTCGACCTCGGTGCGCCGGTGGGCGAGCGCGTCCTGTGCCATCGAGGTGTAGCCGTCCGGACCCAACGTGTCCAGCACGTCGAGGAACCTCGCGATGTCCGCCTCCGCAAGGTCGACGCCCGACGCCTGCGCGACCGCGACGACCTCCCGCTGGGCAGCGATCATGAGGTCGCGGGCGGGACCTTCGGTCTGGACGAGTGCGTACGGAGCCTCGAGCAGCGCGGATACCTGGTTCACGCCGGTGTTGACGAGGAACTTCCACCACAGGGCGTGACGCATGTCTGCTTGGACGACGAAGGCGATGCCCGCGGCGGCGAGCAGGTTTTCGAGCCGTACGGAGCCAGGGCTCCGCTCCCCCGGCGTCGGGTCGCCGAACTCGACCCAGCCCAGGGAGGAGTACCGAACGCCGGCCCCGTCCCGTACGGCGTCGATGCCCACCGCGGCCGCCAAGGGGACGTATGCCTGCGGATACGCCGCCGAGAGCACTTCCTCGCTGGTGATCCCGTTGAGCAGGCTCAGGATGATCGTGTCCGGTCCCACCTGACCGGCCAACTGGTCGATCGACTCGGGCAGATGGTGGCACTTCACGGCGACGATGACGAGGTCGGCCGGCGCCGCTCGCTGCTGGGGCTCCACCACCGGGAACCGGTACCGCTCACCGTTGACCACCACGCCTTCGCTGCGGAACCGATCGGCCCGTGGACCGTCGGCAACCACCCGGAGCTCGATCGCCGGGTCTGAGTCGGCGATCCGTGCGGCATACGACGCCCCGACGGCCCCGAGCCCGATGACGCTGATGATCGTCACGTCAGCCCTCCTTCTCGCCGACCGCCGTCAGCAGCGACTCGACCAGATCCAGGAAGACCGTGTCGCCGTCGAAGTCGTCGTAGATGCGGGTGGTCTCGCGACGCTGCTGGCGGTACACACCCAGGTTGTCGAAGAACTCGCCGAGGTCGGCACTGGTCAGCTTCGCCGCCGCACGGCCCAAGCCGGCGTCTGTGATGACGCGCGCGTTCAGCTGCTGCTCGTAGTGGTCGAAGGGCATCAAGAACATGGGCACCTGCAGGTACAGGGCCTCGGTGATGAGGTTGTGCCCTGCCGTCGAGATGACCGCAGCCGACTGGCGCAGGGACTCGACGAAGTCGGCGCGACTGTTGGGCCTGAGGGTGACGTTGTCCGGGAGGTGCGTGCCTTCGGCGTCCACGAAACACATGAAGTGATGCTTCGTGAACTGACCGAAGAGAGCAAGAAGCTCGTCTAGTGACTGCGCGAGGTGGCTTGCGGCGGAGAGGTAGACCGTCACGTACCCGTCGAGCGGGGCGGCGATCTGATCCTTCACGTCGTGTCCGAGGATGGGCGGGATGATGGTCACCGGATATTCGTCCACGGGTGCGTAGTTCACAGTGAAGAAGGATGTCGCGACACGCGCTGCGGCCTTCGGGAAGAAGTACCCCAGACGCATCCGGTGCTCATCGGGGGTGAAGGCGTCGATGGTCGGGCACTCGTAGCCCAGGAACTTGCTCTGTTGGTCGAGCGTCACCAGGGGCACACCGAACAGGTACGCGATCTGTGCCGAGACCATGTCATAGTCCGAGATCACCAGATCGGGCTTGCCGAAGTGCCGTTCGATCAGACCGCAGGCGTTCCAGAATGCGCTGTGTGCCTCCTCTTGGGCGTTGCGCGGATCGTTGGCGGTCGCACCGAAATCGAGTCCGTGAGACGTGGTGTGGATGACCGGGACGTAGACCCGTGCATTGCGGAGGAGCGGGAAGTGCCGCGTGAAGAACTCATGGCTCTGGTCGTTGGTGACCAGGATCAGCTCATGGCCCCGCTCGAGGAGCCCCTCCACGATCGGGCGCTCACGTGCGCTGTGCCCGAAGCCGAAACCGCACACGCCGAGCACGATCTTCATGACCCACCCTCACCTTCACGCTGAGTGACGCTGATCCTGATCCCCAGGAGCCGCAACAGCTTGCTTATGTCCTGGATAGGGGTGAAGCAGTGCTCGAAGTACCAGTTCTGCGTGGTGCGGTACTGCCGTCGTCTGAGCAGGACCGTCGGGATCTCGACCGCGAGCGTCCGCAGTGTCGTACCGACAAGGCGCAGTCGCCCTGCAGTCTTCGTGTTCGCAGAGAGCGCGAAGCTGGCCTCGAACTGGCCGTTGGCCGCCGCCCGCTTGACGATGTAGCGCATCGTCATCTTCTCCGGTGGAACCCAATGGTAGACACGCAGATCGGGCGAGTAGAGGAAGACCGGCGACTCCTCACCCTCCCAGACGCGGCGGAACAACGCGGTCTCCTCGCCCATGCCCAGCTGGCTGCCCTTCATCCCGGCGGAGGAGTCGAACCCGCCATAGGTCTGTAGGACATCTTTGAGCCAGATCATGTTCGAGCCGGAGAAGGCCTCTCCCTGATGCAGATGGCGCTGGACGTCGCCACGCGTCCGGATCTCGTACGCGTCCAACCACCAGTCGGGCTTGGGACTGGTGTAGAAGGGATGGATCGGGCCGCCGACACAGCGCAGGTTGACCGGGTTTCGCTCGATGAGTCCCTGGGCTGTTTCCAGCCAGCTGCTCTCCGCTCGGGCGTCGTCATCGAGGAACGCGACGTAAGTTCCCTGCGCGGCCTGCCATCCGGTGTTGCGAGCCCTGGCCAGACCAAGCCGTCCCTCATAGATGTAGCGCAGGTTGGGATGGCTCTCCACCAGTGCCCCGATGGCTTCTGCCGTGCCATCGGTGGAGCAGTTGTCCACGACGATGACCTCAAGAAGGTCGGTGGGCAGAGTCTGCCCGAGGACACTCTCGACGGCGGTCAGGAGTAGCTCACTGCGGTTATACGAGCAGATAACCACGGAGAAGAGCATGTCGCCAGCCTAGGGTGGAGTTTCGGGTGGTCGTCTGCCGCGAGAACACATCGGCGCGGCAACGCTATGTCCAGTTCTCGGCGTTCTTCCGGCTCGGCTGGACGCGTGGAGGCTCACCGGGCATCTTCGGG
>JBBQBP010000062.1:0-14792 GCA_038317635.1 Propionibacteriales bacterium
GGTAGTATCCGGTATTAGCAGCTGTTTCCAACTGTTATCCCAGGGTCAAGGGTAGGTTGCTCACGTGTTACTCACCCGTTCGCCACTCGTGTACTCCGAAGAGCCTTACCGTTCGACTTGCATGTGTTAAGCACGCCGCCAGCGTTCGTCCTGAGCCAGGATCAAACTCTCCGTTGAAATTTATCGGTATCAGAGCCAAAGCTCCGTTTTCCGTCTCAATGAGGTTTGACTACCTGACGTAGGACCCATTGCTGGGTCTTTCATCAATTAATCAAAGGAACCGAGGTCTGTGTCTTCCGAAGAAGTCATGACCATCGGGGCACTAATAAAAGTGCATTTTTTGGCATTGACTTTAAGCACGCTGTTGAGTTCTCAAGTTTCGGGTGCGTCCCGCGCTTTGGCTTTCACCGCCGCTTGGGGCAACTCGACCTACTTTAGTCCGGGCTCTCGGGGCCTGTCAAACTCGGTCCCAGGGATCCTACACCGCTCATAGCGAGGTCTTCGAGGCTGGGCGTACCAGTCCCGTCGGCTTCGTCGATGAGTGATGGTCTGCCGGCTCGTCCTCGGCGAACGATGCCCTCGCTTCGGGCCATCAGGCCTTGTGTCGGGCGGTTCGCCTCGTCCGTGTCACCGGCAAGGCTTGGTGAACATTACGGACCTGGAGGCGAAGGGTCAAATCAGGCCGGGAACCCGGGCGTGTCGCGCTGGCGGCACCCCCGAGACGCCTCAGATCTCGACGCTCAGAGCCCCCACGGTGCGCTTCCCCCGCCTCACGACCACGTAGCCCCCGGGGAGCAGATCCGCCGCCGAGAGCGCCGCCTCCGCGTCCGTCACCTTCGCGTTGTTCACGTACGCGCCGCCCTCTGCGATCGCTCGACGACCTGCCGAGAGGCTCGGGACGACCCCTGCTGCCTGCAGCGCGGACGCCACGCTCAGCCCGTCCAGGGATGAAACGGGTGAGGCGTTCAGCTCGCGAGCAACAGCCTGGAGTGTCCCGGCGGGCAGTTCCTGCAAGGACCCTCGCCCGAACAGGGCATCCGCGGCGGCCACCGCAGCCCTTCTCTCCGGCTCACCGTGTACGAGGTCGGTCACGTCATCCGCCAGGGCACGCTGGGCGGCTCGCAGATGAGGCGCCTCCGCCAGCTGCCGCTCCAGGTCCTCGATCTCCTCGCGTGACCGTGGCGAGAACACCCGCAGGTAGGTGCCGACCATGCTGTCCTCGGCTGCCAGGAAGAACTGATGGAACGCGTAGGGGCTGGTGAGCTGGGGGTCGAGCCAGATGCTGCCGCCTTCGGTCTTGCCGAACTTCGTACCGTCAGCCTTCGTGAGCAGCGGCGTCGCCATCGCGTGGGCCCGCCCACCGGCGGCTCGCCGGATCAGTTCCACCCCCGCGGTGATGTTGCCCCACTGGTCGGAGCCGCCCGTCTGCATCGTCACGCCGTGCTCCCGGTACAGATGGAGGAAGTCCATCGACTGGAGCAGCACGTACGAGAACTCCGTGTACGAGATTCCCGACTCGAGCCGGTTCCGTACCACGTCGCGGGCGAGCATCCGGTTCACGCTGAAGTGCTTGCCGATGTCGCGGAGGAAGTCGATCGTGGACATCCCCGACGTCCAGTCGAAGTTGTTCACCAGCGTCGCGCCGTTGTCTCCCTCGAACGACACGAACCTCGCCACCTGCTGCCGGATGCGTTCCACCCAGCCGGCCACCACGTCCGTGGGGTTGAGGACGCGCTCGGCGGCCTGCTTCGGGTCTCCGATGAGGCCTGTCGCGCCGCCGACCAGCAGGAACGGCTTGTGTCCGGCCGCCTGCAGGTGTCGTACGAGGATCAGCTGCACCAGGTTCCCGAAGTGAAGGGACGGCGCTGTGGGATCGAAGCCCACGTAGAACGAGACCGGTCCCGCCGCGAAGTGTTCCGCCAAAGCCTCTTCGTCGGTCGACTCGGCGAGAAGACCCCGCCACTTCAACTCGTCCAGTACACCGGTCACCCGGCGCACTCTACCGATCGTCTCGCCGATGCTCGCACGCTTTCCGCGGCGCGGCCCCGGCCCGGCCATCGCTAGCCTTGCCGTCACGTACTGAAGGAGACCGACTCATGGCCGGTGGACTGGCTGCTCTACTCGACGACATCGCCGCGATCGCCAAGGTGGCGGCCGCGTCCATCGACGACGTCGGTGCGGCCGCCGGCAAGGCGAGCGCGAAGGCCGTCGGGGTCGTGGTCGACGACACCGCCGTCACGCCCCGCTACGTCCAGGGCTTCCTCGCGGAGCGAGAGCTGCCCGTCATCCTCAAGATCGCCGTGGGCTCGCTGCGGAACAAGCTGGTCTTCATCCTCCCCGTCGCGCTGGTGATGAGCCAGTTCGTTCCGTGGCTCATCACGCCGCTGCTCATGATCGGGGGCGCGTACCTCTCGTTCGAGGGCGCGGAGAAGGTGTACGAGGTGTTCTGGGGCGGACACCATGAGGTGGCCCCCACAGAGGAGATCGCACAGCTGGGCAGCCCCGAGCACGAGAAGTCGATGGTCGCGG
The DNA here is from genome assembly GCA_038317635.1 of Propionibacteriales bacterium. GTDB lineage: Bacteria > Actinomycetota > Actinomycetes > Propionibacteriales > Propionibacteriaceae > Fen-668. The sequence continues at coordinate 2,530 of JBBQBP010000062.1, forward strand.
GCGCCATCCGTACGGACCTCATTCTCTCCGCCGAGATCATGGCCATCGCGCTGGCGGAGGTGTCGAGCGAGTCGTTCGTCCTGCGCGCCCTGGCCCTTGTCGTCGTGGCCGTGATCATCACGGTGCTCGTGTACGGGGTCGCCGCACTCATCGTGAAGCTGGACGACATCGGCCTGGCGCTCGCGGTGCGGAAGTCCCGCCGGGTGCAGCGGTTCGGCCGCGGGCTGGTCGTCGCGATGCCGTACGTGATGAGCGTGATCTCGACCATTGGCATCGCCGCCATGATCTGGGTCGGCGGGCACCTGGTGCTGTCCGGCTCGTACACGCTCGGCTGGCACGCGCCGTACGGCTTCGTGCACCATCTGGAGGAGTCCGTCGGCACGGTTCCGGGCGTCGGCGGCATCCTCGCGTGGCTGGTCGACACACTGGCGTCAGCGCTCGTGGGCCTGCTGGTCGGCTTCGCTGTGGTGGGTGTGCTTCAGCTCATCCGGAAGCGCGCGGCCAAGGCAGCTCCTGAGGAGCCCGACACGACGGATCCGGTCATCCCGCCGACGGTGTGAGCGCCTCGCGGAGCTCGGCGAGCTGCTCACGGACCCGTACCGTCGCGGTCCCTCCCCTGCCGTCGCGGCTGTCGATGGACCCGGACACGGACAGGACGGCGATCACGTCGGGCGTCAGCTCGGGAGAGATCTCGGTCACCTGGTCGGCCGTGAGATCGGTGAGCTCGATGCCGCGCTCCTCGCAGTAGCGGACGGCCTCCCCGGCGATCTCGTGCGCGCTCGCGAAGGGCACGCGCTGCCGTACGAGCCAGTCGGCCACGTCCGTCGCCAGCGAGAAGCCGCGCGGGGCAAGCTCGGACAGGCGCTCGGGATGGAAGCGGAGCGTCGCGACCATGCCCGCGACCGCGGGCAGCAGCACCGCCAGCTGGTCGAGCGAGTCGAAGACGGGTTCCTTGTCCTCCTGCAGGTCGCGGTTGTACGCGAGCGGCAGGCCCTTGAGCGTCGCGAGGAGGCCGCTGAGGTTGCCGATCAGGCGCCCCGCCTTGCCCCGCGCCAGCTCGGCGACGTCAGGGTTCTTCTTCTGCGGCATGATGCTGGACCCCGTCGACCACGCGTCGTCGAGCGTCGCGAAACCGAACTCGTGGGTGCACCAGATGATGACGTCCTCGGCGAGCCGGGAGATGTCGATGCCGACCTGCGCGCATACGTACGCAGCCTCAGCGACGAGGTCACGCGCGGACGTGCCGTCGATCGAGTTGGCCACCGATCCGGCGAAACCCAGCTCCGCGGCGACCGCCTCGGGATCCAGGCCCAGGGACGTGCCGGCGAGCGCTGCGGACCCGTACGGGCTGATCGCCAGCCGCTTGTCGAGGTCCGCGATGCGGTCGAGGTCACGGACCAGCGGCCAGGCATGTGCCAGGAGCTGGTGGGACAGCAGGACGGGCTGGGCGTGCTGCATGTGCGTACGTCCGGGCATGGGGACGCCCAGGTGCTGTGCCGCCTGGTCGGCGAGGGCTTCGGCGACCCCGGTCACATCGCCGCGGAGCCGGGCCATCGCGTCCCGCAGGTACATCCGGACGAGCGTGGCGATCTGGTCGTTGCGTGACCGGCCCGCCCGAAGCCGCCCGCCAAGCTCGGTCCCGAGCCGTTCGGTGAGGCCCCGCTCCAGCGCGCCATGCACGTCCTCGTCGGTCGGCAGCGGCCCGAAGGCGCCCGACTGGACGTCAGCGGCGAGACCGTCGATGCCGGCGAGGAGCTGCGTCAGCTCGTCGTCGGTGAGCAGCCCTGCCCGATTCAGCGACCTGGCGTGCGCGCGCGACCCCGCGAGGTCGTACAGCGCGAGCCTCCAGTCGAACTGGGTCGACTGCGAGAGCGCGAACATCGCGTCCGCCGGGCCGCCGGCGAACCGGCCTCCCCAGAGCACCCCGTGGGTCATGCGACTCCTTCCGAGCCGAGTGTGAGCAGCCTCTCGGCCACCGCGTCGCCACCTGCGACGTCCCGCGTGATCAGCAGCACCGTGTCGTCGCCCGCGACGCAGCCGAGGACATCGTCCCAGCCTGCCCGATCCATCGCGGACGCGAAGTACTGAGCGGCTCCTGCGGGCGTCCGTACGACCACGAGGTTGCCCGACGCCTCAGCGCGGAGCAGCAGGTCGGAGCACAGCTTGGCGAGGCGCGAGTTGCCCTCGGGCAGGTCGAACGCGCTGTCGTCGGTGATGGCGTACGCGACCGCACCGTCCCCGCGCCGGACACGTACCGCCCGCAGCTCCATCAGGTCCCGCGACAGCGTGGGTTGCGTGACCTCGAGGCCCTCGTTCGCCAGCATTCGGCGCAGCTCGGTCTGCGAGGTAACCACGTGCATCGCCACGAGTTCGGTGATCCGCGCCTGCCGCCGAGCCTTGGGCAGGTCGGTGTGCTTCATGCGGCGAGCGCCCTTTCGTACAGCGCCGGCCACGCGGCCACGAACGGTACGAGGTCGTCGCTGGTGATGATGAGCGGCGGTGCAAGCCGGATCCGGTCGGGCCGTGCGGCGTTGAGGATGAAGCCGGCTTCCAGCCCCGCGGCGACCATCGCAGCGCCGACCGGCCTGTCGAGCTGGACACCGCGCAGGAGACCCCGGCCATGGACGGCGGTGACGCCCGGCAGACCCGTCAGGTCGGCGGCCAGCTTGTCGCCGACCGCGTTGATCTGGGGCAGCAGCGGCTCGAGGATCTCCAGCACCGTGAGCGCGGCGCGCGACGCGAGCGGGTTGCCGCCGAACGTCGAGCCGTGCATGCCGGGCTGGATCAGGTCGGCCGTGGCACCAGTGGCAAGGCACGCGGCGATCGGGAAGCCGTTGCCGAGACCCTTGGCCACTGTGACCAGGTCGGGGACGATCCCTTCGCGCTGGTGGTCGAACCACCGTCCCGACCGACCGATCCCGGTCTGGACCTCGTCCAGCCACAGCAGCGCACCGTGACGGCTCGTGATCTCGCGCGCCGCGGCCAGGTAGCCGTCGGGCGGCACGATCACGCCCGCCTCGCCCTGCATTGGCTCCAGCACGACCGCGGCCACTGTGTCGTCGACAGCCGCTGAGAGGGCATCAGCGTCCCCGTACGGCACGAACACGACGTCGCCGGGCAGCGGCTCGAAGGGCTCCCGGTACGCGGCCTTGTGCGTGATGCTCAGCGCGCCCATCGTGCGGCCGTGGAAGCTGTTCTCCGCCGCGATGATGCGCGTCCGGCCGGTGCGCCGGGTGACCTTGAACGCTGCCTCGTTGGCCTCGGTGCCGGAGTTGGCGAGGAAGACCCTGGCGTCGTGACCGAGCAGGGCCGAGAGCCGCTCGGCGAGAGCGATCTGGTTCGGCGAGGTGAAGAAGTTGGAGACGTGGGACAGCGTGGCCGCCTGGTCGGCGAGCGCGGCGACGTAGGCGGGGTGCGCGTGGCCCAAGGAGGCGGTGGCGATGCCTGCCAGCAGGTCGAGGTACCGAGTGCCCTGGTCGTCGTACAGGTGGACGCCCTCGCCACGCACCAGCGCCCGCGACGGCATGCCGAACGCGTTGATGAGGCTCCCTGAGTAGTGCTGCTGCCAGGTCATGGCTTCTCTCCTTGGTCCGGCACGACGGTGGTGCCATGGGCCGATCCCGCGAGGTCGGCGAGGACGATGTGGGGGACGCGGCCGTCGACGACGGTGGCCTGCGGGACGCCGGACTGTACGGCGACGAGGCAGGCCTCCATCTTTGGCCGCATGCCCGACTCCAGGCTGGGGAGCAGGTCGGCCAGCTCCGTGGCCGTGATCCGCTCCACGACCTCGGTGGAGGCGGGCCAGTCGGCGTACAGGCCGGCGACATCGGTGAGGACGATGAGGCGCACGGCTCCGAGCGCGGCGGCCAGCGCAGCAGCGGCAGTGTCGGCGTTGACGTTGTGGACGACGCCGTGGACATCGGGGGCGAGGGTGGCCACGACGGGTACGCGGCCCGCCGCGAGGTGGTCCAGCACGAGCTGAGGCGACACCACGGCGACATCGCCGACCAGGCCGAGGTCGACCTCGACACCGTCCAGGACGAGCCCTTTCCGTACCGCCGTGAACGTCCTCGCGTCCTCTCCGGACATGCCGATCGCGACCGGGGCGTGGGCGTTGACCAGGTTGAGGAGCTCACGGCCGACCTGGCCGACCAGCACCATCCGTACCACCTCGAGCGCTTCCGGCGTCGTGACCCGCAAGCCGCCACGGAACTCGGAGGCGATGCCGAGGCGGTTGAGCATCGACGAGATCTGCGGGCCGCCGCCGTGGACGACGACGATGTTGACCCCGGCGGCTCGAAGCTCGGCGATGTCGGCCGCGAACGCCTGCTTGAGCTCGGGGGCCACCATCGCGTTGCCGCCGTACTTCACGACGACTGTTGAGCCTTTGTACGCGCTGAGGTCTGTCATGTCGGGTAGTCCGCGTTCTCCGAGACGTAGCCATGCGTGAGGTCGTTGGTCCAGATCGTCGCCTGCTCGGCGCCGGCGTGGAGGTCGATGGTGACCTGGACCTCGCGCGGCCGCAGGTCGACCAGCGACCTGTCCGCGCCGATCGCACCGCTCGCGCAGACCATGACGCCGTTGAACGACACGTCGAGCTGCTCGGGCTCGAAGGCCGCCTGCGTCGTGCCGACCGCCGAGACCACGCGACCCCAGTTCGGGTCGTTGCCCGCGATGGCGCACTTGAACAGGTTCGACCGGGCGACCGCCCGAGCGACCTCGAGCGCGTCGTCCTCGGACGCAGCGCCCTGTACCTCGATGGCGACCTCGTGCTCAGCACCCTCGGCATCGGCGATGAGCTGACGCGCGAGGTGGGCGCACACAGTCGTCAGGACCTCGGTGAGCTCGGCCGCCTCAGGGTGGACACCGGAGGCACCGTTGGCGAGCAGCAGCACCGTGTCGTTGGTCGACATGCAGCCGTCGGAGTCGGCACGGTCGAAGGTGACGTGGGTGGCAGCCCTCAAGGCGGCATGGAGGTCGACGGGGTCGACCTCCGCGTCGGTGGTGATGACGACGAGCATGGTCGCGAGGCCGGGAGCCAGCATGCCGGCGCCCTTGGCCATGCCGCCGATCACATATCCGCCGGCGCCGGTCGCCTCCGAGGTCTTCGCGTGCGTGTCGGTCGTGATGATCGCGGTCGCTGCCGCTTGGCCGCCCGACGCGTCGAGTGCCGCCGCCGCCGCCACGACGCCCGCCTCGAGCTTGTCCATAGGGAGCCGGACGCCGATGATGCCGGTCGAGCACACTCCCACATCGGTGAGCATGCAGTCGAGCTCCTCGGCCACCACGACAGCCGTACGGGCCGTGTCCTGACGTCCCCCCTCCCCCGTGCAGGCGTTGGCGCCACCGGAGTTGAGGACCACGGCCGAGAGCTGTCCGTCGGCGATGGCCGCGCGGGTCCAGCCCACGGACGGGGCGAACACACGGTTGGAGGTGAAGACACCGGCGGCGTCGAACCGCGGCCCGAGGCTACGGACGAGCGCCACATCGGGCGCACCCGTCGACTTGAGGCCGGCGGCGACGCCAGCCGCCTCGAAGCCGGATGCTGCCGTGACGCCCTCGCGCCCGGGCTGGATCGAGGTCACGGTGCTACTCCGTTGTCGGTGAGGCCGAGGGTCTCCGGGAAGCCCAGGGCGAGGTTGAGGCACTGCACGGCCGCGCCGGCGGTGCCCTTGGTGAGGTTGTCGATCGCGGCGACGGCGACGAGGCGACCTGTGGTCGTGTCCACAGCCGTCTGTACGTGGCAGGCGTTCGAGCCGACGACTGACTTGGTCGCCGGCCAGCGGCCCTCGGGCAGGTAGTGCACGAAGGGTTCGTCGGCGTAGAAGGCGGTGTAGGCAGCCCGTACCGCATCGGCGTCGACCCCGTCGGCCAGCGGTGCGGTACACGTTGCGAGGATGCCGCGCGGCATCGGCACGAGAAGCGGGGTGAAGCTCACTGTGGGTGCGCTCGCGCCGCAGGCGATGAGGTTCTGGACCATCTCGGGCGTGTGCCGGTGGACGCCGCCCACGCCGTACGCGGAGACCGACCCCATGACCTCCGCACCGAGCAGGTTGACCTTCGCCGCCTTGCCCGCACCGGAGGTTCCCGAGGCGGCCACCGCGACGATGTCGTCGGTGATCAGGCCGTTCGCCACGGCCGGAGCGAGCGCGAGCGTGACCGAGGTCGGGTAGCAGCCGGGGATCGCGATCCGCGTGGCGGTCCGTAGCACCTCGCGCTGCCCCGGGATCTCAGGCAGACCGTACGGCCAGGTGCCGGCGTGCGGCGAGCCGTAGAACCTCTCCCACTCGTCGGCCGACGACAGCCGGAAGTCGGCGCCCATGTCGAGCACCAGCACGTCGTCGCCGAGCTGCGCCGCGATCTCGGCCGAGGCTCCATGTGGGAGCGCCAGGATGACGACGTCATGGCCGGCGAGGTTGTCGGCGGTCGTCTCCACGATCGGCCGGTCAGTCAGTGCCGGCAGGTGCGGCAGGTGGTCACCCAGCAGAGAGCCCGCGCTGGACTTGGCCGTCAGTGTCCCGATCTCCACCTCGGGATGCCCGAGAAGGAGTCTCAGCGCCTCACCGCCTGCATAGCCGGTACAGCCAGCCACAGCCACACGTATCGTCATAAGCATGATCATGCAGGAGTTTGAATGATCATGCAAACGCACATGTCCTGGGCGGACTCCTCGCGACGGCTAGGCGATGCGCTGGACCGCCCCGAAACGAGTGGCTGCTACCGCAACTGCGGCATCTCGTACCGCCGCAGCCTCCGCCTCGGTCAGCGTCCGGTCCGTGGCCCGGAGCTTGAGGGCGTACGCGAGCGACTTCTTGCCCTCGCCGATCGCGTCGGAGACGTACACGTCGAAGAGCCGTACGTCCTCGAGCAGGTCGCCTGCGCCCTCGCGGAGAGCCGCCTCGACGTCGGCGGCCTGGACGGACACGTCCACGATCAGCGCGACATCCTCCTTGGCCACCGGCCAGGACGAGACAGGCGCGACGGATCCAGCTCCGGGGACAAGGTCGCACAGGGCGTCGAAGGAGAGCTCGGCGGCAGCCGCACGTGGCGGCAAGCCGTACGCCTGGCACACCGACGGATGAAGCTCCCCTGCATGGCCCACGGTCACGTCGCCCACGAACAGGCGGGCACAACGGCCAGGGTGGAACGGGGCGTACCCATCCGAGGTGCGCTCGAGTCGCACCCCGAGCGCCCGTGCCACGGTCTCGGCGAACGCGATCGCCTGCTGCCAGCCCGCGGCGACGGCCGGCGCTCCTCCGCTGGCGGGCAGCCAGTCGCCGGTCAGGACGCACGCCACGGACAGGGGCTGCTGCGGCAGCGCGGCGTAGATGGCCGCGAGCTCCTCGTCCGACGGTCGCTTCTCCACCGACGGCATCGGGGCCGCGCCCAGGGGGCCGCGGAAGATCGTGCCCACTTCGTAGAGGGCCAGGTCCGACTGACCGCGCGAGAGGTTGCGGGCAACGGCGCCGAACAGCCCGGGCAGCATCGTCGTGCGCAGGAAGGGAGAGGTCTCCGCGAGGGGGTTGGCAACCCGTACGACCTGACGGCGCTCGTCGTCGGGCTGGACGCCGAGCTTGTCGAGGTCGCCCTCGGCCAGGAACGGGAACTGGATGACCTCGACGAAGCCGGCTGCCGGGAGCGCCGCGCTGAGCGAGCGACGGGCCTTCTGCTTCGACGTCAGGCCTCGACCCCCCGTGGCGCGAGGCAGCACCGGCACGATCGAGTCGAGGCCGATCTTGTTGCCGACCTCCTCGACATAGTCGTACGGGTCGACGAGGTCGGGACGCCACGTCGGCGGCACGCACGTCAGCGTGTCGCCGTCCACGGTCACGTCCACACCGGATCCGCGCAGGATCTCCACGACGCGCTCCGGCTCTACCGGAGCGCCGAGCACGTCGGCGGGCAGGGCTCCGCGGATCGTCTGTACCGGCATGGCCGGCACGGTCCCGTACACGGTCTCGTCCGGGCTGGTCGTTCCGCCGGCAAGCTCGACGAGCAGGTCGGCGACGCGATGTGCGGCCGAGTAGGCCGCGCCGGGGTCCACCCAGCGCTCGAAGCGGCGAGACGCCTCGCTCGGCAGCTTGTGCCGACGCGCCGTACGGCTGATCCGGACAGGAGCGAACGACGCCGCCTCGATGACGATGTTCGTCGTCGTCGCGGTGAGCTCGGTCGTCTGGCCACCCATGACGCCGGCCAGGCCGATCACGCCGGAGTCGTCGGTGATGACGAGGTCCTCGGGGCTCAGGACGCGGTTCACGTCGTCCAGAGTCGTGAGCCGCTCCCCCGCGATCGCCTCGCGCACGACGATCCCACCCACAAGTCGGTCCGCGTCGTAGGCGTGGAGGGGCTGGCCGGTCTCGATCATCACGTAGTTGGTGATGTCGACCGACAGCGACACCGAGCGCATGCCCGACATCCGCAGCCGGCTCGCCATCCAGTCCGGGCTCGTCCCTGTCGGGTCGACACCCGTCACCGAGACTGCGACGAAGAGGGGGCAGTGCTCGGTGTCGGACCGTACGGGGAAACCGTGGGCGCGCGACAACGGGGTGGCCAGTGCGACCGGGTCGCTGAACGCGGCCCCGAACGCCTGGGCGGTCTCGCGAGCCAGGCCACGTACGGACAGGCAGTAGCCCATGTCCGCCGTCACGGCGATGTCGAGCACCTCGTCGGACAGGCCGAGAAGCGCGATGGCGTCGTCACCCGGCGAGGCTGAGTCCGGAGCCAGCACGAGGATGCCCGTGTGGTCGGTGCCGATGCCCAGTTCGTCGACTGCACAGATCATGCCGTCGGAGATGTGGCCGTACGTCTTGCGGGCGGTGAGGAGGAAGCCGCCCGGAAGCATGGTGCCCGGCAGCGCGACGACGACGAGGTCGCCGGCGGCGAAGTTGTGCGCGCCGCAGACGATGCCACGTGAGCCACCGTTCTCGTCGGGCTCGCTGGCGCCCGCGTTGTGCGCGCCCACGTCGACGCGGCACCACCGGATGGTCCTGCCGTTCTTCTGGGGCTCGTCCACATAGCTGAGAACGCGCCCGACCGTCAGCGGGCCGGTGATCTCGGTCGCAGGCTCGACGCCCTCGACCTCGAGCCCCGCACGGATCAGCGCGTCGCCGATCTCGCGTCCCGTGACCTCGTCCGGCAGCGCCACGTACTCGCGGACCCAGGACACCGGTGCCCTCATCGTGCTCCTCCCACGAGCGACCGGCTGAACCGCACATCGCCCTCCACCATGTCGCGCATGTCGGGCGCGTTGTTTCGGAACATCAGGCTCCGTTCGACGCCCATGCCGAACGCGAATCCCGAGTACTTGTCCGCGTCGATGCCGCAGGCCGTCAGGACGCGCGGGTTGACGACACCACAGCCGCCCCACTCGATCCAGCCCTCGCTCGAGCACGTACGGCACGGGTTCGCCGGGTCGTTGACGCTCGCGCCGTGGCAGACAAAGCACTCGAGGTCGAGCTCGGCGCTGGGCTCGGTGAACGGGAAGTAGTTGGGCCGGATCCGGATGCCGATGTCGCCGAACATCACCTTCGCGAGGTGCTGCAGGGTGCCCACGAGATGGGCCATCGAGATCCCTTCGTCGACGACGAGGCCCTCGATCTGGTGGAAGACCGGTACGTGCGTGGCGTCGAACTCGTCGGCGCGGTAGACCTTGCCGGGACAGACCACATAGATCGGCAGCGGCCGGTCGAGCATGGACCGGGCCTGGACCGGCGACGTGTGCGTACGGAGAACGACGTTGCTCTCTTGTGTGCCGACGAACAGCGTGTCGGTGGTGCCGCGCGCCGGGTGGTCGGGTCCGATGTTCAGGGCGTCGAAGTTGAGCCAGGCCGCCTCGGCCTCCGGCCCCTCCGCGATCTCCCAGCCCATCGAGACGAAGACGTCACCGAGGGCATCCATGAGCGCGGTGATGGGATGGACGGCGCCGACGGGAACGGTGTCGACCGGGACCGTGACGTCGACGCGCTCCTCGACCACTGCCCGCTCGAGCTCAGCGGCACCGACCTCGGCCGAACGCTCGGCGAGGGCCTGCTGGATCTCGCCGCGGGCTTTGCCCACGCGAGCACCGGCCTCCTTGCGGGCTGCCGGCGGAAGGGCACCGATCTCACGGTTCGCCAGCGCGAGCGGCGACCTGTCCCCGGCGTGCGCAAGCCGTGCGGCCTTGAGCTCGGCGAGCGTCGTGGCTCCGGCGAACGCGGCGAGCGCCTCGTCGACCATCGCCTGGACGGCCTCGGCGCCGAGTGGCGTCACCTCGACCGGGTCGTAGTTCGTGTTCGGGCCTGACATGTGTCCCCTCGTCTGTTCCGACTGGTCAGTCTAGGAAGTCCGGGTGGTGCTCGGCATCTCTATTGGAACCGTGGACGTGTGCTGGGCAGCTGCGGTCGCGTAGAGGCAGACGGCGGCGGCGGTCGACAGGTTGAGGCTCTCGGCTGCTCCCCACATCGGTACCTTCGCGACGAGGTCGGCGGTGGCGAGGTCAGCCGGCGGCAGTCCCCAGGCCTCGTTGCCGAACACCCAGGCGATGGGCGTGGTCAGGTCGAGGTCGAGGAGTGTCTGCGTCCCGGATCCGTCCGCGGCGATGACTGTGAGCCCTGCGGCCTTGAGTGCCTCGGTGGTCTCTTCAAGGCTGATGTCCGCGACCACCGGCAGGTGGAAGATGCTCCCGACCGACGCCCGTACGGTCTTGGGGTTGTGCACGTCGACCGAGCCTTGGGTCAGGATCACCGCGTCCGCCCCGAACGCGTCGGCGCAGCGGATCACGGTACCGGCGTTGCCCGGGTCACGTACCTGGGCGCAGACCACCACGAGCTGGGGTGCGCGGGCGATGACGTCGTCGAGCGAGGCCCAGGTGGCGCGGCACACCGCGACGAGTCCCTGAGGCGTCACGGTGTCGGTGAGCGATGCGAGCTCTGCGTCGCTGACGAGCAGCGCGTCGACTCCGGCGTCCGTCGCGGCTTGTACGACGTCCGGGTGCCGGTCGGCGGCCACCGCCGTGACGAAGAGGCGCTGTACGAGACGGGCGGCGACAGCTTCCCATACCGCCTGCGGCCCCTCGACGAGGAACTGCTCAGCGGCACGCCGTCCCTTCAGCGTCGACAGCCGTCGAGCCGACCGGAGGGCCCCCGCATGCGCAGGTCCGGTCGGCTCGGTGGCTGCGGACGAATGATCCGTCCGCCGCGTCATGAGGTCGGTCAGGCCGCCGTTGCCGACGCCGCATCCTTCGCAGCCTGCACCAGGGCGGAGAAGGCGGTCGGGTCGCTGACGGCGAGCTCGGCGAGGATCTTGCGGTCCACCTCGATGCCCGCGGCCTTAAGGCCTGAGATGAAGCGGTTGTACGTCATTCCGTCGGCGCGAGCCGCCGCGTTGATCCGCTGGATCCACAGGGCGCGGAAGTCGCCCTTGCGGTCCTTGCGGTCGCGGTAGGAGTAGGCCAGCGAGTGGAGCAGCTGCTCCTTCGCCTTGCGGTACAGACGTGAACGCTGGCCCCGGTAGCCGGATGCCATCTCGAGGATTTCGCGACGCTTCTTGTGTGCGTTCACTGCGCGCTTGACGCGTGCCATGAGTTACTCCTTGATGCTGAGGTCTGGTGGGGTCACTTGCCGAGAAGGCGACGGACCTTCTTGGCGTCCGCACCGGTCAGTGCGGCATCTGGCATGAGGCGACGCATGGCGCGTGACGACTTGTGCTCGTTGAGGTGGCGCTTGCCGGCGGACCGGTGCGTGAGCTTGCCGGTCCCCGTGATCTTGAACCGCTTCTTGGCACCGGAGTGCGTCTTCATCTTCGGCATGTGCCGCTCCGTTCTATTCTTTCGGGCTTAAAAGGACTCGACTCACACGTCGATGTCTGGATCCAGGTTGTCTGAGGGGCCGCGGCGACGCTTGGGCTCGTGCTTGGCAGCATGTGCGGCGCGAAGCTCGGCCAGTGCGCGGTGCTCGGCCTCTTCGCTCGCGGTGCGCTCGGCCGTCCGACGGTCCTTCTCGACCTGCATCTCGACGCGCGCATCGGACTTCCTGCGGGTGGGGGCGAGCACCATGAGCATGTTGCGGCCGTCCTGCTTCGGCGCGGACTCGACGATGCCGTCCTCGGCAACTTCCTCCGCGAGCTTCTTGAGCAGGTTGAAGCCCAGCTCGGGCTTCGACTGCTCGCGGCCTCGGAACATGATGGTGATCTTGACCTTGTCGCCGCCCTTGAGGAAGCGGATGACATGGCCCTTCTTGGTGTCGTAGTCGTGAGCATCGATCTTCGGCCGCAGCTTCATCTCTTTG
>JBBQBP010000063.1:0-14770 GCA_038317635.1 Propionibacteriales bacterium
CTGCGTCAGGCGGCCCGCCGACGCGCCGAGCTGTACTCGTGGGACACCTCCGCACAGCTCATGCTCGACGTGCACGACGAGGTTTCAGAGAGCCCGACGAAGTAGCGGCTGGGTCGGCCACTCGTCGGCCAGCAGTGCGTAGCCGTAGCCGTCCATCCAGCGACCCGAGCGATGCAGTGACTCGGAGATCGCATGGGACTCGCGTCGCATCCCCAGTCGCTCCATGAGGCGCCAGGACGGTGTGTTGTCCGCGAAGCAGTTCGCGACGACCCGGCGCAGGCCGAGACCAACGAAGCAGAACGTCACCATGGCCGCTACGGCTTCGGTCGCCAGACCCCGTCCACCGTACGACGGGTCGAAGGCCCACCCGATCTCAGCCTGAACTCCGCGAGCAGCTTCCTTGGCCTCCGTCTGAGACCAGGCGTTCTCGATGTTCAGGTACAGCTCACCGATGACGAGACCGTCGTGCTCTACTGCGAGCGTCACGGCACGCCGGTGAGGGTCAGCGAAGAACTCCGTGAAAGCAGCCTCGTCGGCCAGGGCTGTCGTGATCCAGTCATGCACCGCGGGCAGCTGCCGATAGCGCCAAAGCCTGGCGGCGTCGTCGCTGGTGACGCGCCGGATCAGCAACCGTTCGGTACGGACTGGCCACGTCAGGTCGTCGAGCGTTCGGGGCACTCGCCCAGTATGGCAACGGCCGCGCCAAGAACGAGAGATCCCCGCCAGCAGCTGCTGACGGGGATCTCTCGGAGTCGATCAGGCGATCAGATCAGGCCTGCGGTCTGGGTGACTGCACGGTCGTACCGGCCCTGGACATCGGTCCAGTTGACGACGTTCCACCAGGCCTTCGCGTAGGCGCCCTTGACGTTCTTGTACTGCAGGTAGAACGCGTGCTCCCACATGTCGAGCTGGAGCAGGGGCACCTGGCCGGCGGGCAGGTTGCCCTGCTGGTCGTACAGCTGGTTGATGTTGAGACGGCCGCCGAGCGTGTCCCAGACGAGCATCGCCCAGCCGGAACCCTGGATGCCGTTGGCGGTCTCGGTGAAGTGGCGCTGGAACTTGGTGAAGCCCCCGAACGTCTCTGTGATCGCCGACGCGAGGGAACCCGTGGGCTCGCCACCGCCGTCGGGAGACATGTTCTTCCAGAACACGGAGTGGTTGATGTGACCACCGAGGTGGAACGCGAGGTCCTTCTCGAGCTTGTTGACAGCAGCGAAGTCGTCCTTGTCGCGTGCCTCGGCGAGCTTCTCGAGCGCCGTGTTCGCACCCACCACGTACGCGTTGTGGTGCTTGCTGTGGTGCAGCTCCATGATCTCACCGCTGATGTGCGGGGCGAGTGCGCCGTAGTCGTAGTCGAGATCGGGCAGCGTGTACACAGCCATGGTGTCTCCTTCTAGCGTCGGTGTTCGTTGTTCTGGGTTTCTTACCCCCATCTACTGGGGTCAACCCTCCCCCATGACGGGCTATTCCTCCAGTGTGCACGGGCGGTGAGCGAACGGAAGTGGACACTTCCGTCCATCGGACGGACCCCCCCGACTATCGCCGCTCCGGCTGGGGGGTGTTCAATTCGCGTGTGCCAGCACTCAGGGTCTCCGACCTCGTCAAGACCTTCGGGGACAAGCGTGCGGTCGACGGGCTCTCACTCGTCGTACACCCCGGCTCGATGTACGGGCTGGTCGGTCCCAACGGCGCGGGCAAGACGACGACGCTGTCGATGATCACTGGTTTGCTCCGTCCGGACGCGGGCACGGTCGAGGTGTTGGGCCATGACGTCTGGTCCGATCCCGTCGCCGCGAAGGCGCTCATCGGGGTCCTTCCCGACGGTCTACACGTCTTCGACCGACTGAGCGGGCGGGAGCTCATCCGCTATGTCGCGCTGCTGCGCGGCCTGGACCGCCGTGTCGCCGAGACCAGGGCCGACGAGCTGCTGAGCACACTGGGTCTCGCGGACGACGCTGAGCTGCTCGTGTGCGACTACTCGGCGGGCATGACGAAGAAGATCGGCCTCGCGTGCGCGCTCGTCCACGCACCCCGGCTGCTCATCCTCGATGAGCCGTTCGAGGCAGTGGACCCCGTCTCCGGTGACATGATCCGTCAGATCCTCAAGGCGTTCGTGACGTCTGGCGGCACGGTGCTGCTGTCCAGCCACGTCATGGAGATCGTCGAAGCGCTGTGCGACTCGCTCGCGGTGGTGGCCCATGGACGCGTACGGGCCGTAGGAACCCTCGACGACGTACGCCAGGGCGAAAGCCTCACCGACCGGTTCCTCGACCTCGTCGGCGCTCGCCACCTCGAGTCCGAGTCGTTGGCGTGGTTGCACTCCTCGTAGGGCTCAGGTTCCGGCTGTTGCGGCGCAGCCTCACCGGTCCGACCCGGCACCGCGCGGCGCTGATCGCGGTCGCCATCGTCTCGTTCCTGTTCACCGCACCCGTATGCCTCGTTCTGATCGTTCTCGGTGGTACGGACCTGGTGCTGGCTCGGGCGTTGACGGTGCTCGTCGGCTTCTCGCTCATGCTTGCGTGGGTCTGGTTGCCGCTGTTCCTCACCGGTACCGACGACGCGCTCTCGCCGAGCCGCTTCGCGCTGCTACCGGTACGCGCGTCGCGGCTCATCCCCGGGTTGTACGTCGCGGGTCTGCTCGGACTCGGGTCCCTGCTCACGGTCCTCATCGGGCTCTCCGCGGTCGTCGGCTGGTCCAGGAGCCTCCCCGTGTTCCTCGCCGGTGTGGGGGGAATGGCCCTCGGGGTGGTCACCGCCACGCTCATCCCGCACGTGCTCACGTCGGCGTTCTCCGGAGCGCTCGGGTCCCGCCGGTTCCGGGACATCACCGGTCTCGCCGTCGTGGGGTTCGCGGTCGGCCTCACGGTCGTCATGCAGCTGGCCAGCTCGGCGATCTCGCGCACGGAAGGCCCGGACGCACTCGTGGCGGCGCTCGACCACGCCGCCACGGTCTTGTCGTGGACGCCGTTCGGGGCCGCCTGGGTCCTGCCTGCCGACGTGGCGCAGGGGGACGTGGGCGCTGCCGTGGGCCACGCAGCAGTCGCCCTCGTCACGCTCGGCGTTCTCCTGCTGGGATGGTGGGCGGCCCTCCGCCGGGCACTCACGACGCCTCTGGACGTTCCCGACGTCGTCGGTCGTGTGACCCGCGACAGCATCATCGACCGGTGGTTCTCCGGCTCGGCCACGGCCGTCATCGCCGGACGGCTGCTCCGCTACTACCGCCGGGACCCGCGCCGGCTGCTGACCGTGTTCTCGATGATGCTGGCGCCGGTCCTCGTCGGTGTGTCCATCGCAGGCGTCACCGCTGCGGGCGGCCGCTCCGGGGGCATCTCTCTGCTGCTCGTCGCGCCGTTCCTCGGCATGCTTCTGGGACCGACCTTGGCCTTCGACATCTCGTACGACGACAGTGCGCTGTGGACCCACATCACCACATCGGTGAAGGGCTGGGAGGACAGACTCGGCCGGCTGCTCGGCTTCAGCACCGTGGCGCTTCCGATCGTGACTCTCGTCCTGCTCATGGGCGTCATGGTCACGGGATGGGGGCAGCTGCTCCCGTTCGCAGCGGCCACCATCGCGGTGACCGGCGCCGCGCTCGGGGTGGGATCGCACCTGGGCAGCCTGATCCAGGTGCCGGTGCCGCCACCGGGGAGCAACCCGTTCGGCAAGGGCTCGGGCGGCGGTCCGCTGTCGGTGGTCGTGAGCCTGCTCACTGTCGTCGTCGCGCTGCTCGTGTCTGCACCGGCCCTCGTGGTCGCGGCCCTCTCGTACAGCTACGTCTGGGCCTGGTACGCCGCGGTGCCGGTCGCCCTCGCGACCGCTGCCGGCACCATCGTGCTGGGCGTGATCATGGGCGGCCGGCGACTCGATCGCCGCTGGCCGGAAGTGCTCCGCGAGGTGACGTACAAGCGCTGAGACGGCCGCAAGGGCACCGACCCGTGCCGATCATTCCCGAGCGCATCGGCATGGGTGGGGTAACGGGGGAGAGTCAGGGCCGCCGGATAGCGAACACGCGGAAGCCTTTGGCGCTCGCGACCCGTTCGCAGCCCCAGCCTTGGTCGCCGAGCCAGGCCGCCAGCGAGTCGGCTCCGAGGTTCCTCGAGACGACCATCCAGGCGGTGCCCTCTGGGCGGAGCCGCCCCAGCCACGTGGTCAAGAGATCGTGGAGCGCCTCCTTGCCGATTCGGATGGGAGGGTTGGACCAGATCTCGTCGTACAGCTCAGACGTCGGGACGTTCTCGGGCAGGGCGGTCGTCACCCGGTCGCCGATCCCCAGCCGGTCCGCGTTGGCTCTCGTCAGCGCGAGCGCGCGCTCGTTGACGTCGATCGCCGTGATCCTGGCCTCGGGGTTCGCCAGCCCGAGGGCGATCGTGAGCGGCCCGATGCCGCAGCCGAGATCGAGGAGCTGCGCGGGACCGGGAGGCGGCTCGGTGGAGCGCAGCAGCACAGCCGTACCGATGTCCAGGCCGTGACCGGAGAAGACACCTCTCGACGACTCGAGCTCGACATCGGCGTCCCAGAGCCGCATCGGGACGCGGAACGTGTCGGCGTGTGTTCTGGGTGTCTCGAAGTAGTGGCTCATGCACGCTCCTCGGGCAGACTGCGGATCGTCCGGGCCGCGGCGGCACGTGCCGCGAGATCGGGGTCGGCCGGGTAGCCGACCTCCTCGAGGGTCAACCCATGGGCGGGCAGCACCGTGACGTCACCGGCGCGTTGTCCCAATGTGAGCAGGCCCGTCAGCCACGCTCGGTCCCTGCGCCCGCCGGCGACGGCGGTCAACGCACCCATGAGCGAGCGCACCATGGAGTGGCAGAACGCATCGGCCTGCACCGTGACCTCGATCGTCCGGTCCGGGAGCCGTACCGCCTCCACCCGCTGCAACGTACGGATCGTCGTTGCCTGGTCGCGGCGCTTGCAGAACGCGACGAAGTCGTGGAGACCGAGCAGATCGGCGGCCGCGTCGCCGAGCAGCGTCACGTCCAGTGGTTCAGGATGCCGGACGACGTGGTTGCGACGCAGCGGATCGAGGTCGGCGGGATCGTCCCAGAGCCGGTACACGTACCGGCGCCAGATCGCGGAGAACCGGGCGTCGAAGACGTCCGGGACCCGGGTCACGCGTCGTACGGCGATGTCGCCGGGGAGCGCGCGGGGCAGCCGGTGCGCGAGCACCAGACCGGTGTCCTGCGGGCCGGAACGCCCGGTGGGGGACGTCGCAGGCAGGTCGACGTGAACGACCTGGCCGCGGGCGTGAACGCCGGCGTCCGTACGGCCGGCACACGTCAGACGTGGCGGCTGGTCGAGCGTGAGGATGCGGCCGATCCAGTCGCCCAGGTCGCCTTCGACGCTGCGCAGCCCGGGTTGTGCGGCCCAGCCCGAGAAGGCGGTGCCGTCGTAGGCGACGTCGAGCCGCCAACGGACAAGGCCGGTCATCGGCGGTAGCACAGGTCGTACACCGACCTGCCCGCGGCGATCCCGCGGGCCTCGTACTTGGTCATCGGTCGCTCGTCGAATCGGGGCGCCCAGCCCTCGTACGCCGTGGTGAGCGGCGAGGCCTCGAGCACCTCGCGCATCGCGAGGGCGTAGTCCTCCCAGTCGGTCGCCACGCGAAGCAGGCCGCCTGGCCGGAGGCGGTCGGCGACGAGCGAGCAGGTCGACGGCGAGATCAGGCGTCGTTTGTGATGCCGCGCCTTGTGCCACGGGTCGGGGAAGAAGGCGTGGACGGCCTCGAGGGATGCCGGCGCCACGAGCCAGCGCAGGCCCTGCACGCCGTCGGCGAGCACGACACGTGCGTTGGTGAGGCCGTGCGCCGCGAGCTTGCCCACGGTCGACGCGATCGACGGCTCGAAGACCTCGAAACCAACGATGTCGAGGTCGGGGTGGGCCGCGGCGGTCGCCACGAGAGAGTCTCCGTTGCCGGCGCCGATCTCGACGATGAGCGGGGCTGTACGAGCGAACACCGCCGACCAGTCCAACGCGTTCTGCTGCGCGACCGACGTGGACATGGGGCCACGGGCGATCTCAACGAGGTAGGCGTCCCGATGGTCGCGCCAGGCGCGTTGCTGCGACGGGTTCATGCGGGCGCTACGACGGACGAAGCTCACGACGTCCCGATGGGGACTGGCTTCGGCTCTCACCACGCGCGACACCCTATCCAGCGGGCGACCCTGACCGCAGGCCGCGGGTGCCGGGGGTAGGACGGGGGCAGCCCATGACGCGCCGGACGGAGTCACGGTGTTCACTTGATGCAGGAAGGGCGCGCCACCCTGGCGCGGAACACATGCGTACCTTGCTCAATCTCATCTGGCTGGTCTTCGGCGGGCTGTGGCTCGCGATCGGCTACTTCTTCTTCGGACTGCTCGCCTGCCTCCTGATCGTCACGATCCCGTTCGGGGTCGCGTCGCTGCGGATGGCCAAGTACGCGCTCTGGCCGTTCGGGAGCGCGGTCGTCGAGAAGCCCGGTGCCGGGGTGGGATCGGCGATCGGCAACGTGATCTGGTTCATCATCGCTGGTGTGTGGCTGGCCATCGCGCACGTCGTCACCGCGCTGGCGCAGACCATCACGATCGTGGGGATCCCGGTAGCACTGGCGAACCTCAAGATGATCCCCGTGACCTGCTTCCCCTTCGGCAAGGAGATCGTCCCCCGCTCGAGCCTGGCCCCCGGCCAACGCCCGCTCCACTCCTTCTGAACCTCGCTCGTCAACGCCCGGGCACATCGCCCACCGCACCGGCTCGGAGGGTGTCTGTGCGGTGGCGATCGGGGAACCGATGTGAAGACTTCCGAGTCCGCCCACTAGCGTGAACCCTCGCGAAGGGAGTGCTGTGAGCTCGTACGGGTATGTCTTCACCTCAACGGTTCTGACGTTGTGGGTGATCCTCGACCCACCAGGGCTCCTGCCGGTGTTCCTCGGTCTCACGCGCAGGATGTCGCCGAGGCAGCGGAACGTCGCCGCTCGCCGGGCGACCCTCGTGGCCCTGGCTGTCACGGGGATGTTCGGCATGTTCGGGCGCTTCATCCTCGACTACCTGCACGTGTCGGTGGGGGCGCTCCAGATCTCAGGCGGGCTGCTGCTCCTGCTCGTCGCGCTCCAGCTCCTCACAGGGCACTTCGACGAGTCGCCCGCCGAGGACGGCCCGGAGTCCAACCTGAACGTGGCGATCGTGCCGCTGGGTACGCCGCTGCTCGCCGGTCCTGGCGTCATCGTGGCGATCATGATCGCGGTGCAGTCGGAGTCGACCCCACTCGGCTACATCGTCGTCGCCGTGGCGCTGCTCACCGCCATGCTCGGTGTGTACCTCACGCTCCGCTTCGCGGAGGTCATCCGCCGCGTGCTCAAGGAGGCCGGCATCACGCTGATGACCCGCCTTGCCGGACTCGTCCTGAGTGCCATCGCGGTCCAGATGATGGCCGACGGCGTCCTGGGGTTCGTGAACCGCTGACGCCCGAGGAACGTACCTAACGAGGCGCGACGTGGCTGTTCCTCGCGTGCAGCGTGCCGCAGCACAGGCAATGGCTACGTCCGTGTGACGCCACAGCCTTCAGAACGCGGAGCACGTCGTCCGGGTGGTGCATCACGTCCTCCCACGAGAACCGGAGGACCAGCCAACCGGCGATCACGAAGTCGTTGTAGCGACGCGCGTCGCGTGCGAGTGCTCGACGGGAACCGTGCCACTCGAACGAGTCCGCCTCGAGAATGATCCTCCGGTCGACGTCGACCAGGTCCGGCTTGCCGATGAAGTGGCCGTCGTACAGAGGGACCTGGGGCCTTACGTCGAGTCCGGCCAGCATCGCCAGGCGACGAAGCTCGGTCTCGAAGGGGTTCGCCGAGAGGCCGCTCGCCGCGGCGGCCACGGCGTTCGCCTGGCGGCTTCCGGGTCCTCTGAGGGTCGCTACGAAGGCCTGCAACGACGACGGAGTCTCGGCAAGAGAGCGAAGCACAGAGTCGGCTATGGCGAGAGCCTCGTCCCCTGGCAACGACCTAAGACAGTCCGCAATGGTTCGGCTCCTGGACGTCGCGAGACCGTCGATGTCGGACGACACGAGCGTTGCTCGATGGATCAGGGTCCCCCGCCTCTGCGCGATCGTCAGGTGACGGCTCTTCGCCACGGTGAGCTCAGGCAACGGGGGCGGCGCCTTCTGGGCCCAGCCGTGGAACTGCGCGGCACTGCGATGGGACAGCACCGCGGAGAGGCGGGCGGCGGCGCGAAGTGACGCGTCGGCCTGCGGCAGCGCGTAGTGGCCGCGAGCGTCGAGAACCAGGTCTCCCGACCCGACGAGACGTCGTATCTCAGCCCGGCTGCAGTGGCGAGTCAGCGCGGACCAGGTGGCCACGCCACCCAGTCGTTCAAGCACCTCGACAGCCGACATAGGACGAGCATTGCTTGGTTCCCAGGTGGCGCGGGAACGTTATGCACAGGCGCGGGTCTGGGCCAAGGTACAGAAGAACGTACCGATCGGGCCCCGATCCGGATCCCCACGCGTGGAGCGGGGCGGGGTTTGGGCGAATAGGTACGTTCTCCCGGACGGGATCAGCTGTGGTGAGCCTTGACGGCCTCGTCGACGAGGTTCTGCGGCATCTGCTCGTAGCCGTGGAAGGCCCTGCTGAACGATCCGGAGCCGTGAGCCAGGCCGCGGAGGTCGATCGCGTACCGGCTGAGCTCGCTCACGGGGATGACCGCCCTGATGATCGCGTGGTGGGCGTCGTCCGAGTCGGTGCCGAGCACCCGGCCGCGGCGGCCTGAGACGTCGGTCATGACCGCACCCATGTACTCCTCGCCGACGGTCACGACGACCTCGTCGATCGGCTCGAGCAGCGTCACGGTCTTCGCGTTGGCGGCCTCTCGCAGGCCCAGCGAGCCTGCCGTCTGGAACGCCATGTCGGACGAGTCCACCGAGTGGGACTTGCCGTCGACGAGCGTCACCCGTACGTCCACCAGTGGGTAGCCGGCGAGCACGCCCTTCTCGAGCTGGCCGCGGACGCCCTTCTCGACGGACGGGATGAACTGACGCGGTACGGAGCCGCCCACGACCTTGTCGACGAACTCGAAGCCCGCGCCGCGGTCGAGCGGCTCGATCTCGAGCTGGCACACCGCGTACTGGCCGTGTCCGCCGGACTGCTTGACGTGGCGGCCCTGGGCCGACGCCTTGGCGGTGAACGTCTCGCGCAGCGGCACCTTGAGGTCCTCCTGCTCGACCTTCACGCCGTAGCGCTGGACGAGCCGGTTGAGGAGCAGGTCGACGTGGCCCTGGCCCATCGTCCAGAGGACGATCTGGTCGGTCTCCACCGTGCGCTCCAGCCGGACGGTCGTGTCCTCGACCGCGAGCCGCCCCAGCGCCCCGGGCAGCTTGTCCTCGTCGTTGCGGGACGCGGCACGGATCGCCACCGGCAGCAGTGGCTCGGGCAGGTTCCACGGCTCGACGAGGGCAGGCCGCTCTTTCGGCGACAGCGTGTCGCCGGTCTCGGCCTTGGCCAGCTTCGACACGTACACGAGCTGGCCGGCGATCGCGACCTCCACAGCAGTCGTCTCGATACCCGCCGGCACCGACAGCGGGCCGACGCGCTCGTCGTCGTCGTGGTCCGGGTGCGCCGGGTCGGCTTCGCCCGTGAACAGGCTGCGATGGCCCGAGACGTGCACGATGTCGTCGATCGTCAGCGTGCCGTTGTAGATGCGTACGAGCGAGAGGCGGCCCGCGAACTGGTCGGAGGTGGTGCGGATGACCTCGGCGACCAGCGGTCCGGCGGGGTCGCCGGAGAGCGACTCGATGTCGTGGCCGTCGGGCGTGGTGACGCGGAGCCGGTGCGTACCGGGCTGCGGGAAGGAGTTCTCGATGATGGTCAGCAGCTGCTCGGTGCCGATGCCGTTGAGGGAGTTGACTCCGACGACGGGGTGGAAGCGGCCGTGGAGGATCGCCGTGAGGAGGTCGGCGAGCAGCTCGTCCTGGCGCAGCTCGTCGCCCTCGAGGTACCGATCCATGAGATCGGCGTCCTCGGACTCCTCGATGATCCCCTCGATGAGCTCGGAGCGGTACTGCTCGATGATGCCGAGCTCGGCCGCGTCGGCGGCCCGGCTCACGAGGCTGCCCGAGCTGTAGTCGTGGACCTGCTGCGAGACCAGGGACAGGTTGCCGGTGATCTGGCCACCGGTCACGAGCGGTACGTACGCCGGCTGTACGGACTTGCCGAGCACCGACTGCAGGGCGCCGAGTGCCGCGTCGAACGTGGTCCGGCCGTCGTCGAGCTTGGTCACCACGATGGCGCGCGGCATGCCGACGGCGGAGCACTCGTGCCACAGGGCGGCGGTCGCGGCGTCGATGCCGTCACCGGCGGCGACCACGAACACGGCCGCGTCGGCGGCGCGCAGGGCCGCGCGGAGCTCGCCCACGAAGTCCGGATGTCCCGGCGCGTCGAGCAGGTTGAGGACGACGTCACCCGTACGGAAGGCGGCGAGCTGGAGCGCGGAACTTCGTTCGAGGTCCTCCTTCTCGCCCCGGTAGCTGGCCACGTTCGAGCGCACGAGGTGCTCGAACAGGGTTGTCTTCCCGGAGCCGCTGGAACCGACCAGGACGACGTTGCGGATGGTCGACGGATCTTCGATGCGCGCAAAGGGTGCGTTCGTCTTCGAACTCATGTCCCGGAAGATACACGGCCCACCCACCGGCCGTGGCAGGTACCCCACAAGGGCACGCCTACATCTCATCGCGCGCCCTAGAGTGACGGGCATGAGTACCCCTGTCCTCGCGCTGGTCGCGAACGCAGTAGACGGCACGGTCAGCACGTTCCGGATCGCCGACGGCCACCTGGAGCGGTTGGCGGTGAGCGCGGTCGGGGCGGGCTGCTCGACGCTGGCAATCGACCCGGAACGGCACCTCGTGTACGTGGGTGCCAAGCCGTCCTCGATCGTGACCTGCTCCCTCGACATCATCACCGGTGAGCTGACGAACTGGGACGAGATGGTTGTGCCGGGCTCTCCGACGTACCTCGCGCTCACCCCGCACGGGGACCGGCTGCTCGGCGCGTTCTACCACGAGGGGTACGGGATGTGCTGGCCGGTGGACAACGGGCATCTCGGCGAACCATCGCCCGCGGTCTCTCACGCCAACCTGCACAGCGTCGCCATCACCAAGGACACGCGGCACGCCTACCTGGTCTCCCTCGGCGAGGATGCCGTCATCCGGTACGAGCTAGGCCAGGACGGTTCGCTGACCGATGGCAGGGCCGTCTCGGCGCCAGCCGGATCCGGCCCGCGACACATCGTGCTCAACGCCGAGGAGACCAGCGCGTTCGTCGTCACCGAGTTCTCCGGCGAGGTGCTCCACTACGGACGTGACGTCGCGACGGGGGAGCTGACGCTCACCTCGCGGCAGTCGATCGTCGAGCCGTCGGCAGGGCTCACCCACAGCCGGTACGGCGCTGACCCGACGGCCGAGCATCTCATCTGGGGCGCGGACGTCCACCTGGCGGCGAACGGTCGTTGGGCGTGGGCCAGCGAGCGCTCGGCATCGACGATCGCCACTGTGCCGCTCGGGCTGAGCGGCGAGCCGGAGCCGGTGACGGCGTTCACCCCGACGGAGCCGCAGCCGCGTGGCTTCGGTGTGACACCCGACGGGCGGTACCTTCTGGCGGTGGGGGAGCGGTCGACGACCGCGACCCTGTACGAGATCGGGGCTGATGCCCGGCTGACCGCTGTCGACCGTCAGGAGACGGGCAACGGGGCCAACTGGGTACGGTTCGTGTAGCCGACCGTTTTGCCGATCGGAAGCCCGAGAGGTAGTGTTAGCCGCTGTTGTGCCCGGTGTATTAGGCCCGTGGCGCCCGCAGTCTGGATTGCTCAAGCGAGAGATTGGTTCGACCCGTGTCTACGTACAGCCCGAAGCCTGGCGAGATCACCAGGAACTGGCACGTCATCGATGCCCAGGACGTTGTCCTTGGTCGCCTCGCCACGACGGCCGCTACCCTCCTGCGTGGCAAGCACAAGCCCACGTTCGCGCCGCACGTCGACACCGGCGACTTCGTCGTCATCGTCAACGCGTCGAAGATCGCCCTGACAGGCTCGAAGCGCACCACCAAGATGGCATACCGGAGCACGACTCGTCCGGGCAGCCTCAAGGCGGTGCCCTACGGCGAGCTGCTGGACAAGGATCCCCGCAAGGCTGTCGAGCGCGCAGTCTGGGGCATGCTCCCGAAGAACAAGCTCAGCCGTCAGTTGCTGAGCAAGCTCAAGGTCTACTCAGGCCCCGAGCACCCGCACGCTGCGCAGCAGCCCAAGCCGTACACGATCACCCAGATCGCCCAGTGAGATTGAGGAACTGCCAGTGTCTGTGACCGAAGTCGTCGAGCCCGAGGGCGAAGAGATCGCCTCCTTCACCGACGAGAACGACCGCGAGATCGCGTACCGCGCCGAGGCTGTGCCCTCGAGCGCTTCTCCGTCGAGCCGTCCGGCCGTCGTCACGAAGACCGGTGGTACCGGCCGTCGTAAGGAAGCCGTCGCTCGCGTCCGGCTGATCCCGGGGACGGGAACGTGGACCATCAACGGCCGCACCCTCGAGGACTACTTCCCGAACAAGGTGCACCAGCAGATCGCGACGGAGCCGATGGAGACCGCTGCGGTCGTCGGGTCGTACGACGTCATCGCGCGCATCAACGGCGGCGGCGTGACCGGTCAGGCCGGCGCCCTGCGCCTCGGCGTGGCCCGCGCGCTCAACGCCGCCGATGCAGAGGCCTCGCGGCCCGCGCTGAAGAAGGCCGGCATGCTGAGCCGCGACTCGCGGATCAAGGAGCGCAAGAAGGCTGGTCTCAAGAAGGCCCGCAAGGCTCCTCAGTACAGCAAGCGCTGATCGAAAGCCGCCCCTGTCATGGGCCGTCTCTTCGGTACCGACGGTGTGCGCGGGGTCGCCAACGGCGACCTCACGGCTGAGATCGCCCTCGACCTGTCCGTCGCGGCCGCCCATGTCCTCGGTGAGGCTGGCGCGTTCGCGGGTGGGCGTCGGCCGCGAGCCCTCGTCGGTCGGGACCCCCGTGCGTCGGGTGAGTTCCTCGAAGCCGCCGTGGTCGCCGGACTGGCGAGCGCGGGCGTCGACGTCGTACGGGTCGGGGTCGTGCCCACTCCAGGCGTCGCCTATCTCGTGGCAGCGACGGGCGCCGACCTCGGAGTGATGCTGTCGGCCTCGCACAACCCGATGCCCGACAACGGGATCAAGTTCCTGGCCCGCGGCGGCCACAAGCTCGACGACGCGATCGAGATCGCCATCGAGCGTCGCATGGGCGAGCCGTGGGAGCGTCCGACCGGCGGTGACGTCGGCCGCGTGGAGGTCTACGGCACCGCGGTCGAGGAGTACGCCGCCCACCTCGAGAGCACGATCACGCACCCGCTCGTCGGGCTGAAGGTCATCCTCGACTGCGCCGAGGGAGCCGCCCACGCAGCGGGTCCCCGCGCCCTCGAGGACGCCGGCGCGACGGTCATCGCGATCCACGCCGACCCTGACGGCCTCAACATCAACGACAACTGCGGCTCGACCCACCTCGGCTCGCTGCAGGCCGCCGTCCTCGAGCACGGCGCCCACGCCGGCTTCGCGCTCGACGGGGATGCCGACCGCTGCCTCGCGGTCGACGCGGACGGCCAGGTCGTCGACGGCGACCAGCTGCTCGCCATCCTGGCCCTCTCGCTGCGCGACAAGGGCCGCCTGGCCAAGGACACCGTCGTGGCGACGGTGATGAGCAACCTGGGCTTCGTCCAGGCGATGCGCGCCAACGACGTCGGCGTACGCCAGACCAAGGTGGGCGACCGCTACGTCCTCGAGGCGATGAAGGTCTCCGGCTACTCCCTCGGCGGTGAGCAGTCCGGCCACGTCATCCTCAGCGACCACGCCACCACCGGCGACGGCATCCTGACCACACTCCACGTGATGGAGCGGATGGCCACCACCGGCAAGTCCCTGGCCGAGCTCGCCTCGGTGATGACCCGGCTGCCGCAGGTGCTCCTCAACGTGCCCGGGGTCGACAAGTCGCGCGCGGACGACGACGCCGTACTGGCGGCTGCCGTGGCCGAGGAGGAGGCGGCGCTGGGGGACCGGGGCCGGATCCTGCTCCGCCCCTCGGGCACCGAGCCCATCGTGCGTGTGATGGTCGAGGCGCCGACGCAGGACGAGGCGTCAGCGGTGGCTTCACGACTGGCTGATGTGGTGAAGGCCCAGCTGTCGCTGTGACAGTGGACCTCGAGCAGATCAACCCCCGCAACGAGGCCGCCCTGCGGGCGTGGTGGGAGGTCGGGAAGGCCGCGACCGCCGACCGGCCCGGCAAGCCGTGGCCGGAATGGGAGATGAGCCGGGTCGCGCTCCCGGCGCACAACCCCGAGCGCGGCATCACGCTCCTCGGCGCGATCGACGGGCGCGAGATGGTCGGCGCCGGACTGCTGACGCGGTCCTTGCAGGAGAACCTGCACGCAGCCAACGCGTACGCCTATGTCACCCCACCCCGCGCGCGTGAAGGGATCGGCACCGCGCTGGTCGGCGAGCTCGAGCTGATCGCCGCCGGGGACGGACGTAGGACGTTGCAGAGCGAGGTCTACCTGCCACCCGGTGCGAGCGGTGGTGCTGCGACCTGCGCGGCGGGACTCGGCTACGTCGTCGCCAACCGCGAGTCGTTCAAGGAGCTCACCCTCGACGACTACGCGGCGCGCCGCGACGAGGTGGCCGACGCCCTCGGGTCGGCCGCCGATGCCTACCGGATCGTCACCTACGACACGGTGTGTCCCGACGAGCATTTGGATTCCCTCGG
>JBBQBP010000064.1:0-14336 GCA_038317635.1 Propionibacteriales bacterium
TTCTCTCGCCGAGCGGTACAGGTCCTCTCCCCGACGGGATACTTGCTCTCCCCGACGGGATCTCCCGAAAGGGAGGGGTCAGCTCGTCGAGTCGCGGAGGACGACCTCGTACTCCTGGGTGGCGGACTCGTCTGGGAAGTCGTCGCCGAGCGCGAGGCTGACGGCGAACTCGCCGATGCGCTCGAGCGGCACGCGTACGGTCGTGAGCGACGGAACGATGTCACGCAGCGTGGGGATGTCGTCGAAACCCGCCACCCCTACATCGCCAGGCACCGCGACGCCGGCGTCGCGAGCAGCGGCCAGGGCGCCGACGGCCATGACGTCGTTGACCGCGAAGACCACATCGGGCCGCACGTCCCCGGCGAGGAGCTCGGTCATCGCCGCGTACCCGCCGTCGCGCGTGAAGTCACCCTCGACGCGGGCGACGATCTCGCCGGCATCGGCCAGCCCCTCGGCGAAACCCTCGGCCCGGTCGCGCGCCGTGAGATGGTCCTTTGGACCGGTGAGGATGGCGAACGTGCGGTGGCCCTTCGCGGTGAGCGCCTGTGACAGCGCGGCAGCGCCCTCGCGATTCGCGGGAGCTACGGCCGCCACGTCCAGCACGTTCTGTCCGACGATCGCAACGCCGGCGCCCGTCGAGCGGCGATAGTCGTCGATGGCGGACTGCAGCGCCGACAACAGCTCGGGATCAGCCCGGAGCCCACCGACGATCACGAGTCCCTGCGAGCGGTGGCCGCGCGCAGCCTCGACGAGGCTGATCGTTTGTTCCAGATTGTGCTCGGCGATGCCGAGGATCACGGTCGAACCGGCCGCACGCGCTGCACGCGAGACGCCGGCCGCGATGGACGAGAAGTACGGGTCGGTGAGGTCGTGGACGATCAGCGACAGCGTCGACGAACGGCCTCGCGCGATGGCCTGGGCGGCGGCGTTGGGTGTGTACCGCAGCTCAGCCGCAGTCGCGATCACCCGCTCGCGGAGCTCAGGGTTGACCGTACGGTCCTTGCTGCCGTTGATGGCTCGGGAAGCGGTCGACAGGGAGACTCCTGCCGCCTTGGCCACGTCGCTGAGAGTCACCACACGGTGACTGTATCGTCAGCGTCGGGCGCGCGCGGCGCGGGGCGACGCGTCGTGGCAACTCGTTGCGGCCGCCGGCGACGGCGATCCGATGGCGTATGCTGATCGGGCTCGGAAATCGCTTGCCGAGCGTAGCGACGAGACAACGGAGTGGTTGTGTCAGACAAGATGTTCTCCGTACGCATCGTGCCGGTAGTCGTCCTGCACGACGCCAAGGACGCCGAACCGTTGGGCCGGGCCCTCATGGCCGGAGGACTCCCGGTCGCGGAGGTGACGTTCCGTACGGCCGCGGCGGCGGACTCGATCCGCGCCATGTCG
Source organism: Propionibacteriales bacterium (assembly GCA_038317635.1). GTDB lineage: Bacteria > Actinomycetota > Actinomycetes > Propionibacteriales > Propionibacteriaceae > Fen-668. The sequence goes on from JBBQBP010000064.1 coordinate 1,393, forward strand.
GCGGTCGACGGGCTGATGGTGGGCGCAGGCACCGTGCTCAACCCCGCGCAGGTCGAGCAGGCCGTCGACGCGGGAGCGTCCTTCATCGTCAGCCCGGGGCTGCGCCGTGATGTCGTCCTCGCGGCCCAAGCCGCGGGCATCCCCGTCTTGCCGGGCGCGGTGACGCCTTCCGAGATCATGGCCGCCCAGGAGCTCGGGCTCGACACGGTGAAGTTCTTCCCAGCGAACGTGTACGGAGGGGCTGCGGCGATCAAGGCGCTCTCCGCCCCCTTCGGCGGCATGCGCTTCGTACCGACCGGAGGCGTCTCGGTGTCGAACCTGTCCGACTACCTCTCGCTCAGCTGCGTACCGGCAGTCGGCGGCTCGTGGATGGTCCCCGTCGACGCGATCCGCGAAGGCGCGTTCGACCGGGTGAGCGAACTGTGCCGAGATGCCGTCGCCGCGGCTGCCGCGATCGGGAAGTGAGAGAGGCCATGGAGCTGCGTCCTGTCGACGACTGCACCTACGACGCCGTCGCGCTCGGTGAGGTGATGCTGCGGCTCGATCCCGGCGAGGGCCGGATCCGTACCACCCGCAGCTTCCAGGTATGGGAGGGCGGCGGCGAGTACAACGTCATCCGGGGCCTGCGCCGCGTCTTCGGCCTGCGCGGCGCCGTCGTCACCGCGCTGGTCGACAACGAGGTCGGACGGCTGGTCGAGGACTTCATCCTCACCGGGGGCCTCGACACGAGCCACATCGTGTGGGTGCCGTCGGACGGTGTCGGCCGTACGGTGCGCAACGGGCTCAACTTCACCGAACGTGGCTTCGGTGTACGAGGAGCGGTCGGCGTCTCCGATCGCGGGCACACGGCGATCAGCCAGCTGAAGCCCGGCGACATCGACTTCGACCACCTCTTCGGCGAGCTCGGCGTGCGCTGGCTCCACACCGGTGGGATCTTCGCGGCGCTGTCCGAGTCGGCCGCGGACATTGCCATCGAGGCAGTCCAGGCGGCCCGGAAGCACGGCACGGTCGTCTCGTACGACCTCAACTACCGCCCCAGCCTCTGGAAGGCGATCGGCGGCCAGGCGAAGGCGCAGGAGATCAACAAGGCGATCGCCCCGTACGTCGACGTCATGATCGGCAACGAGGAGGACTTCACCGCGGCGCTGGGCTTCGAGGTCGAGGGCGTCGACGAGGGCCTCACGCAGCTGCCCGTGGAGCAGTTCGGCGCGATGATTGAGCGCGTCTCGCAGGCGTACCCCAACTTCCAGGTGATCGCCACGACGATGCGAGCTGTACGGTCGGCAACGGTCAATGACTGGGGCGCGCTCGCGTGGGCGGCGGGGAGCGGGCTGGTCCAGTCCGTACAGCGCGACGGCCTCGAGATCCTCGACCGCGTCGGTGGTGGCGACTCGTTCGCATCGGGCCTTGTGTACGGGCTGTTGATGGGCGAACCTCTGGATCGCGCCGTCAATCTCGGTGCCGCCCACGGCGCCCTCGCGATGACAACCCCGGGCGACACCTCGATGGCGACGAAGGCCGAGGTCCTCAAGCTCGCAGGCGGCGGCTCCGCCAGAGTCGACCGCTGAAGCACCTCATTCGCCGCCTCGTCGTGATCGCCCCGCCCGTCTGAGCCCCCGCCCGACATCGCCTCGTACGACGTCTCCCCTCACGACTGAGCACCACCATCGTGACTGAGCACCCTCCACGAGCGGTGCTCAGACCGATTTGTGGTGCTCAGTCGGGGGTGTTGGGGGAGGACGGGCAGGGCTGGCAGGGCCGACAGATCAGGGAGAGCGGGGAGTCAGGGGGAGCGGGGAGTCAGGAGGGGCGCGGGTCGTGCCACTCGTGGGCGACGATGAGGCCTTCGTCGTCGACGTGGAGCACGAGGGCGGTGCCGGGGGTCATCGGGCGAGGCTCGAGGTCGACGCCGGCGATCATCGCCGGCAGCACCGGCCGGTGTCCGCAGACCACCGTCCCCGTACGTGTCATGCCTGACCTCACCATCAGCTTCCGCACGTACCGCTGCACACCGGCGAGGTGCTCCTCGCCGATCTCCTCGCTCAACAGGCTCACGGGTTTCACGGCCAGCTTCGCGCTCTTCCCGTACGGCTCGAGCGTCTGTACGCACCTGGCCGACGTCGAGCTCTTGAGCAGCCCGATCCCGTACGCGCTGAGCAGGTCGACCATGTTGGACGCCTGTGCCCTGCCCTTCGAGTCGATCGGCCGCTTGCTGTCGTCGCCCGACCAGTCCTTGCGCAGCGTCGCCTTCGCGTGGCGGACGACGACGAACGCGGTCGTCTCCGGCATGGCGAGCGCCTCGTCGAGCACAGCGCCCTCGTCCTCGTAGGTCAACCGCTCACGCGCCTGCGCGATCGGGACCCACTCGACCTCGTCGACCTCGTGGTCGGGCCGCCGGGCCGTCTCCGACATCGCGTACCCCACCCAGAAGTGGACGATCTTGGGGCCCTTGAGGATCCGGTACGAGATGTCCGACAACGGCGCACCCAGCCGGATGTGGACGCCCGTCTCCTCCTCGACCTCACGTACCGCCGCCGCGTACGCCGGTTCCCGCTTCTCGAGCTTGCCCTTCGGCAGGGACCAGTCGTTGTACGCGGGCCGGTGCACCAGCGCGATACTGCGCCGGACGCCCACCCCGCGCAGCACGACGGCGCCTGCGGACCTGATCAGCCGGTTGGTCTTCGTGCTCATACTTGTCCGCGGCGCTGGCTCATCACAGAGATCAGGTGGGCCTGCATGTCCAGCAGGGGCCGCCCGTCGGCGTCGGTGGTCTTCTTCTCCCATCCGTCAGGGGCGAGCCACCACGACGCTGTGCCCTCATCGAACGCGAGCCGGAACAGCTCCTCGATCTGGGCGATGTGCGGCTCGTTGGTGAGCTGTACGAGGACCTCGACGCGTCTGTCGAGGTTGCGGTGCATCAGGTCGCTCGAGCCGATGCCGACGTGCGGCCTGCCAGCGTTGGCGAACCAGAACAGGCGACTGTGCTCGAGGAACCTGCCCAGGATGCTGCGTACGCGCAGGTTCTCGCTCAGACCGGGCACGCCGGCCTTGAGGCCGCAGATCCCACGTACCCACAGATCCACCGGGACGCCCGCGTTCGACGCCCGGTACAGCGCGTCGATGACCCCCTCGTCGACGATCGAGTTCACCTTGATGCGAACCCCCGCCGGTATCCCCGCCCGGTGGTTCTCGATCTCGTTCTCGATCATGTCGAGCAGGCCGCGGCGGATGCCGTGCGGAGCGACCAGGAGGCGCCGGTAGTTGATCTCCTGCGTGATGCCGGACAGGTGGTTGAAGAGACGGGCAACGTCCTCGGTGATGACGGCGTTCGAGGTGAGCAGACCCATGTCCTCGTACAGCCGGGCAGTCTTGGGGTTGTAGTTGCCGGTGCCGATGTGGGCATAGCGACGCAGCTGGTCGCCCTCGTCACGCACGACCAGCGACAGCTTGCAGTGCGTCTTGAGCCCGACCATCCCGTACACGACGTGGACGCCGGCCTTCTCCAGCTTGCGCGCCCATGCGATGTTGGCCTGCTCGTCGAAGCGAGCCTTGATCTCGACCAGCGCCAGAACCTGCTTGCCGGCCTGTGCGGCCTCGATCAGGGCGTCGATGATCGGGGAGTCGCCGGACGTCCGGTACAAGGTCTGCTTGATCGCCAGCACCTTCGGATCGGCCGCCGCCTGCTCGATGAAGCGCTGGACTGAGGTGGCGAAGGAGTCGTACGGGTGATGGAGCAGCACGTCACGGCGCTTGAGCGCGCTGAACAGGTCTGCGGCTCGTGCCGTCTCGACCTCGGCGAGGTGCGGGTTCGTCGACGGCAGGAACGCGGGGTAGAGCAGCTCCTCGCGGTCGAGGTCGGCGATGGAGAACAGGCCACGCAGGTCGAGTGGTGCAGGGAGCCGGAAGACCTCCTTCGGGGAGACGTCCAGCTCACGGATGAGCAGCTCCAGCATCGTGTCGTTGATGTCGTCCTCGACCTCGAGCCGTACGGGCGGGCGGCCGACCTTGCTCCGCAGCAGCTCCTTCTCGAGCGCGTACAGGATGTTCTCGGCGTCGTCCTCCTCGACCTCGACGTCCTCGTTGCGGGTGACACGGAACGTCGTCCAGGCGACGATCTCCATCCCCGTGAAGAGGTGGTCCAGATGGCTCGCGATGACGTCCTCGAGCGGTACGAACCGGTCGCCCTCGAGCCTCAGGAAGCGGGACAGGATGTTCGGCACCTTCACCCGCGCGAACGACAGCGCGCCGGTCGTGGGGTGGCGGAGCTGTACGGCGAGGTTGATGGACAGTCCGGAGATGTACGGGAACGGGTGCGACGGGTCGACGGCCAGCGGCGTCAGCACAGGCAGGATGCGGTCGTTGAACAGCTGGGTGAGCGAGTTCTTCTCGTCGGGGTGCAGCTCCGACCAGCGAAGGATCTTGATCCCCTGGGCAGCGAGCTCGGGTCGGACGACCTCGCCGAAGACCCGTGACTGCTCGTCGACCAGCTCATGAGTACGCGCGAGGATCGCGTCGTACAGCTCGCGCGGCATCATGCCGGAGGCGCTCGTGGTGGCGAGACCCGCGACGATGCGGCGCTTGAGGCCTGCGACCCGCACCATGAAGAACTCGTCGAGGTTGGACGAGAAGATCGCCAGGAACTTCGCCCGCTCCAGCAGCGGGACGCGTGCCTCGTCCGTCGCGAGCTCGAGGACCCGCTTGTTGAACGCCAGCCAGCTGAGCTCCCGATCGGAGTAGCGGCCGTCCGGCAACGCAGCCTCGAACGTGTCGTCGGCCGGTGTCAGAGGGGACACCTCGCTCTGTGCGCCCAACTCCGGCGACACCGGGGCTTCCGGTTCGATGCCCGTCTGCTCGGCGAACGACGGAAGCCACACGTTGCTCATCGGGAATACCTCTCTGATGGTGCGTAGACGACGTCGGATCGGGCGACGACGAACCCATGACGACGATAGAGCCGCAACGCGGCATTGTCGGACTCGACGTACAGGATGACCTGTCGGCACCCCGTCGCGGCAAGGTGCGCGAGGCCGGCGGTGAGCAGGGCCCCACCGAGTCCCTTGCCGGACGCGTCGGGGGCGGTGGCGATCACGTACACCTCGCCGAGCCCCGCGCCGTGGCGCTTCGTCCAGTGGAAGCCGAGCATCGTGTCGGCGCTGTCGACCGCGACGAGCAGGTCGGCCGGGTCGTACCACGCCTGCTCCGTGCGCTCCATGAAGTTGGTGTGGTCCATCTCGCCCTGCTCCGGGTGGTCGGCGAAGGCGGCGGCGTTGATCGCGAGCAGCGCGGGCTCATCGGCCGGCTGGAAGCCGCGGATGGTCACGCCGGCCGGTACCGGCGACTGGGGTTCGTCGAACGTCAGCGGGCGGTTGAGGATGAGGAGCTCGCGTACCGCTGCGTACGAGACCTTCCTCGCGATGGACTGTGCTGCCGGGAGATTCCCGAACGCCCACAGCTCTGTCCCGGGGGCATCGGCGAGCACGGCAGCGCAGAGGGCGGTGCCGATCCCGGCTCCGCGGGCATCGGGATGGACGCACAGCTGGGCGGTACCGCCGAGGGGGTCGTGCTGGGCGTAGCCGACGATCGCGTCCTCCGACCTGGCCACGTAGTGCGCGACCGTATCGTGATGGAACCCCAGCAGCGCGGCCTCGTTGAGCGGCTCGACGAGGTCGTACGTGGCGATCTCGTCGACCAGGCGCTGTACGGCCGCGATCGCCCCCGCGTCGAGGGAGGCGAGCTTCTCGATCACCTGGTCTGCCACAGCGTGAGCCTAACCGTGGATGAGTCCGTGCGTCTCGCGGGAACGGTGCTGTGCAACGCGTCCTGGGCACGCAAGGATTGCGCTCATGGCCGATGGTGAGGGCGGGACGAAGGTACGCGGTCGCTGGGGACGGGTGTGGAAGATCGTGCTCGTCGTCGTGCTGATCGCGGGGGCGTACGGGATCGGGAGCAGCATGCCGGTTCTTGTCCGGCCACCCCTCGTACTGGGCCAGGACGCGGTCACCGACGCACAGAGTGCGGCGGTCACCGTCACGCTCGATGACGTCGGCGGCCAGGTGATCCACATCGCCGCGACGGGCGAGCGCAAGGCGGTCTTCATCTTCTACCCGGGCGGGTTGGTAAGGCCTCAGGCGTACGAGTGGTTGGGTCGCGCGCTCGCCGCGCAGGGCGTGGAGACGTGGATCCCCGTCATGCCGTTCGACCTGGCCGTGACGGGCATCGACCGGGCGGACGCGATCATCGCGCACGTCGGAAGCGGTGTTCCGGTCGTCATCGGCGGTCACTCGCTGGGCGGTGCGATGGCCGCGCAGTACGCCTCAGGCCACGCTGCACAGCTCAAGGGGATGGTGCTCTGCGCCGCGTACCCGGCCGGCAACGTCACGGTGTCCGCGTCGTGGCCGACCTTGTCCCTGCGCGCAGGCAACGACGGAGTGGCCAAGGCGGCCGATGTCGAGGGCGGCATGGCTCGGCTGCCCACCGGCTCGCAGCTGGTGACCATCGACGGGTCAGTCCACGCCTTCTTCGGGCGGTACGGGCCGCAGGCCGGCGACGGTACCCCCACGGTGTCCAGAGCAGTGGCGGAGCAAGCGATCGTGGCCGCGATCACGAGCTACCTCGCCTCGATCTCGTAGTGGGCCGCCCAGTCTTCGTGGAGTGCGGCGTGTCCAGCCTGGCTGACGCGCACAACCTTTGTGGTGCGAAAACATGGTCACAACGGTTGTGCGGGAGCTCGAAAGGTTGTGCGGGCCGACGTCGGTCTCAGCGGCCGGCGGAGAACCTGTAGCCGACGTTGCGCACAGTCGAGATGAGGCTTTCGTGCTCGGTGCCGAGCTTGGAGCGTAGGCGCCGGACGTGGACGTCGACGGTGCGCGTACCGCCGTAGTAGTCGTAGCCCCAGACCTCGGCCAGCAGGTGCTCGCGGGAGAAGACGCGTCCGGGATGCTGCACGAGGTACTTGAGGAGCTCGAACTCCGTGTACGTGAGGTCGAGGACGCGGTCCTCGAGGGTGACGGAGTACGCGGCCTCGTCGATCACGATGCCGCCGCCGCTGATGGTTTCAGGACCGGTCGGCTGTGAGGTGGTGAGCAGGCGCAGCCTGGCCTCGTACTCAGCGGGTCCGGCGCCGTCGACGATGAAGTCGGCGCAGCCCCAGTCGACGGTGACCACCGCGAGGCCGCCGGGCGGCAGGACGGCCATCCGGGGCACGATGATGCCCGCGCTCACGAAGGAGTGGCACACCGAGCGGGCCCCCACGAGGTCGTCGCGTGCGTCGATGACGATGACGTCGCTCGACGCGGACTCGGTGAGCATCTGGTCGGCCGGCGCGAGCGTCGTGACATGGTGGGCAAGGAGCGACAGCTCAGGTACAGAGGCCTGACCAGGCCGGGGAGTGATGAGCAGCACGTTCGCCACGCGCTTTCCCCTCCCTGTATCCGGCGGAACCAGAATATTGCCACGTCATGGCGCCGTCAGGCCCCACTCGGCGAGGACCTCCCCTGCGAGGACTCTAGTCCTTCTCACTCTGGCTAAGGCTGATCTGGATGCGTCGCTGAACGGTGAGGGCGGGATCAGGCCTCGAGGATCAGCGTCACGGGGCCGTCGTTCACAAGGCTCACCTGCATGTGGGCGCCGAACCGCCCGGTCTCGACGTCCGCGCCACGCTCCCGCAGCGCTTCCGCGAAGGTGTCGACCAAGGGTTCGGCCACAGGGCCGGGGGCGGCGTTGCTCCAGGACGGGCGGCGGCCCTTGCGTGTGTCGGCGTACAGGGTGAACTGGCTCACGACGAGCAGAGGTGCTCCAGCATCCGCACACGACGTCTCGCCGGCGAGGATCCGCAGGTTCCACACCTTGTCCGCGAGCTGGGCAGCTGTGGCGGGTGTGTCGTCGTGGGTGACCCCGACCAGTACGAGCAGGCCCGGACGCGGCAGCCGTCCGACGACCTCGCCGTCCACGAAGACCGCCGCCTCCGCCACTCGCTGCACCACGACACGCACAGACGAGAACCTAGGTGATGCGAGGCTGCGAAGTCGGTGGGTACGGACAAACCGATGCTGAGGTCCCGGGCCTAGGCTGACAGTCGTGACCATCCATCGAGAACACCCCTTCGTGGATCCACCCGCCTCTCGCAACGCAATACGACAGTTCCGTGGGCGACTGCCGGCGCCGGTCACTGTCGTGGCGACGGGGGAGGGGTCGTCACGAGCCGGGCTCACGGTCTCGTCGCTGCTGATCGTGCTGGGAGACCCGGGCCAGGTCATGGCGATGGTCGATCCGGACAGCGACCTGGGATCGGCGCTCGAGCTTGGGGGGGTGCTCACAGTGTCGGTTCTGGGGCCGAACGACACGTACCTCGCGGAGGCGTTCGCGGGACTCGCTCCTGCGCCAGGTGGCGTGTTCCGGCTCGGCCGATGGAAGCAGACCGAGTGGGGCCCGATACTCGAGGGAGCCACGTGGCTCGCCGCGACGGTGACCGAGCTCAGCCCGCTGAGTCGGATGCTCCGGGTGACCGCGACGGTCGAGAGCGTGGAGCTGTCGCGTACGGACGTCCTCGTCCACCAGCGCGGCCGCTACCTGACACTCGACGATCGCGGCCGTCTGCACTAGGAAGATCCCACGAGAGTCATCGGCCCCCTCGTACAGACCGCATAGACTGCGCGGGTGCCGTCGGCGGAACCATGGGTGTTGATCGTCGTGACCGTCGTGATCGGCGTGATCGCGCTCGTCGCGCTCGTGAGGATCCTGCGCGCGGCCCGTATCGACAAGGAGTGACATGGCGTTCGAGATTCCCAGTGACCTGAGCCCGAACCTCCTCGGTGTGGCGTGGCTCATCGGCCGGTGGGAGGGGTCGGGCCACGGGCAGTGGCCGGACACCGGCGAGTTCACCTATGGCTGCCAGATCGACTTCGCGGAGAACGGCGGGAACTACCTCCACTACCTCATGCAGACGTTCGAGCTCGCCGAGGACGGGACGGCCGTGAAGCCGCTCGGCATGGAGACCGGCTTCTGGCGGCCGCAGCCCGACGGCGCGATCGAGGTGTCGCTGGCGCACCCGGACGGCTATGCCGAGCTGTGGGAGGGCACGATCACGGGCGCCAAGATCGAGCTGCGCACCGACGCTGTCGTACGGCCGCTGAGCTCGGCCGTCGAGTACACCGGTGGCCATCGCCTGTACGGCAACGTCGAGTCCGACCTGCTGTGGACGTTCGACCGCGCGACGACCGACGTGGAGCTGCAGCCGTACCTGTGGGCCCGACTGCAGCGGGTGTCATGAGCGCGGTCCTGGCGACCGAGGGCCCCGACGCAGGCGTCGCCTGGCACTACGGCAACCCGTCGGCTGAGGGACGTGCGCTCGACGCAGGTTCGGGCATCGTCGACCTGTCGAACCGTGACGTGGTCACGGTGTCGGGCTCCGACCGGCTCCGCTGGCTCCACTCGCTGACGAGCCAGGTCTTCGAAGGACTCGCGACCGGCGTCGCCAACACCGCGTACATCCTCTCGCCGAACGGTCATATCGAGCATGCGCTGTACGGGGTGGACGACGGCGACACGTACTGGGCATGGACCGAGCCCGACCGCGGCGCCGACCTCGTGGCATGGCTCGACTCGATGCGTTTCATGATGCGGGTCGAGGTCACCATGAGGAGCGAGTATGGACTCGTGTGGCGGCCCGGAACCGCGACGGGCGACGGCTTGCACCGCGCGGGGCAGGACTCGCTCGGCGGGTACGAGACGTTCGTGCCGCGCGACCAGGTCGAAGGCCTTGTGGTAGAGGGGAAGCCTGTCGGCACCTGGTCGTACGAGGCGCGGCGGATCGACGCCGGCATCCCGCGGATCGGTCTCGACACCGACGACCGGACGATCCCCAACGAGCTCGGCGTACCGTCTGCCGCCGTGACCCTCGACAAGGGCTGCTACCGCGGCCAGGAGACCGTCGCGCGCGTGCACAATCTCGGCCGGCCACCGCGCCGGCTCGTACGGCTCCAGCTCGACGGGTCGCTGTCAGAGCTGCCTGCCGTCGGTGCTGACCTGCTCGCGGACGGCAAGGTGATCGGTCGCGTCGGTGCCTCGGCGCGCCACCACGAGCTCGGCCCGATCGCTCTGGCGCTGGTCAAGCGCGGCGTACCGCTCGACGCACCTCTCACCGCCGACGGCATCGCCGCGGCCCAGGAGCCCCTCGTCGACCCCGAGGCCGGAGTGCACTTCCGCCTGTCCTAGCGCGGGCAGCCCGACCCTCCACCGCGGTCGCTGGTCGGGCGCAGGATGAGTCTGACCTCATCTGCCGACATGGCACGTGCTCGGTGGCTAGATTCGGTATCGGCACTACAGGGGCGCCACAACCGCCGGGGGGAATCCGGTGACTGCCGCTACGGCCCTGCCCGCCCCCAAGTCTTCCGCAGTTCGGGAGATCCACAGGTCCTCGGCAAGGAGCCATACCCACCATGGCTACATTTGTGAAGAAGCGCTCGATCTCTATTCCGCTCGTGCTCAACGGGTTCATCTCTGCACTGGTGCTCGCCATCGGCATGACACCTACTTTCGGGGCCTTTACGGCCTCGATCACCGGTGAGGCCAACAGCGCGAACGCCGGCACGATCGTGATGCAGGAGACGGACAGCTCGGGCATCATCACCTGCCTCAGCACAGACGGGGGTGAACCTCTGATGGCTGTGTCCTGTTCGGCGATCAACAAGTTCGGCGGGGAGACGGACATGACCCCCGGGGACAGCGCCACGGTCGTCACCACCATCCGGAATGTCGGCAGCCTCGCCGCATCGTCCTTCTCACTGATACCCGGCGCGTGTGTTCAATCCGCGACGGTTGCGTCCGCGGGCTCCGCAACAGACCTGTGCTCTAGGATCGCGGTGAGCATCATGTCAGGGTCGAGCACCATCTTCAGCGGCACCGCAGCAACGCTGGGTGACGAAGGCCCCGTAGATCTGCTCCTGCGGCTGGGACTTCCGAGGGTCTCGCCCGGCCTCCCGATCCCCATCGCTGTGACGACGAGCATGGATGCCGCCGCGGACAACACCTACCAGGGTCTCAAGGTGTCGCAGCCCTTGACGTGGACATTCACCGCCTGAGCTGACCCGCGCGTCGCGTCAGCGGTGTGCAGCGGCCTCGAGCACGTCGAGGTCGCAGTTGCCGCCCGTGAGGATCATGGCGACCTTGCGGCCGGCGACGTGATCGCGTTCGGCGAGGATCGCAGCCAGCGCTAGGGAGCCTGCTGGCTCGGCGAGGTTGTGGGTGGCTCGGTACATGAGCACCATCGCTGCCGCGGCGTCGGCCTCGCTGATGCGTACGACCCGCGAGCACCCCGCGATCACGTTCGCCACGGCGTCCGGATCCGGTACGCGGCAGGCGACTCCGTCGACGAAGGTGTCAGCCGACTCCGTCGTGACCACGTGACCGGCGTCGTAGGACGACGCGTAGGCCGGTGCTTGGTCCGCAACCACCCCGACGATCTCGCAATCGAGCCCGAGCAGGTCTCGTACCGCCATGTTCGCGGACACACCACTGCCCATGCCCACCGGCACGTACACAGCCTCAAGCCCTGGCACCTGCTCGTGGAGCTCCGCCGCATACGTGGCGACCCCTTCCACGAGCCACGGGTGGAACGGCGGTACGGCGACGAGGCCGCGCTCCTCCCCGATCCGCACGCTGTACTCGCGGGCCGCCTGGAAGTCCTCCCCGTACACGATCACCTCGGCGCCGAACGCATCTGTCGCCGCGTTCTTGTCGGGTGAGTTGCCCTCGGGGACCACGATCGTCACGGGGACGCCGAACGTACGACCCGCGTACGCGAGGCTCTGGCTGTGGTTTCCGCGCGACGCCGACACGAGTCCGGCGGGACGGCCCTGCTCGGCTATCAGGCGTGAGAGGAAGTTCAACCCACCTCGTACCTTGAACGCTCCGGTGGGTGTGTGGTTCTCGTGCTTGACCCACACCTCGGCGCCGGTGGCCCGCGCCAGGAGCGGCCACGCATAGGAAGGCGTAGTGGGGACGTACTTCGCCACCAGGTGCCTCGTTCCGGCGAGTGACTCCAGTGTCAGCGGCATGACCGCCACCGTACCGTCGGGGGCCCTTCCTGCTCATACCAGAGGCACAAGATTAGGCGCTGCTCATCTGACTGGAGTCTGATACGTGACGCCGTTACCTTTCATTCACTGGCACAGCAGAGCATCACCGAGTCGGGGGGACTTCGGTGAAGCAACGATTCTGATGTGTCGGACAAATCCCAGATTTCCGGGACCAAGGGGACGGCCCGGACCCAATTGAAGGAGCAACATACCCATGTCCGAAAACACCTCCAACAAGCGCAAGCTCTCTCTCCCGCTCATCGTTGCCGGCGGCGTCTCGTCGCTCGTACTGGCCCTGGGAATGTCGCCGACCTTCTCCGCCTTCACCGCGCAGATCGTCAACAGCACCAATACCGCTGGCGCCGGCACCCTGACCATGACCGAGACGAGCAACGGCAAGACCTGCACCAGCGCCGTCGGTACCTGCACTGACATCAACAAGTACGGCGCCGCCACCGCGATGAAGCCTGGCGACATCATCACGACGTCGGTTGTCATCAGCAACACCGGCAGTGTCGACGCGGCCCAGTTCACTCTGACGCCCGGCGCCTGCACCGGCACCCTCTGCACTCAGCTGGAGGTCACCATGGTGCAGGGCACCACCACCGTTGTGGATCACGTCATGGCCTCCGCACTGACGGCCCCCGTGAGCCTCGCCACGGTGGCGCATGGCGCCACCAGCACGATCGCCATCACGGTGACGTTCGTCTCGAGCGCCAACGACAACAGCTTCCAGGGCGCCACGGCCAGCCAGCCGCTGACGTGGAAGTTCATGTCCTGAGCACCTGGCGCGGGGGTGCCCCCCCCCAGGGGGGGGGGCCCGCGCCCCCCCACATAGGCAGAGTAGAAACACCCGGGGTAGGGGGGGGC
>JBBQBP010000065.1:0-13531 GCA_038317635.1 Propionibacteriales bacterium
ACCCTAACCGGCGCGAAAGAATTCGCCGCCATCCGCTCCTACACCGCCACCGCCACCAAGCACGGCCTCACCACCCTCGACGCCCTCACCCGCCTGACCAGCGGAAACCCCTGGCTACCCGCCACAACCTGACCAGTTACGAGTGGTCATCGTGCTTGGCTTCGCTTCCCCGCATCGTGACCACCATGCCGATCATCATGACGGGGCAGGAGAGCACTGCTGCGAGGTAGAGCGACTCGCTCGCCGAACGGCCCGTCAGGAGCAGCCCGACGAAGATCGCTCCGCCGATCCAGATCATCGCGACGATGTGGCTCTTGACGCCGTGCTTACCGTGCATGGTCCCGGCCCGCTCTCCAGCTCGGTCGGCGCCCGTGCTCGGGCGCCGAGTGTCATCAGGGTGACCATGACCGGCGTCGACGAAGAGTTGCCCGGCAATGTCGTCAACGTTCGATGAAGAAGCGCGACCTCGGTTGCACTTGATACCCCCCAGGGGTATCAATGAGGTGTGCCGACCGCGTGGTCGCGCGCCGCGCTTGAACGAGGAGGACAACCATGGAGACGATCACGACGACTACCTACACCGTCGCGGGGATGACGTGCGGACACTGCGTGGCTTCGGTCTCGACGGAGGTCGGCCAGGTCGACGGCGTCACCGCGGTCGAGGTCGAGCTCGTGCCGGGAGGGGCGTCCTTGGTTCGGGTCAGCGGGATGGTTCCCGCGGACCGGGATGCCGTCAGCGCGGCAGTAGACGAGGCCGGATACGTCGTGACGGGGGTCGTGGCGTGACGGACTTCGTGCGGTTGGTGCTCTTTGCCGTGGCACTGCTCGTCGCCCTGGGCATCGGTCTCGCGATCGGGACAGTGGCGGGGCCGATCACGGCTGGACGGTCAGGGGTCGGCGCCGTGGTCCAGATGGGAGAGGTCTCATGAGCAACATCATCGAGCTCGATATCGGCGGGATGACGTGCTCGTCCTGCGCCGCCAGGATCGAGAAGCGACTCAACCGCTTTCCGGGCGTCGAGGCGAGCGTGAACTATGCCACCGAGCGGGCGAAGGTCGACCTTCCGGCCGGCGCGACGGTGGAGGAGGCGATCGCCTCGGTCGAGGCGACCGGCTACTCGGCGCGCTTGCGCGAGCAGGCCGGTGCCAGCTCGACCGAAACCGGTGAGCCCGAGGCCCCGGCCGACGAGGCGTCGGCGCTGCGCCATCGCCTGATTGTCTCGGCGGTCCTGACCGCGCCGGTGCTCGTCCTGTCCGCCGTCGAGGTCCTGCAGTTCGACAACTGGCAGTGGCTCGCGCTGACCCTCGCAGCACCCGTGGTCGTCTGGGGCGCATGGCCCTTCCACCGAGCGGCGTGGACCAATGCGCGGCACGCCGCGGCAACGATGGACACGCTGATCAGCGTCGGTGTCCTCGCGGCGTTCCTGTGGTCCCTGTACGCGCTCTTCTTCGGCGCCGCCGGCGATCCGGGGATGCGGATGGGCTTCAGCCTCGTGCCCGCCCGCGGTGGCGGCTCGGCGGACATCTACTTGGAGGTGGCTTCGGCAGTCACCGTCTTCATCCTGCTGGGCCGTTGGTTCGAGGCGCGGGCGAAGAAGAGCTCCAGTGCGGCCCTTCGGGCACTGCTGGAGATGGGCGCCAAGGACGTCGCCGTCCTGACGGACGGCGTCGAGACCCGCATCGGTATCGACGAGCTGGTCGTAGGCCAGGACTTCGTGGTCCGCCCCGGGGAGAAGATCGCCACCGACGGGCAGATCATCGAGGGGACCTCAGCGGTCGACGCATCGATGCTGACCGGCGAGCCGGTCCCCGTCGAGGTCGGCCCAGGGGACTCCGTCACCGGGGCGACGGTCAACGCCGGAGGCAGGCTCGTCGTGCGTGCGACCCGGATCGGCGCCGACACCCAGCTCGCTCAGATGGCGAGGCTCGTCGAGGACGCGCAGACCGGAAAGGCCCCGGTACAGCGGCTCGCCGACCGTATCTCGGCGATCTTCGTGCCGATCGTGATCACTCTGTCCGTGGCGACACTGGGCTTTTGGTTGGGCGCTGGCGTCGGAACGGAGATGGCCTTCACGGCCGCCGTCGCGGTGATGATCATCGCGTGCCCGTGCGCGCTCGGCCTGGCCACGCCGACCGCCCTCATGGTGGGCACGGGACGGGGTGCTCAGATCGGTGTCCTGATCAAGGGCCCGCAGATCCTGGAGTCGACCCGGCGCGTGGACACCATCGTGCTGGACAAGACCGGAACGGTGACCGCGGGCACGATGCGCCTGGTCGATGTCGTGGCCGCACCCGGCACCGATGGCGAAGACCTCCTGAGGACGGTCGGGGCACTGGAGGACGCGTCCGAGCACCCCATCGCCGCGGCGATCGCCGTCGGCGCACGGGAGCGGCTCGGCGCTCTGCCCCCGGTCACGGCGTTCACCAGCCTTCAGGGCCTGGGCGTGGAGGGGACCGTCGGCGACCGACAGGTCGTCGTCGGCCGCATGGGTTGGCTCGCCGAGCGCTGGTCCGTCGTTCCAGATCCGGTGCTCGTCGCCGCGCTGGACGTGGTGGAGTCGGCGGGACGCACCGTCGTCGCGGCCGGCTGGGACGGGCAGCTGCGGGGGCTGGTCGTGGTTGCCGACACGCTCAAGGCCACCAGTGCCCAGGCGGTACGCGAACTCATCGCGCTCGGTCTGCGCCCGGTGCTTCTCACCGGTGACAACGCCCGTGCCGCCAGGGCGATCGCGGACGAGGTGGGAATCGAGGAGGTGATCGCCGAGGTGATGCCCGCGGACAAGGTCCGAGTGGTTCAGGAGCTGCAGGCGGCGGGACGGGTGGTCGCGATGGTCGGTGACGGTGTCAACGATGCCGCCGCCTTGGCCCAGTCGGACCTCGGCATCGCCATGGGTACCGGATCTGACGTCGCCATCGAGGCCAGCGACCTGACCCTGGTCCGTGGAGACCTGCGCGCCGCAGTGGATGCGGTTCGGCTCTCGCGCCAGACGCTCAAGACCATCAAGGGCAACCTGTTCTGGGCGTTCGCCTACAACGTCGCGGCGATCCCGTTGGCGGTCTCCGGGTTCCTCAACCCCCTGATCGCTGGCGCCGCGATGGCATTCTCGTCAGTGTTCGTGGTCACCAACAGCCTGCGTCTTCGCCGATTCCGCGCTGTTTCGACCACGGTCGCCCCAGTGGGCGAGACACGCCGAGTGCAGGCGGCGCAGGAGCCCCTGACTGTGCGCTGATCGAGTGGGGTGGGCGCCTCGTACGGCGTCCACCCCGCGATGCCGCTGGTCGACGCAGTCGGATGCGCCTGCAGCGGGTGGCCCCGGTTCACCCGGCGTGCGGAGCCGTGGGCGCTGGGACTCGAGATCTTCGTCGGATCTTCGTCGATCCCCGAGGTGGAGTACGGGTTGGCGGGGGAACGTGGAACCAGGTAGCGGCGGACGTCGATCGAGAGGAGCGAGTGCAACCATGCCAGTCGGAACCGGTCTTTCGCTCCAGACGGCGGGTCAGTTCATCGGGGTCGTTCTCCTCGCCGTCATCCTGGTCGTCGCCCTCGCCCTCTTCACCCTGCGAGCGGCCTCGCGACGTCGGGGCCGTGAGCACCACGCCGGTCGCGGGCAAGGCGCGTCGGCGGACGAGGAAGCGATCACCGCGGCACTGAGCACGCGGGCGAGCGCCGCCCTCGTCGCGATCGACGACGCGATCAGGACCTCAGGTCAGGAGCTCGCCTTCGCACAAGCGCAGTTCGGGCAGCAGGCGACCGCCACCTTCGACGTCGCCCTCCGTGAGGCCAGGACGTCGGTGGCGCGCGCATTCGCGCTGCGCCAACAGCTCGACGACGCGTTCCCCGAGAGTGAGCCGCAGGCCCGGGCCATGGCGGCTGAGATCCTGCGGATCTGCGCACAGGTCACCGCCGAGCTGGACTCCCGTGCCCATGAGTTCGACGAGCTTCGCGACCTCCATGCACGCGCACCCGAGCTGCTCGACGACGTCCGGCGGGACGTGGCCGAGGTCGAGGCACGGATCCCTACCGCGCGCCTCACCCTCGAGGCGCTGTCCGCGTCCTACCCGGCGGCCGCACTGGCATCGGTCAGCGGTAACCCGGACCAGGTGGAGCGGCTGGCCGCGGGGATCGCGCTGACCCTGGCCGCGGGCCGGTCCGCACTGGAGAAGGGCGACCGCGGGGCCGCCGTGGCGGCCGCGCGGTCCGGTGAGGCCGGCCTCGCGCAGGCGTCCCATCTCCTCGACGCCGTCGAGCACGCCGCAGAGAACCTCACCGAGGCGCGTCACCAGCTCACGACCCGCATCGCCGCGCTGTCCCAGACGGTGATCGACGCTGCCCGACTCGCACCGTCAGACCCCGAGGTCGACGCTCAGGTCGCCGCCGCCACAGCGCTGATCTCCGAGAGTCGCGAGGCCGGGACCTCCAAGGACCCGATCGCGACTCTGAACGCCGTGAACCAGGTGCAAGGAGTCCTGAGCTCCCAGCTGGCGCCCTACCGGGCGCGGTCCGAGCAGGCCGAGGCGGCCCAGAAGCAGCTCGTCGAACTCCTCGCACACACCAATGCCCAGATCGGCGCCGTCGGTACCTACATCGACAGCCGGCGCGGCGCGGTCGGTCCCGAGGCGCGAACCCGCCTGTCCGAGGCGGCCCGCCACGCACAGCAGGCCCAAGAAGCGGCGCTCGTTCACCCCGTCCAGGCACTGTCCGAGGCGACCGAGGCGAGCCAGCTCGTCGGCTCCGCGCAGATCCTCGCCCAGCAGGACGTCGCGGACTTCGAGGGGCAGCAGTACCGAGGCCCGCGCGGATCTTCAGGGGGCGCGCCGGGCGGACCGGCAGGGATGGTCCTCGGCGGAATCGTGATCGAGCAACTCCTGCGTGGAGGGAGGCGCGGCTTCCGCGGTGGATTCAGAGGCGGTGGCTGTTGACCTGACCCGAACGCCACTTCCGCCGACGATTTCCGACAGCTCGACCGACGAAGGGAACCACCGTGTCTGACAAGCAGACCGTTCTCGGCCGCATCACCCAGCTCGCCAAGGCCAACATCAACTCACTTCTCGACCACGCTGAGGACCCGGGCAAGATGCTCGACCAACTCGTTCGCGACTACACGAACACGATCGCTGAGGCCGAGGACGCGGTCGCCCAGACCATCGGCAACCTGCGCATGTCCGAGCAGGACCACGCCGCTGACCTCGCTGCCTCCGCGGGCTGGGGTCAGAAGGCCGCAGCAGCGTCGACCCGGGCCGACCAGATGCGGGCCACCGGCAACACCGCGGACGCCGAGAAGTTCGACAACCTCGCCAGGGTGGCGATCGCCAAGCAGATCGACGCGGACCGCAGCGCCGCCGACGCGCAGCCCCTCCTCGCGTCGCAAGCCCACGTCGTCGAGAACCTCAAAGCGGGCCTCATCGCGATGAAGGAGAAGCTGTCCGACCTCAAGACCCGGCGCAACTCCCTGGTGGCCCGGCAGAAGACCGCAGAAGCGCAGAGCCTCGTGCAAGGGGCGATCTCCAGCATCAGCGTCCTCGACCCGACGACGGAGATCTCACGGTTCGAAGACGTCGTACGACGAGCGGAGGCTCACGCGGCCGGCCAGGCCGAGGTCGCAGGCGTCTCGCTGGACGCGCAGTTCGAGGAGCTCGACGCTGCGGGGGAAAGCCTCGAGGTCGAGGCCCGACTGGCGGCCCTCAAGGCCGGTTCACAGTGACCAGGCACCCGTCGTCGCGCCAGGAGCGGCGCGAGTAACCGCGCCCCGACGCACCCACCGTCCACCTGATCGAAAGGATCGCCTCATGAGCTACGGCCTCACCCTCTCCATCGACCAGCCCTTCGAGTCGGCTCTCGCGGCCGTACGCGCCGCGTTGGCCGAGCAGGGCTTCGGGATCCTGACCGAGATCGACATGGCGGCCACGATGAAGGCGAAGCTCGACGTCGACATGCCCGCGCAGGTGATCCTCGGCGCGTGCAACCCCCCGCTGGCTCATCGCGCCCTGCAGCTGGAGGAGTCGATCGGGTTGCTCCTGCCGTGCAACGTGGTGGTGCGCTCGCTCGGCGAGGGTCGCACCCGGATCGAGGCCCTCGACCCGCACGTGATGGTCACCCTCACCGGCAACGACGGGCTCGCGCCTGTCGCCGACGACGCAGCCTCGCAGCTTGGTGCGGCTCTTCGAGGTCTGGGATCGCCACCGGCGGTGTGAGCGCCCCGATCGACCGAAGGACCTGGGCAGCCCCCGGGATGTCGCAACGACAGACCGAGATGGAGAGAGCCCGCACGGAGAGCGACCCGACGGAGATCGGAACGACAGTCCGGCGCCTGCAGCGCGCCCAGACGCAGCTGACCACGATCCTGGGCATGCTCGAGGAGGGTCATGACTGTGCGGACGCGGTCACCAGGATCGCTGCCGTCAGCCGCGGCCTCGACCGAGTCGGATTCGTCCTCACGGCCACCGGGCTGCCCCAGTGTCTGTCCCGCGCCGGCGGTGAGGACGCCACGGATGTTCAACGACTCAAGAAGCTCTTCCTCTCGCTCGCCTGAGCTGAGCGCGCAACGACGGGGAAGTCACCGGCCGTGTCCGCCGCCCACCACTCGCACCCTTCACCATCTCTTCGTCGAAGTGAGGGCAAGCCAACACTCGCGGCTCGCGGCATGTACATACCCTAGGGGGGTATCCGAGGTCGGGGGCGGAGGCTCACGAGCGGGAGGAGTGCGCGATGCGGACCACGGGGAGCAGACCGGGGACGGCCCGTAAGGGCGAACCCGGGGGACGGACACGGCCTGGTCCGACGCGGAGTGGGTCGTCCGGCCGGAACATCCACGGCACCAGAGGCGCAGTGCGTCGCCGAAGCGGATCTACCCCAGGCATGGGTGTGCGCGATGACGTCTGAGCGGGCTCCGGAGCGAGCAGACCTCCTGCGTCGCCTGGCGCGCATCGAGGGACAGGTCAGAGGTCTCGCGCGGATGGTCGCGGCGGACACCTACTGCATCGACACCCTGACTCAGGTCTCTGCCACGACGTCCGCCCTGCGGGCGGTCGCGCTGGACCTGCTGGGCGAGCACATGAGCACCTGCCTCCTCGATGCCGCGCGCACCGGCGGCCCGGAGGAGGCGGCCAAGGTCAAGGATGCGTCGGCCGCGATCGGGCGCCTCGTCCGCAGCTGAGGAAGGCACACGGTGGATGCGGGTCGCCGCGACGCCTCGAGACTGATCTGAAGAGGAGCTCGCATGAGCAGCAAGACGACGGTCATGGACGTCAGAGGACTCAACTGGGCCAGCTCGGCAGCGGTCCTCGAGGCGACCCTCGCCCGACGACCTGGGGTCGTCTCGGTCGCGGCCAATGCGGTGGGTCGGACCGCCACGGTCACCTACGACCCCGATAAGACCGATGAGGCCCTCTTGGCCGGGTGGATCCGCGACTGCGGTCTGCACTGCGCCGGACGCTCTGTGCCCGAGCACCTGTGCGAGCCCGTGCGCGAGGCCGGCCCGCTCCCGGGGGTACGGCTTCCCGGGACCGGTCGCTCCATCCACGCACCCCACGGGGACGCCCACGATCATGACATGCACGGCAGTGCAGGCCACGGTCACGAGGGCCACGGCGGCGGCGCCGCAGCGGCGCCTGTCGGGTTCTCCGCGCGCGAGGCGATGGGCCACGGCCACGGATCCATGTCCATGGCCGACATGGTCGCCGACATGCGGCGGCGGTTCCTGATCGCCGCGGTGCTCTCAGTTCCGATCTTGCTCTGGTCGCCGATCGGGCGCGACCTGCTCGGCTTCACCGTGCCGGCGCCCTTCGGCCTTCGCGACGACGTGTTCGCCCTGCTCCTCTCGCTGCCGGTGATCTTCATCTCGGCATGGATCTTCTTCGAGGGAGCCTGGCGCGCCCTGCGGGCACGGACCCTGGACATGATGGTGCTGGTCGCGGTCGGGGTCGGGGCCGGGTGGCTG
Source organism: Propionibacteriales bacterium (assembly GCA_038317635.1). Classification (GTDB taxonomy): domain Bacteria; phylum Actinomycetota; class Actinomycetes; order Propionibacteriales; family Propionibacteriaceae; genus Fen-668. Next base: position 7,937 of record JBBQBP010000065.1, read on the forward strand.
TACAGCCTGGTCGTCACACTGACCGGCGGCGGCGACGTGTTCTATGAGGCGTCGACCGTCCTGACCTCCTTCGTGCTCCTCGGCCACTGGTTCGAGATGCGAGCGCGCGGTGGGGCCAATGACGCCGTGCGCACCCTGCTGGAGCTGACGCCGGCGACTGCGCTGGTCCTTCGCGACGGGGAAGCCGTGGAGGTGCCGACCTCTCAGCTCGCCGTCGGCGACCTGCTCCTGGTTCGGCCCGGGGCCAGGGTCCCGGTCGACGCGGTCGTCGAGGACGGTGAGTCCGAGGTGGACGAGTCGATGGTCACGGGGGAGTCGATGCCGGTGGCCAAGGCACCCGGCGACGAGGTGATCGGCGCCTCGATCAACACCACCGGGACGTTGCGCGCTCGAGCGACCAAGGTCGGTGCCGACACCGCCCTCGCGCAGATCGTCGCGATGGTTCAGGAGGCCCAGAACTCCAAGGCGCCGGGTCAGCGGCTGGCGGACCGCGCCGCGTTCTGGCTCGTCCTGGTCGCGCTGATCGGCGGGTCGGTGACGTTCCTGGTCTGGTTCGCCTCCGGTGCGAGCGTGCAGACGGCCCTGCTGTTCGCGATCACGGTGGTCGTGATCACCTGCCCCGACGCACTCGGGCTGGCCACCCCGACAGTGATCATGGTCGGTACCGGGCTCGGCGCGCGCCGCGGTGTGCTCTTCAAGAACGCGACCGCGTTGGAGGCCTCAGCACGCGTCGACACCGTGGTCATGGACAAGACCGGCACCTTGACGAAGGGCGAGCCGGAGGTCACCTACGTGGTCACCGACGGGATGGACCGCGACGAGATGCTCGCCCTGGTGGCAGCGGTCGAACACGAGTCCGAGCACCCGATCGCCCGAGCGATCGGCCGCCACGCCGACGGTCTCGGTCTGCAGGTTGCCCCGGTCGAGCAGTTCCGCAACGTACCCGGACACGGCGCAGTCGCTGCCGTCCAGGGCCGGACGGTTCTCGTCGGCAACCGCCGGTTGATGGACCGCGAAGGAGTCGGCCTCGGCGCACTGGCAGCCCGGCGCGACGAGCTCGCCGCCGCTGGCCGTACCTCGGTACTGGTGGCCGTTGACGGCACAGCGGTCGGAGTCATCGCACTGGCGGACGCAGTCCGGCCGAGCGCCGCCCGCGCGGTGGCAGCGCTGCACGAGTTGGGCATCCAGGTGGTGATGCTGACCGGTGACAACGAGGCAACTGCCCGACGCATCGCCGCGGAGCTCGGCATCGACACCGTGATCGCCGAGGTCCTTCCCGGTGACAAGGCCGAGAAGGTCGCCGAGCTGCAGCGAGCGGGCAAGCGGGTCGCGATGGTCGGGGACGGCGTCAACGACGCACCCGCCCTGGCCACCGCCGATGTCGGGATCGCGATCGGCGCCGGTACGGACGTCGCGATCGAGACGGCGGACATCGTGCTGATGCGCTCGGATCCTCTCGACGTGCCCGTCGCTCTGCGCATCGGCCGCGGAACCTTGCGGAAGATGCGCCAGAACCTTGGCTGGGCGATCGGCTACAACGTCCTCGCCCTGCCGATCGCGGCCGGCGTCTTCGCCCCGGCGTTCGGTCTCGTGCTCCGCCCGGAGATCGCGGCGCTGTCCATGTCGGGATCCTCTGTCATCGTCGCGGTCAATGCCCTGCTCCTCAAGCGGCTGAACCTTCCCCCGGCGAACGACCCGGTTCAGCCGTCCCTGGTGACGACAGCCGCGCCGGCGGCAGCCGAGCAGTGATGCGGACCCAGGTAGCGGCCTCCGACCGCTCGCGACGTGACGGTGCACCGTCGGGTCTCCCGGTATGAGGGGCGCAGCAGAGGGCACTGGTCGGCCCGCGGGCCCCAGCTCGACGGCTAGCCACGAGCAGCCTCCCGGTGGGCAGCGAACCCACGACCCACGGACGGTGCAGCTGCTGGGCCGGTTCGGGCGCCGTCGTGGCCTCAGGACAGGCGTCGCGTGAGCGCGTGACGCAGGACTTCGCTCGGTGACAGCCGAGGGAACCCATCACGACTGATCGAGGGAGGTGAATCATGAGCGACTGCTGCAAGAGCACGACAACAACGACGGGGACATCCGAGTCCACGACCGAAGAGGAATCGACGACCGGCTGCTGCCAGGGAGCCTCGCGCGACTGATCGCGGGAGCACGGGGGCCGGCCCGCGTTGACGACGAATCGCTGTGACGACTCACCGCCGATGGCGCGGAGCCGGCTCCCCGTGGCCTTCCCCACGAGATCGCACGCGGCTTCGTCGTGCACGACGGACTTCCGACGCAGCCGAGCGCACCGCGCACACCGGCCTTGAGGAGATCTTGAGGTGGCGTCGGGGGGCATCTTGAGATGGCCGCACCACGATGGGAGGTGTTCACGAAGCAGAGTTCACAAGGAGGTTGTCACGATGATGGGATACGGATTCGGCATGGGTGCCGGAGGATGGATCGCGATGGCGGTGTTCTGGATCGGCGTGATCGCCCTGGTCGTCTGGCTGGTCGTGCGTGCCTTCCCGGGTCGCCGACGCGAGGATGGCGTGGGTGGCGGCCAGCCGGGCGTTGCGCAGGGCGAGACCCCGGAGCAGCTCTTGGATCGCCGCTTCGCGGCCGGTGAGATCGACGGGGCGACCTACGAGTCGATTCGTGCGACCTTGCGCGCGAACCGAAGCGGGAAGTGACGGCCAGAATGAGTCGGCGGCTGCGGACACGGGTCGTTCCGATCGTCGCCGTCGCCGCGATCCTGGGCTCCGGCGCGTGGATGGTGATCCAGGGGCAGGGCGTCGGCGGATGGAGTGCGGGAACCGCAGACGGCACGTCCTACGGGATGATGGGCGGAGCCGGCTTCGGTGACGTCGGCTCGAGCAGGGATCGCGCGCCTGTCGTCGACCTTGCCGGCGCGCGGGAACAGGCCCAGGTTTTCGCGACGAGTCTCCGGCCGGGTCTGACGGTCGGTGAGGTGATGCAGTTCGACCGGCAGTACTACGCCGAGCTCGTCGAGGCCGACGGCTCCCTGGCCACGGAGGTGCTCATCGATCCCGTCTCGGGCGACGTGCAGCTCGAGCTGGGGCCGGCGCGGATGTGGAACACGCGCTACGGCATGATGGCACGCGGCGGCTCGGATATGCGGATCAGCGCGGCCGAGGCCCAGCGGATCGCCGACGAGTGGCTCGCGGGCCAGGCTGGCGGGGACGGGATCACGGCGGCCACCGCCGACGCCTTTCCCGGCTACTACACCCTTCACACGCTGCGCGACGGGAAGGTCGACGGCATGCTCTCGGTGAATGCGACGTCCGGTGACGTCTGGTACCACTCGTGGCACGGAGCATTCGTCGAGATGTCCGAGGCACCGTGACGTCTCCTGGATCGCGTTCGGCGGCCCCGATCGATGCTCACGCACCGGCCGGGCGTCGCTGGCGCGTGCTCGTCGTCGAGGACGACGCGCCGATCGCGCGCCTGATCTCTGAGTATCTCGGAGCCGAGGGCTTCGAGGTGGACGTGGCGCCAGACGGTGAGGTGGGCGTCGGCAGGACGCGCGCATGGGAGCCGGACGTGCTCGTCCTGGACCTGATGCTCCCGGGGATCGATGGGATCGAGGTGTGTCGACAGGTGCGAGCCTTCTCCGATGCCTACGTGATCATGTTGACCGCGCGGACCGACGAGCTGGACCGGGTGATCGGGCTGTCCGTGGGCGCGGACGACTACCTCGCCAAGCCCTTCTCCCCGCGTGAGCTCGCGGCCCGAGTGCGCGCCATGCTGCGGCGGCCCCGCAGCCCTGACACGGGCGCCTCCGCCCGGGTCTTCGGGGACCTGGTGATCGACGTGGCCGGCCGAGAGGTCTCCGTGTCGGGTGAAAGGATCGAGTTGACCCGGACGGAGTTCGACATCCTGGACACCCTGTCGAGCCGACCGCGGGCTGTGCTCGCGCGCCGCGTACTGCTGGAAGCCGTGTGGGGTGAGGACTGGTTCGGTGACGACCACGTGATCGACGTGCACGTCGCGAATCTTCGACGCAAGCTTGGTGATGACCCGGCCGAGTCCCGGTACGTGCGGACGGTCCGTGGCGTGGGCTACCGGATGGGTGGGGGCAGTTGAGGGCCGCCGGACGGCGAACAGGATTCGGCGCACGACTGCTCCTGGCCCAGGCCCTGGTCATTCTCGCCGGCGGGATCACTTTGCTTGTCGTCGCGCTGGGACTGGCGCCCGGGATGTTCCGGAGGCACGTCGAGAACGCGGTAGGACCGATCACCACCGAGCTGGCCACCCACCTGGACATGGCGTTCTCTCGGGCGATCCTGATCTCCCTTGCCGTGGCGATCACCGTGGCCACGCTCACCGCCCTCGCAGTCGGATGGTTCGTGTCCCGCCGGGCCGTCCGCCCGTTGCGGGAGCTGGCCGAGGCGGCGGGCGCGGTGGCGTCCGGCGACTACACGGTGCGTGTCCGTCGCTCGGGCTACGGCACCGAGCTCGACTCCCTCGCCGACGCCTTCGGGCAGATGGCAAGCAGCATCGCCCGGATCGAGCGGTCGCGGGCCGAGGTCCTGCGCGACCTGTCCCACGAGCTTCGTACCCCGCTGAGCACCGTGCGTGGATATCACGAGGCGATCGCCGATGGGGTCCTGCCGGCCGACCGGGCCACCTTTGAGCGCATCGACGCCGAGATCTCCAGGATCGAACGGTTGGTCGACGACGTCGGTCGCGTGTCCAGCGCCGAGGAGCGCGGGCTCGACCTTCACGTCAGTGAGGTCACCGTCGGCGACCTGCTGAGGGTGGCCGCCCGCGCCGAGGCGCTGGCCTTCGAAACCAAGGGTGTGCGCCTCGCCCTGGGACTCGACGCCGGCGCCCGATCGGTCGTCGTCGACCCGGACCGGATGCAGGAGGTCCTTGCCAACCTCCTGGAGAACGCCTTGCGCCACACGCCTGCAGGCGGACACGTCGAGCTGTCCGCCCGATCGACTGCGGAGGGGGTCGCGATCACCGTCAAGGACTCCGGAGACGGAATCGCTGCCGAGCACCTCCCGCGCGTCTTCGAACGTTTCTACCGCGTCGACGACGGCCGCTCTCGCGGCGTCGGTGGGAGCGGGATCGGTCTCGCGATCGCACGTGCGCTCACCGAGGCCCACGGCGGTCGCATCCGAGCGGAGAGTGCCGGGACCGGGAAGGGCGCCAGCTTCGTCGTCACCCTCCCGGCGCGAGGTCCGGACCGCAAAGGCCGGTGACGTCACTACTGCGCTCGCCGTCCCGGCGAGCCAGGGACGATGCAGAGGAGTGGGGGGTGCGGCGACGACGCCGCGGCGCGCCGTCAGGACCTCACGGGGGCTTGAATCCGGCGATGACCAGTCTACGGTCTGCCTCTGCTGACCCGAGGACCACGAACAGGCCCGCCAGGGTCGAGAGAAAGGCGACAGTGATCGGCACCATGATCGCTCCGTGAACCTGGGTCAGTGGCACCAGGACCAGGCTCAGACCTCCGGAAGTAGGGCTGGGAAACCGCGTTGACGTGGGCTTTTCGGATCCGACACGCCGCCTGTAATCCGTTGAGATTGCCCATTGAGCAGGTAACCTTGGGGGATGGCGCGGCAGGCGGAGTTCGATGGG
>JBBQBP010000066.1:0-13430 GCA_038317635.1 Propionibacteriales bacterium
GACCGGGTTTCGCGGTGGCGGAGGATACGAGATTCGAACTCGTGAGGGCTTGCACCCAACCCGCTTTCCAAGCGAGCGCCATAGGCCTCTAGGCGAATCCTCCGTCGAGGATCGTACAGGTCCGGCTCCGGCTTCGGCGAACCGCGTCGGAGTCGCTAGACTTCTGCACCAGGTCCTCCGCGCGGCGGTACCTCACCGAACTCCCCCAGGGCGGAGACGCAGCAAGGGTAGGAGAGCTCTTCCGGGTGCGCGGGGGACCCCTTCACCTCTGCGAGGAGGCGACGGGTGCAGGATGTCGACCATGCAGATCCCCTGGTCAGACGGCACCTGGACCAACCCGCCCGTACACAGCGAAGAGTTCGACAGCATCCTCCGCGTCACGGCGGTCGAAGGCTCTGACGCCTGGCGCCACACCTCGTACGGCTTCGTCCACGACACCGAGCACGCCCTGCTGCGTCCGCTCGCCATCGGCAAAGCGGTCGAGGTCGACTTCCGGTGCGACCTGTCCGAGCAGTTCGACCAGGCCGGCGCCTACCTCCGCTTCGACGACGAGCACTGGATCAAGTCCGGCGTCGAGCACTCCGACGGCGTCGACATGCTCGGTGGCGTCGTCACGATGGGTCGTTCCGACTGGTCGACCGGGCCCGTGCCCGACTGGTCAGGCCGGGTCGTGACGATCCGGATCTCACGCGCCGCCGAGTCGGTGACGGTACGGGCCCGGGTCGACGCCGATCCGTACCAGCAAGTCCGCGTGGCACCGACTCCCCCGGGTGCCGCGGCCACTGCCGGGCCTTTCCTGTGTGCGCCGACAAGGGCGGGCTTCAGCGTCAACTTCCTCGCCTGGCGCGAGACCGACGCCGACGCCGCCCTCCACTAGCACGGCTCCGTCAGCGCCTGGCTGAGCCACCCTCACGCCCGCGGGGCGGCCCACAGGGTCCGCGAGCCGGTGTCGACCGCCAGGAGCGCGACCATCGCCCCCTGAAACGCAAAGAGGTCGGGCGCCGGGCGCTGAGCCTCGCGCCCGATCGACCCGTCGCCGAGCACGTGATGCTGCCGGTGACGTCGCTGAGTGCCCGGCGGTTGCGCTAGTACGAGGCGAGCCGGCGCCTCTCGCCCGTACGCGCGGACACGCTCTCGAGGGCTGTGTACGTCCCTGACAAGGGCAGATATGGCACCGCCTGCTGCATCGCGCGGCCCAGATCAGCCTCGGCAACCCCTTCTGCGAGCGTGACATGAGGCGTCCAGGCGCCGGGTCGGTAGTGCTCGTACACGTCGGCGCACGCCGCCGCGACCTGCTCCTGGAAGACCAGCAGCTCGGGGCTCGGCCGTGGCGCGAGGAACACCACACCACCGTCGGCCCCGAACGTGCCGACGGCCGTGAAGGCGATCCCGGACGGCGGCCTGAGCCCGGCGAGCATCGCCACGTTCACGTCGTCACGTGGGGCGACCACGAGACTCAGGTGCGGTACATGCCGGCGGTGGCTCGTCGAGGCCAGCGACCTCGTGCCGGCAGCCTCGATCGCCCGCCACACCTCGACGATGCGCGCCTCACAGACGGCATCGAGACGAAGATCCACCCCGTACATGCCGGAGAGTCTTCCACCACCCGGTTCAAGCCGCCTTGTGGTGGTTATGAGGCGTGGTCGCGACCTCGTGGAGCTGCTCAGGAGACCACGAAGGGCGAGCGCGTCTCGAAGAAGACGCTGCCGTCCTTCATAGAGGTCTCGAACACACGGATCGTGTACGCGCCGGCGGGCACCGTGCCCACGGCGATCGAGTACGTCCCGCGGTCCGGACAGCCGGCGTTGGCCATCGTGAAGCCGGAGGTGACCACCGTCGAGCCCTGCAGCAGCTCCCACGACACCGTCGCCTCGAACACGCACGCCTGACCGGTCACCGTCACCGGCGACGCCAGCGTCGCTCCCGGCAGGGGGCTGTCGACCCAGATCGGGACGAGGTCGGTGTACGACGTCGCAGCAGCGGGACGTACGTAGTCCCCCGCCGGCTTCGTGGCGAAGACCGCCTGGCCGCCTGCGACCTCGATGTGTACCGGCACGCTCAGCTGGGCCGCGGCCGTCGCGGTCCACACCAGGCTCTGTACGGCGATGCGCTGCTGGTCCGCGCTGAGTCCGGTCGCTCCTGCCTGGTTGAGCACGATGCCGATCTGCGTGTCGGTCACGGTGACCGTCGCGGTTGTGCTGGCCGGCCAGGGCTGCTGATAGCCGTAGATGCCGATCTGCGTCCCGTCGGATGTCGCGCCGGAGAGCAGCGCCGCGACGGCGGACTGGACCCGGGTCGTCGGATCGCCTGCATCCGGCACCGAGATGAACGTGCGGTTGAGCAGCCAGGGCTGCGTGGCGGTCCCGGTGACCACCTCGTACACGGGCATCGCCCATGTCCCGGCCGGAACCACCGCCGTGGTGGACGGCGACAACGGCTCGGTGGTCGCCACCGAGCCGGTCGACTCGGACTGCGCCCCAGCCCGATCGTTCTGCGCGGGTGCACCGGCGGTCGACATGGACGTCCGATTCTGCAGCACGTAGCCGATCCCCAGCGCCGCCACCAGGACGAACACCGCTGCGGCTCCCATCAGCCAGTAGGCCGTCCGGCGCGTCACCGGAGCCCCCGCAGCGAGAATCGCGTCGAGTCGGTCGCGCGGGTCGATATCCGCTGCTTTCTCATTGAGTACATGACGAACGCCTTCCTCGAACTGACGGAACTGCCCTAGATCATCCATGTCGCCGCTCACGCCGACACCTCCATCCGATCGCGAAGAGCCCGCAACCCGCGATATGCGTGGGTCTTCACGGAGCCCGGAGAGATGTCGAGTGCCTCAGCGATCTGGGCCTCGGACAGGTCCGAGTAGTAGCGCAGCACGATCACCTCACGCTGCCTGTCGGGCAGGGTCGCCAGCGCTGTCATCAGCTGGTCCCCGTCCAGTCGCATCAAGGCAGCCACATCCGAGGGGGGGGCCGTGAGACGCCCCGCGGCATCAGCCCGGCCGGCCTCCGCCAGGGTCTCCCGCCGCACCACCATGAGGTGCCGGAGCACCGAACGGGCGCCGTTCACCGCGCACCGCCTCAGATACGCCACAGCCGCCTCCTCGTCACGCAGTCTGTCCCAGTTGCGATACGTGGCGATGTACGCGTCCTGCGCTACGTCCTCAGCCGCCTGCTGATCACGCAGGAGCAGCCAGACGAGCCGTACGAGTCCAGCCCACTGCGACTCGTACAGCAGGCTGATGCCCTCTGTCGCGGTCCCTCGGGTTGCCACCGTCACACTCCCTAGACGCATCGGCGCGGCTTCTGGTTGACAACTCTGCCCCTGAAGAGGGCCTGTTTCTGGGAGATCGCCCGTACAGGTCCTCTCCTCGAGCAGTACAGGTCCTCTCCTCGAGCAGTACAGGTGCTCTCGCCGAGGTCAGGTCAGCACCGTCCAGCGGGCGCGTTCTCTCGTGAGGTTCTCCACTGCTCTGGTCGACCAGAGGGCAGCGCCCGACGTGGTGCGGTAGAGGGGGTCGAGGGCCAGCAGGGAGTCGAGGACGGCTGCACGGCCGTGGGCCCAGGCGGCGTCGTCGACGTGCGCGTAGTCGAGGCGCACGTCCCGCACGTACACGTCGTAGCGACCCGGCGGCGCGCCGAGGATCGAGAGGTCCGCGTCGCACAGGGCCGCGCCGGCGGCGTCGCCGGGCTCGGGGTCGTGGCCCGAGCTGAGCCGGACGAGCCGTACCACCTCGGCCACGTCGCGCACCGGCAACCTGCTGAGCATCCGCCGGGCGAGCTGGGCCGACTGCTCCTCGTCGGACCCCGCCACCCCTTCGTACACCGCGTCGTGGAACCACGCCGCGAGGCGTACTAGCCGCGACGACGCAGCCGGTTCGTGGAGCGCGTCGAGGGCGGCGAGCGTCGCGGCCAGGTGACGCACGTCGTGGTAGTGCCGGTGCGGCTCCGACCAGCGTGAGACGACCTCGACGTAGAGGTCCCGGCCCAGCCCGAGTCGCTCCCAGTGACCAGGCAGCACGTGGCGAGCCGCATCGCGACTGGGCGTTCGGTGGGGGTTCCGGACACGCAGCCCGCTCGCCACGAGGCGCCGCACCAGCTCATCCGCACGTACCGGCACCGCACCCGCCGCGATCGCCGCGTCGTACAGGCGTTGCGGCAGGTCGTAGTGGTCGTGGTCGAACGCACGCGGCGACAACCCGATCGTCGTGGCGAGGTCGTGCAGCTCGGACAGCGAGGTGTCCGAGACGAGGTGCGAGAACACGGTGCCGTGGGCGGGCCAGCGGGGCGGGTCGACGAGGATCACGTCAGCTCCCGCGCCGTGCGGGCGCCACCGATCCGAGGCTCACTTGCGCAGCGCTGTATTGAAGATGCCTCGTACGATCTCGCGGCCGGCTGACCGTGCGAACTGCTTGAACACGCTCGACGAGGTCACCTCTTCGATGACGGACTTCTGCTTCGGCGCCCGCCTCTGGCTGGTCGCCGTCGGGCGATCGGCTGCCTTCTGCTCCTTGGCCTGCGCCTCGACCCCCGCCGCGGCGCGCGCCTGCTCCTCGGCCGCCGCAGCCCCCTGCTCAACCCTGCGGGCAAGCATCTCCTGCGCCGAGTCCCGGTTGATCGCCTGACCGTACTTCGCCATCAGCCCCGACGCGGCGATGCCGGGCGCGAGCACCTCGGGAGGCGTCGCCGCCATCAGCGTCTGCGGCGCCCGCATCCGGGTCCATGCCACCGGCGTCGGCGCACCGTTGGGATCCATGACCGTGACGACGGCCTCGCCGATCCCGAGGTTCTGCAGGACCTGGGCGAGGTCGTAGGAGGACGACGGGTAGGTGTTGACCGTCTGCTTGAGCGCCTTGGCGTCGTTCGGCGTATGAGCGCGCAGCGCGTGCTGGACCCGCGAGCCGAGCTGGGCGAGGACCTCGTCGGGGACGTCGGTGGGGCTCTGCGTGATGAAGAAGACGCCGACGCCCTTCGACCGGATGAGCCGTACGGTCTGGGCGATCGCCGCCAGGAAGTCCTTGGACGCGTCAGCGAACAGCAGGTGTGCCTCGTCGAAGAAGAAGACCAGCTTGGGCTTGTCGACGTCGCCGACCTCGGGCAGGTCGTGGAACAGGTCGGCCAGCAGCCACATGAGGAAGGTGGAGAAGACGGCCGGACGGTCGACCAGGTTCGGCAGCTCGAGCAGGGAGATGACTCCGCGGCCATCGGAGGTCGTCCGGAGGAAGTCGGAGGTCTGGAACTCCGGCTCCCCGAAGAACAGGTCCGCGCCCTGGTCGGAGAACCCGATGAGCTCACGAAGCAGCACACCGACCGTCGACTGGGCGAGACCGCCCATGTCCTTGAGCTCGACCTTGCCCTCGTCGGTGGTCAAGTAGGTCATCACCGCGCGCAGGTCGGCGATGTCCAGCAACGGCAGGCCGCGCTTGTCGGCGTAGTGGAAGACCAGACCGAGCGACGACTCCTGGACGTCTGTCAGACCGAGCACCTTGCTCAGCAGGGTCGGGCCGAACGCGGTCATTGTGCAGCGGACGGGTACGCCCTGCCCCTGGCCGCCGAGCGCGAAGAACTCGACGGGCGCCGCCCGCGGCTTCCAGTCCTGGCCGATGCCCGTCGTCCGGGCGAGCAGCTTGTCGCTGGACTGCCCGGGCGATGCGAGGCCGGACAGGTCGCCCTTCATGTCGGCGGCGAACACCGGGACGCCGGCCGCGGAGATCTGCTCGGTGAGCAGCTGCAGCGTCTTCGTCTTGCCCGTACCGGTGGCCCCCGCGATCAGGCCGTGCCTGTTGAGCATGCTGAGGGGGATCTGGATCCTCGCGTCGGGCACCGGACTTCCATCGACCATCAGGACGCCGAGCTCCATGCTCGCCTCGTTGAACGTGTAGCCCTTGGTGATCGTCGCGACCGTGTCGTCAGTCATGGGGCAAAGACTGGCACAGCCAGGTGCTGATCGGCACGAGGTCTGCGCACCCTGACGTGTCCGTGACGCGAGATCCGCCGGTAGCCTCGGACGCGGACCCGCAACGTTCCCACACCAGAACGGACACACATGTTCTCCGCACGACTCACCATCGACCCACGTCTCGCGATCGGCACCGTCGAGCGCCGCCTGTTCGGCGCATTCGTCGAGCACCTCGGACGCTGTGTCTACAACGGGTTGTACGAGCCGGGCCACGAGCTGGCCGACGAGCAGGGCTTCCGCCGCGACGTCGTCGACCTGGTCCGGGAGCTCGGCGTGAGCACGATCCGCTACCCGGGCGGGAATTTCGTCTCCGGCTTCCGCTGGGAGGACAGCGTCGGGCCGCGCGACCAGCGCCCGCGTCGGCTCGACCTCGCCTGGCACTCGACCGAGACCAACGAGTTCGGACTCCACGAGTTCGCCGAGTGGCTGAAGCTCGTGGGCAGCGAGCCCATGCTCGCGGTGAACCTCGGCACGCGCGGTACGGCCGAGGCGCTGGACCTGCTCGAGTACGCCAACATCACCGGCGGTACGGCGCTCAGCGAGCAGCGCATCGCCCATGGCCGTACGGAGCCCTTCAACATCCGGATGTGGTGCCTCGGCAACGAGATGGACGGCCCGTGGCAGCTCGGCCACCGCACCGCCGATGCGTACGGGACGCTTGCCTCGCAGACAGCCAAAGCCCTGCGGCAGCTCGATCCCGACCTGGAGCTCGTCGTCTGCGGCTCATCCAACGCCCACATGCCGACCTTCGGCGAGTGGGAGCGGGTCGTGCTCAGCCACACGTACGACGACGTCGACTACATCTCGTGCCACGCGTACTACCAGGAGAGGGACGGCGACACGGCGACGTTCCTCGCGTCGGCCGTCGACATGGACCGCTTCATCTCCTCGGTCGTCGCCACCGCGGACCACGTCGCGGCGGTACGGGGCAGCGGCAAGCGGATGGCGATCTCGTTCGACGAGTGGAACGTCTGGTACCAGACCCGCTTCGAGGCCGAGGACAAGGTCAGCGGCATCGACAACTGGCCGGTCGCGCCGCGCCTGCTCGAGGATCGGTACTCGGTGCTCGACGCGGTGGTCGTCGGCAACCTGCTGATCTCGTTGCTCAAGCATGCCGACCGGGTCCGCAGCGCCGCGCTGGCACAGCTCGTCAACGTCATCGCGCCGATCATGACCGAGCCCGGCGGACCGGCCTGGCGACAGACGACCTACTTCCCGTTCGCCCTCACCTCCCGGCTCTCCCAGGGCACGGCTCTCGACGTACGGCTCGAGTCGCCCGACTACGCGACGAGTGCGTACGGGCCGGTGCCCCTCGTGGACGCGGTCGCGACGTACGACGCGAGCACGGGTTCGACCGCCGTCTTCCTCGTCAACCGGTCCCTCGACGACGAGGCCGAGGTGGTCGTGGACATCCTGGCGCTCGGCGACGTGTCCGTACGGTCGGCGTCCTCTCTGTACGACGATGACCTCGGTGCGGCGAACACACTCGACGCGCCCGACAGGGTCGGCCTGAGGTCCACCCCGACCGCCGAGATCAGCGACGGCACGCTGCGGCTCGTGCTCCCTCCGGTCTCCTGGACGGCCGTCGAGCTGGGCTGATCGGTCGGCCCGGGCGAGCCGAGAAGTGTCCCGGGTAGGCTGAGTGCCGTGATCTTCAAGCGCGTGGGCGAGTCGAGGCCGTACCCCGACCATGGCTATGTGCAGAAGCAGTGGGCGGCTCTCGCCCCGCAGCAGGTGCGGCTCGACCAGCTCGTGACCACGAAGCGGATGCTCGATCTCGAAGCCCTTCTGGAGGAGGACTCGACGTTCTACGGGGACCTGTTCGCGCACGTCGTGAGGTGGCGAGGCGAGATGTACCTCGAGGACGGTTTACACAGAGCCCTGCGTGCAGCCCTCCAACAACGGCAGACTGTCCACGCTAGGGTGCTGGAACTGAAGTAGTGATAGGGGAAGCCCGTTGTCTTTTCGTCAGGTGATCCGCTGGCTGCGGACCCCCGTGACACTGGCCGTGCTCCTCGTGGTCCTCGGCTACGGCGCCTGGTGGGGCTACAAGGCCGTCCTGACCGTACCCGTCAGCACCATCAACGCCTGTGTCTCTGCACCAGTCACCCAACTGATGCCCGACCAGGTGACCGTACGGGTCCTCAACGGTGGCGACGTCAAGGGTTTCGCGACTGAGGTGGCCAAGATCCTCAAGGCACGCGGCTACAACATCTCCGTCGTCAGCAACACCAGCGAGGTGGTCACGACGCCGGTCATCGTCGCCGGCACGGTCGACTCCCCCGCGGTCAAGCTCGTCGCCAGCAACTTCCCCGAGGCGACGCTGCGCGCGGACAACCGCAACGACGGCACGGTGGACGTCCTCCTGGGCATCAAGACCGACAAGACGATTCCCGACAAGGGCTTCGCGACGGCGATGCCCGTGCCGAACGGCCAGGCGTGCCTGCCCAAGGACCAGCCGTCCGCCTCCCCGAGCCAGACACCGACCGCCAGCCCTACCTGACGTCCTCCCGACCCGTACGGCTCACTCCTCCATGTGCCAGCCGGCCAGACGTCCGCCCCGGTCCACGGCCCGCAGCCTGTCCTCCACCTTGGCGCGTACGGCGGACGGCGTGACCAGCAGCATCTCGTCACCAGCCCTGAGGATGTCGCGACCGTGAGGCGTGAACGTACGATCGCCGCGGATCACGAGGCTGACGGAGGTGTTCGGCGGCAACCGCAGCTCGCTCACCGAGACGCCGTGGAGCCGGGAGTCGTCTGTGATCCGGATCTGCAGCAGGTCCGCCTCGACCTGGTCCAGGGGCGCCACCTCGATGTCCACCTCACTGGTGTCGGTGGAAAGCCCGAGCTTCTTCGCGACCCAGAGCAGTGACGGCGCGTTGAGCAGCGTGAGCACGATGACGCTCACGAAGACGAGGTCGAAGACCTGATCGGCGCCGGGCATCCCAGCGGCCATGGGAATGGTGGCGAGAATGATGGGTACGGCTCCGCGCAGGCCGGCCCAGGAGACGAACACCTGTTCCTTGACGGGGATGCGGAACCACGTCAGACAGGCGAAGACGCTCAGCGGTCTCGCCACGAACGTGAGGAACAGGCTGGCGACGACAGCCAGGACAACGACGTGCCACGTGATCCTCGACGGCACCGCCAGCAGGCCCAGCATGACGAAGAGCCCGATCTGTGCGACCCAGCCGATCCCTTCGGCGAACGACCGCGTCGCGTGGCGGTGCGGCAGCTTGCCACTGGACATGACGACCGAGCACACGTACACCGCGGCGAAGCCCGACACGTGCGCCTGGACCCCGACCCCGTACGCGATGACGGACCATCCGAGCGACGCCAGCGGGTACAGACCCGAGCTGGGGAGCGCCAGGTTGCGCAGCAGCCTCACCCCGACCCAGCCGATGACGACGCCGAGCATGACCCCACCGACCAGCTCGGCCGCGATCAGGAGTGCGGTGAGCGGGGCATCGGCGTACGTGGTCTTCCCCAGGGCCAGCTCGGTCGCCGCGATCACCAGCAGCACCGTCGGTGCGTCGTTGAGGCCCGACTCGCCCTCGAGGGTTGCCCGTAGTCGCGACGGGAGCGGTGCCTTGCGCAGGATCGAGAAGACCGCCGCGGAGTCCGTCGGCGCCATGATCGCGGCGACGACCACGGCCACGGCGAGCGGTGTCTGCAGCACGACGAGGAACACCGCCATCACGGCCACGGTGACGCCCACGCCGAGTGAGGCCAGCACGATGGACGACCAGATCGCCGGCCTGATGTCACCCCACTTGGTGGACAGGCCCCCGTCGGCGAGGATGATCACGAGCGCGGCGAACCCCAGGTCGTGGGCGAGTGCCGGGTCGTTGAAGCTCGTGGCGTGGGAGGGAAGTCCCATGAGCACGCCGAGACCGAGGAAGAGCAGCAGCGCGGGCAGTCCGAGCCGATCGCCGATCTTCGCGACGATGACGCCCGCGACCACGACCACGGCCCCCACAAGAAGGAGGATGTCGATATTCACCTCACCTCCCGGGTGCCTGTCTTCGACAACCTACCAAGGGATCCGTTCTCGGTAGGGACCGTTCACGAGCAGGGCGCCAAAGCCATGGGGTGGTCGCTGCATCACCCCACACGAGCGGCCAGCCAGGCGCGGCCTGCACGAACGATCGACCACGCGGCCTGGGTGTCGGACGCCGTGCTTTCGACGGCGTGCGGGACGCCGGGGACGATCTCCAGTGTCGTGTCGACGCCGACGTCCTTGAGGCGGGTCGCGTAGTCGACGACCTCGTCGTGGAAGAGCTCGATGTCCGACGCGTACAGCCATGTCGGCGGCAATCCGCTGAGGTCGGTGCGGCGGGCCGGAGACGCGTACGGCGGAGGTGCTTGGCGATCAGCCGCACGCAGGTACGAGCCCCAGCCGTAGCGGTTGGCCCGGTTGTCCCACACCAGGTGCCCAGCGGCGTCGAGATCGGGGTTCAGCGCCGTACGGTCGTCGAGCATCGGCGTCCACAGCCATTGCGCTGCGACGGGCTGCCCGTCGTCATGGAGGTGTTGTACGAGTCCGGCGGCGAGCCCACCGCCCGCGCTCTGACCGCCGACGGAGAGCCGCTCGGGGTCCACACCCCAGGACGCGGCCGTCTGATGGAACCACCTCCATGCCGTGTACACGTCGTCGTGGGCAGCCGGGAACGGGTGTTTCGGGGCGAGCCGATAGTCGACCGACACGATCGTCACTCCCAGCTGGAGGGCCGTGTCGCCACAGAAGCGGTCATCCATCGACGCGCTGCCGACCACCAGACCGCCGCCGTGGATCCACAACAAGCCGGCACCGGACGCATTCCCCGGACGGTAGACCCGCACCGATACGGACCCGGCGCGCTCCTTGCTGAGCGTGACCCCCTTGACGCGTTGCGTTGGCATCAGGTGAGGACCCAGGGTGAACAACGCTCTGACCAGGGGTTTGCTCGGGTCCATGGACTTGAGCCTGGACACTCTCGGCCGGATCTCCGGGTCCATGCGCTCCAGCTCGATCATGACGTCAGCCTTCCTCCGTCGGATGTGCCGGCGGCCACATCGTCCCAGCTCGCCGCGAGCTCGGCCTTCACCTCGGGTGATGCGAACGATGCGGCGATGCTGTTGAGCGCGAGGCGGCGGATCTCGTCCTGGGTCAGACCCAGCACCCGTCGTACGGCCTCCACGTTGTCGTCGAGATAGCCGCCGAAGTAGGCGGGATCGTCGGAGTTGAGGGTGACTCGGACGCCGCGGCGCAGCAGGTCTGCGAGCGGGTGGACGCTGAGGTCCGCGACGCCCTTTAGCCGCACGTTGGAGAAGGGGCACACCGTCAGCGGCATCTGCTCGGCCACGAGGCGGTCGACCAGTGCCGGGTCGCCGACGGCCCGGACCCCGTGGTCCACACGCTCCACGTGAAGGTTGTCGAGGACGTCGCGGACATAGCTCGCGTCGCCCTCCTCACCCGCGTGTGCGACCGTGTGAAGACCGTCAGCCCTGGCCCGCGCGAACACCTCACGGAACCGGGAGGCCGGGTTGCCGACCTCGGTGGAGCACAGCCCGATGCCGAGCAGGGGTACGCCGCTGGCCAGTGCCTGCTCGTACGCCTCCATCGCCGAGTCCGCCGACAGATGGCGCAGCATCGTGACGATGAGCCCGGAGCTGATGCCGTAGCGCTCGTACGAACGCGCCAGGGCGGAGCTCACGCCCTCGAGCGCCTCCGTGGCGGGGACACCTCGGCCGGTGTGCGCCTGGAGGTCGAAGAACACCTCAGCCCTGCGGACGCCGGCACGAGCGGCGCGGGCGAGGTACGCGTCGGTGAGGTCGGCGAAGTCCTGGCCGTGCTGCAGCACTGTCATGTTCGCGTAGTAGAGGTCGAGGAACTCCTGCAGGTCGCCGAAGTCGTACCTCGACCGCAGGTCAGCCATGTCCGCATAGGGCAGCGTGAGTCCGTTGCGCCTTGCCAACGTGAAGATCAACTCCGGCTCGAGGGTCCCCTCCAGATGTACGTGCAGCTCCGCCCACGCGGACATGGTCAACCTCTTTCTCGTGATCGTCGGTCCCTGTTCTACCCTGATCCGACCCCACGCGTCGGGACTGCTAGCGTGGCGCCGCTGACTCCAGCACCGCGCTGGCGGGTGCATCAGCGATGGAAGGACCCCCCATGGCTCAGGGCAGCACCCTCACCCCTCGTCGCGTCGCGTCGGCGCGCAACGGTGACCTCGTGGTGTTCGCCGTGAACGGGTTCGCCCTCGCATCCTGGATGTCGCGGATCCCGGACGTCAAGGAGACGCTCCACCTCACCCCGGGAACGCTCAGCCTGCTCCTGCTGGCGGTGTCGGCAGGGTCGCTCATCGGGCTGCCGCTGGCGGGCAGGGTCGCTCACAAGTACGGAGCGACGTTCACGGTACGACTGGGGCTGGCTCTGGCGATGCCGGGCGAGGTGCTCGCGGCCATCGCCGTACAGTTCGGCGCCTCCCCGTGGTGGGTGGTGCCCGGGCTGCTCCTCGTCGGTCTCGGCAACGGCGTCTGGGACGTCTCGCAGAACCTCGAGGGCACGCGGATCGAGACGGGGCTCGGCAAGGCCATCATGCCGTGGTTCCACGCGGCGTTCAGCGGCGGGACCGTCGTGGCAGCGCTCATCGGCGCCGCCCTCACCGCGCTCAAGGTGCCGATCGTGATCCACATCAGCGTCGTGGTCGTACTCGCCGTGGTGGCGGTCCTGTGGGGCACGTCGCAGTACCTGCCCACGCATGGCGAGGAGACACTCGCGGAGGGCGTGGCCAAGCCGGTCGTACGGTCGGCCTGGCTCGAGCCCCGTACCCTCCTCATCGGCGTCATCGTGCTGTCGGCCGCGTTCGCGGAGGGGACGGCGAACGACTGGATGGCGGTCGCGTTCGTCGACGGCCACCAGCTCTCCAACGCGCTGGGTGTCGTCGCGTTCGCTGTGTTCCTCGTCTTCATGACCGCGGGCCGGATCCTGGGCACCATGCTGCTCGACAGGTACGGACGGGTCATGGTCCTCCGCATCCTGTTCGGCATGGCCATCGTGGGCTGCGTGCTCGTCGTCTTCGGACCGACGTGGCTGGCGTTCATCGGCGCAGCCATCTGGGGCATCGGGGCAAGCCTCGGCTTCCCGGTCGGCATGTCGGCGGCGGCCGACGACCCGGCGCGCGCCCCGATGCGGCTCAGCGTGGTCGCGACGATCGGCTACACGGCGTTCCTCGCCGGCCCGCCGTTCCTCGGCTTCCTCGGTGACCACTTCGGCGTTCTCCGCGCATTGCTCGTCGTCGGCGCCATCTCGCTCATCGCGATCCTCCTCGTCCCGGTCACGAAGCCCCAGGCCCCGGCGGCCCCCCTCCCCGACTGACCCCGGCGAGAGCAGGTATTCGCTCGGGGAGAGGAAGTACTCGCTCGGGGAGAGCACCCGGACCCCTCGGGCCATTGTCGGCCCCCAAACCACCAGCCCCGCTCCCCAA
>JBBQBP010000067.1:0-13306 GCA_038317635.1 Propionibacteriales bacterium
TCAGCGGCCTGCGTCTCCGTGGCCTGGGTCGCCGCGTGGGTGCAGCCGCCGACGAGCAGCACCAGTGCAGTGGCGACAGCCAACAGCGGGCGGTTGAGGGGGCGTCTCACGCGGGCAGGCTAGCAACAAGGATGGTCAGCCGATTTGTGTGAACCTCGGCCTCTAATCGATAATGATTCTCGTGAAGAACGTCTTGCGGTTGTCCGCCGCTGTGTTGTCCCTGCTCCTCGTAGCCACGGGCTGCTCGTCGACCGCAGCGGGCGGTGACACCGGCAAGCTCAACGTCGTGGTCGCCTTCTACCCGTTGCAGTACGTCGTCGAGCAGGTCGGAGGCGACCAGGTGAGCGTCTCGAACCTCACCTTGCCCGGCTCTGAGCCGCACGACCTGGAGCTCACGGCGAGACAGGTCGCCTCGGTCGGCTCGGCGGACCTCGCGTTCTACGAGCGGGGCTTCCAGGCCGCGGTGGACAGCGCCATCGATACCCAGAAACCGAAGCGGGTACTCGACGGGGCCTCGATCGTGCCGCTCCGTGCGACACCCGGGTTCACCGGCGAAACCGCTGCACCCAGCATGAGCGCACTCGATCCCCACACCTGGCTGGATCCCCAGACGATGATCAAGTACGCATCCGCGGTCGCCGAGCAGCTGAGCCTGGCGCGCCCGGAGGCTGCAGCCGCGTTCCAGCAGCGCTCCGATGCCCTGGTCAAGGAGCTGACCTCCCTCGACGACGAGTTCTCCACAGGCTTGGCGTCCTGCAGGCTGAAGGTCTTCGTCACCTCCCACGCGGCATTCGGCTACCTGGCCGAAAGGTACGGGCTGGAGCAGGTCGGCATCGCGGGCCTGACCCCGGACGCCGAACCGACGCCGGCCCGCCTGGCTGAGGTGCAGAAGATCGCGCAGCAGCAAGGCGTGACGACCATCTTCTCGGAGACGCTGGCATCCCCGGCGCTGGCCGATGCACTCGCATCGGATCTCGGCCTGAAGACCGACGTCCTCGATCCTCTCGAGGGGATCACCTCGGAGTCCCGAGGGACTGACTACCCTTCGGTCATGCGCAGCAACCTCGGCGCCCTCCGGGCGGCCAACGGATGTCAGTAGTTCCTGTCGCCATCAGCGGCCTCGATGTCAGCCTCGGAGGCGTACCGATCCTGCGAGACATCTCACTGAGCGTGGCACAGCACGAGGTGGTCGCGCTCCTCGGCGGCAACGGGTCGGGAAAGACCACACTCATCCGGGCCCTTCTCGGACTCGTACCTCATGTTGATGGCGAGATCGTCCTGTTCGGCACCCCACAGGCCCAGTTCCGCCAGTGGTCCCAGATCGGGTACGTCCCGCAGCGGGCATCCGTCTCCATGCACTCGACGACGGTCCGTGAGATTGTCTCGTCGGGCACTCTGTCGACGCGGCGCCCGTTCACACGCCTTGGCCGCGCCGGAAAGGCTCGAGTCAGCGAGGCCATCGACCGGGTCGGGCTGGGGATGAAGGCCGACGAGGCGTTCGTGCACCTCTCTGGCGGACAGCAGCAGCGAGTGCTCATCGCCCGGGCGCTGGTCTCCTCGCCGGCGCTGCTCGTCATGGACGAGCCGTTCGCCGGCGTCGACCTGGCCACCCAGCAGCGCCTCGCCGAGCTCGTCGGGAGCCTCCACGATGAGGGGATGGCCGTGCTCGTCGTCCTGCACGAGACGGAGCTGTTCGCCCCTCTCATCGACCGGTCGGTCGTGCTCCGCGAAGGACGTGTCGCCCCCGACGGCGCTCTCGAGACGCACATCGACCACGGACATGAGACCGAGCCGCCGGCCCGGTCCGTACGGATCATCGAGGAGGTGCGGCCATGGAAGTGATCGTGCTGGCCTTCATGCAGCGGGCGCTCGTCGCCGCGGTCCTCACGGGACTGGTGGCGCCGTCGATCGGCACGTACGTGGTGCAGCGCCGGCTGTCCCTTCTGGGTGACGGCCTCGGCCACGTCGCCATCGCTGGCGTGGGTCTCGCCCTGCTGACCCATTCGAGTCCGCTCCCCGTCGCGGTCGTCGTCTGCGTCGTGGGCGCGGTCAGCCTCGAGCTGCTCCGGGAACGCGGCAAGGCGACCGGCGACGTGGCGCTGGCGGTGCTGTTCTACGGAGGCCTCGCCTCCGGCGTGCTCATGGCGGGGGCCGCGGGTCAAGGCGCAGGCACGCTGTCGAACTACCTGTTCGGGTCGCTCACGAGCGTCACCACCTCGGACCTGGCGATCGTCGCCGGGCTGGGCGCCGTCGTGCTCATCGCCGCGATCGGGCTCGCGCCGCAGATGTTCGCCGTGTGCGCCGACGAGGACTTCGCGCGAGTACTCGGGCTCCGCGTCCGTACGTACAACCTGCTGATCGTGGTGCTCGCTGCGATCACCGTCACGACGGCGATGCGAACGGTCGGCCTGCTCCTCGTCAGCGCTCTCATGGTCATCCCCGTGGCAACGGCCCAGAACCTGTTCAAGGGGTTCAGGGCCGGGTTGTACGGGGCCATGGGTATCGGGGTGATCGTCGCTGTGAGCGGAGTCTTCGGGTCGTTCTACGCCGACGTCCCTCCGGGCGCGTTCATCGTGGTGCTCGCGATCGTCGCTTTCGCGCTCTCGTGGCCGATCTCGTCGTGGCGCCACCGCCGCCGCCCGCTGACGTCCATCGACGAGGAAGAGCTCGGCGACCCCGTGGACGTTGTTCACGACAGCGACCGCCACGTTGTCCACGCCGACCACTTCGAAGAGCACTGATGTCCGAGCAGCCACAGCGCCGTACGACGCGACAGCGCACCGCGATCAGCGAGTTCCTCTCGCACACCGATGACTTCCGTACTGCCCAGCAGATCCACGAGCAGCTCCGCATGGGCGGTGACCGGGTCGGGCTGGCGACGGTCTACCGGACCCTGCAGTCGATGGCCGAGCTCGGCGACGTGGACACGGTTCGTACGGCCGAGGGCGAGTTCGCGTACCGACGCTGCGCGACCAGCGGCCACCACCACCATCTGGTGTGTCGCAACTGCGGACGCGCAGAGGAGCTCACGGCTCAGGCTGTCGAAGCATGGGCGGCCACCATCGCCGCCGAGCACGGCTTCACCGACGTCACCCACGACGTGGAACTGCACGGACTGTGCGCGCAGTGCGGGGCACGAGAGCCCGATAGGCCCCAGCGGTCAGCGTCCGCCGTTCAACCCTGACATGAAGCCACTGATCACGGCGCCCTGCCGAGCCGCTTCTTCACCGGTCGGGTGGAAGGCCTCCGGGTAGACGCCTTCGATGTCTTCCTGCCCATTGTGGACGAGGTCGTAGCGCCGCCGGATCGGAATACGTGATGGCCTTGAGGAACCGGAGCATGGAGATCAGAAACTCGTGTGTCCGGTGTGGGCCTGTGATGCCATCCCGATGATGCCTTCGGTGATGGCCTCGTCCTTCTTGCTGAGGTGAGCGTCGGGATAGAGCTCTGCAACATCCGTGTCAACGCGGAGCAACTCATCCACGCGCTTGACCGGTGACCACAGGATCTTGGCGATCTTCTTCACGGTCATAGGGTTGACCTCCGCTCTGGTTGAAGACTACATCCGGGAACGCTCAGATTGTGGGCTCACGTGGAGAGAATTCTCCACGACGACTGGGGAAAACAAGGTTGGGTGGTGCGAGCAGGCGCTGGTTCCGGGTGGGGTCGAAAAGCTGGAGACGATCCACGCGTTGCGTCTGGCGTTCCGGGCGGTCGACCACAACCCACTGGCCCCCCCCCAGAGACAAACCCGCACCGGCACTCTGGCACCGATCAGCCGCCGGCGCGGCAGATGTGTGCGGTCAGCTTCTCCGTGTGGTCAGATGACAAGATGACTGGTCTGCCGAGCACCGAAGCCTCCCTACTGGTACGAACGGACTTCAACGATGGCGCCGCCTGGGAGGAGACCAAGGCTGCCAGCCTCGCCGAGAATGAAGACGGGTTTCGGGCGTACCTCCACGTCGTCGATGACGCGACTCTCAGCGAGGCGACCTGGCAGGATCTCCGGCGAGCGACCCGGGCCCTCGAGCATCGTGCTGCCGTGCTCTTCATTGCCGACCGCGCAGCGCTTGCGGGGGATCATCCGGTACAGGTTGTCGACTTGAGCAGCGACTCGCGTCCGCCATTTCGATGCCTGGCGAGAGAGCTGTGGGGAGTCGACAACAACCTGAACATGGCGAACATGGAATGGGAAGACTACGCAGACAACGTCGAGTCGGACGGGATCTACCGGGGCTACTCCTGAGCCGCGCGATCTGTTGCAGGAGCGAGTGTTGTCCTGTGGGCGCCCGACATGCGATGGCCGGCCGACAGAACCGGACATAGTCGAGCGGTCGCCGTGTTCGCTGCGCAGAGCTCCCGCCCAGGCCGGCAACCGCCCGACCCGCTCACCTCAGCAGCGAAACTGACGATTCCCCGGCTGAACCACACCACTCGATGACGTTGAGCACTGTCGACGGACAGGCAAAGGGCTACCAGAGCCATGCGACACACCGTACGAACCGCCACACCAGCCCCAATTGCCTGTCCGCACGCCATGTTGGGTCAGTATCCGCTCCTCGGCTATGACCGGATGGGTCTGTCGACCTGCTCGGCTTCCGTGTCGTCACCAGCCGCGCTGCTGCCACTCTTCAAGGTGGGGGCGCTCGTCGCCCAGCGTTGTCGGCGCGCCGTGGCCGGGATGGACGACCGTGTCATCTGCGTACGCGTCGAAGATCCGTGAGGTGACGTCGGCGAACAAGGACTCGAAGCGTTCGGAGTCTTGGTTGGTGTTGCCGATACCCCCGGGGAACAGCGAGTCGCCCGTGAAGATGTGAACGGGGCCGTCAACGGGTGCGTACGCGAGGGCGATCGAGCCAGGCGTGTGGCCGCGGAGGTGGATCACGGTGAGGTCGAAGCCTTCGACCGCCACGATGTCGCGGTTCTTGAGCAGCACGTCGGGCTTGATGCCGGTCTGGCCGGTGATCGCTGCGGCGTCGGCCGCCCCGGCAGCGGTCCGGACTCCCGTCTCGTCGACCAGCTCACGCAGCGCGCGGATGTGGTCGTGGTGGGAGTGCGTGGTGATGATCAGCGACAACCGCGTCCGTTCCGACGCGTCGTTGGCGGACGCCTCGAGCAAGCGGCGGATCTTGCGGATCCCGCCCGCCGCGTCGATGAGCACCTGCGCGCCGCTGTCCTTGCTGGTGACGAGATAGACGTTGTTGTCCATGTCTGTCACCGAGACGCGGCGGATCGTGACCCAGGGCAGGTCGTACAGGCTGGTCTCGTCCGGCATAGGCCTGACCATAGCCATACGCGCGGCGATGCGGACGCGCAGTGCCCCGCGCGTCCGGAACCGTTCTGCCTAGCGCTCCACGTGAGCCAGGCTGCGCAGGCCGCGCTCGATGTGCCAGGCGGCGAACGCGGAGACGAGGCCGGAGGCCGTCCGCTGGACGCTGGGCGACGACTTCACCACCCCGTCCCAGTCGCCCGACAGGAGCGCCCCGAGGTGGGCGGCCGTGGAGATGTCGACGCGGGACGACCCGGACGGTCGGCAGGAGAGACAGACCATGCCGCCGGCGCTGGGGTTGAAGAACTCCAGCCGGTCCTTGCTGCCGCACAGGGCACATTCGGCCAGCGACGGGGCGTAGCCGGCGATGGCGAGGGCACGTAGCAGGTACGAGTCGAGGATCTGCGCGCTCGGACGCTCGTCGCCCGTACCGAGCGCACGCAGGGCCCCCACCAGGAGGAGATAGTGCTGGACGGACGGCTCGCCCTCTTCGCCGACCAGCCGGTCCGCCGCCTCGAGCATCGCATGGCCGGCCGTGTACCGCGGGTAGTCGCTCACGAGCGGCTCACCGAAGGCGTCGCGGCTCACCGCTTGGGCGACGATGTCCAGGCTCCGGCCGACGACGAGCTGGAGGTCGACGTGGCTGAACGGCTCGAGCCTGGCTCCGAACTTCGAGGTGGAGCGCCGGACGCCCCTCGCCACCGCACGTACCTTCCCGTGCCCGCGCGTCAGCAGCGTGATGATCCGGTCGGCCTCGCCCAGCTTGTGCGTGCGTAGGACGACCGCCTCATCGTTGTACGTCGGCACGGTTCGCTCCCTCGATCCCCTCCATTGTCGCTGGTCAAGCCTGATCCGGAAGGATCACCACGCACCCGTCGGTCGGGACGGGCGTCCTGCGCGCTGACGCCCACGACGACTCAGCGGGAATACCCGTGGACGGTAACGGCTTGCAGGTAACGGCTTGCAGGCCATAGCGGACGAGCTCGGGAGAGGAAGTAGCGAACGTGGACAGAGCTGGTATCGGTCTTCGCTCGGAGCGCGGACCGCTCCTGCTTGCCATGATGCTCTCGACTGGGCTGGTCGCCATCGACTCGACGGTCATCTCCACGGCCGTGCAGTCGATCGTCGCCGGGATCGGCGGCTTCGCCGAGTTCCCGTGGCTGTTCTCCGTGTACATGCTGGCGTCGGCCGTCACCGTGCCCTTGTACGCGAAGCTTGCTGACACCATCGGTCGTAAGCCCATCATGCTGTTCGGCATCGGGGCGTTCCTGCTCGGCTCGGTACTGGCCGCGGCCGCCTGGAACATGCCGAGCCTCATCGCTTTCCGCGCGATCCAGGGCCTCGGAGCCGGCGCAGTGCTTCCCATGGCGATCACGATGGTCGGCGACATGTACACGCTCGAGGAGCGCGCTCGTGTGCAGGGCTACATGGCCAGCGTCTGGGCGATCGCTGCCGTTGTCGGACCGACGTTGGGCGGGGTCTTCGCGCAGCTCGACCTCTGGCGCGGCATCTTCCTCATCAACATCCCGCTCTGCCTGGCGGCGGGTTGGATGATCTGGACCCGGTTCCGGGAGAACGTCGAAAGGCGGTCTCATCGCATCGACTACGCAGGCGCGACGTTGTTCACTGCTGCTCTGACACTGCTCATCCTCGGCGTGCTGCAGGGCGGCCATGCCTGGAGCTGGACCTCAGCTCCGAGCATCGGCGTGCTGGGTGGCGGCGCAGTGCTGCTCGTCGTCCTGGTACTCGTCGAGCGCAAGGCTGCGGAGCCCGTGCTGCCGTTCACGCTGCTGGCACGACCTCTGTTGCTGTCGACGAACCTGCTCGGGTTCTTCGTCGGCGCCGGACTCATCGGGCTGACGGAGTACGTCCCGACGTACCTCTCGGTGACGACGGGCGCGGCCCCTCTCGTCGCCGGCTTGGCCCTGGGCTCTCTCACGATCGGTTGGCCGGTCGCGGCGACGTTTGCGGGCCGCGCATACCTGCGGTTCGGGTTCCGCACCACGGCGATCTTCGGCGGGACGGTGCTGGTCCTGGGCATGGGTGCGCTGAGCATGTCGACGCGGCACCCCTCGATCCTTCTCGTCGCCGGCATCTGCTTCGTCATCGGCGCGGGGTTCGGGTTCTCGGCTGTGACGTCGCTTGTCGCGGCGCAGTCCAGCGTCTCTTGGGTGGAGCGAGGGGTCGTCACTGGCACGCAGATGCTGTTCAGATCTGTCGGGCAGGCTCTGGGAGCGGCCGTCCTCGGCGCCGTGGCCAACGGCGTGATCGCCGCGCACGGTGGCGACGAGCAGAACCGCGAGACCATGACAGCCGCCGCTACCTCGGTGTTCCTCGCCGCCACGGGTATCGCTGTACTCCTGCTCGTCTCCGCCCTCGCGATGCCGAAGCGGGCCGCCAGCGTTGTCGCACCACTGCCGCGGGAGACGATCGCCGAGGTGGGCTGAGCGGCGCAGCGGTATCGTCGCGTCGTGTCCTCTACTCCACCGCGCCCACCGGTCCCGCACCCTTCGGGTGCTCGCCCGCCGGAGATCCCCCGCGAGCTGATCCCGCGACACGTGGCGATCGTCATGGACGGGAACGGCCGCTGGGCGAAGGCCCGCGGCCTGCGTCGTACCGAGGGGCACGCTCGCGGCGAGGACGCCCTGTTCGATGTCATCGAGGGTGCGATCGAGATGGGGATCCCCTACCTCAGCGCGTACGCGTTCTCGACGGAGAACTGGAAGCGTTCGCCCGACGAGGTGCGATGGCTGATGGGCTTCAACCGCGACGTGATCCATCGTCGACGTGACCAGCTCGACGCCCTTGGCGTACGGATCCGCTGGGCCGGGCGCCGACCGCGTCTCTGGGGCTCGGTCATCCGCGAGCTCGAGTCCGCCGAGAAACAGTCGGAGGACAACACCACACTGACCCTGCAGTTCTGCGTCAACTACGGGGGCCGCGCGGAGATCATCGATGCTGTACGGAAAGTGGCCGAGCTCGCCAAGGAGGGCAAGCTGGACCCCTCGCGGATCACGGAGGAGCGCTTCCGGCACTTCCTCGACGAACCCGAGATCCCTGATGTCGACCTGTTCTGGAGGTCCAGCGGAGAGCAGCGATCGAGCAACTTCCTGCTGTGGCAGGCGGCCTATGCGGAGTTCGTCTTCTCCGACACCCTGTGGCCCGACGTCGATCGTCGCGACCTCTGGCGAGCAGTCGAGGTGTACGCGCACCGCGACCGGCGCTTCGGCGGCGCAGTCGAGAACGTACCTCTTCAGTGAGGGCAGATCGGGCGCCTTCTGCGAAGTGAATCGGTTCAATATCTCTGGCGAGCGGCTTGCACGACAGACCTGACCATGGCAGACTTCCGGCTCGGGAAGCGTTTTCCCGACAACCGAGTGAAACAAGACCGCAATCCTTTGCAAACCTTGACCACGACCGGGGCGCGCCGTAGCGTGACGATCGCCGGGCCGGATACGCAACGGGGTGCAAGGCCATTGCACCCATCTCTGGAACGGATGGCTTGGCCAGGTTCCCGTGAGGTGTCACGGGAGTCAGGTTGAACTGAGGCCTCCGAAAAGGCGTCAGGATGCTGTACAACGCAGTACGGTTCCGGCCACGGCCACCGCACAGCATCTGCGTCAGATGAGGTCCCAGAGGTAGGCAAGGACGGTCCCCGAGAGAGCGGAATCCTTACGTGAGTGCACTCAATGAGCTGAGACAGCTGAAGGGGGCGAAGCAGGAAGCGACGGATAACAAATCGGCCTTCCTCTTCCTCCTTCCCTGGCTCGTGGGGCTCCTCGTGATCACCATCGGCCCGATGATCGCCTCGCTGTACTTGTCGTTCACCGACTACAACCTGCTGTCCCCGCCTGACTGGATCGGCATCAAGAACTACGTGCACATGATGAGCGACCCTCGTCTGCTGAACTCGATCCGGGTCACCCTCACCTACGTGATCGTGTCGACCCCGCTGCAGCTCGGACTGGCCCTGGCTATCGCCGTGGTGCTCAACCGCGGCATGCGCGGCCTCGCGTTCTACCGGTCGGTGTTCTACCTGCCGAGCCTCATGGGGTCGTCCGTGGCCATTGCGCTCCTGTGGCGCCAGATCTTCGGCACCGACGGCCTCGTCAACCAGGTCCTGCAGAGCCTCGGATGGGCCAACCCGCCAGGCTGGATCGCGAATCCGGAGACGGCGCTCTACACGATCGTCCTGCTGCACGTATGGACGTTCGGCTCGCCGATGATCATCTTCCTTGCCGGCCTGCGGCAGATCCCGAACATGTACTACGAGGCTGCCTCAGTGGACGGCGCCTCCAAACGTACGCAGTTCTGGCACATCACGATGCCGCTGCTGAGCCCGATCATCTTCTTCAACTTGGTGCTCCAGATCATCGGGGCGTTCCAGTCCTTCACGCAGGCGTTCATCGTCTCGGGCGGCCAGGGTGGCCCGTCGGATTCGACGATGTTCTACACGCTATACCTGTACCAGAAGGGCTTCGCCCAGCTGGAGATGGGTTACGCCGCGGCCATGGCATGGTTGCTCGTGCTGATCGTCGGCGCCTTCACGTTCCTCAACTTCTTCCTCTCCAAGTTCTGGGTGTTCTACGATGACTGATATCGCCAACGAGCCCGCCGAACCGCAGGCGGCATCGCTTCTCTTGAGTCCGGTCACCAATGGCCGACCCACCAAGCGTACGAACATGGTGTTCAACCCCGTCAGGTCGGGCGTCAAGCACATCCTGCTCATCGCGACGTCGTTCCTGATGATCTACCCGCTGCTGTGGATGCTGGTGAGCTCGTTCCGTCCGACGGACTCGATCTTCCGGGACACCAGCCTGATCCCCAAGGGCATCACCCTGGACAACTACGCGTACGGCTGGTCCGCGTTGAACCAGCCGTTCGGCCACTACCTGATCAACTCGGGGATCGTGGTCCTGGGCTGCATCATCGGCAACGTCGTGTCGTGCTCGCTCGCCGCCTACGCGTTCGCGCGACTGAAGTTCACGGGACGCTCGATCCTGTTCGCGATCATGCTGCTGACGATCATGATCCCGTACCACGTGGTCCTGGTCCCGCAGTACATCCTGTTCCAGCAGTTCGGCTGGGTGAACACGTTCCTGCCCTTGATAGTGCCCAAGCTGCTGGCCACCGATGCCTTCTTCGTGTTCCTCATGGTGCAGTTCATCCGCGGCCTGCCCAAGGAGCTTGACGAAGCGGCGCGCATCGATGGGTGCGGACACTTCAACACCTTCTTCCGGATCATCCTGCCGCTCATGGTGCCCGCGGTGGCGACGACGGCGATCTTCACGTTCATCTGGATGTGGAACGACTTCTTGTCGTCGCTGATCTACCTCATCGATCCCAGCATGTACACGGTCCCGCTGGCGCTTCGGCAGTTCCTCGACTCGACCGGCCAGTCCAACTGGGGCGCGATGTTCGCGATGAGCATCGTCTCCCTGATCCCGGTCTTCCTCGCCTTCCTGTTCGGCCAGCGGTTCCTCATCCGGGGCATCGCCACGACCGGCATCAAGTGAGCCAACCCGAACATCACGTGATTCACACGAAAGGTATGTTGTGATAACTCGCTATGCCGTCATCGGAACTGGCCATCGGTGCCAGATGTACTTCGACGCGATCGGGGGTGACCACGCCGACGTAGCCACGCTGGTGGCGCTCGTGGACGTCAACCCCGGCCGTATCAAGGTGCACGCGGACCGCATGGCTTCCGAGTACGGGTACGACCCGACATCCATTGTGACCGGCGGCCCGGACGAGCTCGAGGACATCCTCAAGCGGTCCGGTGCCGAGCGGGCCATCATCACGACGCCCGACTACAAGCACGCCGAGATGATCGTGCGCTGTCTGGATGCCGGCGTCGATGTCGTCTGCGAGAAGCCGCTGACGATCAACGCCGACATGGCACACGAGATCGAGGCGGCCGTCAAGCGGACGGGGCGGAGCGTCGTCGTGACGTTCAACTACCGGTACTCGCCGCGCAACTCCGAGCTCAAGCGGGTCATCTCCTCTGGTGAGATCGGAGACGTGCTCTCGGTCACTTTCGAATGGGTGCTCGACACGGCCCACGGCGCTGACTACTTCCGTAGGTGGCACCGGGAGAAGGACAAGTCAGGCGGCCTGTTGATCCACAAGTCGAGCCATCACTTCGACCTCGTCAACTGGTGGCTGGCCGATGCACCGACGCGGGTCTTCGCGTCCGGTGCCACCCGGTTCTACGGCGCTGAGAACGCGGACAAGCGGGGCCTGCCGGCTCGCCCGAAGCGCGGTACGCACGACGGCGAGCACAGCCCGTTCGAGCTCGACCTTCGCACGGATCCTCGGCTCAAGGAGCTGTACCTCGACCAGGAGCAGTACGACGGCTACCTGCGCGACAAGGACGTCTTCGACACCGGTATCAGCGCCGAGGACAACCTGGCGGTGATCGCCGACTACCGCTCCGGCGCCACCCTGTCGTACGCCCTCAACGCGCATGCCCCGTGGGAGGGCTATCACGTCGCGGTGAACGGGACGCTCGGACGGGCGGAGCTCGAGGTCGTCGAGCGGGTTGCGGTGCTCGTGGACAACGGCACGCCGATTGTCGATCCGTCGTTCGTCGCCGACCACAGCGAAGGCGGGGAGCGGGTACGGAGTGACCGGCTCATCGTCCAGAAGCACTGGGAGGTCGCCAAGGAGGTCCCGATCCCCGAGGGCGAGGGTGGCCACGGTGGCGGTGACGCCCTGCTGCTCAGCGACGTCTTCGTCGGCCCGAGCGACGACCCGCTGGGTCGTCCGTCAGACTGGGTCGACGGCATGCGGGCCATCGCGATCGGCATCTGTGCCAACCTGTCCATGGCCGAGGGCCGCGCGGTGACGCCAGCGGAGCTGGCACTTCCTCTGGATCGGTAAGGTGCGTCCGGAGGCGTACGAGGACTGGTCGGCGTTCGTCCGGTCACAGCCGCTCGTCGCCGGCGACGACTGGACGACGCGCGTCGCGTCCCTGCTCGGGGTACCCGCACCGCTAGGCGTACCAACGCCTCGGGTGGTCACCTCATGGCAGGCCGACGGTCTCCTGACCACCGAGCTCGCGTGGTCCGTCGGGTTCGGACCCGACCTCCACGCGTGGCTCGTGCATCCGGCCGATGCCGACCCGGGCGGGCTGCCGGGTGTCCTGGCGTTGCACAGCCACGCCGGGATCAAGTCGATCGGCGCCAAGCGGCTGCTCGCCGTACCCGAAGCCGCCGCGTACCAGGCGGAGTTCGAGGACGGGATCGCCTTTGCGAACAACGTGGCGTCGCGGGGCGTGGCGGTACTGGCGCCCGACGCGTTCTCATGGGGATCGCGGCGGTTCGACCTGAGTGAGCCGTCCGGACAGCTGGCGGACCTGGGCGGCCTGCTCGATCTCGCCGGCGTGACGGGAACCGAGCGATACGACCAGCTGGCGAAGCTCCACGAACACCTGGTCGCGAAACGCGCGGGGGCGATGGGGACCTCGTACGCCGGCATGATCGCCCACGACGACCTCACCTCGCTCGCAGTACTGCGATCGCTGGTCGAGGGACCCATCGGGGTCACCGGCTTCTCCGGCGGTGGCGGCCGCGCATTGACGCTGTCCGCACTGCAGCCGGTCGACAAGGTGGCGATCGTAGCCATGATGGCCACGTACGAGTCGCTGATCCCCGACTACCTCGACGGCCACTCATGGCTGCTCCACACCCCCGGTGCGGGTCGCGTACTTGGCCTTCCGGAGCTCGCTGCGGGGCGCCGCAGCCATGCACTCCAGGTGGCGTACTGCGAGCAGGACACCCTGTTCTCCATGGCGGGCATGGAGTCCGCCGACGAGGTCCTCACAGGGCTCTTCAGTGGCGCCGCAGGCTCGTACCGCGGCATCTTCGTCCCGACCCCCCACCGGGTCACACGAGAGATCCACGCCGTGGTAGCGGACTTCCTCACCGCCTAACCGCTCGGCGAGAGAACCTATACACCCCGGCGAGAGCACCTGTACTGCTCGGCGAGAGCACCTGTACCTGCTTGGCGTCACACGTCCTCTCGCGGAGGGGT
>JBBQBP010000068.1:0-11535 GCA_038317635.1 Propionibacteriales bacterium
GTTCAAATCCTGTCACCCCGACCAGCGGAACACCGCTCTGATCAGGGATGATGTCCCAGGTCAGGGCGGCTTGCAGCATGTCGTACCCCGACGAGCCCCTGGCGAATGCGTTCGGACGCCCGCGAGTGTGCACTCGGTGATCCATTAACGGCATGCCGGGCCGTCCCTCAGCGCGATGCGTGGCACTGCGATTGCCATGGCAGCGGCGAATGGAGGTCCACGGGGAGCCGGGCCAGTTGCTTACCTGACTCCGCGGCGGATGGGCGTGGTTGTCCTGGATCAGGCGCGAGAGCGTCTAGGGACGATTCGCCAGGCGCAGGAACATCTCAGTGAGGATCCGGGAGTCGTCTCTTGGCATCGGTTCGGTGTGTCCAGTCTCGACAAACCCGAGTCGTCGGTACAGGCGGCGAGCTGAATCGGCGCTGCCCGCGACCAAGAGAACCACGGTCGTCGATCCGGACCTCTCGGCGGCCTGGATCGCGGCACGGCAGACTTCTTCGGCAACCCGATGACCGCGAGCTTCGGGTGCCGTCCACACACCAACAAGTTCGCGTCGAGGACCGTCGCCGGGAAGCAGACCGGCGAGGGCAACCGGTCGACCATCCAGGTAGCCGATGAAACTGTCGGGATTCGCGCAGCGGTCGCGCCACTGGGCCGACGTGAAGCCGGCTTCGCGAGTGAGTGTTGACGCGAACGCATCCGGATCGAGTGTGAGCGCGGCAAGGCGCAGGTCGCGATACTCCCGCCAGCGCTCAGGGGCAACAGCCCGGACCGTTACCACCGTCACAACCCGATGATCGCAGCCCAGATCAAGGCGCCCGCTGCCCGGCAGGATCGACCACCCTGTTTTCGCTGCGCAAGCTCCTGTCGGGCCGGCACTCGCGCGATCCGCTCAGATCGGCAGCGAAAATGGCGCGCCAGACGATCCGCCAGCCCGGTTGAGCACTGCCGATGGACAGGCACCGGGCTACCGGTCCGTGCCCCCGCAAGCCGAGCCGGCACGACCGACCCCGATGGCCGGCTAGGCCTCAGACCGGAGTCGTGAACTCCCCCATGCCGCTGCCGGCGAGCCAGTCGGTCCAGGAGACGTTGTAGTCCGCGTACCCGTTGTCGCCTGCGGCCGGGCCACGGGGTGAGCCGGTGATCGTCACCGGGTCACCCGGCTTGGACAGGTTGTAGAACCACTGGGAGTCGGCCCACGACAGGTGGACGCACCCGTGAGAGCCGTAGCTGTGGCCCGGGTACGGGTCACCGGTGGAGTAGTGCAGGTAAGTGCCCGACCAGGTGATCTGCACGTCCCAGGGCAGCGTCACGTCGTAGAAGTTGGGGTCGCTGGGGTTGCAGGCGATGCCAACGCTGCACGAGGTCATCCGGACGTTCGGCGCCTTGCCCACGACGGCCATGGTCCCGTCCCACGTGGGGAAGTGCGGGTTTCCGGCGTCGCTCAGCATGGTGCGGATGACCTGGCCGTTCTTGGTCACGACGGTCTTGTGCTGGTCGACGTACACATGGGTCTCTATGTCGTCGCCGATCGCGAAGGTCCTCGTGTACGCGTGGGTGCCGTACCGGCCGTTGCCGTCGCCCACGTGGTCGAAGTTGGCGACCATCGCGACTGTGGTCCCGGGGCTCCAGAAGCTCTGCGGTCTGAAGTCGACCCGACGGTCGCTGAACCAGTGCCACGCGCCTTGCACGGGCGCCGACGTGGCCACCGTGATGTGCTGCTCGATGGTCTTGCGCGCGTCCGTGTTCACCGGCGTGGAGAAGACGATCGAGATCGGCATCGCCACCCCGACCGTCTCTCCGTCGAGCGGGGCGATGCTGTTGATCAGCATCGGGGGACCCTGCGGTTCGGGGGTCGGGGTCGACGAGGGGGTGCTCGACCGGGTCGACGACGGCGAGGCAGTTCCGCTCGTCGCCGAGGGCGAGGCAGTCGAGGATGACTGAGCCGTCGGTACGGCCGAAGCGCCCAGGGAGGGGCGAGGCTGGGCGCATCCGGCGAGCACCAGGATCAGTCCGATCCCGACAACACCGATCGGGTGGCGGGGGCTCCGCGGGTGGTTCATGTGATCGTCTCCTTCCAGGCACCATCGCTGGCGCCATCTCGACGACATGGATGCGAGACGCTCGACACGCCATTCAACCCCGTGGGTCCAACCCGGCGACCCCCGCCTGGGCACTCCCGCCCTGAGGGGCCGTGAGGAGCCACCCGGTGGCGCCGAGGTCTCAGGCGGCGGCCGAGCCCCGATCCAGCCTCTCGATCGCGTCGAGCAGCAGGTCCAGCCCTATATCGAAGCCGTCGCCGAACGAGTACCCCGCGGTGCCCGCGACGTGCATGGACAGCTCGACGAAGTGCGGGTACCGGTCGGCGTCCAGTGCAGCCGCCATGTCCCCGGCGAGCTCGGCCATCGGCTCTTCACCGTGGTGAGGAAGGTTCGCCTCCTGCATCGCGAAGCCGTAGAGGAACGCGTTGAGGATCGCGTAGGCGAGGGCGGTGACCGGCAGCGACAGGCCGGAGCGCAGCGCACCGAGCACCGCATCGTGATGGCCAAGCTGGGCGGGACCGGGCATCGGCCGGGACTCCATGTACGGCGGAGCCCAGGGATGACGGGCCAGCACCTCGCGCGCGGACACGCTGCGGGCGCGCACCGCAGTGCGCCAGTCGGTCCCGGTCGGCGGCAGCTGAATCTCCGCGAACACAAGCTCGACGATCCCGTCGAGAATCTGCTCCTTGGCCGGCACATAGTGGTAGATCGTCATCGGCTTCGTGTCCAGCGCGGTGGCCAGCCGTCGCATGGTGAAGGCCTCGACGCCGATCTCGTCGGCGAGCGCGAGCGCGCCCCGCAGCACCCTGTCCCGGGTCATCCGCTCTGCCGCCATCACTGGCCCCCTCCCGTGTCTTCGCGCCCGTCATCACGGTACGCGCCATGTCATGCGAGACCGTCGCGGTGGACCGGCCTCCGGCTCCGGAGCACCTTTGCCGGACGGACTCGACCGACCCGTTGACACATCGTACTAAGTACGCGTATGGTCGTCCACACCGACTCGTACTTAGTACGAAAACACGGAGGAGAGCCATGACCAGCACGACAAGCACCATCACTGGGGCCGTCCCCACCACGCCCACCGCCGCTGCCCGTCCGACCCTCAGCCCGACCCGGGCCGCGCGGATCGCGGGCGCCGGGTATCCCCTCGATGATCGGAGAGGGCTGGATGGCCCTCTGGCTGCTGCGCACCAAGCGCCTCCCCGCCTGAACTCGCACGAACGCAGCCTCCGCACGGGCCCGTCCCCCAGGGACGGGCCCTGTCGCACGCCAGGCTTTCGCGTGACTTCGCGCCGGGCTAGGTTAGGCATGCCTAATCAGGGTGCCCTCGACGGCACGGGATCGTTTCGGGACTGCCGTACCCTACGAAGTCCCGCCTCCCGACCGGACGAGGGAACAGCCGGGACGAGAGCTATGCCGTCGGCCCGAGCGGACCGCCCGGGTGAAGACACCTTCTATCTGCCGAACAGCAAGGGAGCGTGAAGCATGATCCGATCACGGCATTATCGTCTGGCCGCTACGTTGACTCTCAGCCTCGGACTGGCCCTCTCGGCCGCCGCGCCGACGGTCGTCAGGGCGAGCGGCGGCGGCACCGCGTGGTACCCCACACCGCAGCAGGCCACGCCGCAGCAGTGGACCTACCTGTCTTCCGCCGACGCAGCCCCGAGCCCCGGCTACAGCTCGGTGTCCCGGCACTTCACGCCAGCGGGGATCCAGGGGTCCTACAACCTGGCACCGCTCTTCGCAGACGGCTTCGACGGCAGGGGCAAGACGATCGCGATCGTCGACTCTTTCGGGTACCCGCAGGCGGCCGCTGACCTGAAGACGTTCAGCCTGGCGTACGGGCTGCCGCTCATGTGTGGCATGCCCGATGTGACGTGTCAGCCGGGCATGGCGACGTTCTCGACGTTGACCTTCGGCAACCACCAGGTCAAGGCGCCCCCGGCGAAGAGCAAGTCGCCGGGCCAGGAGGCAAGCAACGCCTGGTCCCTCGAGGTGGCCCTCGACATCGAGTACGCCCATACGACGGCGCCCGGAGCGAGCATCCTGCTCGTCGCCACCCCGACAGCCGAGACGCTCGGCGTACAGGGCTTCCCCAACTTCATGAACGCCGAGCAGTACCTCGTTGACAACCACTTGGCCGACGTCGTGACCCAGAGCTTCGGCGCGGCCGAGGGCTCCTTCGCGTCGACGCAGTCGCTGCTGAACCTTCGGCACGCGTTCGTCTCTGGTACCGCAGCAGGTATGACGTTCCTCGCCAGCTCCGGTGACAACGGCAGCACCGGTGCGAAGAAGACCCCTGTCGCCTCGGGCGGCACACTGCTGCCGACCCCTGAGGTCGGCTGGCCGGCCTCCGACCCGCTGGTGACCGCCGTCGGTGGCACGAACCTGTGCACCGATGTGGCCACCGGGACCACCGTCAACTCGGTCAACGCGCCAGCGGCCTGCCAGAACAACTCAGGAGTCCGAGAGACCGCCTGGAACGGCTCTGGCGGCGGCTACAGCAAGGTCTTCACCCGTCCGGCATACCAGGGGACGCTGCCCGCCGGCTCGGCGAGCATCCCGACCACCGCTCGCGGGGTACCGGACATCTCCATGGATGCCTCCTGCTCCACCTGGGTCGTCGTCCTCGACACGGCCCCGGGGTGGGGTGGGTACTACGGCGTGTGCGGCACGTCGGCATCCTCGCCGATGTTCTCCGGCCTGGTGGCGATCGCCGACCAGATGGCCGGGCACAACCTCGGCAACATCAACGGTGCCCTCTACCAGATCGCGAACACGGCGTCGTACGGTGTCGACATGTTCGATGTGACGGTCGGGAACAACGTTCAGGCTGGCACCGGGATCCCCGGTTACAGCGCCGGGACTGGCTGGGATGCCGTCACCGGGCTGGGCACTCCGAACGCGGCACTGCTGGTCCCCGCGTTGGCGCTCGCTGGATAGCGATCGGCTGCTGAGAACGCCTATTCGGGGGCCCGAGCCGAGTCTCGTCTCGGGCCCCCGAACCACTTCCTACGAACAGAGGGATCCTTGACCCCAGCCCATCGCCGAGTTCGATCTCGACGCTTTCAGGCGATACGGCGAGTTCACCCACCGGCAGGGCGCGATCGCGATAGACGGTCGGATGGACTGGCTCGAGGACCTCCGTGCCGAGCTCTTCGCTGAACTGAAGGAGATGGATCGATGAGAGCAGTCATGGTGATGTTCGACACCCTCAACCGCCGGATGCTCCCCCCGTACGGGTCGGACTGGACGTACGCGCCGAACTTCGAGCGCCTCGCACACCGCACGGTGATGTTCGACCACTGCTACGGGGGCTCGATG
Source organism: Propionibacteriales bacterium (assembly GCA_038317635.1). Lineage (GTDB taxonomy): Bacteria > Actinomycetota > Actinomycetes > Propionibacteriales > Propionibacteriaceae > Fen-668. The sequence goes on from JBBQBP010000068.1 coordinate 5,367, forward strand.
CCCTGCATGCCGGCGCGTCGTGAGATGCACACCGGTCGCTACAACTTCCTTCATCGGTCCTGGGGCCCGCTCGAACCGTTCGACGACTCGGCGCCGGAAATGCTCAAGAACCACGGTGTCCACACCCACCTGACCACCGACCACCCGCACTACTGGGAGGACGGCGGCGCGACGTACCACAACCGCTTCTCCACGTACGAGTTCTTCCGCGGTCAGGAGGGCGACCCCTGGAAGGGTCAGGTGGCCGATCCCGAGATCCCGGAGTCGCTCGGCACGAGTCACGTGCTCAAGGCGAGCCACTGGCGCCAGGACTGGATCAACCGTCAGCACATGGCGACCCAGGACCTGCACCCCCAGACCATGACCTTCGACGCTGGGCTGGAGTTCCTCGAGACGAACCTCGCCCAGGACGGCTGGTTCCTGCAGATCGAGACGTTCGATCCCCACGAGCCCTTCTTCAGCTACGCCCAGTACAAGGAGCACTACGCGTACGACTACGACGGCCCGCACTTCGACTGGCCCGACTACGCACAGGTGACGGAGCCGCCCGAGGCCGTCCAGCACGCGCGCGCCGAGTATGGCGCCCTTCTCTCGATGTGCGACGCCTCGCTGGGGAGAGTCTTGGACTACTTGGACGACCACGGCATGTGGGACGACACCATGCTGATCGTCTGCACCGACCACGGCTTCCTTCTCGGTGAGCACGGTTGGTGGGGGAAGAACGTGCAGCCCTGGTACGACGAGAACATCCACACCCCGCTGTTCGTCTGGGACCCGCGCAGCCAGAAGGCGGGCGAGCGGCGCTCGTCCCTGGTGCAGACCATCGACCTGGGCCCGACCCTGCTCGAGTTCTTCGGCGTCGACCGCACGCCCGACATGCTCGGAGTTCCGCTCGCCGCCACGGTGGCCGACGACACACCAGTGCGGCAGGGCGGTCTGTTCGGCACCTTCGGTGGTCACGTCTCCGTCACCGACGGCCGGTACGTCTACATGCGCGCCTCGGCGACCCCCGAGAACCAGCCACTCATCGAGCACACCCTGATGCCGACCCACATGAGGGGCTTCTTCCATCCCCAGGTGCTGGAACAGGCCTCTCTTGCCGAGCCGTTCTCGTTCACCAAGGGGATGCCCGTACTGGCCGTTCCAGGGGAGGCGTTCGGCTCCCCCTGGGTGTTCGGTTCTCTCCTGTTCGACCTGCACACCGACCCGGATCAGGAGACTCCGCTCCGTGACCCGGAGCTCGAGCGACGGATGGCGACCCTGCTGCGCGATCTCCTGGTCTCGAGCGATGCCCCGGCGAGCCAGTTCGCGCGTCTGGGCCTCCCTGCCCAGGGTCCGATCGGAGACGAGCACCTGCTGGTCGAGCTGCAGTGGCCTCAGGTCCTCGCCTCGCAGAGCAGTGCTGCTGTTCTCTCCGACTTCCCCGAGGACACCGGGAACCTCGCCCGACCGCTGGGAGAGCTGCTCGACGACCCTGATACCCGCGACGTGCTCGCCGAGCTCACGCCGATGCTCGTCCAGGGCCCGATGGTCGCCGTCCTTCGTGGCCTCACCCTGATCCAGATCGCCGCGATGGCTGTAGGCATGTTGCCTGATGCGGCCCTGCACGCCATCGCCACCCGTCTGGCCCGAACCCCCTCACCGACTCGGCCCAGCCCCACGGGTGACCCGTCAGAGAGGAGAACCAGAATGCTCGGTATGACCTCTGATGTCTCACCTCTGGTCGCCGACCGATGATCGGGCGCCCGCTGCCGTTCTCGGTGCTCGCGAAGCCGAAGGGTGCTGCCTGCAACCTGGACTGCGCGTACTGCTTCTACCTGTCCAAGGAGCTCCTGTACGACGGCTCGCAGGAGATGACCGAGGAGACCCTCGAGGCCTACCTGCGGTCGTACTTGGGCTCGCAACCCGACGGCGAGGTGATCGTCGGGTGGCAGGGCGGTGAGCCCACCATGCGGGGCCTCAGCTTCTTCCGGCGAGCTGTCGAGCTCGCTGAGCAGCTTCGTCGGGCGCGCCAGCAGGTCAGCCACTCGCTGCAGACCAACGGCACCCTGCTGGACGACGAGTGGGGCGAGTTCCTCGCCGCGCACCACTTCCTTGTTGGCTTGAGCGTCGACGGGCCGGAGCACGTGCACGACCGGTACCGTGTCAACCGCGCAGGTCGGGGTACCCACGCGCAGGTGGTCCGCGGCTGGGAGGTGCTCCGGCGGCACAGCGTGGAGACGAACATCCTGTGCACGGTCAACGCGTACAACGCAGGACACCCCCTGGAGGTCTACCGCTACTTCCGCGACGAGCTCGGGGCGCGGTTCCTCCAGTTCATCCCGATCGTCGAGCGAGTACCCAAGGACAAGCTCGCGCTTGCCGAGAAGGGATGGCGAGCGCCGGGGGGTCCGGGTAAGAGGGGGCTGCTGTACAAGCAGGAGGGCGACGCCGTGACGTCGCGCAGCGTCCCCCCTGACGCGTGGGGCGACTTCATGGTGGCGATCTTCGACGAGTGGCGGGCCCACGATGTCGGGGAGGTCTTCGTGCAGCACTTCGACACCTTGGTCGGCAACGCGTTCGGCCGGTACAGCTTGTGCGTCCACTCTCCCGAGTGCGGCAACGCGGTCGCCGTGGAGCACAACGGCGACGTCTACTCGTGCGACCACTTCGTGGAACCCGACCATCTGCTCGGCAACCTCATCGAGGACGGGATCGACGCGCTCGTGGGCTCCGAGAAGCAGCGGGACTTCGGTCGTGCCAAGCGGACATCGCTGCCCCGGCAGTGCGTCGAGTGCCCCGTGCGGTGGGCGTGCCACGGAGGGTGCCCCAAGGATCGGTTCACGACCACGGCGGACGGCGAACCCGGCCTGAACTACCTGTGCCGCGGCTACCTGCAGTTCTTCTCCCACGCCCAGCCGACGATCGCCGAGATCGCCGCCCTGATCCAGAACGGTCGCCAGGCGGCCGAGATCATGACCGCACGCTGAGTCAGCCGCCGCCCTCCCGGCGAGCGTTGCCCTATCGCGCAGAGGCCGACTTCGGCTCTGCGCGCCATACCCGCTCCCATCTACCCCCTTGTCCAGGTCGCCCCGTAGTGGGGACGCCCGTCGAGGTCACCCGAGAGGCCGGCGGGCGGGGGAAGCACGGTGGTGCGTCCATGGATACCCAGCGCCTCGCAGCCGAACTCCCAGTTCGCGACCCAGATCCCCAATGCGACGGGTGCGTAGCAGCGCGAGGAGGTCGTGGTGACGAAGTCGAGCCGCTCCACGCCGTCTCCGGCCTTCACGACGGCGAGCGTCGTCTGACCGTCGTAGAACGGGCGCGACACCGCGCGTGGACCTGGACACGAGGGCTGTCGTCGCCGCGTTCCTCGACGGGTGCCACGTCCGATAGGAGCCCCCTCGGGCTCAGGCGGGAAGCACGTAGAAGTAGATCAACAGGTAGTGCAGGAGAGCCGCAAGGACGACCAGTACGTGCCAGATCTCATGGAAGCCGAAGAAGCCGGGCCGTGGGTTCGGCTTCTCGACCACATAGATCACGAAGCCCACGGTGTACGCGACGCCGCCAGCGACCATCAGTGCGATCGCGCCCACCGGCACGCTTGACGCGACGCCCGCGAGCAGCACGGCGCTCCAGCCGAGCGCGATGTAGATGGTGTTGGTGATGTACTTCGGCACCCGTGTCCAGACCGAGCGCAACACGATGCCGAACACGGCGATCGTCCACACGCCACCGAGGACCGTCCAGCCGTACACGTTGCGGAACAGCACCAGCACGAGCGGCGTGGCCGTACCGGCGATCAGGAAGAACACCGAGTCGTAGTCGATCGTCCGGAGAATCTCGTTGACCAGTGGGCCCCGGTCGATGCCGTGGTGGAGCGTGCTGGCGGTGAATAGCGTGATCAGCGACAGCCCGTACACGCTGAGCGCGGCGATCTTCCACGGGTCGCCCTGCACACTCGCCTGTGCGACGAGAAGCCCGGTACCGACCACGGCGAAACATGCGGCGGCAAGGTGGGATGCGGCATTGAACCTCTCATCGGTTACATGGACGCTGCCATCGCGGCTTCTCGGTACGGTCTCCATCGGACGCCTCACTCCCCGGCTACAACAGTAGACGGCGGCCCGATGGCGGGGACGAGGTGAACGGCGGTGATCGGGCCGGATGCGTACGAGCTCGCCCGCTGCTCGATGGCCTGATCCTCGACCGTGAGCCGCACCTCGTGCTGGTGCATGTGCTCGGCCCACGAGCCCACGGTGAAGATCTCCACGTACGTGTCGACACGCTCTCCGATGCGGTAGAGCTCCCACCGGATCGCGCCGCTACGGGCACGGGAGCGGCGGAGCTCCTCCATCGCGAGGCGCCACTCAGCGAAGTCCGCCGGCGCCACCACGTACTCGACCATCACCTGGACGAGGCCGGCGTCCAGCCCGGGCTGCTCGAGAACTCGGGCCCGGGCCCAGTAGGAGAGGGGCCTCCGATCGAGGTGACTGTGCTCCGGGAAGTTCCACCCGAAGCCGATCAGCCCTCCGAGGACGACGAGGCCGGACGCGATCCACACGGCGGCCGCGAGGCTGACGTGCTGGGCGATCAGACCCCAGATCGGCGACGCGATCGCCTGCGCGGCCGTGAACGTCATCATGTACACGGCGACGGCCCGCGCCCGGACCCAGCTGGGAAGGTAGAGCTGCAGCTCGGCGTTCAGCGTCGCCGCGGTCGCCGTCCAGCCGAAGCCCAGCAGGAACAGCAGCGGGAACGCCGGCACCAGTCCAGGCACCACCATCGTCAGGGCGAACGCGATCCCGTAGACCACACCGGTGATGCTCAGCACGAGCTTCGCCGAGACGTAGCGGCCGATCCGGCCCATGCTGAAGGCCGCGGTGATCGCGCCCACGCCCAACGCGGTGAACAACAGCCCGAAGCCGTCCGCGGCCAGGCCGAGCTGCCGGTTCGCGATCAACGGCAGCAACGCCCACATCGCCGTGGCGGGCGCGGCGAAGACGGCGAGACGGATGAGGATGAGCTTCACCACGGGCTCGTTGCGTACGTAGCGGCCGCCGGTCCGCAGCGCCGGCAGGAACCTCTCCCGTGCTCGCGCGGCGACGATCGGGGGCCGGCGCCAGCGCACGAGAGCCAGGATCAGGAAGAGGGTGCACGCAGCGTTGATCGCGAAGACCGGCGCAATGCCCCACAGTGCGATCACCCCGCCGGCGATCGCCGGTCCGATGGCGCGGGACACGTTCACGCTCACCATGTCGAGGCGGATGGCGGCGGCGATCTGAGATCGCGGTACCAGCTCCGTGATCATCGGCTGCCAGGTCGCCACCTGCATCGCCATCCCCACCCCGATCGCGAAGGTGAACGCGAGCAGCAGCAGCGGCGGAACCTTGCCGAGGAACGTCAGCACGGACAGCAGGCTCGCCGCCACCGCGAAGTACAGCTGTACCCAGATCAGCAGGCGGCGACGGTCGAAAGCGTCCGACAACACTCCCGCGGCCAACGAGAACAGGACCATCGGCAGGGTGCCCGCGGTCTGTACCAGGCTCACGATCGTGGCCGCGTTGGGGTCGTTGATGAACAGCCACTGAGCCCCCACGTTCTGAGCCCAGAAGCCGACACTGCTCATCACCACGCCCAGCCACAGCCACCCGAAACCGGGTGTACGGAACGGCGCGAGCGGCCCGGTCGGCGCGGGCTTCGCGGCCGCAGCGACCTGCGTCGGCTCAGCGGCGCTGTCCTGGCTCACGACAGGGAACGTACCGCGCGCTATGCCCTGCGACTACTCGTCGACCCGCACGAACTATGACGCGGGAGCGCTGGCCCAGCTCGCCAGAAGGCTGAACGCCTGAGCGGACGGGTCGGCGAGCAGCGCAACCTCTTCGCGGCGCAGGCCCTTCACCCGGCGGTTCCCTCCCCACGCGGGCAGGCCCGCGTCTTCGGGAGAGAGGCGGGAGCGGCGTGACCGGAGGAACTCCGAGGCATCCTTCCTGACATCCATGCGCTCGAACCTAGCCACCCGGCTCAGGAGAAGACAGGCACTGCTGACACCCCACCCAGCAGGTCAGGTCTACTTCGTCGTCGCCGCCGCGGACGGAGTGGCAGATGCAGCTGCCGCCGGGGGCGTGTAGCCGTACTCGGTCTTCGGGTGGGCCGCCACGAAGGCGGGCATGGTGTCGTTCTGGAGCGC
>JBBQBP010000069.1:0-11302 GCA_038317635.1 Propionibacteriales bacterium
CGACGCGAGGGCCGCTGGGTTGTTTCGCTCATTGTGTGCTTCCTCTTCCCGTTACCGACGCCGCGACTTCTTGTCGTCCTTCACGTGCCCGCGGAACGTGCGCGTGGGGGCGAACTCGCCGAGCTTGTGGCCGATCATCGACTCGGTGACGAACACCGGGATGTGCTTACGACCGTCATGCACCGCGATCGTGTGACCGATCATGTCGGGGCTGATCATCGACCGGCGTGACCAGGTCTTGATCGGGTTCTTGGTGCCCTTCTCATTCTGAGCCTCGACCTTCTTGGCGAGGTGGTCATCGATGAAGGGGCCCTTCTTCAGGCTGCGTGGCATTTCTCAGTGGCTCCGATCAGCGCTTCTTGCCGGACTTGCGGCGACGGATGATGAGGCGGCTCGACGCCTTGTTCGTGTCACGGGTGCGTCCCTCAGGCTTGCCCCAAGGGCTCACCGGGTGACGACCGCCGGACGTCTTGCCCTCGCCACCACCGTGCGGGTGGTCGATCGGGTTCATCGCCACACCGCGGACGGTCGGCCGGACGCCCTTCCAGCGCATGCGACCGGCCTTGCCCCAGTTGATGTTGGACTGCTCGGCGTTGCCGACGGTCCCGATGGTCGCGCGGCAGCGGACGTCCACCATGCGCATCTCGCCCGAAGGCATACGCAGCGTGGCGAAACGGCCCTCGCGAGCGACCAGCTGGATCGCCGCACCAGCCGAACGGCCGAGCTTGGCGCCGCCACCGGGCCGGAGCTCGACGGCGTGCACGGTCGTACCAACTGGGACGTTGCGCAGCGGGAGGTTGTTACCGGGACGGATGTCCGCGGCCTCACCGGCCTCGACGGCCGCACCCTGCACCAGGCCCTGGGGGGCGATGATGTAGCGCTTCTCGCCATCGATGTAGTGGAGCAGCGCGATGCGGGCGGTGCGGTTCGGGTCGTACTCGATGTGAGCGACCTTGGCCGGCACGCCGTCCTTGTCGTAGCGCTTGAAGTCCACGAGGCGGTAGGCCTGCTTGTGGCCGCCGCCGATGTGGCGCGTCGTGATCCGGCCCTGAGCATTGCGACCGCCGGTCTTCGGCTTCGGCGACACCAGAGACTTCTCCGGCGTGGAGCGCGTCACCTCGACGAAGTCCGCCACGCTGGAGCCACGACGACCTGGTGTCGTCGGCTTGTACTTACGAATACCCATGACTTGTGTTCGTCCTTACTCGTCAGGCCTGAGCGAACAGGTCGATGCGGTCGCCGTCAGCCACCGTCACGATGGCGCGCTTGGTGTCGGGCCGGCGGCCCGTCCCGTAACGCGTCCGCCGCTTCTTGCCAACGCGGTTGATCGTGTTGACCCCCGTGACAGAGACCTTGAACACCTTCTCGACCGCGATCTTGATCTCGGTCTTGTTCGCCGACGGATCGACGAGGAACGTGTACTTGTTCTGGTCGAGCAGTGCGTAGCTCTTCTCGCTGACGACCGGCGCAAGCAGGACGTCGTGGTAGTCGCGAATCTTGAGGGCGTCGCTCACTTGCCTGCCTCCTCATCCGTGGCCTTGGCGGCCTTCTTGGCCTTCGGCTCGGCCTTCTCAGCCTTCGCCTTGGGCTCGGCCTTCTCGGCCTTGGGCTCGACGACCTTCTCGGCCTTCTCAGCCTTGGCGGGCTTCTCAGCCCTTGCCGGCTTCTCCTCGACCGCCTCGGCCTCGGCGACAGCCTCAGCCTCGGTGGAGGTGGCGACGGCCTTGGCGGACTTGCCGCTCTTCGAGCCGTTGATGAAGGCGTCCAGAGCCTTGGTGGTGAACACCACGGACTCGTTGACGATCACGTCGTACACGTTGAGCTGGTCGACGGCGATCGCGTGGACGCCGGCGAGGTTGCGCAGGCTGAGCCAGGCGACATCCTCGTCACGGTGCAGCACGACGATCGCGGAACGGTAGTCACCGATCGCCGCGAGCGATGCGAGAGCAGCCTTGGTCGACGGGAGCTCGCCCGAGACCAGGGTGTCGAGGACGAAGAGCTTGCCGTCGCGCACCCGGTCGGAGAGCACTCCGCGCAGGGCGGCGGCAATCATCTTCTTGGGTGTGCGCTGGGCGTACGACCGCGGGTGCGGTCCATGGACGACACCGCCACCTACCCACTGCGGGGCGCGGCGCGAACCCTGACGGGCGCGGCCGGTGCCCTTCTGGCGCCACGGCTTGATCCCACCGCCGGAGACATCGCCCCGGGTCTTGGTGGAGTGTGTGCCCTGGCGAGCCGCAGCCTGCTGGGCGACGACCACCTGGTGGATCAACGGCACGTTCGTCTGTACGTCGAACAGGTGAGCGGGAAGCTCAGCCGAGGTCTTCTTGTCGCCGCCAATGACGTCGACCTTCACGGTCTCGCTCATGCGTTGCCACCCTTCTTAGCAGCGGAACGGATCACGACGAGCGAGCCCTTGGGGCCAGGAATGGCGCCCTTCACGAGGATCAGCCCGCGCTCGGCGTCGATCGCGTGCACGGTCAGGTTCTGGATCGTCTTCTTCTCCACACCCATGCGGCCGGCCATCTTGACGCCGGGGAACACGCGGGACGGCGTCGATGACTGGCCGATGGAACCGGGGCCGCGGTGCTTGCGGTGCACACCGTGCGACGCGCCGAGGCCATGGAACCCGTGACGCTTCATGACGCCGGCGGTTCCCTTGCCCTTGGTGACGCCGGTCACATCGACGATGTCGGCGACGGCGAAGACGTCAGTGGTGAGCTCCTGGCCCAGCGTGTACTCGCTGGCGTTGCTGGTACGGAGCTCGAGCAGGTGGCGCCGCGGCGTCACACCCGCCTTCTCGAAGTGACCGGAGTCCGGCTTGTTGACCGAGGTGGCCTTCACAGCGCCGAAGCCGAGCTGCACGGCGGAGTAGCCGTCCTGCTCAGGCGTACGGACCTGTGTGACCACACACGGACCGGCCTGGATCACGGTCACGGGGACGATGCGGTTGTTCTCGTCCCAGACCTGGGTCATGCCGAGCTTGGTGCCCAGCAGCCCCTTCACATTGCGTTCGTACGTCGTCATCGTCTGTTGCCTCACGGGAGCTTGATCTCGATGTCGACACCCGCCGGGAGGTCGAGCCGCATGAGCGAGTCGACGGTCTTCGGCGTGGGGTCGAGGATGTCGATCAGCCGCTTGTGCGTGCGCATCTCGAAGTGCTCGCGGCTGTCCTTGTACTTGTGGGGCGAACGGATCACGCAGTACACGTTCTTCTCGGTCGGCAGCGGCACAGGGCCGGCGACCTTGGCGCCCGTCCGGGTCACCGTGTCCACGATCTTGCGCGCCGAGGAGTCGATGACCTCATGGTCATACGCCCTGAGCCTGATGCGGATCTTCTGTCCCGCCACGGTTCATCCCTCTCGTCCTGCTCCGGCTCGCAGCCGGATGGTCCCGGGAGACTCACGGTGAGCTCCCTTGTCGCCCCGACCCACGCGGTCGGGTGTGTCGCGTGCTTACGACCGCACTCGTCCCCTGCTAGATCGCAGTGACCGAATGTCCGGCGAAGACCGGCACCCTTGTGGAGAGTCTCCTGGTTCGGTGCATCTGCGCAGTCAAGACCGCGCGCAATGCACCCCGGCGACCCGTCGGGGCAACCCCGCAATCCTGACACGGTTGCGAGGCGAGAGCAAATCCGCCGATTCATTCGAACCTGCCCGAACTTCCGGCTTCTACGGCCCTCAAGGAGAGCCTACAAGGTCGCCGACTTCACCTCAGAGCGTCGTCCTGAGGGCGGCCAGGCGCGTCAGGACGGAGTCCTTGCCCAGCAGCTCCAGCGACTCGAACAGCGGCGGCGAGACCTTGCGGCCGGTCACCGCGACACGCAGCGCAGCGAAGGCGACCCGCGGCTTGAGACCAAGGCCCTCCACCAGCGCAGCACGCAGCGCCTCGTCGACCGCCTCGTGCGTGAACACAGGCAGGCCCTGCAGCGTCGCGATGGCGGCGTCCAGCACCTGCGGAGCCGCCTCAGTGAGCTGAGCGCGGGCGTCGTCGTCGATCACGAGTTCGGCATCCGGCGTCAGCGCGAACGTCAGCTGGTCCAGGGCGTCCGAGAGCAGCACCAGACGCGGCTGGAGCATGCTCGCCGACCTGGACACGATGGAGGCCTCGGCGTCGGTGAGCGGGCGCTGGTGCTCCCGTACGAACGCCACGAGCCGCTCCCCCAGCTCCGTCACGGGCAGGTTCCGGATGTACGTGCCGTTGAGCCAGTTGAGCTTGTCGAGGTCGAAGATCGGCCCGACCGTGTTGATCTTCGTCCACTCGAAGCCGTCGATGAACTCCTCGAACGTCGAGACCTCATGCGCGTCGTCGGACGGCGGGTACGCGAGCAGCTGGAGGAAGTTCCGCAGCGCCTCCGGAAGATAGCCCTGCTCGACGAACCACAGCAGCCGTGCGGCCGGGTTCTTCCGCTTCGAGATCTTCGACCGGTCGGTGTTCCGCAACAGGGGCATGTGGGCGAACGCGGGCACGTCCCAGCCGAGCCAGCGGTACAGCAGCAGGTGCTTCGGGGTCGACGAGATCCATTCCTCGCCCCGCACGACGTGGGTGATGCCCATCAGGTGGTCGTCGACGACGACGGCCATGTGGTAGGTGGGGAAGCCATCGGTCTTCAGCAGCACCTGGTCGTCTGGCCTCGGTGCTGCGACCGTACCTCTGATGAGGTCGTCGAACTGAAGCGGTACGTCGTCGGGCACGAGCATCCGCACGACCGGCGTCTCCTGGAAGCCCGGCAGCTGCGCCCGCTCCTCACGGGTCTTACCGAGGCAGAGGCGGTCGTAGCCCGTGACCGACGCCTTAGCGCGCTCCTGCTCCTTGCGCAGCTCGCTGAGGCGCTCCGGCGTGCACCAGCAGTAGTAGGCGTGGCCGTCGGCGACGAGCTGCTCCACGTACGGTCGGTAGGTCTCGAGCCGCTCGCTCTGACGGTACGGGCCGTACGGGCCGCCGACATCAGGCCCCTCGTCCCACGGCAGCCCGAGCCAGCGCAGCGTCTCGGTGATCTGGAGCTCGGAGTCCGCCCTGTACCGGGCGCGGTCGGTGTCCTCGATACGCAGCACGAACGCACCTCCGGTCTTGCGGGCGTACGCGAGGTTGAACAGCGACATGTACGCGGTGCCGACGTGGGGGTCGCCGGTCGGGGACGGGGCGACGCGCAGACGCGCCGGGGGGATCGTGTCGTTCATAGCGCCAGCGAGCCTAGTGCAGCGCGCCGACCGGCCGCCGGGCACGCGTCGGCGGGAGCTGCCTCCTGCGCTAGTTTTTGAGCCATGACAGAGCCTGTTGCCGCGACCGACTTCATCCGTGACACAGTGACCCGCGACAACGACCAGCAGACGTACGGCGGACGCGTGCAGACGCGGTTCCCACCGGAGCCGAACGGCTACCTCCACATCGGCCACGCGAAGGCCATCACCGTCGACTTCGGCATCGCCCGCGACTTCGGCGGCCTGTGCAACCTGCGCCTCGACGACACCAACCCCGACACCGAGCAGGTCGAGTACGTCGATGCGATCGTCTCCGACATCGAGTGGCTCGGCTACGAGCCCGCAGCCGTCCTCCACGCGTCCGACTACTTCCCCACCCTGTACGAGTGGGCCGAGCACCTCATCACCACTGGCTTCGCCTATGTGGACGATTCTGACGTCGAGACGATCTCCGCCCAGCGCGGCGGGTATGGGAACCCCGGCGTCGAGTCCCCGTACCGGACGCGCAGCATCGAGGAGAACCTCGACCTGTTCCGTCGGATGCGTGCCGGCGAGTTCGGGGAAGGCACGAAAGTGCTCCGCGCCAAGGTCGACATGCAGCACGAGAACATGCAGATGCGCGACCCGGTGATGTACAGGATCCGCTTCAGCCACCACCACAACACGGGTGACGAGTGGTGCATCTACCCCACGTACGACTGGGCGCACGGGCAGTCCGACGCGATCGAAGGTGTGACGCACTCGATCTGCACCTTGGAGTTCGACTCTCACCGTGCGCTGTACGACTGGTACCTGGAGCACTGCCCGCTGCCCGGCGACCAGCCGAAGCAGATCGAGTTCGCCCGGCTCGAGTTCACCCACACCGTGACCTCGAAGCGACGGCTGCTGACGCTCGTGACCGACGGTGTGGTCTCCGGATGGGACGACCCGCGGATGCCGACGTTGCAAGGCCTGCGCCGTCGCGGCTACCCCGCGTCGGCGATCCGGGACTTCTGCCGTGACATCGGCACCACGAAGACGAACAGCCGGCAGTCGATCGAGGCGCTCGAGGCGTACATCCGGCGCGAGCTGAACCGTACGGCCCACCGCCGCATGGCCGTGCTGCACCCGCTGAAGCTCGTCATCACGAACTGGCCGACCGACGAGCAGGGTGCGCCGGTCGTCGAGCACTTCGACATCGTCAACAACCCGGAGGACGAGGCCGCCGGCACCCGCTCGGTCGCGTTCTCGGGCGAGCTGTGGATCGAGGCGGAGGACTTCGCCGAGGTACCGCCCCCGAAGTTCTTCCGGCTGAGCCCGGGCCGCGAGGTACGGCTCCGCGGCGCCTATCTGGTCACCGCTACCGGCGTCGTCAAGGACGATGCGGGTGAGATCGTGGCGATCGGGGCCACGTACGATCCGGCATCCAAGGGCGGCAACGCGCCCGACGGCCGCAAGGTGAAGTCGACGATGCACTGGGTCTCGGCCCCGCACGCGCAGGATGCGAACGTGGCTCTGTACGAGCGGCTGTTCGCGGCGGCGTACCCGGGGGAGCGGACCGGTGAGCCGCTCGACGACCTCAACTCCGACTCGCTGCAGCTGCTGACCGGCTGCAAGGTCGAGGCCGCACTGGCGGACACCGCACCCGGCGAGGTGGTCCAGTTCGAGCGCCTCGGATACTTCGCCCAGGACGCTCAGACGCCGCTGATGTTCCACCGCACGGTGGGACTCCGGGACGAGTGGGCAGCGATCCAGAGGCGCCAGGGCTAGGAGCGCCTAACGACCACCGGCGACGTCGACGATGGTGCCGGTGGTGTACGAGGCGGCGTCGGAGAGCAGCCACAGGATCGCCTCGGCGACCTCCTCGGCCCGCCCCGGTCGCCTCATGGGCACCGAGGGCGCCACACGGGCGGGTCTGCCCGGCTCCCCGCCACTGGCATGGATCTCGGTCTCGATGATGCCCGGCCTGACCGCGTTGACCCGGATCCCCTCCGTTGCGACCTCGACCGCCAGGCCACGCGTGAACGTGTCGATGGCGCCCTTGGCCGCGGCGTAGTCGAGGTACTCCCCCGGCGCGCCGAGCCTCGCGGCAACGGACGACACGTTGACGATCGCACCGCCCGTACCTCCGTGACGCGTCGACATGCGGCGTACCGCTTCGCGCGACGGCAGGAACGTCCCGAGGACGTTGGTACGCAGGATGCGCAGTAGCCGATCCTCGTCCAGGTCCTCAAGGCGACCCTGGGTCTCGAGGGTGCCGGCGTTGTTGACGAGCGCTGTGAGGGTACCGAGCTGGGAGTCGACGGTTGCGAACAGCCGAGCGACCTGGTCGGAGTGTCCGACATCTGCCTGCACGGGGATGGCCTGACCACCGCCACGGTTGATCTCTTCGGCGACCCGCGCTGCGGAAGCGCTGTCCCGTAGGTAGTTCACGCACACCTTGTAGCCCTTGCGGGCGCCGAGCAGCGCCGTGGCGGCGCCGATCCCCCTGCCGCCTCCGGTGACCACGAGCACATCGTCCATGGTCGTCAGCCTGTGAAGACGACCGTGATGTTCTCGCCGACGATGGTGCCGACAGCGGAGGACACCGACGTGCTGCCCGAGTACGTGTTGCCCGCGGTGTCGGCGGCCGTGACCCTGACCGAGACATAGCCAGACATGGTGATCTTCTCCGGATCGCCGTACGAGAGCCGCGGGGTGGCATCAGAGAACGGCGCGGTGGTCGAGTCGAGCGTGCGCTTCAGCGATCCGGGGGCCAATGTCGCGCCGTCGGGCAGCGGCGTGTTCATGCCGCAGTCCTTCGGGTTGGTGTCCTGGGCAGCGAGGCACTGGGTCAGCCAGGTCTGTGCCTGGGTGATCATCAGTTTCTTGCCCGCATCGGTCAGCGCCGGCTCACTCAACGACAGGCCCGAGACGTAGTCGCTCGGCTCGTTCACCGTGAAGGTCGCCTGGTCGAACGTCAGCAGCGAGGTGCCGGTGGCGAGCTGGTACACGCCGGGGAACAACGAGAGCTGAGATGCCGGCGCGGTGGTGCCGTTGATCGTGACGCCGAGCGTCCCCCAGTTCGCGGGACGGTCCACGGTGGTGACGACCGAGTCGAGCTTCCAGAGCTTCGCCACCTTGGTCAGCTGGTAGCTCCCCTGGACGAGGGTGCCGCCGAGCTTGTAGCTCGCCGTGAGGGACGCCGCCGTGCCGACGTCCTTCTGGGCGTCGACCTGGATCTCCGTGAGGGGGCTCTTGGCCAGGGTGGCCGTGAGGAAGTCGTGGGTGAGCAGGGGCGACTCGTCGGGCACTTTCATCGCGTACTGCTTCGCCTTGTCCGCGTCACCTGCCGCCAGCGCCTCGAGGTAGCCCTGGAGCGCGGCCGTCGATGTGGTCACCTTGTCCGGCTCCGTGCTCGGCGGTGCGGCCGTGCTCGTGAGGAGAACGACCACCACCGCAGCGACCACCAGCACGAGCCCGACGGAACCTGCGATGAGGCCGATGACCAGGCCCTTCCCCCTCTTCTTCTTCGGTGCCGGAGCAAAAGGAGGCATGCCCGGTGGTGCGTACGCCGGCCTCTCGGCACCCGCGTACGGGTGGCTGCCTCCCGGGCCAGGCTGCCCAGCGGCGGGCGGAAGGCCATAGGGGGTCGGGCCAGGCTGTGCGTACGGCCCCGGGCCTCCGAAGACCGGGCCGGGAGTCGAGTACGGAGGAGGGGCCATAGGGCCCTGAGCAGGGCCCTGAGGCCCTTGGTACCCGTATCCGGGCCCTACCGGCGGGCTGAAGTTCGGCGCGGACGAACCGCTAGGACCGGACTGCGGCTGCTGAGGCAGGTCGGGGCGCGGGTTGACGGGATTCTGACCCATGGATGACCTCCGTGACGACTAGGCGAAGCGTAACCAAGACTCGGGTCGCGGGGAGCGAACGTTTCGCCGCGGACGCGGCTGAGGCCGGGATCGTGATCTTGCGCACGATCCCGGCCTCGGCCACTGGTCAGCTGTCTTTGCTCAGGCCTTGAGGGTGTTGGCCAGGAACGCGTAGCTGTCCGCGATGCCCTCGAAGATGTCGCCGGCGTACTTGTCGAACTCGACCACCGCGTACTCGATGGCGCTACCCGCTGCGAGAGCCGCCGCGAGAGGGACGTCGCCACGACCGGCGGGAACCTGGTCGTTCGGCATGTTCGCCGCGGTGATCCCGGGACGCATGGGGCCGTCCTTGATGTGCACGGCGATGACACGATCACCCAGGCGACCGAGCAGGGCGGCCGTGTCCTGGCCACCGGCTGTCGCCCAGTACAGGTCGAGCTCGAGAACGACCGACGGGTCGAGCAGAGCCGCGAACACCTCGTAGGCCGGCTTGCCGTCGATCGTCGACGTGAACTCGTGATCGTGGTTGTGGTAGCCGACGCGCAGGCCGTAGTCAGCAGCCTTGGCGGCAGCCTCGTTCAGGCGCTGGGCGCTGCGCTGGACGTTGGCGAGGTCAGCCCAGCGTGCCGGGGGAACGTACGGGTCGATGACGACCGAGACACCGAGCTCCTTCGCCGCAGCGAAGACCTCGTCGGCGGGAGGCGTGGTGAGAAGGCCGTCGGGCGTCGCCACGCCCTCCTCCACGAGGATCGCGTGAGCGGTGGGAGAGACGAGCCCGTACTTGTCGAACGCCGCCTTCAGGGCATCGACGCGACGTACGAAGTCGAACGCCTCGACGTTCGTGAAGCCGATCGACGCCAGCTTGCCGAGCGTCCCGTCGAGGTCCGCCTCGGACGGTCCATACACCGAGTACAGCTGAACCGAGATCTGAGGTGTGGTCATAAGTGGAAGGTGTCCTTTCGAGGAACGGGTCGACATTGGCCCTTCGAGTCCGTCAGACGCATGGGTGCGCGAACGGAACGTCCATGGGTCGCAGGCTCAGGATATGCCACAGGGCCCCCCACCCGAAGGCAAGGGGCCCTGTGGAAAGGGAGAGCTTCAGCTCACTTGATGATCTTCGTCACGCGGCCGGCGCCGACGGTACGTCCACCCTCGCGGATGGCGAACTTCAGGCCGTCCTCCATGGCGATCGGCTTCTCGAGGTGGACCGTCATGTCGGTGTTGTCACCAGGCATGACCATGTCCTTGCCCTCGGGGAGCTCGACCTTGCCGGTGACGTCAGTCGTCCGGAAGTAGAACTGAGGAGAGTAGTTCGAGAAGAACGGCTTGTGACGGCCACCCTCCTCCTTGGTCAGGACGTAGACGTTGCCCTCGAAGTCCGTGTGAGGCGTCGTGGTGCCCGGCTTGATGACGACCATGCCGCGCTCCACGTCCTCCTTCTTGGTGCCGCGGAGCAGGAGGCCGACGTTCTCGCCCGCACGACCCTCGTCGAGGATCTTGCGGAACATCTCGACACCGGTCACCGTGGAGGTCTGCTTGGTGGGACGGATGCCGATGATGTCGACGGCCTCGCCGGTCTTGACGATGCCGCGCTCGATACGACCGGTGATGACGGTGCCACGACCAGTGATCGTGAAGACGTCCTCGACGGGCATCAGGAACGGCTTGTCGGTCTCGCGCAGGGGCTGCGGGATGTAGTCGTCCACGGCATCCATGAGCTCGAGGATCGACTCCGACCACTTCGGGTCGCCGTTCATCGCCGGGAAGGCAGCGACCCGGATGACCGGGCAGTTGTCGCCGTCGAACTCCTGCGCGCTGAGGAGCTCGCGGACCTCCATCTCGACGAGCTCGATGAGCTCCTCGTCGTCGACCATGTCGCACTTGTTGAGAGCGACCACGATCGACGGCACACCGACCTGACGGGCGAGCAGCACGTGCTCACGCGTCTGCGGCATGGGGCCGTCGGTGGCGGCGACAACGAGGATCGCACCGTCCATCTGAGCAGCGCCGGTGATCATGTTCTTGACGTAGTCCGCGTGGCCGGGGCAGTCGACGTGGGCGTAGTGACGCTTCTCCGTCTGGTACTCGACGTGCGCGATGGCGATCGTGATGCCGCGCTGACGCTCCTCGGGGGCCTTGTCGATCTGGTCGAAGGCCGAGACGGCGTTGAGGGTGGGGTACTTGTCGTGGAGCACCTTCGTAATCGCCGCGGTGAGCGTGGTCTTGCCGTGGTCGATATGTCCGATGGTGCCGACGTTGCAGTGCGGCTTGGTC
>JBBQBP010000070.1:0-11098 GCA_038317635.1 Propionibacteriales bacterium
TCTGACGGTGACCGCGTTCGGGATGGTGGTTCCGGCGGACCAGTTCAGGTTGGACACGACCGGGCGGGGGGTTCCGGTCGGGGACACGGTGAGGTACCCGCTGTTGGTGGTCTCGGTCACGGTCACGTTCAACACGACCGCTGCGACGTTCGTCGACGGAACGCCGCCGACACCTAACACCTTCAACGACCGGGTCTGGCCTGAGCCGATCGTTCCTCCGGTGGTTCTGGTGTCGAGCAGGCGTGTGGGCGATACGGACAGGAACGCCCCCGGGCTCATGCCAGTAGGGTTTGCCGAGGTTACCGTCACCTCGCCCGCCACCGTCATGGCCGTACCGTCGACTGCGGTCACGGAGCCCGACCCGTCGGCAGCGGGTGCTACCAGCTTGTACGAGTAGGTGCCCGCGGGTACCGGCTTGTTCGAATCGTCGAAGCCGTTCCAGGCCACGCCACGGATCGAGCCGTCGGGGGATGCGGCCGTTGCAAGGTGCCGTACAGCTGTGCCGTCCGCCTTCGAGATCACCAGGGTCCCGACCGCCAATGGCTTGGTCGTGTCGACGTCGACGCTCCACGTGCTTCCAGTGTTCGAGAAGTCGGCGGTCGCGTTCGCCAGCGTTCCGAGAAGGCGCGGAGCCTTCGTGGACACCGAGGAGTAGTCGCTCCAGATCAGGTCGGTGCTCGACGAGCACGCCACATGGCCCACGCCGTCCGAGGTCACGTCATAGCCGCAGCCGGTCAACGATGTGATGGTGCTGCCCTGCATGATGTACCAGAGGCTGTAGTCGACGTTGTTGTACGTGACGATGGCATACCCATCACCCACGTCCATGAGGTTCACGAACTGACCACTCGGAGCCGCCAGGCTCGAGATCAAGGTTCCGGTGATCAGGTTGAACGCCTCCAGCTGCTTGCCGGTGGTGGTGCTGCAGGTCATGATCAGGGTGTCGCTCCAGACCTGGCCCCCGGTGCATGTGGCCGTGCCCGCCGGCAGGTCCAGCGTCCGAGGCGCCCAAAGCCCTGTCAGGTCGTTGATCACGACGTGCGCAGAACCGGTCGGGTTCGCATCCGTGGTCCACGTCACGTACTCGGATCCGAAGAGGGCCCCAGGGGTTCCCAGGAACTTCCCGACGGCCCTGTTGTTGACGTCCACGATGGTGACTTCCGAGGTGTTCGCGGCGGTGTTCCACCCAACCCGGGTGATGTACGGGCCGCTCAGCTGGCTCAGGCGCCCATCTGCCATCGTGTTCCGCAGCGTTCCCCGGTCGTACACCGCCAGCCCGGCGGGGCCGCTGATGACAGTGCGCGCGGCGGAGGCCCCGAGCCCGGAGGACCTCAAGGGCAGAAGCGTCTCCGCGCCGAACCCGGACTGCGACACGGTGCGCGTCCAGGTCGGGAGCGCCGTGGAGCCGTCACGGGTGTCGGCACCCACTACTCGGTCGGGCGTCACGGCGAGGTAGCCGACCGAGGACGCGGCAGTCGGCGGGAGCGGGAAACCCGCCGTCAGATGGCCATCAGCATTGACGCGTTGGATGGTCGGCGCCGTGTTGCTGTCGCGGATCAGCGCGTACGGGGTGTCCCCGTACTGGTCGGCGCCGACGGAGGTTGGCTGGTCGATGGTCGACCCTGCCGGCAAGGTGATCTCCGACGGGACCGAGGCGGTGTTCGAGCCGTTCCAGATGTACGGGGTGTAGTGGCCGGTGGACCCCGACGCCGTCCAGATGTTGATGATCGTCCAGGGGTCGAAGTTGGAGAACTGGGGGTAGACGGTGTCGTACGTGCCTGTCATGACCGTGCTGCATGTCGGCGGGCTCGACAAGGACGACAGATGACGCGAGCAGATCTGTACGGTCGACGTGGTTCCGAGCACGTACACGAGCTCCCTCCCGGTGGCCACAGCGCCGGTCGAGCCATCGATCGTGACCCACGAAGGTGCCGGTGCGACGGGGCTTGCAGCGACGGCGAACACGGAGTGGTTGTCGCTCGTCTTTCCGCTCCATAGGACGGCGCCCGAGAGCGTGAGTTCGGCAGTCTGCGATATCACCGCCGCACCGGTCGGAATGGGGACCAGATAGGGGCCAGCACTGGTCAGGAAGTTGTACGCGCTGTAGGCAACGCCCGAGCCGGAAAGTGCCCAGGACCCGCTCATGCTCGATGGAACGGACGGCATGGAGGGCGTCGACAGGGCGCCGGTGCTGATCGTGTAGACGACGGCCGAGTACGCCGAGCCCGACGGCTTGTAGCCGACGAGTGTGCCGCCGACGGCCATCTGCCACGTGGCGGTCGAGAGGGACGGGTCGCTGACCCATGTGCTGCCCGTGGTCGTGGAGCGGTTGGTTCCGAAGACCATGTTGGTGCCAAAGATGGCGAGCGGACCTGAGGCGTCGACGCCCGAGTGCAGGGGCGTAGCACGGACCACTGGCGCGGCCGCGTACGCCTTCACGGGGATCGATGCGACAGTGCCGACAGCCAGCAGCACACCGAGCGCGAGGATCAGCGGGTGTCGTCCGGACCAGTGGTGCGTCCTGACGGCCCGTAACAGTGCGCGTGTCATGGTCAGCACGGCAGTCCTTTCGACTCGGGTGCAGGCAGTCGCCTGCCTAGCGCGGTCTGGCGGCACAGTAGCGCCGGCGAACGCGCCGATTCGAACCCGGCCCGCACCCTTCACCTCACGTTGAGCCCGGCACCCGGGCGCTTGCGTTCAGGCCCCGATGAAGTACCCCGCGGTGTCGGCGACGACCTGGGTGGTGCCTCCCGATCCGTTGTGGAACGCGATGGTCCCGTCGGCGAAGATCTGTGTCGTCACGAGGTTCGCGATCGTAGAGCCCGCTGCGGACCAGTTGAGGTTCGACGCGGCCGGCAACGTACCCGTACCGGGGAACACGGTCACGTAGCCGGGAGCCCTGGTCTCGGTCACAGTGGTGTTGATGACGACCGAGGAGACGTGGGCGGAGGGAATGCCGCCCTTGCCGAGGATCGCCAGCGCCTGGTTGCCTCCGGCGGGCACCGCACCGGTGGCGCGTGTGTCGAGGGCTCTTGCCGGTGACAGCGCGACGAACATGCCGGGCTTGGTCGGGCTGCCGCCAAGGTAGTAGCCGGCGACGTCGACCACGACCTGGGAGGTGCCGGTCCCGGACTGGTAGATCGAGACCTTGCCGTTGGTGCCGACCTGGACGGTCACCAGGTTCGGGATGGTGAGCCCCGGGGACCAGTTCAGGTTGGAGGCGAGTGGCTTGGGTTGGCCTGACGGGAAGACTGTCAGGTAGCCGCCGGCGGTGGTCTCGGTGACGGTGACGTTGAGCACGACCGCGGACACGGTGTCGGCGGGGACCCCGCCTTGGCCGAGGATCTGCAGGTCGCGGGTCTCGTTGGAGGCGAACCTGCCGCCGGTGGTGCGGGAGTCGAGGATCCGGGCCGGGGTGATCGGGCTGAACGCGCCGGGTTCGGCCAATGCGCCGTTCACGTAGTAGCCGGCCACATCGACGATGACCTGCGCGGTGCCGGGTCCGGACTGGTACAGGTCGATCGACCCGCCTGTACCGACCTTGACCGTCACGGCGTTCGGGATCGTGGTCCCAGTGGTCCAGTTCAGGTTGGACACGACGGGCCGGGTGGTGCCGGTGGGTGACACGGTGAGGTAGCCGTTGTTGGTGGTCTCGGTGACGGTCACGTTCAGCACGACGGCCGACACATTCGTCGACGGGACGCCGCCGACCCCGGTGACCTTCAACGTACGGGTCGTGTTGCCGCTCAGCTTCGGGCCGGTGATCCGGGTGTCGAGGATGCGCGACGGGGACACGGACATCTGGGCCCCGGCGCTCATGCCGGCGGGGTTCGCCGAGGTGACGACGACCTGCCCGGTGACCTGCCCCGTGCCGTCGAGGGTCGTGACCGTACCCGACCCGTCGGCACCATCGACGAGCAGCTTGTAGGTGTAGACGCCCGGCGGTACCGGCTTGGTGGAGTCGTCGAGCCCGTTCCATGCGCCACGGATCGAGCCGTCAGGGGACGCGTCCGTCGCAAGCTTCCGTACGACGGTGCCGTCGGCCCTCGAGATCGCCACGATGCCTGCCTTCAGGGCCTTGGTCGTGTCGACGTCGATCTTCCAGGTGTTGCTCGCGTCCGAGAAGTCAGCCGTCGGGTTCGCCATGGCGCCCAGCAGTCGCGGTGCCCCGGTCGCCAGCGCCGACGGCGTGATCAAGGTCAGGTCGCCCTTACCGGTGCACGCCACGTGCCCGGTGCCGTCAGTGACCAGGTTGCCGGTGCAATCCAGCAACAGGTCGACCGAGTCTGTGGCGAAGTCCCACAGGCTGGACAACCCGTTGAAGAGGCCCGTCGCGTAGCCGTCTCCGAGGGTCATGCTGCTGTCGGTCGTGTTCGTGGCCGGCAACGACGCCACCTCGGCTCCAGTACTCAGGTTGAAGACCGAGTACTTTCCCGGGCACGCCATGAGCAAGGAGTCGCCCCAGACGCTCCCGCCCTTGCAGTACGAGGTGCCAGCCGGGAGGTCGAGGAGTCGCGGGGCCGACCGTCCGGTCAGGTCGTTGACAACCACGTGCAGAGGGCTGGAGACGTCCCAGTAGGGCCCGTTGCCCCATGTCACGTACTCGGAGCCGAACAGGCTTCCCGTCGTGCCCGCGAACGTCCCACGGGGGACGCCGTTGACGTCGTCCGCCTCGATGTCGAGTCGGTTCGCGGTGGAGTTGTGGACCGGCCGGGTGACGTACGGCCCACTCAGCTGCCGGAGCTCGTCGCCCGGGATGGTGTTCCGCAGTGCTCCGCGGTCGTACACCGCGAAGCCCGACGACGTGGCGACGACGGTACGCGCGGCCGACGCGGCCACTCCCCGAGTGGTTCGTGACGGGAGCAGGGTCTCAGCACCCACTCCGGATGAGATGGGTCTGGTCCAGACGGGGAGTTCGCTCGCTCCGTCACGGGAGTCCGCACCGACAACCCGGTCGTTGGCGATCGCGAGGTAGGGGAGCCCAGTGGCGGCATGCGGAGGGTACGTGAAGCCTTGAGACAGGGTCCCGTCGGCGTTGACCTTCTTGAGCGAAGGCACGGTGTTGCTGTCGCGAACGATCACGTACGCGGCGCTGGCTCCGTACACATCGGAGCCGAAGGCCGGAGGTGCCTCGACAGTGGACCCTGATGGCACCTGGACGGTCACGGCCGCGGCGCCGTCCCACAGGAAAGCGAGGCGCTTTCCGTGCGTCACGCCGACCAGAGGCTCAAGTCCCACGACGGTCGATGAGCCGAAGTTGGAGAGGTACGCATAGACGGTGTCGGTCACACCCGTCATCACGGCGCTGCAGGTGGGGGCGCCTGTGAGGGACGACAACGGGCGGGAGCAGATCTGGAGGGTGGAGCCGACCGCGAGCACGTACACGAGCTGTGTCGGAGTCGCTATCGCCCCACGGGCCCAATCACCCACCGAGATCCACGTCGGAGCGGGCGCCGATGGGCTCGCCGCCACGGCGTAGACGGAGTGACCCTCAGTCGTCGTTCCGCTCCAGAGGATCCCGCCCGACTGTGTCAGCTGGGCGCTCGGAGCCGTCACCGTTGCGCCCGTGGGCACGGCCAGGGGGATCGACGTGCCACCGTTCAAGAAGTTGTAAGCCGAATAGCCGCCCACGCCGCTGAGCATCCACGACGCATTCATGCTGGCCGGCCATGAATTGCCCGGCAACGGATACGAGGACTGGGCGCCGGTGGCAACCGTGTACACGACCGCGGTGTACTTGTCGCCCGCCGACTCGTACCCCACGAGCGTGCCGTTGACGGCCATCTGCCACGTGACGTATGGGGACGGCCCAGGGACCCAGGTGGCGCCGGAATCGGTGGAGCGCTCGCTGCCGAAGGCCACGTCGGTGCCGAAGACCGCCAGACGGCTCCAGTAATCGATGACGGAGTGCAGCGCAGCGTGCGCTTCTGGAGTGCTCGCGTACGCCTTCACAGGGGTGGGTACGCCGGTGCCGACAGCCAGCGCGACGCCCAACGCGAGGATCAGCGCACCGCGGTACCCGCGATAGTTCCTGAGAGTCTGGAACGGTGCAGAGGTGAGGGTGAGCACGGCGGTCCCTTTGCTGCGGTGCAGGCACTCACCTGCTCAGCGTTGTCTGTCCGAAACAGTATTCCGGACAGGAACTTCTGGCGGGTTCTCCGAGAATCTCGGCCGGCCGTGGTGACCGGTGCACTGAGTGCTCGGCTCAGGAGAATCCATCCTGGAAGACAGTGCCACGTCGAGGCGTTGGGCTCCGAGCCGTACAGGCCTGAGCGGCCGTGGACTCCGCGGCCGGGCCGCTAGGCTGTCTCGCAGCCCGTTGCCAGGAGGAAGATCACATGCCGAAGCCCAGTCTGAGCGACTTCCTGTCGAAGGCGTCGTTCTGGCCAGTCGAGGAAGTCTCGATGAGCGCCTGGATCGAGCACGCGCCGTTCGCGATGTGGATCATGGATGCGATGCGACCGAACGCGGTTGTCGAGCTGGGGACGCACACGGGCTACTCGTTCTTCGCCTTCTGTCAGGCCGCGAAGGCGCTCGGGCTCGACACTGAGCTGTACGCGATCGACACCTGGGAGGGCGACGTCCACGCGGGCAGTTACGACAACGGGGTGTTCGAGTCCGTACGCGACATCCTGGAGCGGGACTACCCAGGGCGGGCACACATGGTGCGAGCCACCTTCGACGACGCGCGCGCAGAGTTCCCAGACGGTTCGGTCGACCTGGTCCACGTTGACGGTCGCCACTTCTACGACGACGTCCGGCATGACGTCGAGACGTACCTGTCGGCGCTTTCCGACCGCGGCGTCATGATTCTGCACGACATCCAGGTCCACGAGCGCGACTTCGGCGTCCACCACTACTGGGAGGAGCTCCAAGAGAAGTACGACACGTTCGGGTTCACCCATTGCAACGGTCTCGGCGTCGTCGCCGTCGGGCCGAACGCGCCGGCAAAGGTCCGGGCTCTCACCCAGCTCACAAGTGAGAGCGAGCTGGCCGAACTCGTGCGCGCCGCGTACGCCCGGCTCGGAGCCGCAGTCCCCACGCCGTGGATCATCGAGGATCCCGACGTCGACAGGGCCCTGCGCAGGCTCGGCGAGGCCGAGGAAGAGCTTCGTGTCGCGCACGAAGATGGCCAACGCAGAGCGACAGAGATGCAGAACCTGCAAGCCAGGCTCGCGGCGGCAGAGGGAACGCTTCGCCGACTCGGGCTCGTCGGGCGGGCGGCGAAGGTGATCCCTTCGAGGCTGAGCCGAGGTGTCATGAGTCGCTTCGGCGATGTGGCCAAGCGGGCGTCGCACCGGCTCGAGCCGGGCACCAGCCCTGTACGGGAGATCTTCGACGACACGTGGTACGCCCGCGTGTACGGCCTCGCCGGCGACCGCAGGAGCCTTCTCCTCGACTACGTCCAGGACGGCGCGAAGGCCGGACGGAACCCCAATCTGCTCTTCGATGGCGCCTGGTACGCCGCGACCAACCGAGACCTCGAAAGCCTGAGCCGATTGCAGCAGGCCGAGCACTACGTGACCACGGGCGGTCAAGAAGGACGGTCGCCCCACCCCTTCTTCGATGCAGCCTTCTACCTTGAGAACAACCCGGACGTCGCGACCGCCGGAGCCAACCCGTTGGTCCACTACCTGCGGAGCGGAGACAGCGAAGGCCGACGTCCGAACCCGTACTTCGATCCCGCCTGGTATCGCCGGGTCTTGGGACTCAAGGGCTTCGCAGCCAGCGCGTACCTCGAGGCCCCGCTGCCTCGGTCGGCGCCGTCGGAGGACTTCGACCCAGGGTGGTACCTGGCGACGTACGAGGATGCCGCCGAGTCGGATCTCGATCCCCTGATCTTCCACCTGATGCACGGGGACAAGCGACCCGCTTCGCCGGATGACAGCACCGGACGGGTTGTGCTGAGGGACCGATGGACTGCCCTTGCTCCGTACCGGTCGGTCACCACCTCCCGCGAGGGAAACATCACGGTCGTCACCGACACCATCTCCGCTGACGGCTTGTACGGAAGGGTCGCCACGGCGCTCGTCTTGGGAGCCCTATGGGCGACGGCCAGCAGCAAGAAGCTACGCATCGTGACCCGCCGCGGGCGCCCGGCGACGAAGGGCTGCTTCGAAGTCTGGAAGATGGCCGGCATCGAAGCGCCGAAGGATCCGGAGTTCGTCGTCTACCGGGAGAGCGGCGACACGTACGTCGACATCGCCCCGGACGACCACTGGCTTACGACCTCATGGTCGACGACGGCTGCGCTGCGGGCCACGGTCGACCCCGAGAAGGTCGTCTACCTGCTCATGGAGGACGAGAGGTCATTCTACCCCACCGGCGACGACGCGCTCAAGGCCTGGCGGGAGATGACCCGGCCGACCGGGCTGACTCTGGTCGACTCGCGCCGCTTGTATGACGCGCTGGTGGCCGACGGGGCGACGAACCTTGTCGACCACGGGATGTCGTTCGAGAGTTCGTTGTCCGCCTTCACGGAGTTGAAGACGGAGCACCTGTGGCGGCCACGACGGGAACTGTTCTTCGACTCCCGCCCTAACAGGGCACGCAGCCTGTTCAGCCTCGGTGCGGAGGCACTCACGCGCTCGTTCGAACGCGGGATCCTGAATGCGTCGGACTGGACCGTCCATTGCGTCGGCCGGAACACGCCACAGGATCTCAACTTCGGTGGCGCGTGGACGGTCATCCACGATGCCATCCCGTTGTCGCAGTACACCGAACTCTTGAGGTCGATCGACATCGGCCTGTCGCTCATGGCGACACCGCACACCGGATACCCGGCCCTGGACCTTGTGGCAGCAGGCAGCCAGGTGGTCACGAACACCTGGCCGGGCAAGACCGGACTCGACGTGTACGGGCCGAGGCTGATCGTGGCGGAACCGACCGTCGACGCGTTGGCCGCTGCCCTGGGAGCGGCTGACAAGAACTCGCGGACCGGAAAGGTCGACACCGGCTCCCCGGACGTGCTCTGCAGGACGTGGACCGAGCAGCTCTCGGATGTGCTGGCCAGGCTGGCGGCGGAGCACGCCGGTGTATGACGTCCCGGTGCCTCGTCGCAAGCATGTTCATCCGTGGCTGGTCCCTCGGCAGAACCGGATCGCGATGTTCTACGCTCGGCCGCGCCGGGTGGCCTACTATTCGGATTCGCAGAACGACAGCTCGTTCCGCTTCCGTGTCTACGCCATGGCGAACGCGCTGAACCAAGCCGACATCGACGTCTCTGCCTCCTGGTTCTACAGGGGCGACAAGCATGTTCTCGAGGAGGTCTTCGCGCACGCCGACGCCGTCGTCGTCCACCGCAGCGAGTACTCCGCTGAGCTTGATCACGTCATCGGACTGGCGCGGCGCAGGGGCATCCCGGTCTTCTTCGACTGCGACGACCTCGTCTTCGACGAGACGGCAGTGCCGCTGATCATGCAGACCACCGCTCAGCCGATGAGCCGCATGGCCACCGGCCTCGACCTGTGGGCCATCTGGTACGCCATGATCGGCCGCTTGGCAGCTACTGCGAGACTGTGCGACTCGTTCATCGCCAGCACCGACGCCCTTGCTGGGCAGGCCCGAGCTGTACTCGGCGTCCCCACCTCGGTGATCCCGAACTTCATGACCGCGGAAGAGTTCGACTACTCGGCCAGGGTCGTCGAGGCGAGGGACACCGCGAACCTGCGGGACGGACGGCTCCACCTTGGCTACTTTTCCGGCAGTCCGTCACACGTCAACGACATCGGCGTCGCCGGCGAGGGCTTGCGGGCGGTACTCAAGCGTCATCCCGAGGTGATGGTGCGCATCGCCGGGTACATGTCCGTGAAGGACGCCGGACTCGAGCGGTTCAAGGACCGCGTCGACGTCGTCCCCTTCACCGACTATGTCAACCTGCACCGCGTCATCGGCGAGACGGAGGTCAACATCGCCCCGCTGCAGGACAACAGGTTCACGCGGTGCAAGTCCGAACTCAAGTGGTTCGACGCGGGCATCGTGGGCATCCCGACGCTGGCGTCCCCGACGGAGTCCATGGCAGCTGCCGTCACAGATGGTGTCGACGGGCTGCTCGTCGCCGACCACGAGTGGGAAGACGCGCTCGAGGCCGTGATCACCGACTACGACGGGCTCGGCCGCCGCATCGGCGAACAAGCGCGACTGGTCGCCCTCGGGCGCTACCAGGGCGAGTCCGTGGTGCCCCATATCCTGGACGCGCTCGGACTCTCCCGAGTGCCCCTCGACCGTACGAGAGGGCCCGTCAGTAACTGATGTAGTAGCCGGCGG
This sequence comes from Propionibacteriales bacterium, assembly GCA_038317635.1. Classification (GTDB taxonomy): domain Bacteria; phylum Actinomycetota; class Actinomycetes; order Propionibacteriales; family Propionibacteriaceae; genus Fen-668. The sequence continues at coordinate 10,267 of JBBQBP010000070.1, forward strand.
TGTCAGCGATAACCTGGGTGGTGCCGCTTGATCCGTTGTAGAACCTGATGGCGCCGTCGCTGCCGAGCTGGACGGTGACCAGGTTGGGGATCGTGATACTAGGACCGGACCAGTTCAGGTTCGACGCGGTCGGCAGCGGGTTCGTACCTGGGAACACCGTCAGGTAGCCGGGGGCCTTGGTCTCGGTGACCGTGGTGTTGATGACGACGGCGGAGACGCCGGTGGGGGGGATGCCGCCTTTGTCGAGGATGGTGAGGCTGATGTTGGCGCCACCGGCGACCGGTCGGGTCGATCGGGTGTCGAGGACGCGGGTTGGAGCCATGGCGACGAACATGCCGGGTTTTGCGGCGGTGCCGCCGCGGTAGTAGCCGGCGACGTCGACGATGACTTGTGCGGTGCCGGGCCCGGACTGGAACAGCGACACCTTCCCGTTGCTGCCGACCTTGACGACGACGAGGTTCGGGATCGTTGTTCCGCCCGAGTTCCAGTTCAGGTTGGACGCTTTGGGTTTGATGGACTCAGCCGGGTAGACCGACAGGTAGCCGCCGCTCGTGGTCTCGGTGACGGTGACGTTGAGGACGACGGCGGACACGTTGCTGCTCGGGACGTTCCCCTGACCGAGGATGGGGATGGCACGGGTCTCGCCGCTGGCGAGTTTGCCGCCGTTGTTGCGAGTGTCGAGGATCCGGTGCGGGGTCAGCGACGTGAAGCCTCCGGCTGCCGCCACCGTGCCAGCGATGTAGTAGCCGGCGACGTCGACGATGACTTGGGCGGTGCCGGGTCCGGACTGGTACAGGTCGATGGAACCGCCGGTACCGACTCTGACGGTGAC
>JBBQBP010000071.1:0-10422 GCA_038317635.1 Propionibacteriales bacterium
CATCGACTCCCAGATCAGCCTGCGGTTCCTGACCCACTTCCCCGACCAGGACAAAGCCGACTGGCTCTCCTCGATCCGGCTCGGGAACTGGCTGCGGTCGGTCGGCTACAACCACCTGGCCAACCTCGACCGCATGTGGGCCCACCTCGACAACGCACCCCGCGGGACCACCGGCACCCAAGCCGCGCCCAGGGCCGAGATCACCCTCGCACTCGTCGCGACCCTTACCGCGCTGCGGACCCAGATCAAAGCGCTCGAGGAGCAGATCGCCGACCAGCTCGCAGCCCACCCAGACGCCGCGATCTTCACCTCGCTACCGAAGTCCGGCACCGTCCGCGCAGCCCGGCTCCTGGCCGAGATCGGCGACGCCCGCGGCCGGTTCCCGACCCCCGAAGCGTTGGCCTGCCTCGCCGGCGCAGCACCCTCGACCAAGCAGTCCGGCAAGGTCAAAGTCGTCGCGTTCCGATGGGCCGTCGACAAACAACTCCGCGGCGCCGTCATCGACTTCGCCGGCGACTCCCACCACGACAACCCCTGGGCCGCCGACCTCTACCGACGAGCCAGAGCACGCGGCCACGACCACCCCCACGCAGTCCGGATCCTCGCCCGAGCCTGGCTCCACATCATCTGGCGATGCTGGCAAGACCACGAGCCCTACAACCCCGCGAAACACCGCGCGCTACAACGACTCCAAGACCAGGCTGCTTGACACAGGGCTACTCATGCCGCTGATCGATCAGTGCCTTGCCTGGCAATACCCCGGCGCCGCGATCATCGCGACGCCGGGGCGCTCTGCCAATTGAGCTACGCCCCCGAGTGGTGGAGGCGACGGGACTCGAAACCGCAACTCTGTGCGGTGGGCGCCCTGCCCGGCGCGGTGCCACGTCCAAGGCTGCTGGTAGGGAACGGGATAGACCCCATCGGAGTCGCGATCACCGATCCGGGCGCACCGACACGGACCCAACTCGCCCTCGACCGGCCGACTCCTCCCGCAAGCGATCCGCTTGCCGTCACCGAACTCGAGAGCGCTCCGCCAGACCGCTTGGGTACGTCTCGGCACGAAGCCGAAAGCCCTGTTGGAACTCGAAATCTCTCATCCCTCTCGCTGCCCGTCCATAAACGTGAGAGTGTTCTCTCGATAGACTCCTCTTACGTTAGGCGTCCTGGCCATGACCAATCCGTACGGTGATGTCGAGCTCGACGCTCAGGGCATGCGAGCGTTGGCGCACCCGGTGCGGCTCGCGATCCTGCTGCGCCTCCAGCAGCACGGACCCGACACGGCTACCGGCCTCGCCCCCGAGGTCGGTGCCAGCCCCTCGGTCACGAGCTGGCACCTGCGACATCTGGCAAAGCACCACCTGGTCCACGACGCGGAGCGGCAGGGAAGCGGCCGGGAACGCTGGTGGGAGGCTGTTCGCGGGTTCCGGTTCGCAGCCACTGACGAGGCCGGTCAGGACGCGCAGCGGCTGCTCTCGCGGGTCCTGGAGCAAGTCGAGGGCGATCTGGTCGGGCAGTGGTCGGCAGAGGTCGAGCCCCACCTGGAGCGAGAGTGGCGGGTACTCGCCGGGCGGGCCAACACCACTGTGCTCGTGACTCTCGATGAGCTGGCAGAGCTCGAGCACGCCATCGAAGAGTTGCTGACCCCCTACGTCTTGCGCAAGGACGCCGATGCCTCGGAAGTTCCCGACGGGGCACGGCCGGTCCGACTGGTCCGGCACACCATGCCCGGACCTGCGGCGCGAGAGAGCGAACAGCCATGAGTGTCGAGGTTCCCCGTCAGGCGGTCAGGACCCGGCCGCTGTGGCGCGACCGGCGGTTTGCCACCTACTGGGCCGGCCAAGGCATCTCCCAGCTCGGAGACCGAGTATCCGAGCTCGCCCTGCCGCTGATTGCCATCACGATGCTTCACGCGAGTTCGACTGAGGTCGGGGTGCTCACCGCCGCCGTCTGGGCTCCGAACCTGTTCTCGCTGCTGACCGGCGCCTGGGTAGACCGTCGTCGACGCAAGCAACCGCTGCTCGTACTGGGCGACCTCATCCAGTCGGCGGCGATCCTCTCCCTCCCCCTCATCTACTGGCTCGGCAGCATCACCTTGGCGCAGTTGTTCGTCGTGGCACTGGTCGCGGGAGCGGGCGGCACGCTCTACCAGACGGCCTACCCCAACTTCTTCGTCGCCTTGGTCAAGCGCGATCAGTATGTCGAGGCCAACTCCCTGCTCAGCGTGACTCGTTCGGGCTCCTTCATCGCCGGGCCAGCCCTGGCAGGCCTGCTGGTGCAGGTGCTGACCGCGCCCGTCGCGATGTTCGTGGACTCCGTCTCGTTCCTGGCATCGGCGGTGCTCATCGGGCGCGTCCGCGTCGATGAGCCGGAGCCCGAGCCACAGGAAGACCGGTTGCTGAGGCAGGCCATGGAGGGCATGCGCTATCTGTGGCGCCACCCGTACATGTCCGCTTCCTTGCGGTGCTGCACCTGCCTGAACTTCTTCAGCTTCATGGCCACAGCCCTGCTGGTCCTCTTCGCCAGCCGACACCTCGGGCTGTCCGCGTTGGTCATCGGCCTGGCGTTCGGCGTCGGAGCTGTGGGAGGGCTCGTCGCCGCCGTGCTCGCTGGCGGCATCTCCCGCCGGTTGGGCGTCGGCCCGACCATCGCGACCGGCGCCGTGCTCTTCAGCGCACCCATTGCCCTGCTGCCACTTGCCTCGGGCTCCACATGGACCAAGGGTGCCGTCCTCGCCGGGGTTGAGATGCTGAGCGCCGCCGGGATCATGCTCTTCGACATCAACCTCAACGCGCTGCAGACAGCGGTGACCTCAGACGCCATGCGCAGCCGCGTCTCGGGCGCCTTCTCCAGCGTCAACTACGGGATCCGCCCGCTGGGAGGGATAGTCGGTGGCGTCGCCGGCGACCTGATCGGCATCGGCCCGACGCTGGTCATCGCGGCGATCGGCGGTTCGCTCTCTGTCCTGTGGCTGTGGCGCTCGCCCATCATCGCCACCCGCACCATCGACGAACTTCACCCACTCGAGCCTCTGTGTTCGAGCCGTAGCGTGATGCTCATGGACCGTGACGAGGGTGCAGAGGAGCGCCTGGCTGGGGGAAACGCGTCGACCAGTGTCGTTCGGATTGGCAAGACAGTGCGCAAACCGTGGCTCGCTACGACGGAGCACACGGTGGCGTACATGGATGCGCTTCGGGGACGAGGCATCGACGTGCCAAAGCCCCACGGGCGTGATGATCAAGGGCGATTGATCCTCGACCTTGTCCCCGGCAATCTGGCAATGGAGCACGCTCCACTCGACATTGAGGTGGTCCACGCCGTGGGGGCAGTGGTGCGGTCCATCCATGACGCCAGCGTCGGTCTGCCAGTCCCAGCCAACTGGGATGTGCTCCTCCCGGCCGAGCAACCAGATCTGCTGTGCCACAACGATCTGGCGACCTGGAACCTCATCATTGACGGCGAGCGTCTCGTCTTCATCGACTGGGACGGCTCCGGACCTTCTACGCGTCTGTGGGACCTCGCCTACGCGGCAATCTCCTTCGGCCACTTGTTCGCCGATGAACACCCCAACACCGCGGCAGCTCGTCTTAGCGCTTTCGTGGACGGATACGGCGCAGATGACGCACTGCGGACCGCGCTGCCGGCAACCATGGCAAGGCGTGCCACAGCCATGCACGAACTGCTGAAGCGATCTCACGAAAGCGGGCGCGAGCCCTGGGGAACGATGTACGAAGACGGCCACGGCCAGCATTGGCTCGGCACGGCGAAGTTCATCAACGAGCACCACCGTGACTGGCGACGAGCCGTATCGCCCATGTCAACGCACTGATGTGCCGCGTAGCGGCCATACGGAACTGCCGCAGATAGGCCGCGTTGCGGCCCGACCGGAACTGCGGCGGATCGGTCAGGAGGTGCGGTCGGACTCATCATGCTCACCAGCTACGTATCGGAGCCGCCGGTTCAGATCACCGAGCGCCCGGCGAACTTCCTGATTACCTGCTCCCACCGACACGAGCCCGTCCCGAGCAAGACGCCTCGCGAGGTTCTCGGCCCACTCTGGGAGAGTGTCATCCGCGCCATCTCCGGCCCACACCTCACCCTCAAGGGACCGCCAACAACCCAATGAGACCAGCCACGTCACTCGACCTGGGTCGGCGGGGCGTTTCCTCCGGCGTATCCACCCCTCAATCCTCCGACGGAGGGGCCGGTCCAGCAACCTCACGCCGTGAGCATCTCAAGTTGTTGCGGATCTGCCGCAGATGGCGTGCGGTTGTGCCGATACCGTTCATCCTTGCGCCACCCGGCAGTGTGGACCTGTACATAGTCCAGCGCACCCCCAACCCGATTCTCAGGCTCCGTCATCGGCGAGGAGACTCACTTGCCCGGCTACGGCTTCTTACACACGTCGACGTTGACGCACACGATGAGTCGCTCGGGTAGTTCCAGAGTCCGTTCGCCATGCGAACTTTCGTAGTGGACGACGAAGCCCCTGGCCTCAGTGGTCTTCGTGCCCGCTTTCAGCTGGACGATGACCTCGTAGGAGTTGTCGGCGCACACCTCGGTGATGGCGTTGGTGTTTGGGATTGCGTTGCTGGCAACCGTGCCGGGCAGATCGCCCACGAATCCGGTATTCACCCGCAACCGGCCGTCTCGCAACGCCCAGCCAGTGACCTCCAAGTCTCCCTCGAGCACGGTCACATCGGTCACCGTAACCTCGCCGGGCCGGTCCAGGCACACCGTAAGGCTTCCGTGGACCCAGGACCGGCCGGCAGCTGAGGGGTAGCCGCTGGTGACGTAGTTCGGCTCGACGGGCATCACCAACTTGGCGTAGGCCCCGGCCGTTGGGGCGTTCGGCGACGCACACCCGGCCGTCAGGGTGAGGGTCAGGAGGCCCGGCACCCACAGCGGCAGCGCCGCCCAGAGGGCGACGCGCCGTCCAAGTGCTGGGTTTCCGGCGCCGGCGGCCCTGGAGAGCACACCGGCGCCGAAGGCCGCCCAAGTAGATGAACGGGGTGGCACCTCACGGAGCCTGGATGCTGACGCTGCTCGACGAGGCGGGGCCCTGAACGGTGTTGCCACAGATGAGGCCCCTCTTGTTGAAGTCGAAGTGCAGACTCACGCTCTTGGCGTAGCCCGCCTGCGTGTCCACGCTGAGGCCAGGGAACGCGACACTACTGGAGTACGTCTGGTTCTTGGCCGACTGCGTTTCCCAGAACCCGCCCGCGTTCCTTGAGGTGCAATTGGCTGCGGGATAGGTGACGGCGCTTCACTGGCTCGAGGCCCCACTCGATGGTGAGCACGGTCATCACATCGGTCGCCGCCACCTCTCGGCGCTGTGACCCTGACCGTCGCTTGCTGCCACAGCCCCACGATCGTCGTACGTCGAATGGGCACGAACCGCAGGCAGTCGGCCAGGAACGGTGCGGTCTCTGACCATTCGAGAGCCCTCCCCACCCACCATCCTTGCCAAACTACTACGGATCCGTAGTATCTAGCCATGCGGCTTCGCGCGAGTGCCCCGATGGTGCTGCTCGTCGCCGTCGCGCTGGCGGGCGCCGGCTGCTCGTCCGGCGACGGCGAGCCGACCGGGTCCCGCCCGGTCGCCGGGACGACCGGGACGGGGTCAGCAGACCCGGCGACGGGTCGAGACGCGACGTGGCGAGCGGACCTCGAGCTGATCGTCCCCGGCATGGCGGCGATCCACCCGCACCTCTTCCACCGGGTCTCGCGTGCCGCCCTCGAGGGGGCGGTCGCCGAGCTGTCGGCCCGGGTGCCGCAGTCCACCGACGACGAGCTCATGGTCGGTGTGCTCGGGGTCGTCGCGCTCGTCAGCGGCGCCGGCTGCGAAGGCCACACGGGCGCGTTCGTGTGGGGCGCAGGCAGCTACCCGGTCGACAGCATGCCGCTTCGGCTGTGGCTCTTCGACGACGAGCTCGTCGTCGTCGACGCGCTGGCGCCGTACCGGTCACTCGTCGGATCTCGGATCGATGCTATCGATGGGCATCCGACGGCCGACGTCCTCTCCGCCATCTCACCCCTCGTGCCCCACGACAACACCCAGACGGTACGGCTGGTCTCCCCACGGCTCGTGCTGATCCCCCAGATCCTGCGCGGGCTCGGTCTCTCCGGCGACGGCTCGATCTCGCTGGACGTGAGCCCGGCCACGACGCTGTCCGGGCGGACCGCCGATGCCGGGTCCACGCTCGTGATCGACCCGATCCCGATGGCCGACTACAACGCCTGGGCGGGGGCCTACGGCCTGCACCTGCCGAGCGACCCGGGCGTGCTCTACCTGTCCCGGATCGACGACGCCCTGTGGTGGGAGATGCTCCCCGGCACACGGACCCTGTTCGTGCAGTACAACCGGGTCGAGCCCCTACCGCCGACCCGGCTGTCCGCCCTCAGGGCCGCGCTGAGCAACCCCCGCGTCACCCAGGTCGTCCTGGACGTCAGGCACAACTACGGCGGTGAGGTCTCGGCCCTGTCACCGATCGTCTCGACATTCGCGAAGCCAGCAGCGAGCCGCCCAGGCGGATTCTTCGTCCTGACGGGCCGCAACACCTTCTCGGCCGGCAGCCTGCTGGTGGCGCGCCTGCAGGACCAGACTGAGGCCGTCGTGGTCGGCGAGCCCATGGGTGGGTGTCCGACGACGTGGGGCAACCCGTCGGAGCTCACGTTGCCGTCCTCCGGCCTGGTCATCAGCGTCGCCAGCGACCTGGCAGTCGGCGTCGGGCGACGCGATCCCCGGCTGACGATCGAGCCGGACGTCGCAGCCGTGCTCACCGTGCGGGAGTGGCTCGACGGCGTCGACCCCGCGCTCGTCGCGACGGGCGCAGTCGCGCCATGAGCGGTAGCGCCGGCGACGCGCTCGGGACTTCGCTGTTGTTCGATGTCTTCGCACTGCACCACTCAGTCGGCCGACTGCTCGCGGACGCCCTGGGCGACGGACCCCTCACCCCGGCCGAGTACGCGACGTACAGCGCGATCTTCGAGCTCGAGGCCGCTTCACCGACCCAGCTGTCCCGACGGCTCGGCATGCAGCTGACCACGTTCATGGACCAGCTCCACCTGCTTGAGCGCCGCGGGCACGCGCGCCGCCTCGACAACCCGGGCGACAGGCGCTCCTACCTGGTGACGCTGACCGCCGGTGGGCTGCAGGCGCACCGCGAGGCCAACGCGCAGTTCGAGCGGGCGTATCGAGCATTCATCGGCGGGCTCGGGGTCGCCGAGGCGGACGCCCGGGAGAGCCTGCGCGCCATGCGCCTGGCGGCCGAGTCGGCGCTAGAGCACCGCGCGTTGACGCCGACTCGGCGCCAGGAGACTGCTGAAGAATCCGCGCGGCGTGGTGCGGTGATCGGGCGGGCCTGAAATCCTGTGGTCAAGCAGGCGAGGCTGATCGGCAGCGGGAGTTGCTGGACGTGGAGTCGGTGGCCGGGCATCTGCTCGAGCCGGGGCCGGCCCTCGATCCCGGGTGAGGTGATCGCCAGCTGGGAGATCATGGTCTACATCAACCACCAGGACGTCGCGGCAGTCATCGCTGCCCGCAGCCGACCCGCTGCCGACGGCTGAGCCGACCTTCAATCCCACCATTGTTCGTAGCAGGAACCGTCACCGGACCGGGATCGTCACGCGGAGCGTGACCACAGCAGGATCCCGACACGGGATCCGCGTGCCGGGCCGCTCAGGCCCCATCTTGTTGACTGGGCGAGGCGAGCGCATGGCCAACGGCTGGCACCAAAGGCCGGGCTCCTCGCTGCCCGAAGGGTGGGACGACGCTACCGACCCGATCTGCCGTCGAGCAAGTGGGCCGGCCCAGTCCTCCAAGTAGTGCAGGACGAAGGAGGCGACGACGTCGTCGAACACGGCGTCGGCGAACGGCAACGGCGCGCCGAGATCCGCGACGTGTACGTCGGCGTCCTCACCCAGCCTCTCGCGGGCCAGGTCGACCATGGCCGCACTCACGTCCATCCCGGTGACGACGGCGCCCCTGGCGCGAAGCGCCGCCGACAACGGCCCGGAACCGCACCCCGCGTCAAGGATCCGACGGCCAGACACCTCACCGGCGAGGCCGAGCATCGCTGGCCGCTCGTAGTACGCGTTGAAGAGGTTGGACTCGTTCTCCGCGGAGTAGGCGTTCGCGAAGTCGTCGTCGTCGCTGGCCGTCACCGTGAACTCGTTCTCCAAGAGGGCATGTCTCGTTCTTACCGAGCCCACGCGGCCAACACGAACAGCACGCCGACCGTGCCTCCAGGAACGCGCTCTGACGACGGGGCGCGCCCGACGCGCCTGCGTTGGCGGCTCAGCCGGCGCCGCTGCGGGCCAGTACCAGCCGGTCGAGCACCTGGGTGAGGATCGCGTCGTCAGACGGCCCCGGATCGGGCAGGAAGGCCCAGTCGACGCGTCCGAAACCGTCGACCAGGTCGCCGCCGGGGGCGCTGGGCAGCCGCAGGAACCGTGCGTGCAGCTGGTCGATCAGGCCGATCCCCAGCGACTCGGTGTGGGAACCGGTCACCAGCACGTGCACGCCCAGCGCCGGCCCGTGCTCGATCACGGCCAGCAGGTGGAGCAGGGTCGACTCGTCGAGCCCGGTCGGCAGGTCGGTGACCAGCAGCAGCCGGTGGCCGCGGTGCGCCTCGTCGAGCGCGTCCAGGTTGCTGGACGCGAGCGCCGCGCCCAGCAGCTCCAGGTGCCCGACCAGCGCTTCGAGCCGGGCCGCGGCGTCGGCGGCATCGACCGCCGGCGGGCCGTCGAGCAGGGCGTCGGGCAGCCCGAGCCGGCCACGGCGGCCGCCCAGGTCGACGAGCGTCACCCGGGTGCCGGCCGGCGCGGTGGCCGCCAGCACCCGGATCGCGAGCGCTCGCAGGATGACCGTGGCGACGGCGTCGTCGGCACCCACGTCGATCCATAGCGGCCGGCTCAGCGGCACCGGCAGCAGCAGGGGCATCCGGAACAGCGGGGCGTCGGGCAGCGCCAGCTCGCCGACCCGGATCCCCCGCTGCAGGTCGTCCGGGGGCTGCCAGTCGGCCCACCGCCCGGACTCCCACGACGCCAGCGGCGCGGGCAGCTCGGCCTCGAAGTCGTGGAGCTCGCCGGCGAGCTGGTCGAGGTCGCGGCGGTGCCGTTGCTCGGCCTCCCCCACCATCGCCCGGTGCCGCTCCTCGGCGGCCCGTCGTGCCTGCTCGCCCACCTCGCCCACCCGGAGTGCCGGGTCGGCGACCACGTCCTCGAGCTCGCGCTCCCAGTGGGCCCGCGCGAAGTCGCGGGTGGACCGCAGGGACGCGGTGGTCCGCGAGGCGTCCTCGAGCACCATCATCGAGTGCCGCAGCAGCTCCTCGACCGGTCGGGCGCCGGATCCCCCGCTGGGGAGCGGCGCGGGTCGAGCGGGCGCGGACAGCCCGTGCGCGGCGTACGCCCCGGGCAGGCCGCCGGAGTAGGCCTGACCCACCGCGCGCACCCTCCAGCCGCCGTCGCGCCGATAGAGCTCGAGCAGCGCGAGCTCCGACCCCGTCACGTCGGGCGCGAACGTCGCGACGACGTCTCCGTCGGTGCCCAGCAGCCGGACGCCGGACTCGCCGCCGGCCACCAGGAGCACCCGCTGTACGTCGGCGTCGACGCCTCCCAGGTCGACCGTGACGCCCTCCGGCGGCCCGGCCAGCCACTCGACACCGGAGCGGGACGGCCGGGCCGCGGTGACCAGGTCGTCGGCACCGCGCACCCGGAACCGGTCGCCGAGCAGCAGCACCGAGCAGCCCACCCCGTCGCGGTCGAGGTACGCCGTGAGCCGCGGCTCGGCCCAGGGGATGTTCTGGCCCGCGACCAGCCGAGTCATCCGGGGCTCACAGGTACCGGGTGAGCTGCTGGATCGCCTCCGTCGGGACCTTGGCCTGGATGCCGTCCCCGATGGCCTGGAACTTCCACTGCGCGCCCTCGCGGTAGATCTTGGCCATCACCAGACCCGTGAACGGCATGCCACCGGCCAATGCGAACCGGGCCAGCTCGCCGTCCTGGTGGTCGACGAGTCGGCAGAAGGCGTTCTCGACCTGCTCGAAGGTCTGGCCCTGGTAGCTGGTCACGATGAAGACCACCGTGTCGACGTGCACCGGGATCCGGGTCAGGTCGACCGCGACCACCTCGTCGTCGCCCTCACCGGCGCCGGTGCGGTTGTCGCCGAGGTGCTGGATCGAGCCGTCGCGGGTGGTCAGGTTGTTGTAGAAGGCGATGTCGGCCACCTGGCCCGCGGCGAAGAGCACGGCCGAGGCGTCGAGGTCGATGTCGACCTCCCGGGAGCCGAAGAAGCCGCTCTTGCGGATCGGGTCCCAGCCCAGGCCCATCCGGACCAGGGTGAGCGCGGTGCCGCCGTCCTTGGTGAGAGTGACCTTCTGACCCTTGGTGAGCGAGACCGGGCGGCCCTTGACCAGGCTGACC
>JBBQBP010000072.1:0-10023 GCA_038317635.1 Propionibacteriales bacterium
GCCGATGAAGGTGAAAGTCGCGACGTCGGTCCACTGACCGGACGTCGTCAACGCACCGACGCTGTCGACCAGGTACCCGACGCCCGCGGCCGCAAGCAGCACCCCCACGCCCTTCGGGACGTAGCCGGATCGGAAGCCCAACCAGCCGAGAACGAAGAGGTGGAGACCGAAGATGATGAGCCCTGCGTCCCAGATGTCCGTGTACCGGGTCAGGCCCACCAGGACCTGGCCGGGCACGTCAACCGATACCTCCGCGGCGTCGCGTCTCACGAGGCCCAGCATGCCGATGAGTTGGCTCAGTGCGAGCGCGAGGATCGCGGCGTAGAGCGTCCTCAGAGCGGAGCCCACGATCGCGACGGCGTGGTTGACCGGCCTGAAGAAGAGGTAGAGCTTCCACGCGACGAGGACATCGAGGGCGAGGACCCCGGCAAGGCTCAGGATCCCCGCTGCGAAGAGGCCTCGGGACGCGATCAGGTCCTGCGTCGTGCGAGCGGCATCGCCCTCGGTGACGAGTCCGGCGACGGCGACCGCGTAGCCGAAGCCCGGCAGTCCAGCCATCAGCAGGAGCGTGGCGCCGGCCTGAAGTCCAGCGCGGCCTGCCGGCCGGTGTCTCGACTGCTCGTCCATGAGTGCTCTGAACCTGTCTTGGGAAGGAGCCGGCGCGCACCTGTCTCGAGGAATAGTCAAGACCTGTGGATGGGCGTGTCACGCGACTTGTTGATCGCCTCCTGATGCGTCGGGTCGTTCGACGAGGATGCCCTTCTCGAAGCGTGCGCCGGCACGGACCAGGGCCACGAGGTGGGGTGCGTTGACGGCGCGCCAGCGGGCTTGTGCGGACTCGATGAGCTTGAACGCCATGGCCACGCCGGCGGCGCGTGAGCCGGGGCCCTTGGTGACCCGCTGGCGGAGCCGGACCGTCGCGAACGTGGACTCGATCGGGTTTGTCGTGCGCAGGTGGATCCAGTGTTCGGCGGGGTAGTCGTAGAACGCCAGCAGGACGTCGAGGTGCTCGGTGATCTTCGCGACCGCCTTCGGCCACTTCGCGCCGTAGAGGTCCGCGAACGCCTTGGCGGCCTTGAGTGCGTGGTCCTTGTCCTCGGCGCCCCAGATCTCGGCCAGCGCGGCCTTCGCGCCAGGGTGGGCCGACTTCGGTAGGGCGGCGAGGACATTGCCTCCTGCGTGGAACCAGCAGCGCTGCTCCCTGGTGGCGGGGAAGACCTCCCGGATCGCCTTCCAGAACCCGAGCGCGCCGTCGCCGACGGCCAGGACCGGGGCGGCCATCCCGCGGCGCTTGCAGTCCCGCAGCAGGTCGGCCCACGACTGGCTGGACTCGCGGAACCCGTCGGCGAGGGCGACCAGCTCCTTCGAACCGTCGGCGCGGACCCCGATCATCACCAGCAGGCACACCTTGTCCTGCTCGAGGCGGACCTTGAGGTGGATCCCGTCGACCCAGCAGTACACGTAGTCGCTGTCGGCCAGGGAGCGCTTGCCGAATGCCGTCGCATCGTCCTGCCACTGCGCGGTCAACCGAGTGACCGTACTCGCGGACAGGCCAGCGGCCGAGCCGAGGAACTGTTCCAACGCGGGCACGAAGTCCCCAGAGGACAGGCCGTGCAGGTACAGCAGCGGCAGCACCTCCGCGACCCGTGGGGACTTCCTGGCCCACGCGGGCAGGATCGCCGAGGAGAACCGCCTCCGCTCACCCGTGACCTCGTCGACGCGCTTGTCGTTGACCCGCGGCGCCCGCACCGGCACCGCCCCCGCCGCCGTGGTCACCTCACGCTCGCCGTGGTAGCCGTTGCGGACCACCAACCGGCGACCATCCTCGTCGACCTGCTCGGCATGGGCGTCGATGTAGGCGGCGACCTCGGCCTGCAACGCCGCCGCGAGCATCGCCCGCGCGCCATCACGGACGATCTCATCGAGCAGCGAACCGCCGGCCGCGTTCTCGTTGGCCGCCTCGTCGACCTGGACTACTTTGAGCATGGGCGTACCTTCCCGAGCCGGCGCGTCAACGCCGACCCTGATCAGAACTTGTATTGGGCTTCAGATCTTGCTCGGGAGGTACGCCCGCCTCACGTCACCCCGCCGAGGGCCATCCACAGGTTCTGATCATTACTCACCTGTCTCGTGCGATCGCGACCACGCGTCAGCCATACTGGAAGTCTCAAAACACCTGTACCACAGCGCTTTTCGGGCCGGCGGAGGGGCTCGAACCCTCAACCTCCTGTCCATACGACAGAGGGCACTCCCCCGGCAGACCTAGGTTGACCTGCACGAACACGTACACGTATGCCGGTACAGGGCTCGTCGTGCTATCTGTGTGCGATACGAAAGCGCCCCAGAGTCCGCACCTGTCACGACCCCCGCCACATTCCGATCGCCCCCCTGGGTCCTTCTCGACCGGAGGCGGAAGGCCTCGAGCGCCCGGGCGTGCGGTTCGAAAGTCCACAACGGTCCGCTCCTGTCCCCGGGCACGGCTGGTTTGGAGGGCAACGGCCCTAGAGGGTCGACGTGCGCTCGTCTCGGAGCTTCCGCTCGCGCAGGGACATTGGAGCCAGTGCGGTGCCCGTCCAGACGGCGAGGGGCCACGCGATGTCGCCGGTGTCGATCATGACTGCAGCCCAGATCATCGACGCCACGACGAAGCCGATCTCGGGGAGGTGGCGCCGGATGAACCCGGCGGGTGCGAGGGTGCCGGTACCGGGCGTCATGACTTGACCGTGATGACGGCCTTGGCGGTGAGCGTGCCGGCCTCCATCGCTTCGATGGCCTGGGGTACCTCCTCGAGCGTGAACTGGCGGCCGATCGCGGCGGCGATGGTGCCCTTGGAGAGGTGCTCGGCGAGTTCCTCGATGGAGTCGAGCGACTCACTGCTCATGAAGAACGTGAGTCGTTGCTTGACGAACGGTGACAACAGCGCAGCGCGGAGTTGGCGGCCGATGCCTCCGGTGAGGCGGTCGCCGTCCTCGCCGCCGACGATCACGAGCGTGCCCGTCGGGGTGAGGGCCCGCCGAAGGCGGGAGAGCGTGTTGCGTCCTCCGGTGTCGACGATGAGGTCGTAGCGCCGTTCGCCGTCGTCGATGTTCTGTTTGGTGTAGTCGATGACGTGGTCGGCGCCGAGGGTTCGAACGGCGTCGAGCTTGCCGGTGCTGGCGACTCCGGTGACGGTTGCCCCGAGTGCCTTGGCCAGCTGCACCGTGAACGAGCCGACACCGCCGGAGGCGCCGATCACCAGGACGTGCTGGCCCGGTTCGAGACGGCCTCGGGTGGTCAGTGCCTGAAGTGCCGTGATGCCCGAGATCGTCGATGCCGCGGCCTGGTCGAACGTGATGGTGTCGGGCTTGTGGACGAGCTTGGACTCCTTGGCTGCGGCGAACTCGGCGTAGGTGCCGGTGCCGATGCCGAACACCTCGTCGCCGACGGCGAACCGGGTGACGTCTTCTCCGATCGCGACGACGCGACCGGCGACGTCCAGGCCCGGTACCGGGTTCTTGGGTGTGGTGAGGCCGTAGCCCATGATCCGGATCAGGTAGGGCCGGCCGGTCATGAGGTGCCACACGCCTCGGTCGAGCCCGGCCGCTTCGACCGCGATCAGGACCTGGTCGTCGGCGATCGTCGGCCGGTCGATCGTGGTCACCTCCAGCACGTCGGCTGACCCGTACGCGTGTTGGGTGACCGCCCGCATCGTGGTGGCCTTTCGTGGCTCGGTTGATCGGTCGTTCAGCGTGGGCATCGTCGTCCTCCAAGTGTCGTACTTTGTACTGTTTGATTGGTGTACCGTACTCGTACTTAGTACTATCTGCAACAGGAAGATTGGTGAGGAGCGCGATGGCATCGCCTGAGATCAGGCCGGACGCCACAAGGCAACGGCTCACGGCCGATCGGGTGCTCGACGGAGCCATGGCCCTGGCGGACCGGATGGGTGCCCATGCCCTCACGATCCGCAAGCTCGCCGACGCCCTCGACACCAAGCCGATGACCATCTACCACCACCTGCCCAGCAAGGAGGCGATCCTCGACGGGATGGTCGACCGGGTCTTCGCCGAGATCGACCGGCCGCCCGCCGACCTGGGGTGGAAGCCGGCCATCCGTCACCGCTGCCTGTCGGCCCGGCGGGTACTGAGCCGGCACCCGTGGGCCGCGCCCCTCATGGAGTCCCGCACCACCCCCGGTCCCGAGACGCTCGGCCACCACGACGCCGTCCTCGGCTGCCTGCGCCGAGGCGGCCTGTCGCTCGAGATGACGGCGCACGCCTACGCCCTCCTCGACAGCTACGTCTATGGTTTCGCTCTCCAGGAGGCGGGCCTCCCGGCAACCGGGGGCGCCGAGATGGCCGACCTCGCCGGAGCCCTCATCGAGCCGTTACCCGACGGCGCTTTCCCGCACCTGACCGAGTTCACGACCCAGTACGTCCTGCAGCCCGGCTACGACTTCCGGGCCGAGTTCGAGTTCGGTCTCGACCTCATCCTCGATGCACTCGAGGATTCGGTCCCTCGGCTCGACCTAGAGTCCTGACACTGCTGGCCACCTCGAGAGCGTTTCGCCGGAGTGCCAAGTGCGCCTCTACGATCACGGATGCGTCGACGCTGAGCAGGTCAACAGGCGGAGTGGGGCAGGTTGCCACGAGCTACGAACGGCAGCCCGGTCGCGATGTACCGCAAGTGGATCCTCACGCGGAGCGTGACCAGTGCGGGATCCTGATGCGGGCACTCCTCAGTCGGCTGAGTCTGCAACCTCTTCATCTGACAGTGAACAGACGGCCCATCGTGGTGATGTGTGATTCCAGTCGCTCGTGGGGGATCCGCCCGTGGCGATGAGGCTGGTCAGTCGATGGCAGACCGCCCAGAAGCACTCGGCGGCCGCGTCGGGATCTTGACGGGTGTGCCGCGAGATGAGGGCGCGAAGGGTGATGATGAACTGCCCGAGCACGGACTTCATGCCCTCTGGCGGTTCCCTTCCCGAACTTGGGTCAGCTGGATTCCTGGTGTGAGCCGCGAGTGGTTCGCGCATGAGCGCGGCGTCCTCAGCTGCGCCCACCGGCGACGACCACTGGCACGATGACCGCGGTGAGGATGGCTGCATTCAGGCTGTCGATGGCCCGCTTGATCGCCACTCCGACGGCGACCTCGTCGGACGCCTGTGCCACGCGACGCTTGAGGTCCTTCGCCGACATGCCCTCGGACTCGGCGGCGAGCACCTTCTTGGCGACACCGAGCCCCTGAAGGATCGCCAGCAACGTCGCGTCAGTCGCCGAGGGAGGCGCGCCAGCGAGGACGTTCCGCAGACGTTCGCGGACCTCGCGCTCGGGCAGCGGATCCAGGGTCGGGCGCTTCTGGCCGACGAGGCCCAGGAACCTCGCGGGCACCACCTCCACGACGCCGCCACTCACCAGCCCCTCGACGACCTCGGCCTCCGGATCGAGCTTGCGGTCCTGGACCAACGTCGAGAGCCTCTTGCCGTCCTTCTCGACGATGCGGGCCAGGACCTTGTCAAGCACGGCTCGGCCGGTCGGCGTCGGGTCGACGACGCGCACCCTCGGGTCCTTCTGCTCGTCCAGAACGACCCGTTCCTCGATCAGCAGGTCGGCGATCGTCGCCGCGCTCAGCGCCCACCCAGTCTGGGTG
This sequence comes from Propionibacteriales bacterium, assembly GCA_038317635.1. GTDB lineage: Bacteria > Actinomycetota > Actinomycetes > Propionibacteriales > Propionibacteriaceae > Fen-668. Next base: position 5,628 of record JBBQBP010000072.1, read on the forward strand.
CCCCAGCTCGCCGAGCCGCCTTCGTCGTTCGTCAGGAGCAGGAAGATCTCAGCAGCGGTGTCCATGTCTCCACGATACGAGCCGGCCGTTCGCGCGAGACCCGTGTGCAGGTGCTCGAGGCCCTTGCCGCCATCACGTTCCCCCGTGTCCCGGAAGACTCCCGAACCCAAGGTGACAAGCCCCGACTGGGCGATGTGCAGCACCAGTACCGCGGATGTAACGCACGCGCTCCTTCCGGAGAGCCTGGTCCGACCCGTCGGCAGATCGGACAGATCCTCGGAGGCCCGCCAGGTGCTCCAACGCGCCGGTACTGCCACGACCGCCGCCTAGGCTGTCGTCCGGCGGGCTGGCCAGGTGAGCACGGCAGCGCCCTTCCAAAACGGTTCTAGATCGATAATGACTGGGTCGCGCTCCCCAGGTCTCTTGCGAGGCCGACGGCATCGATCACGCGCTCAATCTATTGCGGCGCAAGGCTCCTCACCGCCGCGGCGCACGAGGGCTGATACGACCTTGGTCCGCTCGGGCGCCAAGAACGCCACGGCCCCGGGCATCCGCCCGATCCACAACCGGACTGCGACCTGCGGCGACGCCAACTTTCCTGGCCGGGCTTGGCCATACCTCGCACTGTTGGGTATAGTACCTGTCAGTTCTAGGTATCCGACACCGATGAGGTTGAGACCCAGTGAAGCTAGCGAAGGACCTCGTGGCCGCCTCTGCCACGCCACTCGTGCTCGCCGTTCTCCGCGGGGGGGACAGCTACGGCTACGCCATCCTGCATGACATCAAGGCGGCGTCGGGAGGACGGCTCGAATGGAGCGAGGGGATGCTGTACCCGCTGTTGCACCGCCTCGAGTCCCGGAGGTACATCGAGAGCTACCAAGCAACGTCGGATGCCGGTCGAGTCAGAAAGTACTACCGCCTGCTGACCGCGGGAGGCGACCACCTGGACGCCCAGACGCGCGACTTCGACCTGATCTCGGCAACCCTCGCTGCCTTGCGCGGCCCGAAGGCAGGAGGAACCCATGCCATCGCTTGACGCACTCATCAGCCAGTGGACCGACCAGCTGCGCGCCACTCACCCCGAGCTCGCCCCCCACCTGGGCGAGGTTGCGGACCACGTGCGCTCCAGTGCACAGGACCGCATCGACGGCGGTGCCGCCGTGGAGGACGCCTTCGCCTCGGCGCTGGGATCCTTCGGCGCACCCGAGGACCTCGGCGCGGAGTTCCACAAGAACTCAACCGTCATGAAGGGCAAAGAGCGCGTGGCCGTGGGCACCTACCTGCTCATCACGGCACTGTTCACCGGCGCAGTGCTGCTGGTAGGCATGCGCTTCGACCTCGGCAACCAGGCACTTATGTGGCTGCTCGTGGTGTGGGTCGTCACCACCGGCCTGCATGAGGTGCTGCTTCGCCGAGCGCGTCACGGACTCTCGCCTGGCTGAGCTCGACACGTATCGGTCTCCAACGCGCGTCGCAGAGCAGGGCACCGCGGACGTCTGGTCCGCCGGTAGAGAAGGAGAAGTCATGGTCGAGTACCTCATCTACTTCAACCGGCAGTGGGTGGGCGCGCACACCGAGGAGTGGTTCCGCCGGCGCGGACCGCTGGCCATGGCGGTCGTGGACGAGATGAAGGCTGCGGGCGTCTACGTGTTCGCCGCGGGGGCGACGCGTCGGTCACGGCGGATACCCCGTTCGTGATCGGCTCGATCTCCAAGAGCTTCACGGGTCTGTCGGTCATGCAGCTGGTCGAGGCGCTTGAGATCCACGTCGGGCTCCAGGTTTTCGCGAGATCCAGCACGGTAGTCGGAGTGACGCCGTTTGGGGAGCTAGGTAGGCACGCGCCCTCGCGCTAAGCCCAGCCTTCCAGCACCTCCTCCACAGCCCGTCGCCCCTGTTCGAGCCCCGCGCGGGCGGCAGCCGGTCGTGTGGCTGGATCGAGGACGTTTCGACCGATCGCCGCACGCGCTCCGTCATCGAGCGTGAGCACCGTCACCCGGCTGCCCTCGCGCTCGAGCGCGGCGATCTCGCCGCGGAGACCCTTCCTCAGCCCGCCTGACCGCGACCGCCCGACGGGCGACAGGATGAGGACCGCGCCGTACCCGCTCGCTCTGTCGGCGTTGTCTGCCGATGGGATTCCCCCGTCGTAATACAGGCGGCCATCAATCGGCATCGGAGGCCACACACCGGGGACGGCACAGCTCGCAGCGACCGCGTCGACGAGGCTCACGCCAGACTGGGCATCGAACCAACGCTGCTCGCCCGAGGAGGCGTCGATCGCGGCGACCGTCAGTCCCGCCTCGGGCCACTCGTGTCGCGGGAGCCGCTGCGCGATGATCTCGCGCCTGACGGCAGGGTCGACGGTATTGGCAGCCCTGGCCATCGCCCCGATGCGGGTCCGGTAGCGCCGCGTGTCTTTCCTGACGAGAAGTGCAGGAATCACGCCGGCCAGGATCCGTCCGTACCTGATGCTCGGGCGCATCTCACCCACCTGTCGCGTGGGATCGACCTGCCGATCGAACAGGTCGCCGAGGGGCACATCGCTTGTGCACTGGGCACCCACGGCCGCACCCGCCGACGTGCCGACTACGAGGTTTGCGGAGCGGAGATCGACTCCTCCCTCCTCGAGACCCAGGAGGATTCCGGTAGCCCACGCGATGCCCGCTACGCCGCCACCTCCGAGGACGAGGCCCTTCGACGACGGCGGGGGGTTCTCAGTGCTCACGGTGTCGCCTCTCCAGGCCAATCTCTCAACTCCCGCTCGCCCTTGGGCGTGAGCGCGTAATGCCCGGTCTTCACGCGCTCGAACCAACCATAGTGGTTGTCCCTCAGGATCGGGCCGGCGCGCGACACCCCCGTCCGGTCGCGGAGCACGCTGACCTTGAGCGTGCCGGCCCCGGCCAGCTCGCGGGCACATCGGATCGCATCCTGCCGGTAAGCCGTCAGACGCTGCCGCGAGGCCGAGCCGCCGGTTTCGGGATCGCCCACGCGCTCCGCGAACTCCTTCAGCAATCGAGCGCGCCGGCGAGATCGACCTGGACACCGAGGTCTCTCGCTATCTCGACGGGTTCTCGGGCCGGCCCGCCGGGGTCATCACCATCCGGCAGCTCCTCAGCCACACGGGTGGCTTCTCCACGGGGCAGGGCAACGCCGCGCAGCCGGACCCGGCGAGGGGGATCAGCTTGCGCGCGGGGTGGAACAGCTGGCAGGGGTCACGCCAGCGGGTGCACCCGGCGCGCAGTGGGAGTACTCGAATGCGAACTACGAGATTCTTGGTCGCGTGGTCGAGGTGGTGAGCGGGCAGGAGTTCCAGGCCTATGTCGCAGGGCACATCCTCGAGCCGCTCGGGATGGGGCACAGCTTCGTCGGCGACGGCGAGGTCCATGCGGACATGGCGACCGGGCACCGGCCGTGGTTCGGCACCAAGCGGCCGCTGCCCGACAACGCGACCGACCGGGCAACGGCTCCGCAGGGGGGATCGTTGCAGGCGCGAGCGATCTGGCGCGCTACCTGCAGATGATGATGAACGGCGAGGACGACGTGCTGAGCGCGCAGGGTAAGGCGCTGATGATGCGCCGGGCCAGCGACGTCTCGCCGTCCTACGGCCTCGGCTGGAAAGTGGATTCCAGCACCGGGGCGGTGTGGCATGACGGGGTCAGCCCCGGCGTCGAGACCCTGGCGATGATGGTCCCCGCCCAGAAGAAGGCGGCGGTCGTGCTCGTCAACGGCGGCAGTGGATTCGGCTTCGGAGAAACGGGCCACCTCCGCGTCGGCATCGCCGACAGGGCGCTCGGCCTCGACGACGACGTCGACGGGTCCGGGTGGTCCCGCAAGGCCAAGTTCATCGGTCTGGTGGCCCTGCCGATCGTCTACCTCCTCAGCATGGTGTGGGCCTGGCTTCGCCGCACCAAGGTTCGCGCCAAGTCCACGTCGGGGGTGTTCGGCCTGTTCAGCCTGTGGTTCCCGCTGCTCACCACACTCGCCGCGGCGTGGGTCCTTCTCGCTCTGGTGCCAAACCTGTTCGGCACCCCGCTGGGCACGCTGCGCCTGTTCGCGCCCGACCTCGTGGTGGCCCTGATCGCCACCGCTGTGACCGGGTGTGCTCTGGGCCGTCTTCAGGCTCGCAGTGGCCTACACCAACGGATCCCGTCCTGCGTTGCGAGCCAGTCCCGCCGCAAGACTCCGGACGTATCCCGCTCTGAGCGGTAGGACGCAGCCACTCACCTACTTGTCCGTCGCAGTGAAGGACTTCGCGCTCAGCGCGTCGCCGCGCTCGAAGCGGGCCTTGGGAGAGGACCGCTCAGCCGCGGTCCGGGCGACTGGCGCCGGCGCCTGCTGGCGGTGGCTATCCCTGCGACAGCGCACCTGTTTCGTGCGATCTACGTGCGATCTACGTGCG
>JBBQBP010000073.1:0-10019 GCA_038317635.1 Propionibacteriales bacterium
GGCATCCCGCCCAGCCACAAGGACGGCCACCAGCGACCCGCACACCCCCAGACAGCCCGGCCACCACGATCGACGGCCCCAAGCCAACCGAAGGCGAAACCGACCCGATCAGCCGCAGCAACTACCGACCCACGCTCCTAGGCACCGGACCAGCACAGACCCCTGGGCCCCTCGCCATACCGGCGGGGGGCCCAGGGGTCTGTGGGGGCTCAGGTGTGGGGGCTCGCGTGCCGTCGCACAGGAGTGTCGTGGTCCGCCGCATCCGCGCGGAACCCGCGCCCGGAGCCCGCGCCCGCGCCTAGAGTCCGCGCGGCTTCAGGTAGCGCTCGGCGACAGCTCCGAGCCAGTCGAAGCTGAGTGCCACGATCGCCACCAGCGCCGCCCCGACCAGCAGCACAGGGTTCTGCTGCAGCTTCAGACCCACGCTGATGGTGATCCCGAGCCCGCCGCCGCCGATCAGGAACGCCAGCGTCGCCATCCCGATGTTGATGATCATGGCTGTTCGAACCCCGGCGATGATGACCGGCACGGCCAACGGGAGCTCGATGTGCATGAGCGCCTGCCACCTGGACATGCCCATCCCGCGGCTGGCCTCGATCGTCGCCCGGTCGACGCCGTCCAGCCCCACCATGGTGTTGCGCAGCACGGGGAGCAACGCGAAGAGCACGAGCGCCCAGACGACCGTGGTGAGTCCCTGACCGAGCATGACGAGGAAGATGACGAGCAGTCCGTAGGCGGGCAGTGCCTGCCCGGCGTTGGCCACGCTCAGTACCGCCGGGCCGTACCTGCGCATCGCCGGTCGGGTCAGGACCATGCCGCTGGGGACGGCAATGAGCACCACGATGACCGTGGACCAGAACGCGATGGTGAGTTGTTGCACGGTCTGCGGCCAGAGCTTGATGCTCCAGTCGAGGGCACTGGCCTGCTGGAAGTTGACCTCAGGGTCGAGGTCTAGGCCGCGGTAGTAAGCCCACAGCGCGACCGCGAGGGCGAGGATGCCCAACGGGGCGAGGGCCAGGCCGAGCGGCCGGCCGCGGGCCTGGTCGGTCCCGGCCGCCGTGACCGCGAGATCGGTGACGTCGTCGTCGTCGGTCGAACGCGACCGGTCGACTCGTACCGGGGCGTGCGCGTTCTCGGCGCTGCGCTCGGTCACGAGGATGATCCCAGCGCGTCGTAGTGCGCCTGCGCCTCGTCCCGGAGCCTGCGGATGACCGCGGTGAGGTGGCCGATCTCCACGACGCCCTCGAAGCGCCCGCGGGCGTCCACCACGCACGCGCTCCCGGTGGACGACTTCAGCATCTCCTCCAGGGTGTCGTGCAGCGTCGCGTTCTCCTCGACCAGGCTGCGCACCTGCTGACCACGGGTGGCCAGCTCGCCGACCCGACCACCGCCGCTCAGGTCCGACTCCCGCAACCACCGAATCGGTCGCTGCTCTCCGTCGAGCAGGAGCAGCCACTTGCAGCCGGAGGCGGACAGGGTGGCCCGGCCGACGTCTGCCGGGTCGGCCATCGCCATCGTCGGGTAGGGTGCGAGGTCCAGGCCGCTGACCCGCTCGAAGTGCAGGCCCTTCAGCGTGGAGCCGGAGCCGATGAAGTCATCGACGAAGTCGTCGGCCGGCAACGCCAGGATCCGCTCGGGGGTGTCGATCTGGCGGACGACGCTACGCTCGCCCAGGATGGCGATCCGGTCGCCCATCTTGATCGCCTCGTCGATGTCGTGGGTGACGAAGACGATCGTCTTGCCCAGCTTGCCCTGCAGGCGCAGGAACTCGTTCTGCAGCCGGTCCCGGGTGATCGGGTCGATGGCTCCGAACGGCTCGTCCATCAGCATGACCGCGGGGTCGGCACCGAGGGCACGGGCGACACCGACGCGCTGCGCCTGCCCGCCGGACAGCTCCGTGGGGTAGCGGTCGCGGTACTCCGACGGCTCGAGCCCCATGGTGTCGAGCAGCTCGTCGATGCGCGTGTTGATCCTGCTCTTGTCCCAGCCGAGCATCTTGGGCACCGTTGCGATGTTCTCGGCGATGGTGCGGTGCGGGAACAGCCCGATCTGCTGGATGACGTAGCCGATCCGGCGGCGCAATCGGTCGGCGTTGACGTCGGTGGCGTCCTCACCCTCGAAGTAGATGTGCCCACCGGAGGGCTCGATCATGCGGTTGATGAGTCGCAGGGTGGTGCTCTTGCCGCACCCGGACGGGCCGACCAGGATGAGGATCTCGCCCTTGTGCACGTCCAGGGTGAGTTCCTCGACGGCTGGCACCTTGGTCCCCGGATAGATCTTGGTCACGCGGTCGAGATGGATCATCGAAGTGGTATCCATGGGTCTCCTTCAGTTCCGCAGGCCGGATGAGGTTGTCAGGCGCTGCACGAAGGCGAACATTAGATCAAGTGCCAGGCCGAGCGCGACCGTGAAGACGGTGCCGACCAAGACTGCTTCCACGCTGCCGGGCAGCCCCAGCCGGGTGAGGCCCCCCTGGATGAACGAGCCGAGCCCGTCGCCCCCGACGAGCACCGCGATGGCGGCGACGCCGACCACCAGCAGGCTGGACACCCGGATGCCGGCCATGATGACGGGCCAGGCGAGGGGGAGTTTGACCCGCACCAGCTGCCGACCCGTGCCCATCCCCATCCCGCGTGCGGACTCGATCACCGCCGGGTTGACCTCCTCCAGGCCGGTGACGGTGTTCCGCAGGATCGGCAGGATCGCGTAGAGGAAGAGCGCCAGCATGGCCGGCGGGTTCCCGATCCCCAGGATCGGGATGAAGATGGCGAACAGCGCCAGTGACGGGATGGTGAGGAAGATCCCCGCGATGCTCAGCGCGACAGCCCGTGCCGTCGGATAACGCTGGACCACGATGCCGAGGCCCACCGAGAACACGGTCGCGATCAGAATGACCACGAGCACGATGCGGGCGTGCTGCAGGGACGCCTCAAGGATGTTGTCGGAGTTCTTGACGACATAATTCAACCAGCTCGAGATGCCGTCCATCAACAGGCCCTTTCGTCGCATACGTCGGTCAAAGACCAACTCGCCACCGCGAGAGGCGACGAACAGGATCAACACGTGTCGTCACGGCCTCGGTGAGGGCCGTTCCCAACAGGGTAGACCGCAAGCCGCGACACAGCCGGGCGCAGGGACCTTGTCGCGCGTCAGACCCAGATCCGCGAGTAGGGCGGTTCTGGGGTCTGGGGGTCGTCCGCCGGGCTCTGTTGGCGGATTCCGGTTGGACGAAGGATGTGTACGGCCACCTCATCGAGGGCGAGAAGCGATCGGCCGCCGAGACCATCACGGCAATCCTCCTTCCGCCGCCGCCCACGGACGGCTGACGGGCTCCCTTGATCGGCCGGCAGCGGGAGCCGGTCAACCAAGGCCTCCCACAACTGTCGGACAGGCCGAGCAAGCAGCCCCTACTCGGTAACCCACGACCATGTGTGAGTGAGGCCCCGGCCCGCAACCACCCAACCCAGAGCGGTCACCCCATACCGTCTAGGCACGCAGTCCGCGACCGGTGACCTGCCGGAACGTCGCCTCGATCCCGAACGACACGGCCACCATCGCGGCCAGGACCCCCGCGGACCCGAGGCTGCTCTTGGCAAGGAGCGCTGCGAGCGCCCCGGCGCAGGCAAGGGCCGCGACGATCGAGATCCACGGCCTCGAGCCGCGCCGCTTCGACGTCCGCACCTCGGCGAGGTTCACGACCGCGAAGATGATGAGGAAGCCCGCACTACCCATCGTGGAGATGCTCTGGAGGTCCATGACGTTCGCGAGCACGAGCGTCGCACCGGCGGTGATGATGAGTCCCTCGAGCGGCTGGTTCCAGATGGGCCGCTCGAGCTGCGCCGGGAGCTCCCGGGCCTTGGCGATCGTGTACGTCATGCGCGCGGAGCCGTAGAGGGTCGCGTTGATCGCCGACGCCGTCGAGAGCATCGCGGCGACGCCGATCAGGACAAACCCGGCCGAGCCCAGCGCCGGGCGCGCGGCGACCGCTAGCGCGTAGTCCCGTGCGTCGACGAGCTGAGCGACCGGGACGGACCCGACTGCGACGACGGCCACGAGCACGTACAGCACGATCACGAACAGCACCGAGATGTAGTACGCCCGCGTGAGCGTCCGCGCCGGGTCGTCGACGTCCTCGGCCGCGTTGGCGATCAGCTCGAAACCCTCGTACGCGAGGAACACGATCATGCCGCCCGCGACGAGGGACAGCGGCGGGCTCCACTGGTCGGGCGCGAGCCGCGCCGTCGAGACGCCCGCCATCCCGACGACCACGAACAAGAGCAGGATCGCGAGCTTGACGGCGACGACGTAGCGCTCTGCCCGCGCCACCGTGGAGGCACCTGCGACGTTGAGGACGGCGATGAGCACGACGGCAGCGGTGAGGAACGCGTGCTTGCCGAGTTCGTGCTGCGCGTCCGGCAGGAAGCTCGCCGCGTAGCTGCCGAAGGCCTGGGAGTACAGCGCGAGCATCACGATGTAGCTCAGCCACAGCAGCACGTTGATCCCGCCCGAGAACAGCCCCGGCCCGAACGCGCGGTTGACGAACGTCACCGTCCCCCCGCGGCTCGGGAACGAGGTCGAGAGCAGCGCGTAGGACCTTGCGGTGAGCAGCGCCACCAGACCCGCGACGAGGAACGCGACCGGTGCCCCTCCGCCGGCGATCTGCACCGACAGCCCGAGGACCGCGAAGATCCCCCCGCCGACCATCCCGCCGATGCCGATCGACACGACGCCCCACAGGCCGATGCGACCCGGTGATCCTGACTCGCGCTTCGTCACCGGCACTCCTCCACCTTGGCCCTGCCGTCCCGCGCCGGTCGACGCACCGCTTGCGGCCCTGTGCTTCTGCTCGCGACACGATCCCACCGCGGACGGCGTTCGTGCAGGCGACAACCGCGATGGGTTCTTCGTCGACATCACAACCCGTGATCGGCGATCGTGGTCAGGGGCGACCGCCGTCGTGCCGGACCCTGCGTCGTACGAGTGCATGGCTGGCTCCGACGCGGTCTCGCGGTTGCGACACGGCGAAGACGCCGGAGAGGTCACGCGCCGCACCCCCCCGGCGTCCTCGTCGGCCGTCTCGCAGTGGAACTGACCACAAGGTCACCCGACATCACCCGCAGACCGCACGGATGTTGAACAAGTGGCTCGCGCGCGGTCAGCGGGCGTTCACGGACCCTGGTTCGGCTCGTGATCCGAACGACACGCGTCTGCGTGGGCGACAGCGGGGCCCGGTCAGGACGCAGAGTCTGTCTCCTCCCAGGCACGCTGCAGATCCGCCACTGCCGTCGGCTGCACGGTCGTGCAATAATCAATACATGCGTGCGGCCCCCGATGATCTGACTTCCTCTGCGCGGATCCGCGAGGCGGCGATGCACCTGTTCGGGGAGCGGGGCTTCGACGCCACGTCCATCCGCGACGTCGCGGCCGAGGCCGGCGTCTCGTCGTCGCTCGTCGTCCACCACTACAAGTCGAAGGCCCAGCTCAAGGCCGCGACCGACGCCCGGCTGATCGCCGTGCTCACCGAGATGCTTGCCGAGCTGCCCACGGGCGAGGCCGCCGACTTCGGCGAGACGGCTGCCTCGATGACGGAAGAGCTCCGCGATCAGCCGGACCTCATGGGTTACCTGCGCCGGATGATCGTCGACGGTGGCGAGGCCGCCACCGGCCTGTTCACGGGCCTGGTCGAGGCGACCGTGGCCGAGCTCGCCGCCCAGCAGGCCGCCGGGGTGGTGCTGCCGTCCGCCGACGCACGCACGCGCGCGGTGTTCCTGATCGTCAACGACCTTGGCGCGATCATCCTGCGGGACCTTGTCGAGCACGCCATCGGCGTCGACCCGCTCAGCCCGGCCGGCATGCGGCAGTGGGGAGAGGTCGTCATGGACGTCTACACGCGGGGCATCTACCAGCCGCACGTCACAGAGCCGGACGCCACCCGTCCGGCGACCGACAGAGAGGGACGCTGAGCATGGCGTCACCAGTGATCGAGACACACACCCTGACCAGGTCGTTCGGCCCCCACCGGGGGATCATCGAGGTCGACCTCCGTGTTGAGCAGGGAGAGGTCTTCGGCTTCCTGGGCCCCAACGGAGCCGGCAAGTCGACGACCATCCGCATCCTCATGGGGCTGTACCACGCGTCCTCAGGCACGGCCCAGGTCTTGGGTCTCGATCCGCTCCCCGACGCCGTCGAAGTGCACCGGCGCACCGGGTACCTGCCCGGTGAGCTCGCTGTCTACCCCCGCGTGACCGGGCGCGAGATCCTCGACCGGTTCGGCTCCGCGCGGGGCGTCCGCGACACGCGCTACCGGGACGAGCTGATCGAGCGCTTCGGCGCCGAGGTCGACCGCCCGACGCAGACACTGTCCAAGGGCAACAAGCAGAAGCTGGGGATCGTTCTCGCCTTCATGCACCGCCCCGAGATGCTCGTGCTCGACGAGGCGACATCCGGTCTCGACCCGCTCCTGCAGCAGGAGTTCATCTCCCTCGTGCGGGAGACGGCGGCCGACGGCCGCACCGTGTTCCTCTCCTCTCACGACCTTGACGAGGTGCAGCGCGTCGTGCACCGGCTCGCGATCATCCGCGAGGGTCGGATCGTGGTGACCGACACCGTTGACGGCCTGCGTCGCCACGCGCCACGCACGATCGAGCTGGTCTTCGACCGCGACGTGGAAACCGCTGCGCTCACGCACCTTGACGGCGTCCAGGTCACCAAAGCCGATCCTCGGCGGTTGCGGCTCACGATCACCGGGCCCGTCGCGACGATGCTCCGCGCGATCGCGCCACTCGACCCGATCGACCTCCTCGCCCGGCCGGCTGACCTCGACGAGCTGTTCCTCGGCTACTACCGCTCCACCGACCTCCCGGAGGCCTCCCGTGCGCACTGACGTCGCCCAGATCGACCTCCGGCTGCGCCGGCGCTCGATCCTCTGGTTCGCTTTCGGCCTGGCGATCTACGCCTTCATGATCGTCGCGATCTACCCGTCGGTGAAGTCCGACGCATCACTCGGAGCGCTGACGGCGGACAACCCCACCGTCGCAGCAATGCTCGGGGTGAACGGCTCCCTGACGTCGCCGACCGGCTGGGTCAACGGGAACCTCTACGCGAACTTCCTGCCGCTCATGATCCTGCTGCTGACCATCGGGTACGGGGCATCGTCGATCGCCGGTCAGTCCGAGGACGGCTCGCTCGGCCTCGTTGCGACGTTGCCGATCAGCCGACGGCGGCTCGTTCGTGAGAAGACCCTCGTCCTGGCGCTGCTCGCCGTCCCGCTCGCCGTCGCGACGATGGCCTTCATCCTGATCGGCGGCACTACGACCTGACGCTGCCGACCGGCGCGGTCATCGGCACGACGGTCGCCGTGCTGATCATGGGCGTGGACTTCGGGCTGATCGCGATGATCATCGGCGTGCTCACCGGCAGCCGCGGGCTCGCCCTCGGTCTGACGTCGGCCCTCGCGGCCGCCTCCTACCTGGTCAGCTCGCTGGCACCAGTCGTGAGCTGGGCACACACCGTGCGACCGGCGTCATTGTTCTACTGGGCCGTCGGGGGCGACCAGCTCACCGCAGGACCGTCGACCTCGGCGTACGTCGTCCTGGTGCTCGTCGGGGTCGGTCTGCACCTCGCGACCGTCGCAGTGATCGAGCGGCTCGACATCCGCTGAGCTACGGGTCTCACGGGGACAAGGTCGCGGACATCACGTATCCCTCACGCGAACGACCGTGCCAGCCACGTTGGGCATCCTTCTGCGTGGCGGGTTCGGTCTCGCGGAGCAGGAGCGCCGGGGGACCTACGCCCGCGCGCTGATCGCGGTGACCGGCAGTCCGGCGATCGTGCCGGACCAGGTTCTCGAGACGGTGAATCCGCTGGCGACGAGCACGTCGTGCAGCGGTAGCGGTCGGCAGTCGACCGACCGCGGCCAACGACGGTGTGCGGCGAGGTAGAGCCGTGTCATCAGATTCGGCGTGTCCCTGAGCTCCAGCGAGACGACCGTGATCCGGCCGGCATCCCTGAGTACGCGTCGGCATTGCGTCAGGACGACTGGGATGTCCTCGGTTGCCATGAGTTCGAGCGTGAAGCTCATGGTGACGGCGTCGACGCTGACGGCGTCGAGAGGCAGGTGACGCGCGTCGGCCTGGATGAGGGCGAGCCGGGCACCTCGGTTCTTCCGAGCGAGACGTCTGCGGGTCGCCTGGGTCATCCGGAGAGACAGGTCGATCCCCAGAAGGGAACCGTCGGTACCGACCTGCTGGGCGAGTGCCGCGAGGGTGTGCCCGGTGCCGACACCGATCTCGAGGATGCGCTCACCGGGTCGGGCGTCGAGCATGTGCAGTCCGGCAGCGCGCGCCCAGCGTTCGAACGGCGCCTCGGCCCAGTCGTACCACGGTGCTAGCCGGTCGTAGGTCGCGCGCGCCTGCGCTGTCGAGCGTTCGACGGGTGCCACCCTCGCTGCCCACGAGCCGACCTGGTTGTTCACCGGACCGCGTGAGCCGAGACGCGCGCTGAGTGGATCGCCCAGGTCCGGCATTCGCCCATCTCCATCTCGAGACCTGGCTCCACGGTCCCCGTCGACGAGCAGTGGCGCAACCTGCGGCGCCCTCTTCACCGTCCACACGTGGCGCGCTGCCGTCCGGCTGTGGGGTCCTCTCGTGAAGGTGTCGACGTCGACGAGCGGGTGCCCTCTTGGCTTGCCGCCGAGCCTGATACGGACTACGCGGATGTGGAGGCCGTCGCCGACGCTTCGTCGGGGTTGCCGTGCAGGGTGCTGAGCACGCGTTGGTGACTGAGCCAGCCCACGAGGTTCGCGTGGTCGTCGTCGAGGACGGGGATGGCTCCGGGCGTGGATTCGAGGGCGGTGAGCGCGTCGGTGAGGTGGTCGGAGATGCTGACGGCGTCGGGCAGCTCGACGACGGAGGCCACGGTCGCGAGGTTGTGCTCACCGTCAGCGAGTGTGTCGGCGACCGCATGCGCGGTGGCGATGCCTCGATAGCGGCCGTGGGAGTCCAGGACCGGCAACTGGCCGTGCGGGGCGCGGCTGAGCAGACCAGCGGCGTCGAGCAGCGCGGCACTCTCCCGAAGGCACGGCCCGACGGGTTCCATGATCTGCCCGACGGTGATCGCGGCCATCTGTTCTGCCTCCGGTGAGACGCTGACGTCGACGCCTCGGCGGCGCAGCTTGACGGTGTAGATGCTGTCCCTGGCCAGGACGTGGCTGATGGCGCTGGCCAGCACGATCGCGACCATCATCGGCAGGATGATCGCGTACTCGCCCGTGAGCTCGAACAGGATGATCACTGCGGTGATCGGGGCGCGGGCCGCGCCGGCGAACACTGCGCCCATGCCGATCAACGCGTACACCGCTGGCGAACCTGCGACGTCAGGGGCGATGAGATGGAGCAGCTGGCCGTAGGCCGAGCCGAGCATCGCACCGACGAACAGGCTCGGCGCGAAGACTCCGCCGCAGCCGCCGATCCCGATCGTCAGGGAAGTGGCGACCATCTTCCCGAAGAGCAGCAGGACGAGGAACGCGATCGTGTAGGCGCCGGCGATGCTCTTGCCGAGCACGGGGTACCCCACTCCGTACATCTCGGGTAGCACGAGGAGCAGCCCGCCGAGGACAAACCCGCCGATGGCGGGGCGGAGCCATTCCGGTCCGCGCCACACGCGGTCGCAGATGTCCTCGATGAGGTACAGGATCCGGGTGAACATCACGCCGACCACCCCGGCCAACAGGCCGAGCAGCGCGAAGAGCGCATATTGGGTGAGGTTGTCCACAGCAAAGGTCGGAAGCTGCAAGAACGCCGTGTTGCCAAGCACTGCCCGGCCGATCACGCTCGCGGTCACGGAAGCGATGACAACCATGCCGAACGACTGGGCGGTGAAGTCTCAGACCTCCGGAAGTAGGGATCAGCTCACCGTTGAGATTCATGCCTCGGCGAGCCGGTAGGTCAGTGGGCGGCCGTCTCCGGGGATGGTCGCTGGGGTGGTGTTGAGCTCTTCGGTGAGCAGCTTCAGGGCGCGGG
>JBBQBP010000074.1:0-9999 GCA_038317635.1 Propionibacteriales bacterium
TTACGACACGCCGCAACGCAACGAAAGAATTCTACGGGATACGTCAGCGAACTCCCTGACGAAACACCAAACAACTACCCGACCATCAATGAAGCCAACGCCATCTCACCCGGAAGCCGCCAGACAACCTGACCAGTTACGAACGGTCAGTACCCAACCCGCCCGTGGTCAAAGACGCCAGTGGCACCGTCACCAGCCTCAAGCCGTCCGGCGTCATCGGAAGCGTCGAGATATTCGGGCAGCACGAACTGGCCGAACTCAGTGGCGACAGCGCCAAGGTCGCCAGCATGCTCGAGCGGTTCGCGGGCAGCACTGGCCCGACCGCGGAGCACGAACAGACCCTTCAGGCACTTCGTGACAACCGCGAGAAGCTCAAGCGAGCCGAAGACGACAAAGCACGTCTCGAAGAGGAACTCGCCGACATTCCCCGGCTGGTGGACCAGGTTCGACACTACGAAGAGACCGACGTTCCGACTCGGCTGGAACAGGTGACACGGGTCGGTCAGGACGAAGCGATCTTCGTGGAGGGACGCCAGCGAGTCGCGTCGGCTCACCGTTCCGTGACGGGTCTGACAGACACCCAACTCGCCGCACAGCTCAACGCCACCTACGACGGAGCCGACGGCTCACCGCAGGCCGAGGTTCTGCGCAAGGTGAGCGCTGCGACAACAGCGCTGGCAGACAAGCTGAGGTCGCTGGCAGCCGAGACGCAAACCGCCCTTGCAGCCGCAGAAGCCGAGATCGAAGCCGCGGCTACGCAGTGGGCTGCGGCAATTCGGGAGCAGCGAACCGAGAACTCAGAGGTACTGCGGAAGCTCATCGAGGATGGCTACGACCCTGACAAGTACCTGACGACGTCCAGAGCGCTGGAGGAACTCAAGGCCAAGAAGTCGCGTCAAGCTGGCATCAACGCAGACATCGAGGAGCTCTTGGCAAGCCGGAAGACTCTCATCCAGAAGCTGACCGACCATGAGAGCCAGCGGTCCGAGGAACTCAACAACGCGGTTCGTGCAGCCAACGCCTCGACGGGCGGCGTCGTCGTGGTGAAGCCGATCGCCTCGTCCGACCGGTCGCGCATCAAGTCGATCATCACCAACGCGACCACTGGCCAACGCACGCAGATCATGAGTGCGGTCGAAAGCGAGGGCTTCTCGACGCGCGAGTTCGCGGCGGCGGTTCGCGGGGGTGAGGCCGAGTTGACGTCTCGCTACTCGATCCGCGGCGCCCAGGCCCGAAGTCTCTTTGACGCCGGCGAACCCCTCCTCCGTGAGCTTGAAGAACAGGCAGTCGGGCAAGCAGTCGAGGTCCGCCTTGACGTGCAGGCGGGCAGCGGCACCAGAGAGCTCAAGAAGATGGACGAGCTCTCGAAGGGGCAACGTGCCACCGCACTTCTTCTCCTGCTTCTCAGTGCGTCGCGCGCACCGCTCGTGATCGACCAGCCAGAGGACGACCTCGACAACCGGTTCGTGTACGACGGTGTTGTCCGCAGCCTCCGTGAACTGAAGGGCAAGCGCCAGATCATCGCGAGCACCCACAACGCCAACGTGCCCGTGCTGGGCGACGCCGAACTGATTGTTGCTCTTGAGGGGAGCGGGCAGAACGGCAAGCCGATCGACGGAGGCATCGGGTCGCTCGACGACGCAACGATCCGTGCACTGGCGGAGTCAATCCTCGAAGGCGGGTCGGCAGCGTTCAATGCGAGGCAACACCTGTACGGCTTCTAGCTCACGGGCCGCAGAGCCCCGGCTGGCGTTGACGCCGTCAACACACCTGGGCAACCTGAACCGTCCGGACCGACGACGTCCCAAGCATTTCCGCAGGTCAGCGTCTCGAGCCAATGGGTCGCAACACCTCCGGACAGGTTCGATTCCCGTCACCTCCACTGTCCTGGCCCGCGTTCGCGCAGGTCAGGCGACATCAAGGCCGCCATACCGCTCGCCACGGGTGGCGGCCTTCGTGTGCGTGCGGCGTCCGTCTGCAGACCGAAGCGTCCCTGTGGACAGCGCAGACCCGCTGGGTGCCGGCACGTACGGTCTCTGGGTGGAACGCCCGACCATCGCCGACCTCGACGCGGACACCCGTCCGCGCGAACGAATGGCCCGGCTCGGCCGGGGGGCGCTGAGCGACACTGAGCTGGTCGCGCTCCTGCTCGGCTCCGGGACGTCCGGGGCGAACGCGGTCGATCTCGCCCGTGACCTCCTCGTCATTCACGGAGGTCTCGCCGGCCTGGCGCGGCTCGACGTCGCCGCGTTGACGCGCACCGACGGCATCGGGCTCGCGAAGGCCTCGCGACTCGTGGCCGCGCTCGAGCTCGGCCGCCGGCGAGTGGTCGCCGTGGACCAGCGCGCCGTGGTCCGGTCGTCGCAGGACGTCGCGCTGCTGGTCGCGCCGCTCCTGGCCGATCAGCCTCGGGAACGGGTCGTTGCGGTGATCTGCGACGGGCAGTCGAAGGTGATCGCCGTGACGGTCGTTGCCGAGGGCGGTGCCCACGGCGCGTCGTTCCCGGTGCGCGAGCTGCTCGCTGAGGTGCTCCGGCGCGACGGCTCGGCCGTTGCCCTGGCCCACCAGCACCCCGGCGGCGATCCGACGCCGAGCGCCGCCGACGTGGCCACCACCCGTGCCGTGGTCACGGCTGCGGCGCAGTGCGGCGTGCGGTTCCTCGACCACGTCGTCCTTGCGGGTGGGCAGTGGCGCAGCGCCGCAACGACGCTCGGAATCGACCTCAGGCTGCCTGGGCGACGAGACGAGTGAACTCGTCGTTGCGGGCGGCGGGCAGGAGGGCTGCGGCGAGCTGGTTTCGGCGCTTGATCCCTCCCCGCACTCGGTCGATCGCGGCCAGCCGGCCCACGAGGACACTCTGCTGCTCGAAAGACGGAAGCCTGACCTTCAGGCCAAGGAAGTTCTCGATGGAGAAGCGATTGCGGCTCGTCGTCGTGCTCCCCGTCGACTGCCGTTCCACGATCTCCCACACTTCTGGACGCCGGAGCCAGGCGCTCACGTACTCAATCGTGGTACGGCGCTGATTGACCTCGAATGTCGGGAACTCATTGGAGACGGTCGCTCCAGCCAGCGCCGAATCGATGACGCCAAAGGACCCCTTCCACGCAAAGAGCCGGTTGTAGACGAGATCGCCTTCAGTGACCTCATAGACGGTTCGTGCCCTGAGTTCGCTGCCCTTCCGCAGCTCCCGGACGAACGGCCCTTCCCCGTACCAGCGGACGCCGAGCATCCGATATGTGGCTATGGCCTCCACGCGACGCGCTCGACTGCTGAGCCGTACGAGATCACCGAGAGGCACCTCGGCCGCGTCAGTGACGTGTTCCCAGACCGAGCGCCCGGCGGGATCCAGTGCGTGGGGACCGGATAGGCGTTCAGGGATCCGCGAGAGTGTGTCGAAGCGGGCCGCGATGCGGTGCTGCTCGTCGAGGTCGGGCAGCGGGATCTTCGAGTCCTCGAACAGTTTGCGTGCGAGTGTGCGGTTGCGCACCGTCGTGCCCGGAGACGCCTTGCGTAATAGGGACAGCCCCGCCTCGCTGTTCAGGAAGTGAGCGACGAACGTGACGTCAACGTCGCCGATTGCGACATAGGGCAGGAATCTGTTCGACGCAACATGGCCCGCTTCCGACTCGCCCGCGACTGCAACGGCGCCCTCCCATGCCTGGATATTGCTGAGCACTAGGGCCCGACTGGGAAACGTGAAGTAGCGCATACTTCCCATCTCAGCGCCTGCCGCGGGGTCTCGATGAAGGAATCCCTTGCCCCACGAGTAGATGCCGATGCGCCGGTAGCTCTCATCCGGTCGTAGCTCCACGGGAGTTCGCTGCAGTTCCAGCACGTCCCCAACCCGCACCCACCGCACACTCACGCCGCACCCTCCGCGGCGAGGTCGGCCTGCAGCGCGCGCAGGGCCACAAGGATCTCCTCCTCGGTCTGCACGAGTTCGTCGAGCAGCTCGGCGACCGGCCGGTGGGCGAAGTCGTCGGGGCGGTGCGGGTTGGGCAGGTCGAGGTTGTACCCGGTCGCGGCGATGTCGACCGCGGCCACCTTCCAGGCTCGCTCGTTCTCCTTTCGCGCCGCCCGCCCCTCGGGACCCGGCGCACCCCACCACGCGCCGACGTCGGCCAGGTCCTCGTAACGCAGCGGCTTGGTCTTGGTGTAGTTCTTGCGTCCGTCCGGGATCGGCTGGTCGTAGAACCAGATGTCCGTCGTCGGGCGGCCGGACTCGAAGAACAGGATGTTCGTCGGGATGAGGGTGTAGGGCGCGAAGACGCCGTTGGGCAGGCGCACAACCGTGTGCAGGTCGAACCGTTCGAACAGGTCCTTCTTGATCGCCGCACCGACACCCTCGGAGGCGAACAGCACACCGTTGGGCACGACGACGGCGGCCCGGCCAGTCCGAGACCGCTCGATCCGGGCCATGACGGCCTGGATGAACAGCCACGACGTCTCGGTCGTCCGCTTGCCGGCGGGGAAGTTGGTCACGATCGACGTCTCCTCCTCGCCGCCGAACGGCGGGTTGGTGAGGACGACGTCGACACCTGTGTCGCGCTGCTCGGCCAGCGCGGACGCGAGGGCGTTGCCGCGCTGGATCTGTGGGGACTCGGCGCCGTGCAGCAGCAGGTTCATCTGGCTGAGCAGGTACGGCAGCGGCTTCTTCTCGAACCCCCGCAGCGCCCCCACGAGCCGCTGCTTGTCGGCCGCGGAGTGCACCTGGTCCATGAGGTGCTCCTGCGCTTGCACGAGGAACCCGCCAGTGCCCACGGCCGGGTCCATGACAGTCTCGCCGAGCCGGGGGTCGATGCGCTCGACCATGAACCGGACGATCGGTCGGGGGGTGTAGAACTCGCCCGCGTCGCCGGCGGCGTCGCGCATCTCTCGCAGCATCGACTCGTAGACGTGGGCAACGGTGTGCAGGTCGTCCGAGGAGTTGAAGTTGACCTTGTCGATCTGCTCGATGAGCTCACGCAGCAGATATCCCGAGAGCATCCTGTTGCGGGTCTCGGCGAACACGCGCCCTACGACGTCCCGCGGGTCGCTTCCCTCCCCTGAGCCGCCGAGCCGGCTCAGGTACGGCAGCAGGCTTCCGTTCACCCACGCGGTCAGGCCCTCGCCGGTTCGGCCGTCGGTCGCCGCTGCCCAGTCCCGCCACCGATAGTCCTCGTCGATCACCGGCCGGTACTTCGTGTCGAGGAGCTCCTCGCTGCGCTCGTGGTCGTCGAACGCCTTGAGGAACAGCAGCCACGACAGCTGCGGAATGCGGTCGACGTCGCCGCTCAGGCCCGGGTCTTTGCGCATGATGTCCCGGGCACGCTTGATGACCGTGGTCAGCTCGGCGCGGGATGTGGTCGGCCTGGGGTTCACGCGTGCGGCTCCTGGTTGTCCGAGGTGGGGTCGTGCTGGGTGAGGCGTTCGACGAGTGCTCGCGCCGAGGCGAGCGCTTCGTCGTAGGTGGGAAGCTCGTGGCCGATCTGTGCGACGAGGGCGGTGTAGTCGGCGCGCCAGGCGGCCGGCGGTGTGGGCGGGCCGAGCGGCACGGGCGTGCCCCGGGCGCGGAAGACGGCGTACAGCCGATACGCGGCGTGCGCCTCGTCGAGCACGCCCGCATCGAGGAGCAGCGTGACGTCCACGAGGTCCTTCACACGGGTCGACGGACGCGGGTGGGCGTCGAGCGAGTACAGCGCGTGCAGCTTCTCCGCGACGTGCTGACCCAGGTCCACGGCAGGTACGGCGACCGGCGCCCACCCCTCGACGTCGACGACCGGCGTCAGGACCACCCGCTCGGTGCCCCCGACGACCTCGTTGGGTCGCGCGACGACGTCTATGCGCACGGTGGCGAACGGGCGTCCCGCGAGATCGGCGGAGACCGAGAGGTGCAGGCCGCTGCCGTCGTCGGCCAGGTGCGGGCGCGCGCCGGTGACTCGGAAGACGAAGCCGTCCGCGTCGACGTCCGTGGCGAGAGCGGCGGTGATCGATGCGCGCAGATCGTCGGCATCGAGGTCGACGGCGCTGGTCAGGTCGAGGTCACGTGTGGCGCGGGCGCGCGCGCCGAGCCGCGCCTCGAGCAGGTAGCCGCCCTTGAGCACCCAACGCTCGTCCGCGGCGAGCCGGCGCAGGATGCGTTGGAACGTCAGGTGGCGGCGCAGACGGTTGACGTCGGTCGCCCGCTCTGACGCGACCAGCAGGAGTCGCGCGTCCAGGCTCGCACGCAGCGCTGCGGGTGTCCGCGGGGTCACCGGGCCACCGCGCCCAGTGCCCGTTCGATGCGCAGCGCGGCGCGGTCCCCAAGGTCGTCCGCACGAGAGCGCAGGCCACCGGGCGTCACGAGGCCGCGGTCGAGCGCCTCGGTCACGGCGTCGTCGACGCTCTCCTGGCCGACGTCACGCGCGGCAGCGACGTCGAGCAGGGTGCGCAGCGGCGTCGTGACCCGGTAGGTCTCGCGGTCGTCGATGTCACCCTCGGGCAGATCGGCGGTGACCGTGATCACCGCCGGGTGGCGGGCACGGAAGCCTGGGGGCACCGTCAGGTGAATCCGGCCCGGGTCGAGGACGCCCAGCTCATGCACCGCGAGGGCCGTGGCGTGGGACACGACACCACGCCCGTCGCTCCACAGCGTCCACAGGACGTAAGCGTCATCGATCGTGGCCGGCCAGTCCCTCAGCCGGAAGATGCCGCGCTCGACGCGCAGCCAGTTGCCATGGTCGACGTGGTACTTCTGGGCCTGGTAGCTGAAGCCGGCGTCGAGGGCCTGGTGCGCGGTGACGTAGCCGGCCTGCCGGTAGGCGAGCGCGTGAAGGCGGTGCTGCGCATCACGGCGGTGGGTCACGTCCACACCCTAGCGCAATCGCGCGCATGGTTTTCCATAGAAACAGGGACGGGCGCGGCGCACAACTACAGTTAATCCTGAGGTTGGTAGAGCCAGTCCTGCAGGTCGTCCAACCACGTGCGCAACTGCTCCGCGCCGCCGAACTCCAGGGCCAGCTCCATCGGCGTCCCGAGCTCGGGCAGGGGTGGGACCGTCAGGCCACGCACGCTGATCTCGTCCGGGCCGCGTTCCGCGTAGCGGTCGAGCACAGCGAGAACGACCGCCCGGGCCGCTTCCGTCAAGGAGTCGAGCCGCTCCGCGTACCGCCGACGGACCCCTTCCGCCCGCTCCCGACGGCTCAGCGGTGGCAAGTCCCAGGCGACGTGAGCCACGACGTCGAACGGGTCGGCCTCGACCAGGCCGGTGAGCCGTACGAGCTCGTCCAGCGCGACGCCCCGCGCCCGCAGCTGGTCCCGCACCGCGCTACGGAGATCCTCCCTTGCCCACCCGGCCCGCAGGTCGTCGATAGCGGGGAAGACCGTGCGCACCTGCTCCCGCACGAACTGCGTGTACTCGACCATGCGATGCCCACCTGTCGCCGGGTCAGGGATCATGACCCGCTCACCGACGAGCGTGATCTCCTGCCCGTCGACGTACAGCTTGCGGGGTTCGACGTCGAGCGTGCCGCCAGGCGTGACGTCGAAGGCGGCCCACGGTTCGGCGACCTCCAGCAGCGCCGCGTCGCCTTCGTAAGCAGTCCCCTCACCCTCCGGCACCGAGGTCCCGTCCGGCGCGACCCGCTCGACACGCGTCGGCGCAAGCGGTGGCCCGTCAAAGTCCGGGTCGGCGAACTTCGCCGACGCGCCTACGTAGTCGACAACCCAGAAGTCCTGCTTCCCCTTCGGTGGGTACAGCCGGGTGCCACGTCCGATGATCTGCTTGAACTCGATCATCGAGCCGACCTGGCGGCACAGGACGACATAACGCAGGTCCTCGATGTCGACCCCCGTCGAGAGCAGACGCGCGGTCGTGGCGACCGCCGGGATGGTGCGGTCCGGCGAGGTGAACTCCTCCAGGAGACGGCCGCGTTCCGGCTCGGAACCGACGATGCGAGCCACCCACGCCGGGTCACGGCGCGTGCGGTCCGGGTCGGCCTCCATGAGTGCCTGGCGCATCTGCTGAGCGTGCTCCGCGTCGACGCAGAACACAGCCGCCCGGGCACCCGGGTCGGCGGCGAGGATGCTCGTCAGGTGGCGAGCCATCGCTGCCGTGCGGTCCGGCAGCGAGAGGCGCCGCTCGAAGTCCGGCGTGCCGTAGAGCCCTTGCGGCACTTCGCGCCCGAGACGGTCGAGCTGCCCGGGTTCGGGCGCCCAGCCGAATGCATCGACGTCGAGCACCGCGCGGCGGACGCGATACGGGGCGAGGAAGCCGTCCTCGATGCCCTGCCGCAACGAGTAGCTGAAGACCGGCTCGCCGAAGTAGTCGTAGGTGTCGACGTTGGCGTCCCGCTTCGGGGTGGCGGTCAGCCCGACTTGGACGGCGGACGTGAAGTGCTCGATTATTCCCCGCCAGCTCGACTCCTCCGACGCGGACCCGCGATGGCACTCATCGACGATGACCAGGTCGAAGAAGTCGGGGGCCAGGGCGTGGAACACCGAGGCGTCGACTCCCTCGTCAGGCGATGGCACGTCGTCCGGCGCGGCCCGGTCGAGGGTCTGGTACGTCGCGAAGTACACGTCCCGGCTGCGGGTGAGGTCGTTCGACCGCAGGCGGTGCACCGCGTCGCCGAACGCCTGACGGAAGTCGCCCATAGGAGCGCTGACCAGGATGTCGCGGTCCGCGAGGTACAGAACCCGGAACGGTCGCCCTTCGCGGACCGCTGCCGCGCGTTCGCGAAGCTTGTGCACCAACTGGAGCGCCGTGAATGTCTTTCCCGTGCCGGTAGCCATCAGCAGCAGCACGCGCCGATCGCCGCGGCCGATCGCCCGGATCGCGGCGTGCACGGCGAGCCGCTGGTAGTACCGGGGTACCTTCACGGCCGTGCCGCCGTGTGCCATCAACGACCGGTCGAACGGGACCTGCAACGCAGCCGAAGTCTCGGCGTCGGGCGCCACGCCCTCCGACTGCGCGATCCACGCCTCGTATGCGGACCAGGCCTCGGCCGGTCCCGGTAGTTGCGTGATCTCGACCTCGACACCGCGCGTCCGATCGTGCAAGACGTAGCGGTGTCCGTTGGTGCTCACCGCCAAGGGCGCGTCGAGGCGCAGGGCGTAGTCGATCGCCTGCTGGATGCCGTCGCCCGGGGCACGCATCTCCCGCTTGGCCTCGACGACGACCAATGGCACGCCGCCGATCGTCAGGACGTAGTCGGCGATCCTGAGCCGACCCGCGGTCGTCACACGCACGTGCTCTGACTCGGGGCTCTGCAGCGGGAGCTGCTCGACGATCTGATCGGGAGCCCAGCCGGCCGTCTCCAACGCGGGAAGCACGAGGTCGCGGCAGGTGTCCGCCTCGTTGCGTCCCCTGAACATGGGCCGACAGTAGCGGGCGCCGGTCGACCGGAGGCGGGAAGGGGCACACACTCCGCCAGGTGCGTGTTGACGGCGTCAACACACAGACCCAACGAATCCCGATCAGACTAGAGAAGTCCCCACGTTTCCGCAGGTCAGCGACTCGAACCATGACGTCCCGACGCCTCCCGACAGGTTCGATTCCCGCCACCTCCACCTGTTGGATCCCGTCGGATGCCGTCGCGTCCGACGGGATCCGCTTGTTGACGGCGTCAGTCCCGTCGCGATCCGTGGCCCTTGCCGCGCGCCCTGCATCCCGAAGCGCGGGGCCCGGTGCGCGGTGCCCGGGATGTATCCCTCCGCGAACGCGTCTTGAGGGTCTCAGCACTTGCTGCGGGCAGGCTCCGCTAGCGGCGTGATCGAGACGACCTCAGTGGTCGTCCGCGTCGTGAACGTCGCGTCCTCGGCTAGACGGTATGGAGTGCCCGGTCGCTGACCGGTTGCGGGCCGGGGCCTCACTCACACAGTCTCGTGGGTTACCGAGCGAGAGGTTGTCCCGAGTTCCGTGGAACTTCGGTGGCGGCCCGATGATCATCAGGCTGCGTTCACGTTCTCATCTTGACGCTCGGGGCTGACATCCCGCTCGCCGACATGCTGTTCGAGGGCGACGTGCTGCTCGAGGGCGGC
>JBBQBP010000075.1:0-9647 GCA_038317635.1 Propionibacteriales bacterium
AGAAGAGCATGTCGCCAGCCTAGGGTGGAGTTTCGGGTGGTCGTCTGCCGCGAGAACACATCGGCGCGGCAACGCTATGTCCAGTTCTCGGCGTTCTTCCGGCTCGGCTGGACGCGTGGAGGCTCACCGGGCATCTTCGGGTACTCGGGCGGGTACGGCATCTCGCCCTGTCCGTTCCCCTCGTCGCGTACGTACCAGTCGAGGGCGGTACGGATGGAGGCCGGCGTCGACTCCTCGAGCGCTCCCCACACGTCGCCGCGCTGCTCGAACCGGCCCGGCATCGTCCGTACAGTGAAGTCGTCGGGATGCGCGTCGGGCAGCTCGTCCCACGACAACGGAGCTGAGACGCGGGCCTCGGGGATGGGACGGATCGAGTACGCCGAGGCCATGAGCCGGTCACGTGCCATCTGGTTGACGTCGATGAAGATCTTTCGTCCCCGCTCCTCCTTCCACCACGCAGTGGTCACCCGGTCGGGCAGGCGCCGCTCGAGCTCTCGGCCCACCGCGATCGCCGCGTGGCGGGCATCGATGAAGTCCGCACGCTCGATGCGGGCGAACACGTGCAGGCCTCGGCCTCCGGATGTCTTCGCGAAGCCCGTCAGACCGGCGTCCTTCAGGACCTCGCGCAGGCCGAGCGCCGCCTCGCGCGCCTCGTCGAACGTCGTCCCAGGCTGTGGGTCGAGATCGATGCGGAGCTGGTCGACGTCGTCGGTGTGCGGATGACGCACGGGCCACGGGTGGAAGCGGATCGTCCCGAGGTTGACCATCCACACGATCGTCGCCAGGTCGGCGGGCGCGACTTCCACGGCCAGTCGGCCGGACGGGAACCTCACCGTGGTCGTCTGGACCCAGTCAGGAATACCACGGGTCGGCGCGTGCTTCTGGTAGAAGGCACTGCCAGCCGGATTGTCGGGACTGCGCAGCGATGCGTCGGGGGTGACCCCTTCGGGCCAGCGTTCCATGGTGACCGGGCGATCTCGCAGGGCTGCCAGGATGCCTGGCCCGACCGCGAGGACGTACGAGACGATGTCGAGCTTCGTGAGGCCGAGCTCAGGGAAGTAGAGCTTGGTCGGGCTCGAGATCCTCACCTCGCGGCCCGCTGCGTCGACGGTCGTCGCGTCCCTCGCCATGGTGCCCCGCCTAGAGTCGTGTTCTGGAAGGGAGATAAGAGTGACCCAGCAACTGAAAGTCGTCAAGACCGAGGACGAGTGGCGCAAGCAGCTCGGCGACCTCGAGTACCACGTCCTGCGCCAGGCGGGGACGGAACGTCCCTTCACGGGCGAGTACACCGATACGAAGACCGAAGGCGTGTACGTGTGCCGCGCCTGCGGTGAGGAGCTGTTCCGCTCCGACGAGAAGTTCGAGTCGCACTGTGGGTGGCCGTCGTTCTTCGCGCCGCTCGCTGGGGAACGCGTCGTCTACATCGAGGACAAGACCATGGGCCGGGCGCGGGTCGAGGTGCGCTGCGCGTCGTGCGGATCGCACCTCGGGCACGTGTTCCATGGTGAGGGCTACGACACCCCGACCGACGACCGCTTCTGCATCAACTCGGTCTGCCTGGTGCTGAAGCCCGTCGAATGACGAGATGAACGCTCGGCGCGTCAAGCCTGCGGCGAAGCTCGGAGCCACCTAGATTGACTATGTGACCGCGCGCAGCCACCCGACGTACCCACCAGCGTTCTCGCGCGCACTGCGTCAGCTTCGGGGGATTCCTTGGCGCTCCGAGGTGTCCGTCGAGGAGATCCCGTCCCCGCAGCGCATCGCGCCGTTCTCTGTGGCCGTGAGCGCCGACGTCGTCGTCCTCGATGAGGACCGCGGTTCGGGACGCCTCGTCCTGCTGCACGATCCGGCCGGAAACGAGGCCTGGGACGGTACGTTCCGCTGCGTCACCTACAGCAAGGCCGACGTCGAGCCGGAGATGGTACGGGACCCGTTGCTCGCCGACGTCGGGTGGAGCTGGCTCATGGAAGCACTCGACAACAACGGCGCGACCTACCGCGAACCGAGCGGCACGGTCTCGGCCGTCATCAGCACCCCGTTCGGCGAGCTGGCAGCCGATCCCGGTAGCGCCGAGGTCGAGATCAGGGCGTCCTGGACGCCGGAACTGTCAGCGGATCTGTCACTCGCCGCCCACGTCGCCGCCTGGCAAGAGGTCCTGTGCACGCTCAGCGGCCTGCCACCGGTACCCCCGGGCGTCGTGCCGCTCGCCACCCGTCGCGGGCGCCGATGACCGACGACGATGAGACCACGCCGGACGTCCCCATCCTTGGCGCACCACGCGACGGCGTCCCGGTCATCATCGACACGCCGCAGGGCCTGGACCACCTCGTGCGTGCGATGGCTGCCGGTACGGGACCGGTGGGGGTCGACACCGAACGTGCGCAGGGCTTCCGCTACACCGGCCGCGCCTACCTGCTCCAGTTCCGCCGTGAGGGCGCTGGGACGGCGCTTCTCGACCCTGTACCGCTGATCCCAGAGCCCGGTCTGTCCTCGTTGCAGGCGGCGCTGAACGATGCGGAGTGGATCATCCATGCCGCCACACAGGATCTGCCGTGCCTGGTCGACGCCGGCCTCCTGCCGCATCGCCTGTTCGACACCGAGCTCGCGGCGAGGCTGCTTGGCTATCCCCGGGTGGCGCTCGGGACGTTGGTCGAGCAGCTCCTCGGCGTACGGCTCCTCAAGGAGCACAGCGCCGCGGACTGGTCCGTACGGCCGTTGCCCATCGAGTGGTTGTCGTACGCCGCGCTCGATGTCGAGCTGCTCATGGACCTGCGCGACATCCTCTCGGAGCAGCTGCGCGCGGCCGGCAAGGACGAGTGGGCGCGGCAGGAGTTCGCCTACCTGCTCGCCCAGGCCACGCTTCCGGTGACGCCGCGCGTCGATCCGTGGCGCAGAACGTCCGGGATCCATGCCGTCCGCAGCACCCGCGGCCTGGCCGTCGTCCGAGAGCTCTGGACCACCCGCGACGAGCTCGCTCGCTCGATAGACAAGGCCCCCGGCAGGATCCTCGGCGACGAGGCGATCGCGACCGTCGCGACGGGCATCAAGGAAGGTTCGCCCACCCCTGACGGGCGAGCGCTGCAGGCGATCCCCCGCTTCAACCGGCGCGAGGCGAAGCGCTACCGGCAGACCTGGCTCGACGCCATCCAGCGAGCACTGCAGCGTCCGGCCACCGAGCTGCCACCCATGTACCTGTCGTCCGAGGGCCCTCCGCCGCCTCGCACATGGGCATCGAGGGATCCTCAGGCTGCGAAGCGCTGGGATGCGGTGCGCCCGGTGCTCACCGATCTCGCGGAGTCCCTCGAGCTGCCCATCGAGAACCTCATCCCGCCCGATCCGCTCCGACGACTCCTCTGGACGCCTGTGGGCAGTGACGAGGCGTCGGTCCGTGCGCAGCTTTCTGACACGGGCGTACGCGCCTGGCAGCTCGACATCGTCGCGCCCCTGATCGCGACGGCACTCGCAGAGCTCTGAGCGAGCCCGTCCGGCTCACTACCCCTCGGCGGCCGGTGGCATTCCCAGGGTCGTCGGCGCCGTGGACTGTGGGTTCTCAAGGTCCCGCGACAGCAATGACTCGATGGTCGCCAGCGCGACCGCCTGAGCGGTGAGCCCGGCGGCCTCGAGCACCTGATCGCGGCTGCCTTGTGGGAGGAAGTCGTGGCCGAGGCCGAACTGGCGAACGACGACGGGCCGGTCGGACTCTGCGACGGCGACCGCGAGCTGAGCTCCGACGCCGCCACCCACGACAGCGTCCTCCAGCGTGACGACCAGCTCGTGCTCGGCGGCGAGATCGACGAGAGCAGGGTTCACCGGCAGCGCCCACACCGGATCGACGACAGTGGCGGCGATGCCCTGCTGGCTGAGCCGATGGCCCACCTCGAGCGCCATCCCGACGAGCTGCCCATACCCGACAACGAGCACCCTCGGGTCCGCCTCGGCAGCGAGGACGTCCACGCCGTGGATCCTACGAATCGCGGGGATGTCGTCAGGCACCCGCTCCTTCGAGTAGCGGATGACCGTCGGTGCGTCGTCGACACCTACGGCCTCGCCCAGCGCCTCACGCAGGCGCGTGCCGTCACGAGGGTCTGCCAGGCGCAGGCCGGGGATGAGGGCCGCGATGCTGTGGTCCCACACGCCGTGGTGGCTAGGGCCATCGGGTCCGGTGACGCCACCACGATCGAGCACCAGCGTGACGCCGAGACGATGCAGCGCCACGTCCATGAGGAGCTGGTCGAAGGCCCTGTTGAGGAACGTCGAGTACAGCGCCACGACCGGATGAAGGCCAGCCATCGCTAGACCCGCCGCCGAGGTGATCGCGTGCTGCTCGGCGATGCCGACATCGAACGTGCGGGACGGGTACGCGGCCTGGAACGCGCCGAGTCCGGTCGGATGGAGCATCGCAGCGGTGATCGCGACGATGCGCTCATGCGTCGACCCGAGCCGCACGATCTCGTCGCTGAACAGGTTGGTCCAGGTGGCCGCGGTCGGAGCGCACAGGGGTTCGCCGGTGCGCTCGTCGATCTGGCCGACGCTGTGGAACCGGTCCTCGTCATGGTCCTCGGCAGCTTTGAAGCCGCGACCCTTGACGGTGATGCAGTGGACGATGACCGGTCCGCCGAAGCGCTTAGCCCGGGTGAGGGCCACCTCCAGGGCGGCGATGTCGTGGCCGTCGATCGGCCCCAGGTACTTCATGCCGAGGTCGGAGAACAGGCCCTGCGGCGCGAGGACGTCCTTGATGCCGCTCTTGAGACCGTGCAGGAGGTCGTACGCAGGGCGGCCGACGATCGGCGTGTTCGACACTGTCGTCTTGATCATCTGAAGCATCGGCTCGTACCGTTTGTCCGTACGCATCGCCGACAGCTGGTTGGCGATCCCGCCGACAGTCGGCGTGTACGAGCGGCCGTTGTCGTTCACCACGACCACCAGCGGCAGGTCGGGGTCAGCGGCGATGTTGTTCATCGCCTCCCAGACCATGCCTCCGGTCAGTGACCCGTCGCCCACGACCGCAACGACCGTACGATCGGACTCGCCCTTCAACCGGAACGCCTTCGCCATCCCGTCCGCCCACGACAGGGCCGCCGACGCGTGCGAGCTCTCGACCCAGTCGTGCTCCGACTCCTTGCGGTTCGGGTAGCCCGACAACCCGTCCTGCTGCCGCAGGGTCGGGAACTGGTCACGACGGCCCGTGAGGATCTTGTGCACGTAGGTCTGATGCCCGGTGTCGAAGATGATCGGGTCGCGCGGGGAGTCGAAGACGCGGTGCAGGGCGATCGTCAGCTCGACGACGCCGAGATTCGGCCCGAGGTGTCCGCCCGTACGACTGACGCTGGACACGAGGAACGCCCGGATCTCCGTGGCCAGCTCGTCGAGCTGAACCCGGGTCAGCGGCCGCAGGGCGGCTGGATCCGAGATCCGTTCCAGCAATGACATGGTCCAGAGTCTAGGGCGTCGATCCCAAGGAGCCATGCCCAGCGACGATGTGCCGTCGAGGAGACCACGACTGGCTAGAGGCGGCGGATGAAGATCCGGCCGCGTAGCGCCTCCTCGACGAGTGCCACTGCGCGGCGCACTCGTACAAGTCGGGCCGACTCCTCCTGCCAGGCGTCGGCGGCCGATCGGATGACCTCGGGCGGGACGTAGTCGGCCAGGCTGGACCTCACTCCGGCGAGGCCATCCTTGGCGGCACGGAGCTGAGCCTCGACGTGCTCCGCCGCGAAGCGCGCCAGCACGACGGGATGCCGCCGCAGGACGAGATGCGACCTGTAGTCGGGTGGACAGCAGTCGAGCAGGAATGCCGTGGCCGTCGCCTCCCAGTCAGGAGCTCCCGGCGGGCGGACTGCGTCGGGCCACCCCGGAGGGACGTAGATCTGGCACTCTTCCCGCCACGATCGCTCCTGTGCCCACACCACCGCTGCCTGCGCCATGACCCGTCTCCCAACCTCGAACGTATGTTCGATTATGATTCGAACAGACGCCACCGTCAAGACGTGGCACTATCACCCGACGAGGATGCCGAACCAACCCCAGACGAGGAACTCGACGTACACGACCACACCGACGATCAGAATGGCCAGCGACCGCCAACGGGGCAGCTCGTCCCGCGAGTGGCCGGGATCACTGACCATCGCCGCGACCAGTGGCACGACGAGCAGTCCCAGGAGCCACCAGAGCGAGTCCGTCTGGAACACCACCTCGATGATCAGCAGCTGCCCGGCGACCGTGGCCACCATGAAGCGCCAGCTCATCCTCAGTGCGTGAGTGAGCCAGACCATGAGCAGCCACGCACCCACCACCCAGGCGAGGATCGCCAGTGCGAGCCCACAGAACACGTTCGAATCGGTCGCGCACACCCCCGCGCTGGTGAAGACCGGGTTGACGACCGCGACGACCAGGAGTCCGCCCAGACCGCTGAGGAAGGTCGCGAGGATCGCGTACGACAGACGCACCGCCCCTGACGGCGTCTCACGTACGCGCATGGCCATGACAGGTGAGGCTACAGAATGGCCCTGTGACCACGACTACCGACGCCCGCGACATCATCTGCCGGATCGTCTCCGGCGACCTCGATGCCGAGATCGTCGCCCGAACCGACCGGGCCATCGCGTTCCTCGACCACCGGCCCGTCTTCTACGGCCACACGCTCGTCGCCCCGCTCCACCACGTCGAGACGCTGCCCGAGGCGTCCCCCGACGCGCTCTCTCACGTGATGGAGCTCGTCCAAGGGGTTGCCGCGGCCATGGTCACGGGCCTCGGCGCGCAGGGCAGCTTCGTCGCCATCAACAACACCGTGAGCCAGTCGGTGCCCCACCTCCACGTCCACGTGATCCCACGGACCAAGGGCGACGGGCTCAAGGGGTTCTTCTGGCCGCGAAAGCCGTACGCCACCGGCCAGGCGGCCTCGTACGCGATGCTGCTGCGCGAAGCGCTCCAGGCATGACGATGGGGCGTCACCCGTAGGGACGCCCCATCCATCGAGTGCCTGCCTTACGAGGCCAGCAGCGAGCGCAGCACGTACTGCATGATCCCGCCGTGGCGGTAGTAGTCGGCCTCTCCTGGCGTGTCGATCCGGACGACGGCGTCGAACGTGATCGGCTCCCCCGCACCAGTGGCGACGACCTTCACGGTCTTCGGCGTGGCGCCGGTGTTGAGCTGTTCGATGCCGGTGACCTCGAAGGTCTCCTCGCCGGTCAGGCCGAGCGAGGAGGCCGTCTGGCCCTCGGGGAACTGCAGCGGGAGAACGCCCATGCCGATGAGGTTCGAGCGGTGGATGCGCTCGTACGACTCGGCGATGGCCACCCTGACGCCCAGGAGCGCCGTGCCCTTTGCCGCCCAGTCGCGCGAGGACCCGGAGCCGTACTCCTTGCCCGCGAGGACGACCAGCGGGGTCTTCGCCGCGAGGTAGTGCTCGGACGCCTCGTACACGGTGGTGACGGGGGCTCCCGGAACGGTGAAGTCACGCGTCACGCCGCCCTCGGTGCCCGGTGCGAGCTGGTTGCGGAGCCGGATGTTCGCGAACGTGCCGCGGATCATGACCTCGTGGTTGCCGCGACGCGAGCCGTACGAGTTGAAGTCGGACCTCGCCACACCGTGCTCGGTGAGGTACTTGCCCGCGGGGCTGTCGGTCTTGATCGCACCGGCCGGCGAGATGTGGTCGGTGGTCACGGAGTCCCCGAGCTTGAGCAGCACCCGAGCACCGTGGATGTCGTTGACCTTGTCCGGCGTCCGTGGCATCCCGTCGAAGTACGGGGGCTTGCGGACGTAGGTCGAGTCAGGGGCCCAGTCGAACGTGTCACCCAGGGGCGTCGGAAGACCCTGCCACATGGCATCGCCGGCGAACACGTCGGCATAGCGCCGCGTGAACATCTCCTTGCCTATGGAGCTGGCGACGACCTCGTCGATCTCGGCCTGCGTCGGCCAGACGTCCTTGAGGTAGACGTCGTTTCCGTCGGACGAGATGCCGATCGGCTCGGTCGCGAAGTCGATGTCCATCGTGCCCGCCAGGGCGTACACGATGACCAACGGAGGGCTGGCCAGGTAGTTCATCTTGACGTCGGGGTTGATACGACCCTCGAAGTTGCGGTTCCCGGAGAGCACGGCGGTCACCGCCAGATCGGCCTCGTTCACCGCCGCCGAGATCTCGGGGATCAGGGGTCCTGAGTTGCCGATGCAGGTGGTGCAGCCGTAGCCGACGAGGTTGAAGCCGAGCGCGTTCAGGTCCACGTCCAGGCCCGACTTCGCGTAGTAGTCGGTGACGACCTGCGAACCGGGCGCCAACGTCGTCTTCACCCAGGGCTTGCTGGTGAGGCCGAGCTTGCGGGCCTTGCGAGCGACGAGTCCGGCGCCCAGCATGACGCTCGGGTTGGACGTGTTCGTGCAGGACGTGATCGCCGCCACCGTCACGGCACCATGGCCGAGCGCGAACGACGTGCCGTCGCCGAGGGTCACCGGAACGCTCGCCGCCGGCGCCGACGTGTAGTTGGCCAGCACCTCCTCGAACGCAGCCTTCGAGCCGGTCAGCTCGATGCGGTCCTGGGGCCGCTTCGGGCCGGCGATGCTCGGGACGACCGTGGACAGGTCGAGCTCGAGGTACTCCGAGTACACCGGCTCGTGGTTCGGGTCGTGCCAGAGGCCCTGCTCCTTGGCGTACGCCTCGACGAGCGCGATCTGCTCGGCCTCGCGCCCGGTGAGCTTGAGGTAGTCGATGGTCTTCTCGTCGATCGGGAAGACGGCGATCGTGGAGCCGTACTCCGGCGACATGTTGCCGATTGTCGCGCGGTTCGCCAGCGGTACCTCGGAGACACCGGAGCCGTAGAACTCGACGAACTTGCCGACCACCTTGTGCTTGCGGAGCATGTCGGTGATCGTGAGGACGAGGTCCGTGGCGGTGGTGCCCTCCGGCGCGCGACCGGTCAGCTTGAAGCCCACGACTCGCGGGATGAGCATCGAGATCGGCTGGCCCAGCATGGCGGCCTCGGCCTCGATGCCGCCCACGCCCCAGCCCACGACGCCAAGGCCGTTGACCATCGTGGTGTGTGAGTCCGTGCCGACGCACGTGTCCGGGTAGGCCTGCAGTACCCCGCCCACCACGCGGGGGAAGACCACGCGGGCCAGGTGCTCGATGTTCACCTGGTGCACGATGCCGGTGCCCGGCGGGACGACCTTGAAGTCGTCGAACGCCGTCTGGCCCCAGCGCAGGAACTGGTAGCGCTCACGGTTGCGCTCGTACTCGAACTCGACGTTGCGACGGAAGGCGTCGTCGGTGCCGAACACGTCGGCGATCACGGAGTGGTCGATGACCAGCTCCGCCGGGGACAGCGGGTTCACCTTCGCGGCGTCGCCACCGAGCTCGGCGACGGCCTCGCGCATCGTGGCGAGGTCGACGACGCACGGAACGCCGGTGAAGTCCTGCATGATCACGCGGGCCGGGGTGAACTGGATCTCCTTGTCGGGCTCCGCGTTCGGGTCCCAGGAGGCGAGAGCCGCGATGTCTGCCTTGGTGATGTTCGCCCCGTCCTCGGTGCGGAGAAGGTTCTCCAGCAAGACCTTGAGGCTGTACGGGAGCTTGGCCTGCCCATCGACCGCATCCAGGCGGAAGATCTCGTAGGCAGTCCCGTCGACGGACAACGTCGACTTGGCTCCGAAGCTGT
>JBBQBP010000076.1:0-9420 GCA_038317635.1 Propionibacteriales bacterium
TCTCGGGCATTTTTGGGGGGGCGGGCCGTCTGGGGGGGCGGCGCGGGGGGGGGGGGGGGCCCCCGGTGCGGGGCCCGGCCCGCCAGCGGATCTCAGCCCTTCACCTTCGGCTTCACCTGGGTGTACATGTACTTCGTATTGCCCCAGTTCGGGACCGGGTCGGTGTAGGGGTTCTTCGACGTCGGGTAGCCGTCGAAGTACGTCGTGTCACAGACCGTGAATACGTTGTAGGACATGACCGGCGTGATCGGCATCTCGGTCGCGGCCAGCTTGATGAACTCCTTGCCGAGCTCGATGCACTTGGGGTCGTCGAAGCCCAGATTCTGGATCGCGTCGATGATGCGGTCGAGCTCGGGGTCCTTCCACCTCATGTGGTTCGAGCCGGCCGTGCGCTTGCCGGTCGGCTGGTAGAGCTTTGAGTGCCACGACGACAGGAAGTAGAACAGGTCCGGGTGACCGCCCCACGTCTCGATCGTCCAGCCGGTGTTCGCACTGTAGTCGCCCAGAGCCATCAGTTCGGCCGCGTTGTCGCGCACGTCTTGGGTTGTGTCGACGCCGAACTCCTTCCAGCACTCGACGACCATGCTGGCGAGCCGGGTCATGGTCGGGTTGGCCTCGCCGATGCACATCAGCGGCACCTTCCAGGCAGAACCGTCCGGCAGGGCCCACTTGCCGTCGACCTTCTTCATGCCGGCCTTGATCATGAGCTTCTCGGCAGCCTTCACGTCGTACTTCCACCAGCCCATCCCGAGCGACTTGCGGATCTCGGTCTTGTCGGTGGGCACGAGGTCGCCGAGCGACTTGCGCGCGTCGTCGGCGATGCGGTAGGTCGCCTGGTCGTCGTAGGGCTTGTACGTCTCGCCGCCGCCCAGGTCGAGACTGAAGTCGCGCAGCCAGGGCTCGAGCGGGTCGTGGTAGTACTCCGGGTACATCCCGGTGGGTGGCACGTGGATCGGCGAGATCGTCGCCGCGCCGCGGTACGAGGCCATCGATACCCGCACGATGTCAATGGCCAGCGTGAGCGCCCAACGCACCTCCTGCTTGTCGAGGCCGGGCTTCTCGTTGTTGAAGATGATCGCCGGCAGCGTGGGGTCCGGATGGGCCCACGGGAACGACTCGAACCAGCCGACCGACGTGGTCGGCAACTGCTTCGCCAACGTGATGCGGCCCTCCGGAGTGATGTCGTGGATGACGTCGAGCTCGTGCTGGGTCTGGGCGATGACGCGCTTGTCGGGAGGACCGGGTGCGATGTACATGGCCCACTTCGGGCCGGGCTCACCGATGAGGGCCATCGACGTCTTCTGCCAATCGGGGCGCTTCTCCCACAGGTACCAGGTGCCGTTCGGGTCGAACGACTTCAGCGTGTAGGCGCTGAGACTGACCGGCGGGTTGAACTTGAAGGCCTTCGGGTCGGGCTGCTTCTCGAACACGTGCTTCGGCATCATCCAGCAGGCCGTCCACCGAACTGTGAAGTAGGCGTGGAAGCGGGAGTTCGGCGCGTTGAGGTTGAAGACAACCGTGTACTTGTCGGGCATCTCCATGCTCTTGACGTGGGTACGGAACTGGCCGGTGTAGTTCCAGCCGTCGTTCTTCATCTGCACGTCGACCGTGTAGTACAGGTCCTCGGCGGTGAACTCGACACCGTCGCTCCACATCAGGCCCTGGCGGAGCTTCACCGTCATCTGCGTGAAGTCCTGGTTGTAGATCGGCTTCTCGGCGGCGCAAGCGTTGTCCCACACCTTCCCGTTGACACCCTTATCCGGGTCGATGTACCACAGAGCGTCCAGCGCGATCTGCTGCAGGCCCGTCGACGACGCATTCTGACCGGGACGCCAACGGTTGAAGTCGTCTGGCGGGTTCACCCGCCCGGTCGGGTTCTCCAGGATGAGGCACTGGTTGCGCGGCACTCCGGGGGAGACCTCCTTGATGCCGGCTGGGCCGTTCGGGTCCAGCCCCATCTGATCGGACCCACCAGAACCGTTCGGCGAGGTACTGCAGCCGGCCAGTCCGCCGGCGGTCAAGGCCCCGAACACAGCCGCTTCGACAAGGAAGCGGCGCCGGGTGCTGACGAACTTCTCAATCTGTTCCTTCATTGTTTCTCCTAGATGCGATGCTGAATGGGGATGCTTGATGGGTCAGGCCAGCGTCAGGGAGACGGTGGCGAACGAGTGGGCGGGCAGGGAGACCTCGAGGAGGCCGTCGCTCAGGCGAGCGCCGTCGAAGTCCTGGGGGGCCACCGCGTCGAGCGCGGTCGCGGTGTTGTGGCTCTGGAGCGAGTCAGCCGTGAGGATCCGGGCTCGCTCGAGCGCCACGTCTTTGCCTCGAAGCTGGAACGAGAGGGTCACGCCCGCATCGGGATCGAGGTTGGTGAGCGACACGAGCACCCGGCCGTCCTTGGTCGTCGCGGAGGCGCTGACCGTGGGGATCGTGTGGCCGTTCCACTCGTGGGTCGGGATGTCCGTCGTCCACGCGAGGTCGACGAGGGTCGCGTCGTGGTGGCCCTTGTTCATCTCGAACACGTGGTACGTGGGGGTCTTCACCATGAC
This sequence comes from Propionibacteriales bacterium, assembly GCA_038317635.1. Taxonomy (GTDB): domain Bacteria; phylum Actinomycetota; class Actinomycetes; order Propionibacteriales; family Propionibacteriaceae; genus Fen-668. The sequence goes on from JBBQBP010000076.1 coordinate 2,547, forward strand.
GTCGTCGATCGTCAGGATCATCGCCTGCAGCACGTTGACGGTCTGCGCGATGTTCGCCATCACCAGGCGGTTCGCGTGTCGGTGGAAGGCGTCGAAGTGCAGGCTGGTGATGAGCGCGTCCCGCAGGGCGTTCTGCTGGAAGAGGAAGCGGGGGTTGGTTCCGGGCTCGACGTCCCACCAGGTCCCCCACTCGTCGAGCACCAGCCCGACGCGGCGGGTCGGGTCGTAGACGTCCATCACGTTGGAGTGCCGCGTGAGCAGCTCGTCTACGCGCCACGCACTGGTCAGGGAGTCCCAGTAGTCGTCGGAGTCGAACTGCGTGGCGCTGCCCTTGTGGCGGTCCAGATGGCCCGTGTAGTAGTGGAACGACACGGCGTCGAAGTGCTTCTTCGGGCGGCACCCGCACCCGACGTCGCCCATCGTGCTCATGAGAGTCTGCGTCCAGGAGTAGTCGTCGTCGCGGGCGCCAGTGGCGACCTTGAACAGCACGTTGCCGTCATGGTTGCGGCAGTAGGTGGAGTACTGCCGGATCAGGTCGGCGGAGTACTCCGCGCGCATGTTTCCGCCGCAGCCCCACGTCTCGTTGCCGATACCCCAGTACTTCACCTTCCACGGCTCGTCCTGGCCGTTCTCACGGCGTAGCCGTGACATCGGGGCGTTGCCGCCTCGGGTCAGGTACTCGACCCAGTCGGCCATCTCCTGGACCGTACCGGAGCCGACGTTGCCGCTGAGGTACGGCTCGGTTCCGAGCTGCTCGCACAGATCCATGAACTCGTGCGTCCCGAAGCTGTTGTCCTCGACGACGTTACCCCAGTGGGTGTTGACCATCGACGGCCTCTGGTCACGCGGGCCGATGCCGTCCTTCCAGTGGTACTCGTCGGCGAAGCAGCCGCCCGGCCAGCGGAGGTTGGGGATGTTGATCGCCTTCAGCGCTTCCACGATGTCCGTGCGAATGCCACGGACGTTGGGGATCGGTGAGCCCTCGCCGACGAAGATCCCGCCGTAGATGCAGTTGCCCAGGTGCTCAGCGAAGTGGCCGTACACATGGCGGCTGACGGTGGGACCTGGCAGGTCGACGTTCATTACTGCGGAGATGGGTTTCACTACATAACTCCTAATCGATGGGTTGGGTTGCTCTGTGGGGGGAACGTGTGCGGGATCCGTGGGAGGGCGCGAAAACCTATACTGGGAGCGTGCATCCGACAATGGCCGACGTTGCGAAGCTGGCCGGTGTCTCGAAGATGACGGTGTCGCACGTCATGAACGGGCACCAAAACGTGAGGGCCGAGACGCGCGCCAAGGTCGAGGCTGCGATGGCTGCGGTCGACTACCGGCCGAACGCCACCGCGCGGGCGCTTCGTCGCGGTCGGACCGGCGTGATCGGCCTGGCGGTCAGCAACATCCACATGCCGTACACCGCCGAGCTCGCGCGAACCCTGTCCGATGTCGTCCGGCAGTACGGGTACCGGGTCGCCATAGAAGAGACCCGGGGCCGCTCGGAGAGCGAGACCAAGGCATGGCTGCGGTCGCCGCTCTCGTACGACGGTCTGCTGATCAGCACCAGCTCCCTGCACCGCGTTCCGCCTGGAACCCTGCCTGAGGGCTACCCGGTCGTCGTACTGGGCGAGAGCATGGACGACCCCTCCGTCGACCACGTCGCCATCGCGAACCAGGCCGGCTCGGTACTCGCCACCCGACACCTGATCGAACTGGGCCGCACCCGCGTTGCGTTTGTGGGCGGTAGCCTCGGCGAGGAGGCGGGCATGCAGGTCAGCCGCACCCGCGGCTATGCGCAGGCGCTGCAGCACGCCGGGATCGCTCTCGACCCCGGGCTCGTGTTGCCGACGACGAGCGATACCCCCGGCGGCTACGCCGCCGCCGCCCAGGTCCTGGCGGCGGGCGCCGACGGGGCGGTCTGCGTCACGGACTCGGTCGCTCTGGGCTTGATGCGCGGGCTGGCCGACCGAGGCTGCCGGGTGCCGGACCAGGTCCCCGTCGTGGGCTTCGACGACATCGCGCTGTCGCAGTTTGCGTCCCCGACCCTGACCACGGTCCGCCCCGACAAGGATGAGCTGGTCGCCACCGCGGTCGCGATGCTCGTCGAGCGCATGAGCGGCTTCGACGGGCCGGGACGACTGCGCGTCGTGCAGTGCGAGCTGGTCTCGCGGCAGTCCACCGCGCTGTAGCAACATCCAAAACCCCCTCTGCGACTACTCTGTCACTGGGTCTTTGTATCGATATTATTGGTACGGAACGCAATGTAGCAGGCATTCCCGACCTCGGCGGCGAAAGGCTCTGGATCTTGGCGCCAATGCGTCTTGGCCGGGTCTGTGACAACTACGGACTCGGCGATCGGGTTGAGTTGTAGTCGCCCCAGACACTCCCAGACGTCCGAACGCACGCAGAACTCCGATGCCGCAAGATGCCTACGCACACATGGCGTGGGTTGATCGCGTGTTGCGTTCTCCACGGCGTGGAGGGGTTTGTCGGGTGCCCCTTCGCTCCCAGCCGATGGCCGCGAAGGCGATCTGGCTCTCGTCGAGCGGGGAGCAGCCGGCCCAGCCGTCCACCAGCGAATGCCCTGAAAGTCCTCCAGACGAGGGTGAACTAAATCATCGGCACGACCGCGGCACAATGAAGTACCTCCTCTGCCGCATCCTGCCGGTTGCGACCCGCTCTACGCGACCAAGCAGACGACGTACCAGGCGGTTTCGCTGTAGTAGCCAGGACCACATGAAGCGCTCGGGGGGGATCGGTGGACCGAGTGGACGGATCTCTACTTGCCCGGCGCTGACGGTCCTCCTAGCGGTGGGTCGTAACGTTGTGACCGAGCGTCGTGACGTCGAGCTTCGTTTGGCGGCCAGTGAGGACAGGTACCGGGGACTTGCGCTGCGGGATGCGTTGACCGGTCTGACAAAAGCGCGACTGTTGGACGAGCTGCTCATGGCCGCACTTGCAGGAACGAGCCGGTCAGTGACGTGCCTGGTCGTCTCCTACTTCGGCCTCGATGGGTTCAAGGCGATCAACGACGACTACGGCCTTGCGGCCGGGGATGCGGTCCTCATGGAGATCGGTCGTCGCTCGCGGACTACTGTGCGGAAAGAAGACATTGTCGCCCGGATCGGTGGTGACGAGTTCGTCGTGGTACAGGAGCGCCCGCCGGATCAGATCGATTCTCTCGCCGCGCGCCTGGAGCACCTCATGTCCGAAGCGAGGCGGCATCAACACTCGCCGTGGGCCAATCGACGTTTCTCAACGATCTGGACCGCGGTCGCCCCCGCCGCCGTCTTCACCTTCCGCACGAACGGGCTCACCCCAGCACCCTACAAAACCCTACTTAGTGCCTCGAAACGAGACCCAAAACCCGCTCACTAAGGGTCATACCCAGCCGAACCGCCGAAATCGCTCCCCCATGTGCAACTCAGGTCTGGCAGGGGCCGACATATCGCCGTCTCACTCATCTGGGCCGAGCCTGGGTCAGGTGAAGTCTGCCTCCTACAACGTACGCAGCTCTCTCCGCGGGTCTTGGCTCACGCCCGCGCCACTCTGCTGACGTGCGGCCTTGGTTCAGCCTTTCGCGAGCGGGATCCATACCCGCATCGACGACGGGCCACGGTTGGCCCACAGGTAGTAGGGGATCGCGGTGAGCGTGACCTGGCGCGTGGCGTCTGCGGGCTCCTCGCCGAGCGTGGCCCACGCGGTGCCCGCCCATCCGCCGTCCTCGCGGAGCTCGCCGTCCGCCTCGATCACGACCGTTCCGCCGAGCAGGTCGGACCTGCTGCTCACCCGCAGCTCGCCGTCCGCCCGAAGCGCGACCGCGTCCAGGTCGACCCCGTCCGCCTGGTCCGTGCTCTCGAGGCAGAAGGCCAGCGGGCCCCGCTCGATCGCGACGGCACCGCGCACCGCGTCCACGGCGGGGTGCGCGACGGTGAGCCGGGCCGGCATCGGGAGCACGAGCCGCACCACGTCGCCGCTGGCCCACCCGCGCTCGATCCGGAGGTAGCCACGAGCATCTGGTATCGCAGCGCGCGGGACCCCGCCGACCTCCACCGTCGCGCCTCGGCACCACGCCGGGATACGCAGCGAGAGCGTCCAGGGCTGCTCAGGTGACTCGTCCACCCGCACCGTGACGACGCCATCGCTCGGATAATCGGTCTTTACCATGGCTCGCACCGAGCCGTTGCCGACCCGTACGTCGAGAACGGTGGGCGCGTAGAGATGCAGCTGCAGCCCGGTCTGGTCCGCTGTCGCGAGATATCCGCTGAGCGAGGAGATCGTGCGGACGATGTTCGGCGGGCAGCACGCGCAGTCGAACCAGGCGGGTCTCGTGCCCGGCGCGTCCGAGCGGAGCGGCTTGCCGTCGACCGGCGCCGCGTCGCGTGGGCGGCGACGCTGGACCGGGTTGACGTAGAAGAACCCATCGCCCACCGTCGACGTCGACGCGGCGAAGATGTTGTGCAGGGTGCGTTCGATGAGGTCGGCGTACTTGCCGTCGCCAGTCGCCAGCAGGAGGCGCCAGGTCGCCATCACGCTCGCGATCCCCGCGCAGGTCTCGCCGTAGATCAGGTCCGGCGGCAGCTCGAACGGGTCGCCGAACGCCTCGCCCTCGAACCGCGAGCCGAGCGCGCCGGTGACGTACGTCTTCTCGGCGACCATTGAGCCCCACTGGCGCTCCCCGGCATCGAGGAGCGCCTCTTCGCCGGTCTCGAGGTAGAGGTCCATAAAGCCCGCCATCAGGTACAGCGCGCGGACCGAATGCCCGACGACCGTCGCCTGGTCGCGCACCGGGACCTCGTCCTGGAAGTAGGCGGACCCGAAGTCGCCGAGGCCGATCACGCCGTAGCCCCGGACGTCCACGAACTGCTGCGCGAGCTCGAGGTAGCTGCGTTGGCCGGTCAACCGGTAGAGCTCGACCAGCGCGGTCTCGATCTCCGGGTGACCGTCGACGTCCACGCGCCGGCGCTCGCCGAACTCACGGACCAGATGATCGGCCAGCTTCCGCGCGACGTCCAGCAGCTCGTGGCTGCCGGTCGTACGGACGTGCGCGACCGCAGCCTGGATCAGGTGACCGGCGCAGTACATCTCGTGACCGTGTGTCAGGTCCGCGAAGCGCCCGGCCTTGCCAGCCTGGACCCAGGAGTTCAAGTACCCGTCCTCCTGCTGCGCCGCACTGAGGAGCCGGGCCGCGTCGCTGATCACGACTGCGAGTTCGTCGGACGGCTTGCGACCGACCTCCCACGCAATGCCCTCGAGCGCCTTGTAGAAGTCAGAGTCGCTGAAGAGCATGCCGCGGCGTTCAGGCAGGTGCGCCGCGTCGGCCAACCGACGGATGTTGTCCATCGCACCGTCACGCTCCAGCCAAGTCAGGACGTGCGGCGTCGTCACCTCCCGGTTACGGTCCTGCCACGCGCCCCAGAACCCACCGGTGATCTCCACTTGGTCGATCCCAAGCGGGTGAAGTGCGAGGTGAGCATCGGATCGGGGGGCGCAAGGAGCCACGAGGTAGCCCATGGCAGCAGCAGTCAGTGTGTTCACGAGAAGACTCCTGAGAAGGTACAAGGAAGGTGCGGGGAAAGTACCGGGCGGGGACGAGGGCTCAGCCACGGCGGATACTCCGTAGATGATGGTGCTGAAGACGAAGCACCCGATTTGGGGTCGTTACGACTGCGTCGACCACCTCCCAGAACTTCACGACGGCGCCCTTGGACGTCACCCGGACGACTCATATGCCAACCGCCGGACCAGGCTCCCCCCGGGATTAGTACTTCCTTCGCCTGATTGTTTGCGACTTCGACAATCACATTCTCCCACGCCGGAAGCATCTTCGCCGGTCAGACCACCGAGTCAGACCCCACCCTCTCAAAGCCCGCGGTTAGTGCCTTCTCCATGGTGTTGCCCGTACCGGACCGGCGATCCTGCGAAGGACCGCCCGGCGTCTCCCCTACACCCCTCCTCTGCTCCTGGGCGCACTCTGGGAATCTGGCATCTGCCCCTCTACTTCATGCCCGGCACATGGCACGCGGGGATGGGCTTTCGGTGGGCGGGATTTTGGACTTTCGCGCTGATGAGCATGGGCTTGGCGCTGATCATGACCTGGGTCTACCTCGGCACCCAGAGAAGCATCCTGACCGCCCTGCTTCTGCACTTCACGGCGAACTTTGAATCGAACCGGGTTCAGTGGAGGGTGTTTGCTGCCGCGTCGGGTGACGTCGGCGTCGTGTTTGTAGCGTAGTAGAGGGCTTCGTGTTCGGCCGGTGACCGGTCGTGGCACCAGCTGTGGAGTCGGCGGTTGTTATACCAGTCGACCCATTCGAGGGTGGCGTATTCGACGGCGTCGAGGCCGGTCCAGGGCCCTTGGGGCCAGATCAGCTCTTTCTTGTAGAGCCTGTTCACGGCCTCTGCGGCGGCATTGTCGTAGGAGTCGCCGACGGTGCCGACGGAGGCTTCGATGCCGGCGCTGGCCAGGCACTCGGTGTAGGTAATGGACAGATATTGGGCGGGTTCAACCGGTCGATGCACCACCGGCCTGTTGGAGCGACAGTAGCTGTTCGGTGAACACCTCGGTCGGGGTCTTCCGGCCGAGGACTTTTCGGGGTCGGTTGTTGACGGCGAGGGCGACGGCTGGGAGGTCCTCGGCTGTCCATCGGGACAGGTCGGTGCCTTTGGGGAAGTACTGGCGCAGCAGCCCGTGTTCTCGTTCGTCGCCCGCTGCCAGGGCGAGTGCGGATCTGCAAAGAACACCTTCGTGCCGGTCTCGAGGGTGAACTGGGCGTGTCCGGACAGTTCTTTGCCGCGGTCCCAGGTGAGGGTCTTGCGGAGCTGCTCGGGCAGCGTCGTGATGGAGGCGGCCAGGGCGGCATTCATCGCGACGGCA
>JBBQBP010000077.1:0-9105 GCA_038317635.1 Propionibacteriales bacterium
TCTGACGGTGACCGCGTTCGGGATGGTGGTTCCGGCGGACCAGTTCAGGTTGGACACGACCGGGCGGGGGGTTCCGGTCGGGGACACGGTGAGGTACCCGCTGTTGGTGGTCTCGGTCACGGTCACGTTCAACACGACCGCCGAGACGCCTGTGGAGGGGACGCCGCCGACTCCGGTCACCTTCAGGGACCGGGTCTGGGCCGAGCCCAGCTTGGGGCCGGTGACCCTGGTGTCGAGCAGGCGCGACGGCGGCAGGTTTGCGAAGCCGCCGCTCCCCATGTCCTTGGTCGAAGCAGCAGTCACGGTGAGGGTGGTCGACGCCGTACCGGTGCCAGTGATCGAGACCACAGCGCCCGTACCGTCAGCTGCGCTAGCCACCAGCTTGGACGTGTAGGGGCCCGCGGGTACCGGGTGGCCGGCGTCGTCCAGACCGTCCCACGTCACACGGATGGATCCGTCGGCCGAGGCGAGAGTCGGCAGCGACCGCACCGGCTTGCCGATCGCGTTCGAGATCAGCACCTGGCCAGCCTGCAACGCCTTGGTCGTGTCGATTGCCAATGTCCACGTGGACCCAGGCTCGGAGAAGCCCGCGGAGCTGTCCGCGAGAATTCCCAACAGCCGCGGGGCCGACCTCGACAGGGAGGAGTAGTCCTGCCGGATCAGGTCGGTGTCCGACCCGCACACGACATGGCCCACGCCGTCGGTGGCCTCGATCGCGTTCATGCTGTTGCACCCGGTCGAGTTCTGCGAGTTCGCTGCGATGTTCCACACCGAGTACGTGCTTCCCGTGTTGACCACCGCGTAGCCGTCACCCAGGCTCTCCGCCATCCCCGAGGTGGAGCCCAACAGCTGTCCGGTCCTGTAGTCGTAGACACGCGTCGTGTTCGCCCACGGGGTGTCGGTGCAGTACAGGGCGATCGCCGAGCCCCAGACGTCCATCGCGTAGCAGTCAGCCGTCCCCGCCGGAAGGGTGTACGCCGCGTTCGCTGTGGCGCCGGTCAGATCCCGCACGACAACGTGCATGGCTCCCGTCGGAGTGGGGTCGACCGAGGTCGACACGTACTGGGAACCGAATACTCCGCTGGGCCAGCCCATGAACTGCTGCGTCTGGGTCCCGTCGGCCTTCGAGACCTTCGTGTACGCGTTGCGGCTGGTGTCCACGAGGCGCTCTACGACGTACGGGCCGCTCAGCTGCACATCACTGAGCTGTGCTTGATCGCCGAAGGTGTGCTGCAAAGTCCCGCGGTCGTACACCGAGACCCCTGTCCGACCCATGACGGCCGTTCTGCCCGCCGAGGCCGTCAGCCCGGACGCACGCCCAGGCAACGCCGTCTCACCGCCGAATCCGCTCGAGGAGACCGTGCGAGTCCATACCGGGACCGATTGGGATCCGTCCCGGGAGTCGCCGCCGACCACGCGGTCGGGCGTCACCGCCAGGTAGCTGGGAGCAGCCTTCTCGGTCTGGGGGATGGCGAACGATGACGTCAGTGAGCCGTTCGCAGCGACGATCTTCACCGCCGGTACGGTGTTGGCGTCGACCACCACCAGGTAGGGCGACTCCCCGTGGACAGCGCCGTACACCGTGGAGCCTGCAGGAAGCTGGACAGGCGAGACAGTCGTCATCGAGCCCGACACGACGTACGCCTTGTCGACCGTTCCGGCGAAGTCCTGGATATGGACCAAGGTGAGCGAGCCCAGGCTGTTGATGGTCAGGGTGTACCCCGTGGAGTAGTTCCCGGAAGCGACGGTGATGCACGTAGGGGTCGCCGAGAACGCAGTGAGACTGCGTCGGCACAGGCTGACCGTGGAGGTGTTCGCCACCAGGTACAGGAGATCAGTGGCGGTGAGCTGGTGGGCCTTCGTGTCGGTGAGCGACACCCAGGCGCCGGGCGCCGCCGAAGGGGTCGGTGACACGGCGAAGAGGGTGAACAAGTCGTCGCTCGTGGTTCCGTGCCACAAGATCGCGTTGTTTGACGACAGTTCCTGGGTCCAGTAGGTCGCGGTGCCCGTTGGCTGGATCACGTTCGATGTCGATCCCGTCGCCAGGTTACGGATGGAGGTTCCATAGGTCGCGTACGTGCTGTTCACGGCCCAGGGGCCGCCAGGGATGGTGTAGGTCTGTGGCGTGCCACTCGGAGGCGTGTAGACGACTGCGGTATCCGTATCTCCTGAGCCGGGGATGACCCGTGCCATCTTCCCGCGGCCCACGAAATCCCAGTAGGGGCGGTCGGCGATGGCAGCATCGGCGTGCCAGGTCGACCCGCCGTCGCTGGAACGCAGGGTGTCCCACACAAGGGTGGATCCGGATGCCATGGTCGTGGCAGGGATCACCCGGCCGTCCGGCAACGCCGTGCTGACCTGCGGGATGGCCGCGTACGCGCTGGACGGGCTGAGCGTGAGGCTGCCGATCGCGAGGGCGGGGGCGAGAACCAGCGGCAGGAATGTCCGGGCCGGGCGCCTGAACGTTCGCCGCAGAATGCGCCCGATCACCCGACCGGGAAACATTCTCGAGACGCTCTTCTCATGCGTCGAATTGTTCATATCTGCCGACCGCCTACTCACGGTGTCACGTCACCGGCTGTGACCTGAATAAAGGCTACAGAGCCGCGATCCAGGAAATGGAAGAGGGGCACCATTCTCATTCCCTGCAGCTCACAAACCCTGTAGGGACTGGTCTTGCCGCACGGCCGGCGCTCACGTCGGCCTGGCAATGAGCTTGAGATACTGCCAGGCGATGCCCACCGTGCCCCGCAGGACCCTGAGGTACACGCGTGTGCCATAGCGGCTGACGATGTAGCGCCGCTGGGACGGGCCGGCAGAGGTTTTGTAGTACGTCTTCAGCAACTGCCAGTAGTACGCGCGGGGTGACAGGGAGGACGGCTCGAACGCCAGGTGCGCCATGTCCCAGCGCTCCGACCGGATGCGGGGGAGGGTCAGCTGCCCCTGCTCGTCGTCGTACAGCGGTGTCCCCGGCAGCGGGGTGATCGGCTGGATGCTCACCATCGGGTGGTCGAACTGGTTGAGGAAGTCCACCAGGCCGTCGAAGTCGGCCGGTCCCCAGTCCTCACCTGTCGTGAGGCCCGAGTAGCACTGCACCCCCGCCGCCTCCAGGACGCGTACGGCCCGGACGATCTGCTCGACCGAGGCGCGTTTGTCGTGGTCCTCGAGGTCGTCGGCGCGGAACGACTCAATACTGACCGTGAGCGCGTCGAGGCCGTGCTCTGCGAGCAGCCTGATGTCGTCGGGGTGCTCGACGACGAAGTCGACGCGCCCTGACGCGATGAACCGCTTGCGGATGTCGCGTGCGTCGAGGGCTGCACAGAACGCACGCACCCGGTGGGGATGGGACAGGAAGTTGTCGTCGACGATGAAGACATACGGCTCGGAGATCTGCTCCAGCTCGTCCATGACGTCGTCAAGGTCGCGTTCTGCGTACGGCGCGATCTGCGTGCCGAAGCAGAACCGGCACGTGAAGGGGCAGCCGTACGAGGTCTTGAGGGTCGCGCAGCGCTCGTTGTAGATGTAGTGGTACCTGTCCCGGTACTTCGCCGTGATCGTCCGGTCCGGCAGCAGTCCCGTCGGGTGCAGGGCGGTGGGCCGGATCTTCCCCGATCCCCACACGCCGGGCAGGCACGCAGCCTCGGCCGCGGGTCGACCCGTCGCGATCTCGCCGAGCGTGACCGCGCTGTTGGCCCACAGGATGTGGTCGATGGCAGGGTCCACGAAGTCGGTCGGTACGACCTCGGCATGCACGCCTCCCACGACGACCAAGGTCTGTGGCGAGACGTGTTTGACGTCGCGCGCCAGCTGTTTCACCACGTTGATGTGGTTGATGTAGCTGGTGAGCCCGACGATGTCGTACTGCGTCCGCTTCACGAACCACTTCAGCGGGTGGCGTTCGAGGGGGAGGTCGACGAGGTCGACGGTGTGGCCGAGCTCCTGGAGGTGGGCCGCGACGATCTCGAGCTCCAACGGCTCCGAGATCATGAACCGCTGCAGGTTGATGGACCGTCGGTCGGGCCTCGGCCGCGCCAGGAGGATCTTCACGCTGACCTGACGCGGGTCTGGTGGGCGTCGGGGTGTCCTGAGGGGAACCACACCTTGCGGCCGTCGGCCATGGCGAGGAAGCACGCCGTGGTCAGAGCGCGCGGCAGCGAGAGCTCAGCAAGCTGCGGAATGATCACGTTGCCCCCCCGGCGTGTGGATTCTCCAGTTGAAGATAGCTACCGATGACGGGCCGGGGAGCGAAGATGAGGACGCGCAGCGAGAGATCCTCATCAACGCGGGACTGCAGACCTCCGTTCACCAGCCGAGACGACGAGAGTGACGCGCCGTGGCTGCGTGCTAGCGTGGGCGACATGTTGAGCGCTCAATCATCTGCGGCCGGTTCCGGCTGCATGCGCTCTGCCATGTGTTGTTGCGCTCGCTGACAACACGACCCGACTGTTCCGCGACCTCTTCTCCGCGGCAGTCCTCCACCTGGTTTCGTACCGACCGCTGCCGCGGGGTGTGTTGTCGCCTGAGTCCCCCGACCCAACGACCACAGGAACCGACATGTCATCAGTCCCTCTCACGCCGATCGACCCACGTGGGCCGCGCTTCGGCGCCGCGATCACGTCCGTCGTGCTCGCCATCACGCTCATCATCGGGCCTGGTGCGCCGGCTCTCGTCCTCCTGATCCTCCAGACCGCCGCGTTCGCCCTCGGCTCGCTGGTGGGGCTCAACGCCCAGCCGTACGGAATCCTCTATCGGAGACTCGTCCGCCCGCGTCTCAGACAGCCGAAGGAGTGGGAAGACCCACGGCCGCCACGCTTCGCGCAGACTGTCGGGCTGATCTTCGCGGTCGCCGGGCTCGCCGGCCTCGTCTGGGCTCCGATCCTCTTCTACGTGGCGGTCGCGGTCGCGCTCATCGCTGCCCTCCTGAACGCGGTCTTCGACTTCTGCCTCGGCTGCGAGGTCTATCTTCTCGGTCGCCGTCTCGCGGGCCGGCCGCTCACCTCTGCCGCGGCGAGGGCCTGACGTGACCGGGGTGTACGTGGTCGTCGCGGCGACGGTGCTGGCCGTCGCGTTCGGGGTGTACCGACGGCTCACAGACGGTCGGCCGCGAGCGGCCGCCGGCGAGTCGGTACGGCTTGACGCTGCTCAGCTCGGCGTCGGGCTCGGTACCGACGCGACGTTCGTCCAGTTCTCGTCGACCGTGTGCGCGCCGTGCCGGGTCACCCACCGGGTCCTGTCGGAGATCTCCGCGGAAAAGGGGGGTGTGGTTCACATCGACCTCGACGCCGAGTCGCGTCTGGACCTCGTGGAGCAGTACGGGATCACGCGTACTCCCACCGTCCTCCTGCTCGATCGGGCAGGGGTGGTACGGCACCGCATCGTCGGCGCCGCACGCGCGCCGGAGGTTCTTGAGGCACTCGAGGGGGTGGCCGGTCGGAGAGCCGCCTGAGCCCACATCGAAGATCATCACCCTTACGGCATATTTCCCTTTCACAGAAGGACGTTTCCATGGCCTACTATCAGGACGCGACCCAGCTCATCGGTCGCACACCGCTCGTCAAGATCAATCGTCTGTACCCCGGCTCACAGGCGATCGTGCTGGCGAAGCTCGAGTACTTCAACCCCGCATCCAGCGTGAAGGACCGCATCGGCGTCTCGATCATCAACGCCGCTGAGGCGGACGGCACGCTGAAGCCCGGAGGCACGATCGTCGAGGGTACGTCCGGCAACACCGGCATCGCGCTCGCCTGGGTCGCGGCGGCCCGCGGCTACAAGTCGATCATCGTGCTGCCCGAGAGCTTCTCGAAGGAACGCCGGGCCCTGCTTCGGGCGTTCGGCGCCGAGCTCGTCCTGACACCTGCCGCCGACGGCATCCCGGGGGCGAACGCTCGCGCGCAGGAGATCGCGGCGAACACGCCGGGGGCGGTGCTCGCGAGCCAGTTCACCAACCCGGCCAACGTGGCGATCCACAAGGAGACCACGGCTGAGGAGATCTGGGCCGATACCGAGGGCCAGATCGACTTCTTCGTCGCGGGTGTCGGCACCGGCGGCACGATCACCGGCGTCGGCCAGGTGCTCAAGGAGCGTCGTCCGGGTGTGAAGCTCGTCGCGGTCGAGTCGGCCGAGTCGGCTGTTCTGTCCGGTGAGCCGAAGGGCCCGCACAAGATCCAGGGCATCAGCGCCGGCTTCATCCCGGAGATCCTCGACACGGGCCTCATCGACCAGATCATCAAGGTGACGTCGGATGATGCGCTGGTCTGGGCTCGTCGCGCCGCCAAGGAGGAGGGCCTGCTGGTCGGGATCTCCTCGGGTGCCGCGCTCCGCGCAGCCGGTGAGCTGGCCGCTGATCCTGCCAACGCCGGCAAGACGATCGTCGTCATCATTCCGTCGTGGGGCGAGCGGTACCTGTCCACACCCCTGTACGCGGATCTGCTCGACTGAGACCCGTCGTATACCGTTAGCCCCGGAACCGCCCCCCGGTTCCGGGGCTCGGCGCTGTCCGGACCCCACCCCGATCACGGGCGTACCAGGGCAAGCGCACACATCAGGCGCCGGAGCCCTGGAGCGCCAACGAGCCGGGTGTCCTGCGATGGAGGTGCCATGTCGGACGAGTCCTCAGCCGACTCCGACCAGTCCTTCCCCTTCGGGGCGGACGGTTCGGAGCCTGAGCAGGCCGGCGCCCCTCGTAGGGGGAAGCCCCGGCGAGCTCAACGGGGCGTCCGCTGGGGCCGGATCGCCATCGTCACGATGGCGGTGCTGTTCGCCATGCTGGCCGCGGCGGTGGGCTACTTCGGCGTCACGCTGAACAACTCGGTCTCGAGCATCGCGCGGTCTTCCCTCCTGCCGACCGGGAGCCGGCCTCCGTCGGCGTCGCCGACGGCAAACACCCCGCAGACGGCGATGAACATCCTGCTGATCGGCAGTGACAGCCGAGGCTCCGACCAGGGCCGCAGCGACACGTTCATCGTTCTTCACATCTCGGCTGACCGGAAGTCGGTCTACCTCGTCTCGTTCCCGCGTGACATGTGGGTGACGATCCCTGGCTACGGGAAGGCCAAGATCAACGCCGGCTACTCGTACGGCGGGTCCGCCCTGGCGGTGCAGACGATCGAGACCCTCACCGGCGCGCGCATCGACCATGTGGTCGTCACCGACTTCGCGAACTTCATGGATCTCGTCAACACGGTCGGTCCGGTCACCGTCGACAACCCGGTGGGCTCGACTGCGCGGGACGACAGGGGCGTGAAGTACAGCTTCCCCAAGGGGCCGCTGGTCATCACAGACGGCTTCATGGCGCTCGCGTTCGCCCGCCAGCGGGAGGAGCTGCCCAACGGTGACCTCGACCGCACGCTGCGCCAGCGCGCTTTCCTGAAGGCCCTGGCGCTGAAGGTGGCGACGCCCCAGGTGCTCGCGAACCCGGTCAAGCTCAACGAGGTCATCTCCACGGTGGGCAAGTACGTGACTGTCGACTCGGGCATGACGAACGACGTGATCTACTCCCTTGGCCTGTCCATGACCGGCATCACCAGCGCGAGCCAGATCCACATGGTCATGGCGCCGATCACCGGTTTCGGCATGATCGACGGCCAGTCCGTCGACAACGTCGACGTCGCTGGCGTCGCGGCACTCGGCAAGGCGCTCCAGAACGACACCATGGCCGCCTTCGTCGCCTCACACCCCGTGACGGAGTATGGCTACACGCCGTCGCCGACACCGGCTGCTTCCACCGGCGCCACGGCAACCGCGACCACCAACAAGACGTGACCTGCCAACCGAGTCGCCCCCGACCGGGCGGGCGCACCGGCCCGCAGTCCATTCATCGGGTCATCACAGCGGACGCATAGCCAGGTAGCCGTATCTTGGAGCGCTGAGGCGTGTTGCCTGGGTGTCTTTATGCGATGGGAGTGGCGGATGTCGGACGAGTCACCCGACTCACAGTATTCTTCCGCGTTCGGCTCGGAACCCGAGTCTTCGGGCGCGGAGTCTGTTGGTGGTCCACGCCGCGCGGAGCGGGGTCGAGCTCGACAGGGCGTCCGCTGGGGCCGGATCGCCATCGTCACGATGGCGGTGCTGTTTGCGACGGTGGCCGCTGCCGTGGGCTATTTCGGGGTCAAGCTGAACAACTCGGTGTCGAGCATCACGCGGGATTCTTCGCTCCTGCCGACCGGGAGCCGGCCTCCGTCGGCGTCGCCGACGGTCAACACCCCGCAGGCGGCGATGAACATCCTGCTGATCGGCAGCGACAGCCGAGGCTCCGACCAGGGCCGCAGCGACACGTTCATCATTCTTCACATCTCGGCTGACCGGAAGTCGGTCTACCTCGTCTCGTTCCCGCGCGACATGTGGGTGACGATCCCTGGCTACGGGATGAACAAGATCAACGCCGGCTACTCGTACGGCGGGTCCGCCTTGGCCGTCTCGACGATCGAGACCCTGACGGGGACTCGTATCGACCACGTCGTGGTCACCGACTTCACCAACTTCATCCAGCTCGTCGATACCGTCGGTCCGGTCACGGTCGACAACCCTGTCGCGTCCACGATGATCCTGCCCGACCAGAACGGTGTCAGGTACAACTTCATGACGAAGGGCCCGTTGGTGCTCACCAACGGCAACATGGCCCTCGCCTACGTCCGTGAGCGTCACAACCTGCCGAACGGTGACCTCGATCGGACCCTCCGCCAGCGGGCGTTCATCAAGGCACTCGCGCTGAAGATCGCGACCCCCGAAGTGCTGGCGAATCCCGTGAAGCTGAATGCGGTCATGGCCACGGTCGGCAAGTACGTATCCGTCGACCCGGGGATGACGAACAGCGTGATCTACTCGCTGGGCCTGTCACTGAGGGGAATCACCAGCGCCAGCCAGATCCACATGGTCATGGCTCCGATCACCGGCTTCGGGAAGAGTCCCGACGGTTTGCAGGACATCGATGTCGTCGACAAGGCCGGCGTGGCCGCACTGGGCAAGGCGCTCCAGAACGACACCATGCCCGCCTTCGTGGCGGCCCACCCGAAGACCGAGTACGGCTACACGCCCCCGGCGGCAGCTGCATCTGCCACTCCGTCCGCGGCGGCGACGACGAAGTAGACCTGACCTGCTGGGTGGGGT
>JBBQBP010000078.1:0-8967 GCA_038317635.1 Propionibacteriales bacterium
CTAGTGGCGTGTCGATGAAGTAACGTTACGTTTGCGTGCGACAATTGGGCATGGTGAATCGGACTGCTGCTGCGTTGGTGTTGCGGGAGGGTGATCGTGGCGAGCTGGAGCGGCGGGTGCGGTCGTCCACGGGAGCGGCATCGGCGGCGCAGCGGGCACGGATCGTGTTGCTGGCTGCGGATGGGGTCGCGAATCAGGTGATCGCTGAGCTGGTCGGGGTGTCGCGTCCGACGGTGAATCGGTGGCGCGGCTGTTATGCCGCCCACGGCTTGTTGGGGTTGGTTGATGATCAGCGTCCGGGCCGGCCCCGGGTCGTCGACCGGGCCCAGGTGATCGCGGCCACGTTGGTGGCGCCGCCGAAGAGCTTGGGTGTGACGCACTGGTCGTCTCGGCTGCTGGCACCCCGGCTCGGCATCGATCACGCCACCCTGGCCGGGATCTGGCGCGACTACGGCGTCAAGCCGTGGCGCTCGGAGACATTCAAGTTCTCCACCGACCCGGAGCTGGTCGCGAAGGTCACTGATGTGATCGGGCTGTATCTGAACCCGCCGGAGAACGCGATCGTGCTGTGTGTCGACGAGAAGTCCCAGATCCAGGCGCTCAACCGGACCCAGAAGACGCTGCCGATGCAGCCCGGGCATGCCGAGCAACGCAGCCACGACTACGTCCGCCACGGCACCACCACACTGTTCGCCGCGCTAGAGGTGGCGACCGGCACCGTCACCGGATTCTGTAAGCAGCGCCACCGGCATCAGGAGTTCCTGGCGTTCCTCAAACACGTGGCCCGGGCCTACCCCGACCGCGGCGACGGGACCCAGCTCCACCTCGTGATGGACAACTACGCCACCCACAAACGCGTCGAGGTCCGCGACTGGCTCACCGCGAACCCCCGCTTCCACGTCCACTACACCCCGACCTCAGGATCCTGGCTGAACCTCGTCGAGGTCTGGTTCGGGATCATCGACCGCCAAGCCATCCGCCGAGGCACCTTCGTCTCCGTGACCGACCTGGTCGCCAAGATCCGACAGTTCATCAATGGCTGGAACCCCCGCGCCCACCCCTTCATCTGGACCAAGACCCCCGACCAGATCCTCACCAAGATCGACCGGAAACGTAAACATGTTTCATCGACAAGCCACTAGTGCCCCGTCATCCGGCGGCCTCGTCCTACTCCGGCTGTACAGAGTTGGTGGAGATGCCGGGAAGACCCTCGTGGATGATCTTGCCGGGGTTGAAGCGGTACTCAGGATCCACGCCCTCGAAGAGCTTGCGCTGGATGAAGACGCCGGCGGGGGAGATGTCCTGGTCGAGCCAGGGGCTGTGCTCCTCGCCGACCCCGTGGTGGTGGGACACCGTGCCGCCGTTGTCCATGAACGACTGCTGGATCGCGCGCTTCACGCGGTCGTACGACTCCATGTTGTGCTCGGTCGAGTCGTTGATCGCGAAGGTGAAGTACTGGCACGCGCCCGAGTGGTAGCTGTGGGACAGATGGCACATCACGAAACCCTGCACGCCGGCTTCGTCCATCGCCTGGTACGCCGCGGCCACGGTCGTGTCGTGGATCTGCTTGAGCAACCGCCACGGCGTCGCCGTCTCGGACACGTCGGCCGGGATGCCCCGGTCGAGCAGGAAGTCACGGATGTACGGGATGTCGTACTTCTTCTGGTCGTACAGGACGCCCGGTCCCTTGCCGACGCCCATCCCGCCGTTGCGGCTGATGATCTTGCCGACTTGGCCCTTCTCGTACCGCACGTGCACGGGGGTGCCCTCGTAGCCGATGAAGCCGAGTGCGATCTTCTCGAGGTCCCACCCCTTGCGGGTCATGACCTCCTGCACCGCTCGGTTCATCAGATGTGAGACCCGGCTCGACTTCTTGCCGTTCGCCATCGAGAACTGGGTCTCGGCGGCGTCCATGATCCGCGTGATCGACGGGGCCGCGTCCGAGGCGGCGAGCTCCGTCATGGCTTCCAGACCGGCGTCGTAGGTCGGGAAGAAGTACGCCTGGATCTCGCGCACAGGAGGCAGCCGGTGAACGTTCACCGTTGCCTCCGTGATGATCCCGAGCCGACCCTCAGAACCGAGCACCATCTCGCGCACCGACGGTCCCGACGACGACGACGGCAGCGGCCGCAGTACGAGCACCTGGCCGTCCATGACCATCCGAAGTCCGCGGGTGATGTCGGCGATGTCGCCGTACTTGTCGGACTGCATCCCGGACGAGCGCGTGGCGATCCAGCCACCGAGCGTCGACCACACGAACGAGTCGGGGAAGTGGCCGAGGGTCCAGCCCTTCGCGTTGAGCTGGACCTCCATGTCCGGTCCGAGTACGCCGGCCTCGATCCGTGCGAGCCCAGAGGCCTCGTCGATCTCGAGGACCTTGTTCATCCGGCCCATGTTGATGCTGATGATCTGACGGGTCTCCGTCGGTACGGCCTCGAGAGCGCCGACGATGTTCGAGCCACCCCCGTACGGGATGACGACCGCATCGGCGGCGGTCGCCGCAGCGACGATCGCGACGACCTCGTCCTCGGAGCCTGGGTAGACGACGACATCGGGAAGGCGACCGAACTCACCGCGCCGCACCCGGACGAGGTCGCGCACTCCCCGCCCGAAGGCGTGGATGACGCGGTACTCGTCGTCGTCGATCACGCTGTCCTCGCCGAGCGCCTCCATCAGCGCGGTGCGCAGGGCGGACGTCAGCTGTGACGCGGGAATGTCGTACGTCGACAGCGCGGCCACGCGGGGCGCCGCCTTGGTGACGTCGACGCCGATGACGTCCATGACGAAGGGGGCGAACTTGGGCTTGTCGGCGAAAGAGAACTCGATCCCCTCAGCTCCCCAGCCCCACCACTTCTGCTGCTTCACCGAGGCCGGTCCGATGCGGCGGGTCTTGTTCTCGCTCATCTATACGTCCTTGCCGGCGGGGGTCCCGCCTTCGTCATCTGCTGCATGTGGTGGTGTGACAGGGCTCACTGCGGACGGCACCGATGCCTGCCGCAAGGAGACTGCCCGAGCGTAGTCGTCCAAGGTCGGTAGTCCATAGGCCCGGGCGGTCGAATCGTGAAGCTGCTGTACGGTCCGGCGCACCCGCTCGTTGAACTGTCGGGCGATCTCGCCGGGCGCTGGGGTGAGCGGGTGGCCGATGACGACGTGTACCTCGGGGCGTCCGCGGGGCAGATGTCCTTGCCCGTATGGCCACGCGGCGAACGCTCCGACGAGCGCGATCGGTACGCAAGGGGCGTTGTGCGAGATGCACAGCGCGGCCACGCCGGGCGTGAAGGGACCCATCGCGCCCGTACGCGACCTCGTACCCTCCGGGAAGATCAGCAGCGGCACCCCGTCCGCGAGGAGCTGCTTCGACAGGCCCTTACGGGTACGGAGACCGCGGCGCTCGATCGGGTACGTGTTGGCGACCAGCGCCGTCGACAGGGACTTGATCTTCGAGGCGTAGAAGTAGTCGGCCGCCGCGCCTGTGGCGAGAAACTTCGACAGCCGGCGCGGCAGCGATCCCACGACCAGCGGCGCGTCCAGATGCGACGAGTGGTTCGCGACGACCACGAACGGAGCCTCCAGGCTCTCGATGTTCGCCTGGCCGTGGATGTTGACCTTGAGGATGCGCCAGATGAACGGCTTGAGGAGGAGCTCCTGGGAGACGAAGCGCACCCCGGCGAAGATTTCGGACTGGTAGCGCCCGCGATCGGCCTCAGCCATATCTAGGGATTCTTCCTGGAGTTGGAGAGCCGGCGCGAGAGCGCGCGGATCGCTGAGCGAGGCAGGTGCCTGCCGATCGCGTAGGCGGTGTTCCAGCGCTTGCTCGGTACGGAGATGACCTTGCCCTTCGCATTGTCGTCGAGCGCCTCACGGACGAGCTCGTCCGCCGTGAGCCAGACGACGTCCGGCAGCTTGGACGCATTGATGCCGGCGCGCTCATGGAACTCGGTGTGGACCCAGCCCGGCAGTACTGCGGTCACGGCCACGCCGGTGCCGCGCAGCTCGTTCGCCAGACCCTCGGTATAGGTGTTGACCCACGCCTTCACGGCCGAGTAGTTGCCGGTCGTGATGATCCCCGACGACGAGCCGATGTTGATGATCGAGCCGTGGCCACGCGCGGACATGGATCGACCGGCGGCACCCGAAAGCACGAGCACCGCGAGGCACATGACGTCGAGCGCCTTCTCCTGGAGGGAGAAGTCCTTGTCCAGGAGCGAGACGTGGATGCCGAAGCCCGCGTTGTTGACGAGCATCTCGATGGGTGACTCGGTGCACTCGAGTCGCTCGGCGACGCGGAGGACGTCGGCTCGTACAGCTAGGTCCGCGGTGATGATCTCGGAGTGCGTGCCGAATCGGGCCTCCAGGTCCTCGGAGACCGTCCCCAGGCGCGCGGTATCGCGGGCCACGAGCACGAGATCCCAGCCACGGGAGGCGAGTTCGACCGCAAAGGCATGGCCGATGCCGGCCGTCCCTCCGGTCACCAGCGCGAGAGCCATAACTCTCACGCTACGACACTTCGCGATCGGGTGTCGAAGCGCCCTCCTCGTCGCTGAATGGTTTGTTGTATCGCCCTCAAGAATGCCCCGTGAGATTGTGGGGAACGGACAAGCTCCGACCCGTTCCGGTCGTCGCCTGCTTGTTCGGTGTGGAGTGCTGGGGGTAGGTGGGTACGGTTAGGGCGTGAGCTGGCTGTCCGGATCCGACCAAGAGAGGCCCTGGTTCCGCATCAGGTCCTACGGCGTGGGTACGAGCGACTTCGTCGCGGGCGTCTCGCTGCTGATGATGGTTGCTTACGCCATCTCACCTGCGGTCGTCTCGTACTTGGCGCTGTCGCCCGGCGATGTGCTGCGCGGTTTCGCGTGGCAGATCGTCACCTGGCCCCTCGTCAACGTCCCCAGCTTCTGGACCATCTGGAACGCGGTCGTCTTCTGGTTCACCGGGCGGCAGCTGGAGCGTGCGGTCGGCAAAGGCCGGTTCGGCTGGATGCTGTTCGGGATCACGGTCGCCGGATCCGTCCTTGCCGTGCTGCTCGGACTGGGTTTCCGGGTGAACGCGCCCATCCTCTTCGGTCTCGGCCAGATAGCGCTGCTCGTCGTGGTGATCTTCATCGCCGAGAACCCACGGATGCCGTTCTTCTTCGGCATTCCCGCCTGGGTTCTCGGGCTGGTGATCGTGATCATCCCGCTGCTGTCGTACGTGGGTGGTCGCAACTGGATCGGCCTGTTGCACTTCGTCCTCAGCCTCGTAGCTGCCGCGATCATCGCGAAGTACGCGGGGCTCCTGAGCCAGTACGAGTTCGTCCCGGGACACGTCTACACCCCGGGCCAGCGTCCCCCGGTCAAGCGCCCCGGAGGCCAGCGCGCGGGAGGTCGGCGCAAGCGTCGTCCCGGCTCGGACCAGTCGAACCCAGACGGCGCGACCGTGGTCAAGGGCCCGTGGGTCGGCGCCGAGCCGCCGGCGCGCGAGGACGAGGAGATGGACGCTCTCCTCGACAAGATCATGGCCGAGGGCCTCGGCTCCCTCACCGGCCGCGAACGCAGGCGCCTCGAAGAGCTGCGCCAGCAGCGCCGCGGCCGCTGAACCCTGGCGACGCGGAGGACTCAACCTGGAGCACTAGCCGACTCAGGCTTCGGGCACCCTACGACGAGGACGTCAGAGTGCACAGCCGCAGCGCTCTCCAGCCCGACCGCCTCAGCGCGCCATGAGTTCCGCCAGCGCCACCGGATCTGTGGTCGGTCGATCGCACACGAAGCCGCGACACACGTAGGCCGCAGGGCTCCCGTCGACGAGAGCGCGCTCGGCGAGCAGCGGGATGTCGGTCACGCCCGGCCGACCGACGACATGGACCGCGCCAGGGGCGGTCGCCTGCACCGCGGCCCGGCGCAGGGCGAGCGTCGCCTCCGCCCCCGGTGCTCCGACGACCGCGACTTCGCGCGGCCCGTCGAGCACCGCCTCGGCGACCGCCAGGGCCCACCCGGCCGCACGCGGATGCGCGACAGCCAGGGCGAGGGGTTCGACGAGCGCCTTGTCCGCCGCGTCACGGTGGTCCTGCGACCCGGTGAGCGCCGCATACGTGAGGAGCGCACCAGCCGCGGCCGCCTGACCGGACGGGCTCGGGCCGTCGGCCACGTCGCGCGGACGGACGATCCGGGCCAGCACGGGGTCGGTCTCGTCCTGGGCTGTGTCGTGAAACGTCCCGGCGTCGTCCTGGAATCGGGAGAGCACCTCGTGCAGGAGTGCGCCGGCGTGGTGCAGCCACGTGGCCTCGCCTGTTGCCTGGCAGAGGGCAAGCAGGCCTTCGGCGAGGTCGGAGTAGTCCTCGAGCACGCCGGGGGCGGTGCCGACGACACCGTCGCGCGACGTGCGGGACAGGCGGAGTGTTCCGCCCTCCCGGCGTGCATGAACGCGCAGGACGAGGTTGGCCGCGCCGACAGCGGCCGAGGTCCAGTCGTCCCGCTCCAACAGGGTGCCCGCGTCTGCCAGGGCGGCGATCGCCAGGCCGTTCCAGGCTGCAACGACTTTGCCGTCGATCCCAGGGCGAGCTCGCGTGGCGCGGACCTCGCGGAGCCGGGCGCGCACCTCGTCGTACCGGGCTGAGTCCCGCGCCGACGGGTCCGCCGGGAGCTGGAGCACGGAGGTCCCGTGCTCGAACGTGCCCCCGGTGGAGACGCACCAGAGATCGGCCGCCCACTCCCCGTCCTCCGGTCCGAGGGCGGCGACCAGCCCGGCGCGGTCCCAGACATAGAACGCTCCCTCACGATGGCTGCCGTCGGGTGCCTCGGAATCCGCGTCGAGGGAGGAGGCGAAGCCGCCGTCGGCGGTGCGCAGCTCACGCAGCAGGAACTCGGCCGTCTCCTCCGTGACGCGGCGCGCCAGCGGGGACCCGGTGGCCCGCCACCAGTGTGCGTAGACCCGCAGCAGCAGTGCGTTGTCGCTGAGCATCTTCTCGAAGTGCGGCACCACCCAGGAGGCATCGACCGAGTACCGCGCGAAGCCGCCACCGAGCTGGTCCCGAATGCCGCCCCTTGCCATCGCCTCGAGGGTGCGTTCAGCCATCACCCGGGCCTGTACCGCATCGGACGCCGACGTGGCCCCGCGGCGCAGCAGCCACTCCAGAACCATCGACGGGGGGAACTTCGGTGCTCCGCCGAACCCGCCGCGATGACGGTCGAAGCTCGACTCGAGCGCTCTTCGTGCTTGGCCGAGCGCAGCAGGGTCCACCGCCGCTGGCTGGGTGTGGAGGTCGAGGGATGGTGCTCGACCTGCCACTGGGGCAGACACCCGTGTGTCGTCGGATGCCAGCGCTTCGCGCACTCTGCGCGCGTCCTCAACCAGCTGCCCGCGGCGCTCACGCCAGGCCGCGCTGATTGCCTCGAGCACCTGCGTGAATGACGGCATTCCACTGGTCGGCCGCGGCGGGAGGTACGTGCTGCACCAGAACGGGGCGCCGTCGGGAGTGGCAAAGACCGTCATCGGCCAGCCACCGCTGCCCGTCATCGCCTGGGTGGCGCGCATGTAGACCGCATCGACATCCGGCCGTTCCTCCCGGTCGACCTTGACCGCGACGAAGCGTTCGTTGAGCAGAGCAGCGGTCGCCTCGTCCTCGAAGGACTCGTGCGCCATCACGTGGCACCAGTGGCAGGCGGCATAGCCGATGGAGAGCAGCACCGGCACGCCGCGGCGCTCGGCCTCGGCGAACGCCTCCGGCCCCCACTCCTGCCAGTCGACCGGGTTGTCCTTGTGCTGCAGCAGGTACGGGCTGGTGGACGAGGCGAGGCGGTTGGGCACGTGAGCATCGTCTCAGCCGGCAGGTCCCCCGACGCGCCCGGCCCGCATGACCAGCAGGGCGACCGCAGCCCACGCAGCGGCGACCGCGGCGGCCACCGCCGCGACGACCTTCTCGCCGTACCAGAGCGGCTCGTACAGCACGGGCAGCGGTCCGATCGACGGGATCCGGACGTAGACCGAGACGACCAGTGCACCGAGCGACGCCAGGCCCACCAGGACAGCGGCCACCAGGGCGGCCCGACCCGGCTGGACCAGCAGCCACAGCGCGACCGTCGCGGCGACGACCGCCTGCGCCACGAACAGACCGGCCAGGGTGACCTGACCGTCGTCCGACCACGGCGGATCGCCGAGGTCGACGTGCACCCACGCCGACACGAGCAGCGCGACGACAGCGGGCGCGACGACGGCCCGGCGCCACGTCGCGCGGGCCATCGGGCGCCCCACCCGGGCCGACGCGGTCACGTCCGGCTCAGGTGACCGCGATCTCGACGCGCATCGGGGGGTGCGGGTCGCAGACCACCGTGTAGGTCCCGGCCTCCAGCGTGACCGTCCAGGTGACGTCGGCCGTCTCCGGCACGCTCGTCGACTCGTCCACGCCGCCGCCGCTCAGGTGCACGTTGTGGATGGTGGACGGATCGCTCACCTGGATCTCGTACTCGCCGGCGGGCAGCTCGGTGACGTCGGCCCCGGACGCGTCCTGCACCGTGAGGACGAACGCGTCCGGGTCGCCGTCCTCGCCCACGGAGGCGGTCAGCACCGTCCCGTCGGAGCCGGCCGTGGAAGACGGCTCGACCGCGGCCGAGGGCTCGACCGCCGCCGGCGGGTCCTGCGCGCCGGCCGCGTCCTCGTCCTCGTCGTCGTCACCCCCGCAGCCGGTCAGCGCGACCACCAGCACCACCGTCGCCACCCAGCTCGTCCGCCTCATGCCGACCTCCACATGTCGACCGGGACGCGGTCGCACCGGTCCCTGCGAGGATGAGGACGCCCTGTCACGCGTCCGTCAAACGGACGCAGGGGACCCGCTGGGTTCAGCCGTCGTCGTCGGTGACGACCACGTCGCCGTCGGCCTCGACCTCGAGCCGCTCGCGGCGCAGGTCGGCCGTGACGACGTGCTCCTCGTACACGGTGTGCTTGCGGACCACGACGCGCTCCCGCACGACGAGCCGCTTGGTCACGACGATCTCCTCC
>JBBQBP010000079.1:0-8819 GCA_038317635.1 Propionibacteriales bacterium
GGAGATGGGCTACGTCTTCGAGGAGCTGATCCGCCGCTTCTCCGAGGCGAGCAACGAGACCGCCGGGGAGCACTTCACCCCGCGCGAGGTCATCCGCCTGATGGTCGACCTGCTGCTGACCGACGAGGCCGACACCCTCGCAACCCCCGGCATCGTCAAGACCCTGTACGACCCGGCCTGCGGCACCGGCGGCATGCTCTCCACCGCCGAGGACTGGATCCGCGGCCACAACCCCGACGCCCAGCTGGAGCTGTTCGGCCAGGAGCTCAACGGCGAGACGTACGCGATCTGCCGCTCGGACATGATGCTCAAGGGCCACGACGCCGCGAAGATCGCCTTTGGGAACTCGTTCTCCGCCGACGCCCACGCCGGCAAGACCTTCGACTACATGCTCGCCAACCCGCCGTTCGGGGTGGAGTGGAAGAAGGTCCAGACCTCCATCGAGGCCGAGGCCGCCCGAGGGCACGCCGGCCGGTTCGGCGCCGGGACCCCGCGCATCAACGACGGGTCGCTGCTCTTCTTGCAGCACATGATCTCCAAGATGAAGCCCGTCTCCGAGGGCGGCTCCCGCCTGGCGATCGTCTTCAACGGCTCCCCGCTGTTCACCGGCGCCGCCGGGTCCGGCGAGTCGGAGATCCGCCGCTGGATCCTGGAGAGCGACTGGCTGGAGGGCATCGTCGCCCTGCCCGACCAGCTCTTCTACAACACCGGCATCTCCACCTACTTCTGGATCCTGTCCAACCGCAAGACGCCCGAGCACCAGGGCAAGGTCGTCCTGCTCGACGCCCGCGACCAGTGGGTCAAGATGCGCAAGTCCCTGGGCGACAAGCGCAAGGAGATCTCCGCCGACCAGATTGAGCAGATCACCCGCTGGTACGCCGACGCCCTGGAGATCGCTGCCAACCCGGAGGCCGACGGACACGCCCACGTGAAGGTCTTCTCGACGACGGCCTTCGGCTACCAGCGCATCACCGTCGAACGCCCGCAGCGCCTGCGCTTCGAGGCGTCCGACGACGCTGTCGCCACCATCCAGGCCAGCAAGCCCTTCCGGACCCTTCCCGACGACGACGCCGCCCGCCTCACCGCTGCCCTCGCCTCGCTCCGGGGAGCGGAGGGGTCCACCCGCCGGGGCTTCACCACCGCGCTGACAGCGGCACTGAAGGCGCACGACGTCGCCCTGCCGCCCGCACTGGCCAAGACCATCTGGGCTGCGGTGTCCATGCCCGACGCCGACGGCGAGCTCCAGACCGACCGCCACGGCAACCCGCTGCCCGACCCCGACCTGCGCGACAACGAGAACGTCCCCCTCGGCGAGGACATCGCGGAGTACCTGGCGCGCGAGGTCCTCCCCCACGTCCCCGACGCCTGGGTCGACCACACCAAGACGAAGATCGGCTACGAGATCCCGTTCACCCGGCACTTCTACGTCTACACGCCCCCGAGGCCGCTCGCCGAGATCGACGCCGAGCTCAAGGCGCTCGAAGCCGAGATCCAGCGACTCCTCGGCGAGGTCACAGCGTGAGCCCTGTGCCGCTCTGGACGGTTCTGAAGAGCCGAGAGGAGTTCGGAGGTCCCGACCTGCCCCTGCTCACAGTGAAGTCCGACTCCGGGGTCGGCGTGCGAGACCTCGCCGAAGGCCGACAGCCGAGCGACGACCTTGTTGGGTACCGGCGCGTTGTTGCGGGCGACCTGGTGGTGAACAAGCTCTGGGCGCGCTTCGGCGCATACGGCATGGCGGGGATCGATGGCGTCATCTCCCCCGCGTATTGGGTGCTCAAGGTCGATCACAGCCGAGTCGCCCCCCGATACCTGCACCACCTGCTGCGCTCCTCCCAGTACCGCGCGGAGATCGCCCGTGTCTCAAAGGACATGCCACCAAACGGCTTCGACCTGCCGTGGTCGCAGTTTCGCCAGATCGTCGTGGACCTCCCGCCGCTCGACGAGCAGCGCCGCATCGC
The DNA here is from genome assembly GCA_038317635.1 of Propionibacteriales bacterium. Classification (GTDB taxonomy): domain Bacteria; phylum Actinomycetota; class Actinomycetes; order Propionibacteriales; family Propionibacteriaceae; genus Fen-668. Next base: position 1,959 of record JBBQBP010000079.1, read on the forward strand.
CGACTTCCTCGACACCGAGACCGCCCGCCTCGACCTGCTCCTTGACAACCGAGCCGGGCAACTCGGTCTCCTGGCCGAACGACGGACCGCGCTCGTGATCGGCCTCGTCGGAGCCGCCGGGCGTGGCGTCCGCGGATCGAGCGGGTTGGAGTGGTTGCCGTCGGTCCCCGCCTATTGGCCCGTCGTCAAGCTGACTCTCGTTGCGCGGCTCGGCTCTGGCCACACACCGAGCCGCTCCCGGCCGGAGTGGTGGACTGATCCGACTATCCCGTGGATCACCACGGGAGAGGTCGCTCGGTTGCGTGATGACCGCGTGGAGATGATCACCGAGACTCGGGAGTCGATCTCAAGGCTCGGCCTCGCGAATTCGTCCGCCGAGGTACACCCCGAGGGCACCGTCGTTCTCAGCCGTACCGCGTCGGTGGGCTACAGCGCGGTCATGGGCACCTCGATGGCGACGAGCCAGGACTTCGCGACGTGGACCTGCGGACCGCGACTCGATCCGTTCTACCTGTTGTGGGTGCTGCGTGGGATGCGCCCGTGGCTCCTTGGGGCACGCGCGATGGGGAGCACGCACATGACCATCTACATGCCCGACATCCAGTCGTTCAGGATCCCCTTGCCGCCAGTCGACGAACAGTTCGCGATCGTTGGGTCGGTCAGGAGGGCACTCTCGCAGCTCGATGCCATCCACGACGCGTTGGTCGCTCAGCGATCACTCCTGGCCGAACGCCGCCAGGCCCTCATCACGGCCGCCGTCACCGGCCGGCTTGACGTCACGACAGCCCGCGGTGTCGGCTCCCGCTGAGCGAAGCCGCCCGTGCCTCACCCGCCAAGGAGCGCAAGGCCAGGGACTCCGCGGTAGATCCCGTCGCCACTGAGCAGGTCTGCGCCTATCGCAAGTGCCGTCGCTGCGATCCATCGGTCGCCCGTGTGGTCCTTCTGGTGAAGAGCGTGGCCCGCGAGCCGGAGGTCCGCAGTCAAGATCGCGTAGGCCTCGGCCACATCCCTGTTGACCGGGACGGTGGCGGCCGCGTCCAACTGAGCGCGCAGGGCGTTCATCCGGCTCTCGCCCCACTGCGCGCACAGAGCGCCTGCGAGGACCTCAGCGCGCGTCTGCATCGCTATTGCGACGACTCGCCCCATCAGGAGCTCACGCCATGGCTCAACCCGAGGGTCACGCTTCCGTGAATCCGAGAACAAGCAGCTCCAGACATCGGTGTCCAGCAGCACCACTCCGGCGCCCGGGCCCATCGGGCTCACTGCTCCTGAAGAGCACGCATGAAGACGGCCCAGTCGTCGTCATCGACGTCGACACCTCCTGACGGGTCAGGGCCAGGCCCGGACAGCTGCGCGCGCCACGACTCATCGTCGAACGACGGGCTCCACTCGGGCGGAAGCGGCTCCGCGGGGACCACCGTCACCTCGTCAAGGGCGGGACCGCGGCGGGCGCCGAGTCGCGCGCCCGCTGCCGTCGCCTGCCGGTCCACGAGCTTCGCTGCCGCATGGGGCTCCCGGACACGGTAGAGAGTGATCGCGTTCCCGACGTCGTCGCGCACTCGGAAGGTCCCCGAATGAAGGTCCACCATCTCGAGCCTGCCCCGAACGGTCATCTGCTCGGCGGCCACCCGCCGCTCCGGTACCCAGACCGCGCGATTGCGCTCAGCCGGACGGAACTGCGCCTGCGCGTGGTCCCGGATCCTGGTGACTGTCACGTCGCTGCCCGCTCGTGCGAGTGCGTCGAGCACTCCGGCGGCACTCTCTCGAACACCTTCCGGTGCGTCCTGCGGCGGCGCGTCCGTCGAGATGCCGGCGATCACATCCCAGAACCTCTGGCTGAGGTCGCGCTCGACGTCATCCTCGACATCAAGCGTCCCGGGCGACCCTCGGGAGATGCGCAGCCTCGTGCTTCCCTCTGTGAGCCCCGACAGACGGAGATGCGCGATTTCGGCCAGCAGCGCAGGGGACCTACCCGGACCGTGGATTTCGGCAACCCACCGCGCGATGCGCGTCGCAAGCTCTTGGAGCCGTTCAGCCAGCTGCCCGAGTTCAGTGAGGCTGATCTGGCCGGCTGGGTCCTGAGTGGTGGACAGCCGGAACTCGTAGTCCTCGGTGCTCATGATCGCCACCTCCCCGCGACTCGCGTCGTCGACGCCTGGCCCGCTGCGACGCGTACGTGGCGCCGGGCGAGTATATGACCAGGGCACGTCAGGAATCGGCTCGTCGGAGCTCCTGCTTGACCCGAAGCAGGACGCAGACTTGCACCGTCCGGCCACACTCGATGGTCAACTCCGCCCGCCACCGTGCCGATGCGAGATGGGGAAGCACCGGCTGGGGCGGGGATGTCGTGAGCGGGTACGCGGTCGTCGACGTGGAGACCACCGGGCTGCGGCCAAGTTGGCACGACCGGATCGTGGAGATCGCCGTCGTCCAGGTCGCGCCGGACGGTGGGGTTGAGGCCACCTGGTCCACGCTGGTCAACCCGATGCGCGACCTCGGACCACAGGTGATCCACGGCATCTCGGCCGCCGACGTGCTGCACGCACCGACGTTCGAGCAGATCGCCGGCACGCTCGCGTCGCTGTTGGCCGGCCGGGTGTTCGTCGCCCACAACGCCTCGTTCGACCTGGGCTTCGTGCAGTGGTCGTTCGGCGAGCTGGGCCACGACGTGCCGCTGGTCTGGCCGACGTGCGTGTGCACGACGCGCTGGGCGGACCGCCTGCTCCCGGGCGCATCCCGCACGCTGGCCGGCTGTTGCGAGATTGCCGGAGTCGCCCTGGGCACCGCCCACGAGGCTCTGTCCGACGCAACCGCGACCGCCGGCCTGCTGCGGCACTACCTGCACGCCGCTGGGATGCCTCGGCCCGGCCAAGAACCTCAGCGGCAGTCCTTCTTCCGGGCCAGGGTCACCCGGTGGCAAGAGCCGTGGGCAGAGGCGATCGAGCTGGCGTCCAGCGCCCGTTGGCCCTACGTCCCCGCGCACGAGGTCGAGTGCGTTCGCCGAGGAGTCGCAGCCGAACGCGACGTGCCGTTCCTCGCGCGGCTCGTCGACCACCTTCCGCGAACAGCGTCGAGCTGGGAGCAGGACCAGTACCTGAGCCTCATCGACCGCGCACTGCTCGATCGCTACCTGTCCAGCCGTGAACACGACGCACTCGCAGCGAAGGCGGAAGAGCTGGGCATCGACCGGCCCGCAGCTCTCGCGCTGCATCGCGAGTACCTCGACGACCTGGCTCGCGCGGCTCTGGCCGATGAGATCGTCACGGGCGAAGAGCTCGACGACCTGCGCCGGGTCGCGGCCCTGCTCAGCCTGCCGCTCTCCGAGGTGGAAAGTGCCCTGCTCGGAGCCGCGATCGCGCCGGCTCTGGAAGCGTCCCCCGAAACGGCCGGCGCGGCGTCGGGCAAGTTCCGCCTTGCACCGGGGGACATGGTGGCCTTCACCGGCGACATGGATCTGCCGCGCGAGGAGTGGATGGCCCGCGCCGCCGAAGCCGGGCTCGTGCCGCACACCGGGGTGACCAAGAGGGTCGCGCTGGTCATCGCCGCCGACCCGGACAGCCTGTCCGGCAAAGCGCGCAAGGCCGCTGACTACGGCGTCCCGATCGTGACCGAGCAGGCCTTCGCCAGGATGCTCGAGGATCTGATCCCAAGGAGCGCGCGACTGTGACCGTTCCCACGTACGAGGAGTTCATGCTTCCCACTCTTCGTGTCCTGGCGGACGGTGTGCCGCGGAACACTCGCGCGACGGCCGAGGCGGCGGCGGACCTGCTCGGCCTCGACGACGCGGCCCGCGAGGAGACGATCCCGTCGGGGCTGCTCACCTACGTCAGCCGCGGTCAGTGGGCGCAGACGTACCTGGTTCAGGCCGGGCTCATCACCCGCCCCAAGCGCGGCGTCGTCACGATCACCGACACCGGACGCGACGTGCTCGCGAACCCGCCCGAGCGGATCGACGGCACCTACCTGCGCCGGTTCCCGAGCTTCGTCGAGTTCATCGGCCGCAAGCAGCCGCCCCGGGCAGGGGCTACTGCAACCGAGCCGACCCCTTCGACCGACGTCGCTCCCGACGAGCTCATCGCCAACGCCGAGCACGCCAACCGGGCCGAGGTCGAATCCGACGTCCTGACCGTGGTGCGCGGCCTCGATCCGGCGGCGTTCGAGCGCCTGGTGATCCGCCTCCTCATCGCCATGGGGTACGGGACCGCGGACACCGGGCAGCACACCGGCCGGTCCGGGGGCGAGGGCATCGACGGGATCATCCACCGCGACGCCCTCGGCCTGGACCGGGTGTACCTGCAGGCCAAGCGGTACACGGACAACGCCGTCGGGCCGGAGGCGATCAACGCGTTCTACGGGGCCCTGCAGCGCAAGGGTGCCGACCGTGGCGTCTTCATCACGTCGAGCACCTTCACTACCGGCGCCCGCGCGGCCGAACGCGACTTTCGCACGATCGTCCTGATCGACGGCCCGATGCTCGCCCGCCTCATGGTCGACCACGGCGTCGGCGTGCAGGTCGCCAGCAGCCACGTCCTCAAGCGCCTCGACCAGGACTACTTCGACGAGCTATAGCCCTTCTGACGCTGATCGCCGAGCCACGGCACACCTGGGGAAATCGGATCGGTGTCGCACCCGGCGTGTCACTCTGTATCCGTGACCCGCCCCACGCCGCTGCTCGATCGCGTCATGTACACGTACTCCGACGTCGATCGGCACCTCGGCCTGCACTCGGGCACCTCCCGTCGGTGGCTCAACGGCTACTGCCGGAGCAACAGGCTGTACGAGCCCGTCCTGCGCGAAGAGCCCACGCGCCACGACGCGGTCACTTGGGGCGAGTTCGTCGAGACCCGTCTGCTCAGCGAGTTCCGCGACCGGGGTGTCGCGCTTCAGAGGCTCCGGCCCGCGGTCGAGCAGCTCCGCAAGGAGTTTGGCCGCTACCCGCTTGCCCACGCGCGCCCCTTCCTCGACGTCGAGGGCCGCGAGCTTGTCCGCCAGATCCAGGACGAGGTCGACCTCCCTGCGGAGCTTCGGTTCATCGTGGTTCGCAACGGCCAGGGAGTCATGTCGAGCGCGGTCGGACGATTCGTCGAGGCGGTCGACTTCGTCGACGGCAGCGCGGTGCGAATCCGTCCGGCTGGCCCCACATCGCTCGTCGTCGTCGACCCGGAACGTCAAAGTGGTCGACCCGTCGTGCGGTCCGTGCCGACCGAGGTCATCTTCGAGCAGTTCAACGTGGGTGAGAGCCTCGCGGCGATCTCCGAGCTCTGGGAGCTGACGAGCGGCGAGATCGAGTCGGCGCTGCGCTACGAGCTCGCCTCACACGCCGCCTGAGACCGTGGGCGCGTACCACTGGTTCGCGGACGAGAGCGCCCTCGGCTTCGGTCGCCTGCTCGCCCGCGAGCGCACGGATGTCCTCTACCCGGGGCACCCTTCGCTCCCCGAGGTACCGCTCGGCGCCCTGGACGTCGAGTGGATGCCGGTTGTGGCCGGGCTCGGTCTCGTGGCGTTCCATCGCGACAAGCACATCAGGACCCGGCCCCACGAAGTGGCCCAGTACCGGGCGCACGGGTTGAGGTCAGTGTGGTTCGGAGGCCGCAAGGACATGTCGTCCCGCCAACAGGTGGAGCTCGTGCAGCGGCACTGGGAGCGACTTGAGATCTGCGTTCGTGAGCTCGGCCCCGGCCCGTGGAGCCTGACCTTGACGGCGAACGGACTGCGCGACCTTCCGTGGCGCCCATCGTCCTGATCGATGACCCGATGCTCGCCCGCCTCATGGTGGAGCACGGCGTCGGCGTGCAGGTCGCCAGCAGCCACGTCCTCAAGCGCCTCGACCAGGACGACTTCGACGAGCTGTAGGGGACCGACCCCCAGCCGTCATCCCGAGAGGTTCGGCCTGTTGCCCTTGTTGCCGGTGCGTGAGTTCGACCGCACGCTGAAGACCCTCCTCGTCGCTCGCTACCAGCAGGAACCCGCGGTGAGGCGCGTGCCGGGCAGGCCCGCCAGCATCCGCAGCACCCGTGGACGCTCGCCCGCGGACAGGGTGGCGACGGCCCGTTCGTCATCGTCCAGCTCAGCCAGGAGGCCGAACCCGGCACGGAGGTCGGCAGCCAGGTCATCCAGGTCGGGCGGCGGCACGGAGAGCTGACCGATGTCCTCCTGGTCGAACTCCCAGGCGGTTCGGATGCGCAACCACCGCTGTGGGTCGAAAGGGAACGACTCGTGCCCCGGCTTCCAGCGGGCTCTCTCGGTCTCCAGCCCGTGCGCGTCCACCCAGATCTTCAGCACGGCCAGTCGGCGCACGAGCGCCATGTCCAGACCTCCGCCGTCGCGATGGTGGCGCCGCAGCCAGACCAGGTCGTAGACATCACGAGCAGTCGTGGTGCGGTTCAGGCGGGCGACCTTCTCCGCGACGTTCTCTTCGAGCCGCACGACGGTCAGCGCCGGCAGAGGTCCGCCGTAGGAGTCGTGGATGGGCATCGGGATGAACTCCCGGGTGACCGGTTCGAGCCACGGTGGCGGGTTGACGTCGAGCTTGGTGACGAGCTGACCGGTCGTCCCGAGCTCCGACCTGATCGTCAGCAGCTTCTTGCCGCGACGCTCGTCGAGCCCGTAGGCGAACGGCCCGATGACCAGACCGGTGACCTCGTCCGTCAGCATGTCCAGCACCGTGGCTGTCTCGGTGCCGATGTCACGCACCGCGAAGTCGAGGTCGACGGAGAAGCGACCCTGGGCTCCTGCATAGAGCTTCCGCAAGGCGGTGCCGCCCTTGAACGCCAGCTCGCCGAGCAGCCCGCTGTCGTGCAAGTGACGGAGCACCAGGTCCTGGGCGATGTCGATGAGTGCTGCCTCGTATCCCTGGCGACC
>JBBQBP010000080.1:0-8628 GCA_038317635.1 Propionibacteriales bacterium
CTACCCCCCTGGTCTTCGGCTGTGGTGGGGGGTGTCGCGGGGGGGGGGCCGGGCCCCGCCCGGGGGGCCCGGCCCCCCGCCCGGGGCAGTCCGCCGATGACGGCGCGACCGCCATGACTTCCGAGATAATGAGGAGGCGAAGTCGATGAAGAAGTTCCTGCTGCGGTACCTGATCCCGCGGATCGTCCAGTATTTAACCGTGATCTTCGTCGGGGTGACGGTGACGTTCATCATCCCCCGCATGACGTCGGGCAACCCCGTGGAGGCGCAGATCGCCCAGATTACCTCGTCGGGGTCGGTCGACCCCGAGGCGATCGAGCACCTGCGGAAGGCTCTGACCGAGCTGTACGGACTCTCGGGCAGCCCCTGGGACCAGTACCTCGCGTTCTGGAGCCGGCTGGTCCGCGGCGACCTGGGGCCGTCGCTGTCGAGCTTCCCCACCCCTGTGAGCGAGCTCGTCGGCAGGGCGATGCCCTGGACCCTGATGATCATGCTGACGGCGACGATCCTGTCGTGGATCATCGGCAACATCTTCGGGGTGATGGCCAGCTACTTCCCGAAGAACAAGGCGATCGGCGTCGTCGACGTCCTCTCGCAGGCCGTCCGCCCCATCCCGTACTACGTCGTCGCGCTCGTCCTGCTGGTGGTCTTCTCGTTCTCGTTCAAGATCTTCCCGTCGACCGGCGCCTACCCCATCGGCATGCTGCCCAACTGGGGCAGTTTGGAGTTCATAGGGCAGTACTTCTATCACGCCGCCCTGCCGCTGCTCACCATCGTGTTGATCGGCTTCGGTGGTTGGTTCGTCGGCATGAAGTCGCTGACCAGCAACATCATCTCCGAGGACTACGTGGTGTACGCCGAGACGGCCGGCATCGACCGCAAGAAGATCATGAGCCAGTACGTCGGTCGCAATGCGATGCTTCCGCAGATCACCGGCCTCGCGATGAGCCTCGGAACCGTCTTCTCCGGCGCGCTCATCATGGAGGTTGTCTTCGGATACCCCGGCGTGGGAATGCTGGCGCTGCAGGCCGTGTACCGCAACGACTACTCCCTGATCATGGGCATCGCGATCTACTCCATCATCGGGGTGGCGACGGCCGTGTTTGTCCTGGACCTGATCTACCCGCTCTTCGACCCCCGCGTCCGTTACGAATGAGGAGCCAGTCATGCTCAAGGTGATCAAAGACATGCTCCGGTTCGACACCCGGTTCCGGATCGCGTTCATCTTGCTCAGCCTCGTCGCCATTATGGTGCTGCTGTCGTTCGTGTCGCCCTACTCCCCGGACAAGACGTTCGAGGTGGCCATGGACTCGCCGCCGTCGCTCGAGCATCCGTTCGGCACCACGTCGCGAGGCCAGGACCTCTTCTGGTGGATGACCTACGCGGTGGGCAATTCGCTGTTGCTCGGTGTGATCGCGGCCGTAATCTCCCGGTTCATCGCCCTGGCGGTCGGTCTGACAGCCGGCTACCGCGGTGGCTGGATCGACCGGGTGTTGATGGCCATAAACGATTCGTTCGTCGTCATGCCGCTGCTGCCGATCCTGATCCTGCTGAGCTTCCTGATCCGCGGCTCGCTGACTGTCTACACTCTGGCGATCATCCTGGGCCTCTTTGGCTGGCCGTGGGACGCCCGCCTGATCCGATCCCAGGTACTGAGCCTGAAGGAGCGGTCCTTCTCCCGCACAGCCGTCTACTCCGGCGCCTCCTCGTGGCGGATCTCCGTCAACGAACACCTACCTTTCGTGCTGCCGGTCGTCTTCGCCACGACGATCAACAACATGCTCTGGTCGATTGGCATGGAGGTCACACTCTCGGTGCTCGGCCTGTCGGACCTCAGCCGGCCGACCCTCGGTACGTCGCTGTTCTGGGCGAACCAGCACGGTGCGCTCGTGGCAGGGATCTGGTGGTGGATCGGGGCCCCGGTGGTCGTCGCCGTCGTCCTCTTCATCGGCCTCTACCTGCTGATGACCAGCCTGAACGACTTCATCGACCCCCGTACCCGCCTGCGGCTGATGGGAGCCTGAACATGGAACCACTACTGGCAGTCCAAGACCTGCGCGCCTACTACAAGACGGAGCTGTACGGCATCTCTCGCACCGTTCGCGCCGTCGACGGCGTGACGTTCGACCTGTACCCCAACGAAATCTACGGCATCGCCGGAGAGTCGTCGTGCGGCAAGACGACTCTCATCAAGGTGATCTCCGGCAATATCCGTAACCCCCTTAGAATCCAGTCCGGCAGCGTCCACTTCAAGGCGGGCGACATCGACCGGGACATGCTCACGATGAGTGCCGACGAGATGCGCACGATGATGCGCTGGAAGCGGATCTCGTACGTCATGCAGGGATCCATGAGCGTGCTCAACCCGGTGCGCCGCATCATCCGGACTTTTCAGGACATTGTGTCGACGCACCGCGGCATCAAAGACCGGAGGCTTTTCCTCGAGGAGACCAGCGCCCACGTGCGCCGGCTCGGGCTGCCCTCCGAGGTCCTCCACTCGTTCCCCCACCAGCTCTCCGGCGGGATGAGGCAGCGGGTGGCCATCGCCATGGCGACGATCTTCGAGCCGAACCTGATCATCGCCGACGAGCCCACGACGGCTCTCGACGTGGTCGTGCAGCGGGGCGTCCTGCAGATGCTCAAGGAGATCCAGCAGCAGAGCGGCAACACCGTTCTGCTGGTGACCCATGACATGGCCGTCCATGCGAACGTGGCGGACCGCGTCATGATCATGTACGCGGGCCGGATCATGGAGGAGGCTGCGACCGAGACGATCTTCCAGGCCCCGCGCCATCCGTACACCCAGCACCTGATCTCCTCTCTGCCGTCCATCGGCGAGCGGCGACAGCGGGCTGCGTTGCCGGGCAGCCCGCCCAACCTCTCTGACCCACCGGAGGGGTGCCGCTTCCATCCGCGCTGCCCGGTTGCCATCGACATCTGCAGGACGGTAGTGCCCGCCATGCGCGTGCTGCCGGATCGTCATCGCGTCGCGTGTCATCTCGTCGAGAGCCCGACCGAGACGCCGCAGGAGCAGCCCGACGCCACGATGACGGAGAGCGACGCATCCGTCACAACCCAGGAGGTGAGGTGACCCGTGACCGAACCCACCAACGGCCTGGCCGCGAGCCGCAGTGATCAAGAGGTAGGCCTGGTCATCCAGGGAGAGCCGGGCGAGCAGCCGCTCTTCGAGCTGGACCATGCCGTCGTCTCCTTCCAGATCGGCAGCCTGCTCGCGCAGTCGAAGCTGATCGCGGTGAACGACGTCTCCTTGACGCTGTACGCATCGAGACCAGAGATCTTCACGCTCGCAGGCGAGTCCGGATCCGGCAAGACGACGCTGGCTCGGCTGCTGCTGGGTGACCTCGAGCCCACGTCGGGGGAGGTCATGTTCCAGGGCCGGCCGATCCGCGACGTGATCAAGGGCGCTGGCCGCAAGCGGTTCATGAGCGAGGTACAGCCGGTCTTCCAGAACCCGTTCGAGACGTTCAACCCATTGCGGAGGGTCGAGGAGTACCTGTTCGACACCGCGGTCAACTTCGGCGTGGCGAAGAACCGGAAGGAGGCGGCCGGCGTCGCCGACCGGGCCCTCAAGTCCGTGGGCCTCTCGCTGGAGGAGGTCGCCAAGAGGTATCCCCATGAGCTCTCGGGCGGCCAGATCCAGCGAGTCTCCGTGGCACGCGCGCTCATCCCCAACCCGAAGATCATCGTCGCCGACGAGCCGGTGTCGATGGTCGACGCCTCGCTCCGGATGGAGATCGTCAACCTCTTCCGCCAGCTGAGGGACGAACAGGGGGTCAGCGTCATCTACATCACGCACGACCTCGCCACCGCGTACTACGTGTCCGACCGCATCGCGATCATGCTGCGTGGCTTCGTGGTGGAGGCCGGACCCGTGGAGGAGGTGCTTGTCCACCCGCTCCACCCGTACTCAGTGTTGCTGAAGGAGTCGGTCCCAGAGCCGGCGCCCAAGAACAAGGGGGCGTGGACCACGCACATCACGCTCGGCGCGACCGAGGTGCGGGAGTTCGCACGGGCTGGCTGCAAGTTCGCCAGCCGCTGCCCCAGGGTGATGGACATCTGCCGCGAGGCGGACCCGCCCGACTTTCGGGTCGGCGCGCGCGCGGTCAAATGCTACCTGTACGACCCCGCGCTCCATATCCAGGCAGCTCCTATCACGGGAGTAGGGACGGCGCGGGTGCAGATGGATTCACTGCCCGACTAGGGCGGGGTGAACCCGGCCATGACCTCGGAGGCTCCGACAGCGCCTCCCGAGTTCCGGGTTCGCGATCGCCCTGTCATCACATGGCCGACTTCGACTCCGTACGGGCTGGGGGTGCTCCTGGTTCGGGAAGGCGAGCTCGGTCCGTGAAGCCGGTGTTGCATCGACCCCTTGAACCTAAGCAGTTCACCTCGATCGGCTACGGCGAACGGCTCGCCGAGATCGGCGCCACCCCGTCGATCGGGACCGTCGGCGAGACTCCTACGACGCCCTCGCCGAGAGCGTGAACGGCTACTACAAGGCCGAGCTGATCCGCGGCCCCGCCCGGCCCCGTGGAAGACCGTCGAGGACGTCGAGCTGGCGACCCTGGGCTGGGTCTTCTGGCACAACACCAGCCGGCTCCACAGCTACCTCGGCGATCTCCCGCCAGCCGAATACGAGCAGGGCTACTACGCTGCCCAACAGAGCGATCCCGAAGACATCGGGATCCAAACCGCCGACTCTCTATGAAACCCAGAGCGGTTCACCCGTCCCGTGGGCTCGGTTTCGGTGGGGATTGCGATCAGTCGGGCAGCCGTTCGGTGATCGCGGTGACCGTCGTGTAGTTGATGGCGAGCGTCCCGCCGGAGGTGTCGATCGCGGTCCCCATCCCCGCGAGGAGCACGTCGAGCTTGTCTTTAGGGAGGCGGTTGATGCCGCCAGCGGTGGAGGCCTGCTCTAGCCAGGTGTCGCGCCCGACCATCGATTGCCACTGGAAGGCCAGGCGCTCGATCGCGCCGAATGCGCCGGTCGCGCTGAGACTCGCGGCCGCTTGCTCGATGATCGAGCCGTAGGGCTCAGCTTGTGGTGCGGCGGTCCAGGGATTGAACGGGAGCCCCGTGTCGAGGGCCGCGAAGACCTTGGCGAACTCGGCGGCAAGTTCCGGCGACGGGACTACTGCGTTCCAGAAGAGCGCTAGCCGACCGCCGGGGTGCAGCACGCTTACTGTCTTTGCTGCGCCCGCGACCGGGTCGATCCAATGCCAGGTTTGCCCGGCTATCACGGCGTCGAAGGTTCGCCCCGCTGGGTCCCAGTCCTCGAATCGTCCGGCCTCGACCACAAAGCCCTTGGTGCGTGCGACAGACGCCATCTTCGGGTCAGGTTCGACGCCGAGCACCGTCAGCCCGCGGTCTCGGAACGGCTCGGCGGAGATGCCGGTGCCGATCCCGACATCGAGGATCGCGCGGCCGGGGATCCGCTCGACGATGGCGTCGATGAGCGCGGCCGGGTAGCGAGGTCGCACGCGGTCGTACTTCTCAGCATCCGCCCCGAACGACTGGCCGATCTCGGGGTGGAGGTGTGCGGCGTCATCGGCCGGGGGTGTCAAGGGAGATAGAGTGACCATACGCCCACTCTAGTGGGCGTTCGCCCATTCATCACGGACGGAGTGACGATGCCCACTGGAGTGGCACTACGCGACGCGCGCTCACAGCTTCTCGCCGCCGGCGAGCGGGTGCTGCTGCGCGACGGGCCGGCGGGTCTGACGAGCCGGACAGTCACTGACGAGGCCGGCGTCGCCAAGGGCGTCCTGCACCGGCACTTCGCCGACTTCGACGACTACCTCGCGACCCTCGTCCGGGACCGAGTCGCCGCCGTCGACGCCATATCGGTGGAACTGGGCGATCAAGCAGGCAGCGGGACCGTGACCGGGAACCTCTCCACGGCGCTCAGGCAACTGTTCGACCCGCTCGGCCTGGCGATCGTGCGGCTGGTGCTTTCCCGCGACGAGCTCCGCGCGCGTCTCCAGGCGGCGACTCGCCAAGGGATTCCGACGCTCACCGAGGCGGTCAACGGCCTCACCGACTACCTGGTCGCCGAGCAACAGGTCGGCCGCATCCTCCCCGGCGTAGCGCCCGCCACCTTGGCACATGCACTCATCGGCACCGGGCATCTACTCTTCGCGGGCGAACTCGGCGGGCTGCCAGACCAGTCCGCGATCCGCGAGGTCGTCGCGGCCATCATCGTCGGTGCCGAGCCCGGAGCCCATGACAAGTCCGGGCTGCGATGACCCACCAGTCGACGGTGTACACGAAGCCGCCAGCCAGCGAGCCAACCCTCACTTACGGCCCCGTCCAAGCGGTCTTCGCCCGCGACACCACCAGTGAGCAGGAACCATCCGACTCTGCCGCAATCAGCGCGGTCGTTTGTGCCGCGTTGGGCGCCAAGCCGGTCGTGCCGCAGCGCGACCATCCGAGGTGGAGCCGCAGCGGTCGCTACGTCTGTCTCGTCGTGCGCGCGGAGTGCGCGTCGAACGCCCATGACATGGCGATGACTTCCTGCGAGGACAGTCCGTACCGCTGGGCGACCGGGGCCCAGCGCGAGACGGCCGTCTGGACCTGCGCGACGACGTCGTTGGCCTGCTCGGCGCTGAGGCGGAAGTAGTCCGCGACAGAGAGTGCGAGCGAGATGCTCGCGGTGTCATCACCGAGGTCGATGGCCGTGCTCAGGTGCTTGGTCCCTGGTTCCGGGTTCGGGTTGAGGTCGAACGCCGGGGACAGCCGCCAGGTGTCCCCGTCCTCGTGGAGGAATCCGTGGTTGCGCAGGTGGTCGTCGGTGTTGGAGATGAGGATGGAGAAGACGATTCGGCGCCAGAGCCGGCGCAGGTCCGCGGTCGCGTGCGACGAACGCGTCTCGATGGCCTCGGCTATCTCCAGGTAGCTGCCCTGCTCGCCGTCGGTGGACTGGAGCATCGTCATCGCGCTGACGTAGCCGACCCGGCCGGCCGGTCCACCGTCGGCGTCGCGGGTCCGGTCGAACCGGTCCACGATGAGAACGCTGCGGCCGGCGAGGTTCAGCAGGGTGCTTGCCGGGACGGCGATCCCGGCCTGGGCGGCAAGCTCGAGCGCGACTTTCTCCCACGCCATGACGTTCCACGTGTCGTGCGCGGCGCTGGGGAACTTGGCGATGGCGAGGTTGCCGTCGGCGTCGCGAACGTGCGCTTTGGGCCGCGCCCCGCCCAGGGAACTGCCGACTTGGATGAGGCGCTGAAGGTCCGGCAAGTCGGCTGAGTCCGCCTCGGCTCGGGCAGCGAGGGTGAGCAGTTCGGGCAGGTCGGTCAGGGCAGGGACACCGCGGTCCTCGATGGCCTCGAACGGGCCGTCGCCGCGGCGGAAACGCAGCGCGCCCTGTCGCAGGTCGTCGCGGACCCCGAGGAGGTAGTCGACCTCGCCGAGGCGGCGCGGTTCCCGGCCTTCGGCGCGGGCTTGCGCGGCCTCGCGCCGCTTAACCAGAGTCCGGCCCCACCGGTCTGGGGCGCAGTCCCCGAACGCGCCGAACGTCGGATGCCCGATGCTGCTCTGGTGGGAGCCGGCCTCAAGGGGCAGCCCCGGTTCCAGAGAGTAGGCGCGTGGGTTCGCGATGTACTCGTCCAGGTAGGTGAAACTGGCGCTCTCGGTGCTGGCGCCGCGGCGGCGGTGCGGGTAGAGGGTGCCGGCGCGCACGTCGACGCCCCCGATAGAGACCCAGACCTCGACCGCGCTCACCTTCCGGCTCCGCGAGCGCGCACCCTGGTCGGGAGCTCCTCGTCGGCGCGGAGGCGCCCCACGTCGGTGGCGTAGGGGTCGAGCGCTTTCATCAGCAGGTCCAGCACCCCCAGCGCGCGAGCCACCCGCAGCAGGTTCTCCAAGGAGACTCCCTGCCCGCGCTCCAGGCGCAGCACGGTGCTGCGGCTGACGCCGGCTCGATCGGCGACTTGCTCGACCGTCAGGTGGCGCAGCTTGCGCCATGTCGTCAGATCCCGGCCCAGTCCGTCGAGTGCGCGCGCCACTGCAACAGGGGTGCGGCCACCCGTCGTGCCAGCCATCTTGCTCTCCTTGAAGTATCAGACATGATGCTTTAACCCGCTTAGAGTATCAAATCTGACACCCTATGGTATCGCTCATGGTTCGAACGTCTCGAAATACCGCGTCGAAGCCCGCGTCACCAGGTCCAGCCGACTGCGTCACCGTTCGTACCAGCTGCCCGGCTCTCCGCCCAGGGTCAGCGGGGTCGACGGGGCCGATGAGAACGAAGCCGGTCTTGAGTAGAACTCGCTGACAGCCGATGTTCGCGACGGATGTGGCCGAACGAATCGTCCTCAGCCGAAGGTCGTCGCCGCTTCCCGACAGAGCTGGTCGACGGTCGCCGTCGCGACACCATGACCAGCGACGTTCCCAGCGACCCCTATAGCTGAGAACGGCCGATCCGTTGCGACATCTCTGAGGTTGAACCTCCCAAGGATGGCGCCATCTTCCGCGACAAGCCCCGTTTCGAGCGGGGAGGATCTTGCACGTATCTTGCACGGGCAATGAGAAAGCCGCCCCGACTAGTGTGTATCCCCTAGTCAGAACGGCTTTCGCGGGGTGGGCCTAACTGGACTTGAATGAGTGAAC
>JBBQBP010000081.1:0-8466 GCA_038317635.1 Propionibacteriales bacterium
TGGCATGACCGACCTGTTCCCCGGCCACTACACGATGGACACAGTCTCCGGGGGGAATACCGTGGGCATGCTGTCGGTGAACGCCACCACCGGGGCTGTCTGGTACCACACGTGGCACGGGACGTTCATCGCGAAGGAGGACGCCTGATCGTGGGTCCGACGCGGAAGCTGAGCGCGCTGGTCGTCGATGACGAGCGCAGCCTGGTGCGGGTCGTCGAGGGCTACCTGAGCAAGGACGGCTTCGACGTGCGTACGGCTGCCGACGGCGAGACCGCGCTCGCGCTGGCGCGCGAGTCGGAACCCGACCTGGTGGTGCTCGACCTGGGACTGCCCGGCATGGACGGTGTCGAGGTGTGCCGCCAGCTGCGTATGTTCAGCCGCTGCTACGTCCTCATGCTCACCGCTCGCGCGGACGAGGTCGACGTCCTGATCGGGTTGGGCGTGGGCGCCGACGACTACGTGACGAAGCCGTTCTCCCCGCGCCAGCTCATGGCCCGGATCGGGGTGCTGCTCCGACGTCCTCGCACGGGGACCTCCGACGAGACCCCCGAGCCACAGCGAGTATTCGGGGACCTGGTCATCGACCTCCCCGCGCACGAGGTCCGGGTCGGATCAAGCGTGGTTCCGCTCACCCGTATGGAGTTCGACCTGCTGGAGGCTTTGAGCAGCCGTCCGCGGATGGTGTTCAGCCGGCAGCAGCTGCTCGACGCCGTCTGGGACGAGGCGTCCGGGGTCGTCAGCGACGAGCATCTCGTGGACATCCACATCGGTCATCTGCGGCGAAAGCTCGGTGACGACCCGAAGGCGGCCCGCTTCGTGGTCACCATCCGTGGTGTCGGTTACCGGATGGGGTCGGGGTGACGCGCCCCAAGGGTGCGAGGCTGGAAGGACTCAGCCTGGCGTCCAGACTCCTGCTGAACAACCTGCTGGTGGTCCTGGCCGGGGCCGGGACGGTCCTGGTGACCGCGCTGCTGGTGGGCCCAGCCGTGTTCGAGTACCACCTGCAACGTGCGGATCTGGGAGCGGACCAGCACGTGCAGGAGCATGTCGCTCGCGCCTTCGACCAGTCGATCCTCGTCGCTCTCGGAGTGGGGATCGTCATCGCGGCGGTCACCGCGGCCGCCATCAGCTGGCTCGCTGCGAAGCGACTCGCGGCCCCGGTCGCGGACGCCGCCGACGTCGCCAGCCGCCTCGCCGACGGGCGGCTCGACGCTCGGGTGTTGGACCCCCGCATGGGCCCTGAGTTCACCACCCTCGCGACGTCGGTCAACGAGCTCGCCCATCGGCTGGAGGCCACTGAGCAGACCAGGCGACAGCTCACCGGCGAGCTCGCTCACCAGCTTCGTACACCTGTGACCTCCATCGGCGCGACCATCGAGGCGGTACGGGAGGGCGTGCTGCCGGTCGACGAGGAGACCCTCGCCACGCTGGGCGAGCAGGGGCGTCGCCTCGGTCGGCTGGTCAACGACCTGGAGGTGGTGTCCCGAGCCCAGGAACGGCAGCTCCTCCTCAACCCTGAACCGGTGGCCGTCGCGGGCCTGGTCGAAGCGGCCGTGGCGGCCCACCGGGACCGTTACCGGGCCGCGGGAGTGCACCTCTCCTCGTCCGTCGAGAGAGGCACTCCGGCAGTCACCGTGGACCCGGATCGGATCCACGAGGTTCTCGGCAACCTCCTCGACAACGCGGTCCGCCACACCCCGTCAGGGGGAACCGTCCTGGTGTCTGCGCACCCCGACGAGGGCACGAAGAAGCCGGGAGCCGTCATCGAGGTGAAGGACTCGGGCCGTGGGTTTTCCGAAGGCGACGCCGAACGGATCTTCGACAGGTTCGAGAAGACAGCGGACAGTACGGGCTCGGGCCTCGGGCTGACGATCGCCCGCGCGATCGTCGAGGCCCACCACGGGACCCTGACGGCGCAGAGCGCCGGACCGGGTCGAGGAGCCTCCTTCACGATCGCGTTTCCCGCGGGCTCGTCGCGCGATCCTCGCTGAGCGTGTAGTCAGCGAGGCCCCTCGTACAGCCAGGCGAACGCATCCTCGACGAGTTGATGCGCCCCGTGGGTGATGACGGGTCCGTGGGCCATGACCAGTGTGTCGAAGTCCCACTGGAGGATTCGGTCGACTGACTTCCGGGCAGCGGCCCTGTCTCGGAAGGTCAGCTGGATGTCGCGACTCACCCCGCCTCGAGGCGCCCCCACACCACCCACAGCGATGAGGGCGTTGCGCAGCAGGTTGCCCGGCCGCCGCTGGTGGATCTGGATGACGTCCTCGACCATCAGCGTGCGGCTCGCTGGGTGGTAGAACGTCGCCTCATTCAGCCAGCTGCTCCCCCGGATGACGACCTGGTCGAGGTCACCCGCCCACGCCCCCGGGACCGTGTCGCCGAGGATGCCGGTCAGAGGCAGGTCGCCCTTCCTGAGGGTGATCGGGGTGATCGGGCTGGACCACAGCTCGGCCTTCGGGAAGAGCTCGTGCCAGCCGTTGAGCCGCCAGAAATGCCGGGGCGTCGGCGAGACCAGGTAGCGCACGGGGCCCAGAGCCGTGATCTCGTTGAGCGTGTCGTACGGCACCATCACCGGTGAGGCGATCCACACCGACCCGTCCCGCAGCCGGGCCACTGTCATCCGCGTCTCGAAGTGGATGCCCATGTCCCGGACCACCGGGCCGTCCACCACGAAGAGATCGTCTCCCAAGGGCTGCAGCATGGCCATGCCCTCACCCTAGGCGCGCGCAGGCCTCGTCGTCGGCTCCCGCGGGACTCACTCGGGTCGGATGCTGAACAGTTCAGCGGGCGTGGTCTCGAGCACGTCGCAGATCTGGGTGAGCGTCGTGAACCGTACGGCTCGAGCCTTGCCCGTCTTGAGGATCGAGAGGTTCGCGAGCGTGATCCCGGTGCGTTCGGACAGCTCGGTGAGCGTCATCCCGCGGCCGGCGAGGACTTCGGCGAGATGGCACTCGATCCGGTGTGGGGTGAGGTCGGCGTTCGGCTCAGACGACACCGGCTACCTCTTCCTCGAGTCGGGCGCCTTCGCGGAACGCGAGCGCCAGGGCTCCCGCGATGATGCCCAGAAGCATCAGCATCCAGGGCACGTCGGGACCGTTGAAGCTGAGCCCGGAATAGCTGGCTCCGAATGCACCGCCCCCGTTTGGCCCTTGGCTCGCCCTGAGCGTGGTCAGGACCGTGACGGCGATCACACTCGCGACGGTCTGGAGGATCCCTCCGATTCCCAGGACGAAGGCCAGCCCCTGCCAGCCCTTCTGAACGCGTGACGAGAAGGGCTGTCCCTGTTGGATGCGCGCGATGATCCCGGCGATGAGAAGTCCCGCGAGCACGATGATCACCATGTTGATCACGGTCGGCACGGCACACAGGAGGCGGAGGCGTAGATCGACGTCGGTGAGGTCACCGTTCGCTCCGGGGGCAAGCTCAGCCTGGAGGATCTGTGGCAGCGCAGTGAGGGACTGATGCGCGGCCAGATCGCCACTGAGCGCGTTGATGAGGAAAAGCCCCGTGGTGATGCTGAAGATCCCGAGCAGGTCAAACACCGCCGCGCCGCCCACAACGACTCCGGTGATCACGATGGAAAGACCCCTCTGTCGACGAGGTCGCGCGAGAACGGCGGGAGGTGCGACGGGGTGGGCCATAGTGACTCCGTATTGTTTATCAATAATATTGACAAACAATATGCATCGAAGGCGACGCCGTCAACGACCGACCTTCCGGATCGTCAGATCGGTACCGCCGTCGAGCTCAAACTCGCTCTGACGGGGGTTGAAGCCTTCTGCGGTACCGATCTGACGATCCCCACTGCTCCCTTGTTGCTCAGGCGATGCTGTACAGACCAACCGCCACGACGATCGCCACCGCGGCGTACAGGGAGCCCTTCCACGGGGTTGCCGGTGGAGGTCGCCAGGTGAAGACCTCGGTTGATCAGGGCCAGGCCCGCGCAGAACACGAGCCCGATCGCCGCCAGGCTGTACGTGGCTACGTCCTGATGAGCCACGGCTGTGACAGAGGCGGCGAGGAGCGCGAGCCCTGCGACGAGGAACCCCAAACCGAGCGAGCGCGTCAGCGCGGTGGCCACGGACTGCGCACCCGACGAGAGCCCGGTCCAGGTGCGACCGGTCGCCGCCTGATGGAACGGCAGCAGGCTATTGGCGGTCAAGCCGCGCCACGCCATCATGAGGGCGACGACTCCCACGAAGCCGAACAGAACCGCGGACGCCACCCGCACTGCGAACATGACTCATCCTGGCATGCGCACCAGGCACGCAGACGGACCTGCGCCTCCGATCCGGACGCCTAGGTAGGGTCGAGGACATGTACTACACAGTCCCGGACCAGGGTGGCCGCAGATACATCGTGACCGGCGCCAACAGCGGGACGGGACGCGAGGCCGCGAGGCGTCTTGCGAGGGCGGGCGCTGACGTCCTGCTGGCCGTACGTTCGCTCGAGAAGGGCGAAGAGGCGAAGACGGCGATCCTCCGGGAGGCTCCGCATGCGACGCTCGAGGTACGTCACCTGGACCTTGCCGACGTCGCGTCGGTGCGCGAGTTCGCGGCAGGGGTCGTTGCCGACGGCCGTCCCGTCCAGGCATTGGTCAACAATGCCGGCGTCATGATCCCGCCGCGTCGGTTCGAGACCGCTGACGGTTTCGAGCTGCAGTTCGGGACGAACTTCGTCGGCCCATACGTGCTCACGACCCTGCTGCTCCCGGTGCTGACCCGTACCCCTGGTGCCCGGGTGGCGACCATGTCGAGCATAGTGGCGAACTTCGGCTCGATCGACTTCGACGATCTCAACTGGGTGACGCGCCGCTACTCGGCCGGCCGCGCCTACGCGCAGTCGAAGCTCGCGGACCTGATGCTCGGCAGGCACCTGGCCGAGGTGGCGAAGGAGAAGGGGTGGGACCTGCTGAGCACGATCGCTCATCCGGGTTACACCCGTACGCACCTGCAGACGGCCGGCCGGAACCTGGGCCGGGGCGCGAGCGAGCAGCTTCCGCCCGTCCGCCGGACGATCCTGCCGTCCCAGGACGTCGAGATCGGCGCCGAGCCGCTGCTCTACGCGGCGACCTCGCCGGTCGCGGAGCAGGGCGCCTACTACGGCCCCAACCGCCTCGGTGTCGTCGGCCGGACCCACCAGGCGAGGTTCCCCCGTTCAGGACGCTCTCTGGAACTCGCCGCACGGCTGTGGGAGGTGGCGGAGCAGCTGCACTTCGGCATTCCGGACGCGGGGCCCTTCTACCACGGCACCAAGATCAACCTCACTACGGGAGACACGCTCGCCGCGGGCTACAGCTCCAACTTCGGGGAGCAGATGGGTGCGAACTTCGTCTACCTGACCGGGACCCTCGATGCAGCGATCTGGGGCGCCGAGCTGGCGCTGGGCGAGGGGCCGGGCCGGGTCTACCGCGTGGAGCCCACCGGTGAGATAGAGAACGACCCCAACCTCACCAACCTGCGCTTCCCGGGCAACGCGACCCGCTCGTACCGCACGCGCGAAACCCTGCGCGTGGTCGGCGAGGTCGCCGACTGGAAGGGGCACGACCCGAGGGTGCTCCAGACCATGCGGGACAACGTCGAGAAGCTGAAGCAGCAGGGCGTCGAGGCGATCAACGACTGACCAGCTGCTCTGGGCTACTCACCAGACTGTGGAGGTTGAGCTCATGCGTTGCGCGCGTGAAGGAGCTCGACACCGTCGAGTACGAGGTCGAGGGCGAACTCGAACTCGAACTGTTCGTCGTAGCCGGGGCCAGCTTCCGAGCCGGGCTCGTCGCGAAGGGCGGCTCGGGCAATCTCGGCGAGATGGGGGTGCCGGCCTCGAAGGGCAGCCCTTTGGGCGTTGAACGACTCGGTGTCCGACCTGGGTGTCGCCGCGAAGAGCCCCTGGCTGAACCCCCACAGACGATTCCCCAGCGCGTGCATGACGTGGTGGGTCAGCTCGACGCTCAGGCCGCCGTTGAGGAACAGCCCGGTGAGCGAGTCCAGGTAGTCGAGCATGGCGGGGGTCATCACGCTCCGGGACTCGAGCACCGCCTGCGACCAGCTGTGGCGCCGTAGGGCCGTGCGGGCCGCGAGGATCCGCTGTCGGGCGTCGGGCTTCCACTGCCCAGTCGTCACGTCGTCGCCGACCTCACCCACGACGGCTTCGAGCATGCCGTCGAGCAGGTCCTCCTTGCTCCGCACGTGTTTGTAGAGCGCCATCGGAACCACTCCGAGCTCCTGGGCGAGGCTGCGCATGCTCAGGGACGCGATCCCGTTGGCGTCCGCGTACTCGATGGCGCCACGCAGGACCCGATCCCGGCTGAGCGACTCCCGACGAACTGGCGGGTCTGCGCTGCTCTGACTTCCCAAGACTGCCTCCGGCTGACGTTCGAGCCCAACCTGGTGCGGGCCTTGACAGGTGTACACAGTACACCTAGTGTCTGGACATAGAGGTGTACGCCGTACACCTCAGGTCTCCGTTCCACTCGCGGACAAAGGAGTCGACGTGTCATTCGCAACCACCGGCCGCTTCACCCCCGTCACACTGGCCAGAATCACCGGAGGGCTGTACGTGCTGTACATGGTCGTGTCCGTGCTGGCTGACGCGCTCGGTCACATCGGTCTGGGCGATGCCCAACAGATGTACGACTCGATCACCACACGGCCCGAGTCGTTCCGCCTCGGACTCGTCTTCGCGTTCGTGTCGGCCTTCCTGTTCCTCGTGGTCGCCTGGGGGCTGTACGTCCTGCTGCAGACAGTGAACCGGGACCTGGCGCTGCTCTTCCTGCTCCTCAACGCTGTCGGGGGCGCCATCTACTGCGCGAGCCTGCTGCAGCTGATCTCCGCCATCCAGGCTCCCGAGGATGCAACGACGGCGCTGCTCGCTGCGAACGTGTACCGGGGTGGCTTTGCCGCGGCTCAGCTGTTCTTCGGCACGTGGTTGTTCCCGCTCGGCTATCTCGTCCTCAAGTCCACGTTCTTGCCGCGCCTCCTGGGAGTCCTGCTCATCCTCGACGGGTTCGCCGAGATGATCTGGTTCTTCCAGGCGCTGGTGCTTCCTGCCCACCCCGAGATCAAGGTCCCCGGGACCGTCGTGAGCCTGCTCGCCGAGGTTGGCCTGGCACTGTGGCTCCTCATCAGGGGCGTGGCGAATCCGACGGTGCCCGACTCGGTAACCACCCCTTCCCCTGCGGTCCACGCGACGGTATGACGAGGACGGCTCAGTGATGACCAGCCACACCGGCACGTTGAGAACGACAGTCGCGCTGGCGATCGTCGGAGGGCTCGCCTTCTGGTCGGCGAACTTCGCGATCTCGCTCACCCCCATTGCCGCCGAGTACAGGGCGGCACTCTCGATCGCGTATCTCCCGATGCTCGGGGAAGCCCTGGTCGGCGGACTCGTCATCGGGCTTGTCACGGGCTACCTACTGATCCGCCTCCACCACGTCTTTCCTAGCAGGACCCCGATGCTCACATCGGTCCGGCTCAGCCTCGCCGCCTTGGTCGCGGTGACCCTGCTCGTCGAAGCGCCCTCGAAGTTCCTGCTGCCGACAGATGATGCGCTTCGCTACTTCCTCATCGCCGGGCTGTTCAACGCGATCCGCCTCACGGCACTCGGTGTAGCCGTGGGCCTTCTCTACCGGAAGCTCGTCACGACCGACGGTCGAGAGCGGTCCCAGAGCAGGACGTCCAGCTAGTAGCGGATCTCCAGCATCGTGCAGCCGGCCTCGGTCCGGTACGGGCCGTGCGGCATGCCGATGGGCCGACAGGCGTACTCGCCCGCGTGGAACGTGCGGCCGAGCGACAGGTCCGTGAGGTCACCCTCGAGCAGGTAGACCTCTTCGACGTAGTCGTGCCGGATGATGCCCGCCTCGGTGGTGTCCAGGCCCGGCTCCCGTTGCGCGAGGCGGGTGAGCAGCGCCCCGTCGCCACGGCTGAGCACCCTCTCCCTCACACCGCCAGCGCCGGGCGCAGGCGTCCACACCAGGCCGGCTGTATCGAAGAACTCCCGCTCCTGTTTCACCCGCACGATCATGCCAGCACCCGCGCCACGGCTGGATATGCTGCCGCCACTCGACAGCAGGGAGCCCGTGATGATCACCAGCATTGGCCGTGAGGTGCCGTTCCCGGACCTGGCGCAGCCGGCACTGCTGGTGATCGGCTATGCCGGACGCGACGAGTCGTCGGTACGCCGCCACATCGATGAGCTGGCAGTCATCGGCATCGCACCACCCCCGCAGGTGCCGATGGTCTATCACCTCGAGGCCGACCTCCTCACGACTGCGACGCTGTTTCCGGCGCCCGGGTCGCGGACCTCAGGCGAGGTCGAGCCTGTGCTGGTACGGGCCGGGGGCGTCTGGCACCTCGCCGTGGGGTCCGACCACACCGACCAGGCGCTCGAGGCGGTGGACGTCAGAGGCTCCAAGGCGGCCTGCCCGCAGCCCGTCTCGCGTACGGCGATTCGCCTCGATGTCGATCC
>JBBQBP010000082.1:0-8446 GCA_038317635.1 Propionibacteriales bacterium
CGAGCCGGTAATCTTCACCCTGAAGGTGCTCCTCGATTAGGGATCTGTGGGCCTTAGCAATCCACATCCTCCCAAGTCAGGAGCACTTTCCACGCCCCCCACGCCAGCCAGCCACCCAACAGCATGAAAGCCCGAGGCTAGGACGGGGGGGACCAGTTCCGATCAGTACCAATTACTTAGTCCCATGCCCACCCTAGCTAGACCCCACGTTGAGGGTTCGGGGTTCCGGTCTCTAGCGTTAGGAACGATGTTGGTGACAGCACCAACGATCGGCCAACCGCAAATCGCAGTCGGCGATCCCTGGGCGAGTGACGCTGCGAACACACCGCGGAAGGCGTTCCCCGCCCCGCTGGCGTCAATGACACTGACGGGCTTGGGTACCTGCCTGACGAGGACTTCGCGACCACCCGGGCCGAAGACCAGAGCCCCATCGGCTCCCAGCGCGACGGCCCCAGGGTGCGGCAGCCATCCTGCGATCCCGGGCGGATCGGGCTGACGTTCACTGCACGTTTCGCGCCGGTCGTGGCGGGTATGTCTGTGAGGGAGTTCGCGTAGGTGTGGTATATCTGTGAGGGAGTGCGCGTAGGTGTTCTGCCTGACCGGCAGGACGGGTCGCCAGGAGCGATGATCCGTTGTGCGCGTGCCTTACGGATTCCGGAGGAATCATGTCACCGTCGACATTTCTCGCAGGCCGCTCACGCGTCGCCCGTCTTGTCACTCTCTCCCTCGCCGCCGCCCTGGCCTTCGCGGGCTGCTCGGGATCCGCGCCGGGAGGTTCGGCCTCGGTGCCCACGGACCCGTCCCAGGTAAAGGGCGACCTCAACATCGTGGTCTCGAGCGCGGCAGGTTCCGACGCTGGATTCAAGGCCATCAACGACGCGTTCACGGCCAAGTACCCGAACGTGAAGGTGAACTTCTCGGCGATCCCGAACGAGAACTACAACCAGACCCGTACGTCCCGGCTGTCGGCGGGCAGCATCGACCTCGTCGTGGCGAACCCGAAGGAGCTGCCGAGCTACGTACCTGCCGCCAACGAGGCCGACGACGCCCGCCTGGCCGATGCGGGCGGCTGGGTCGACCTGACCAGCCAACCCTTCATGTCGAAGTTCATCCCGACCGTGCTGGACCAGATCAAGTACAAGGGCAAGAACTACACGGTGCCGACCGGCCTGTCGTACTACACAGGCCTCACGTACAACAAGAAGATCTTCGCCGACAACAACCTCCAGATCCCGACCACCTGGGACGAGTTCATCAAACTCTGCGACACGTTGAAGGCCAAGGGCATCACGCCGATCTCGATCGGCGGCAAGGACACAGCCGGCATCATCATGCTGAGCGTCGTCCAGTCGCTCTACCCGACGGCCGCCGCCAAGCAGGACCTCGCGAAGGGGCTGTACGGCTACACCGTCAAGCTCAACGAGGGCCAGCAGCTCGAGGTGCTCACCAAGACCCAGCAGATCTACACGTACGGCCAGGCGAACTTCGCGGGCTCGAACTACTCGCAGATGACCTCGGACTTCCTGACGGGCAAGGCCGCGATGATCTCCGACGGTACGTGGAACGTGGGTTCGCTGCGTAGCGCGAACAAGGTCGACTTCGGCTACTTCCCGCTGCCGGCGAGCAACACCGCCGCCGACAACGCGTCGCTGGGCGGCAAGGTCGAGTTGAGCCTCGGCGTGCCGAGCAACGCGAAGAACATCCCGGCCGCGATGGCATGGCTGCAGGTCTTCGCCGACAACTACAGCGCGTTCAACACTCAGGCGGGGTTCGCGCCGTCGCAGGCGGGTGTGGCGGGAGATCCGTTCTACACCGATGTCGCCTCGTACACGAAGACGTTCCAGCCTGCGTGGGACATCATCTGGATCCCCAACACGAAGGCCGGCCAGGCAGCGGCGCTGCCGTTCAACTGGACCGCGGTGACGCCGATGGGCTCCAGCGACGCCCAGGCGGCCGCTGATGCGGCGGAGAAGGACTGGGAAGCCGGGAAGTGACCGGTCCGAGGGCAGGGGCGGTGCGCAACTACATCGTCTTCGGCCGCCGCTCGACGGCCCAGCTCACGTTCGCCCTCGGCATCGCTCTCGTTGTCGTGTTCTCGCTGGTGCCGGCGGTCGGCATCCTGGTCATCTCGTTCACCGACATCCGGTCGCTGCCGTACCTGGCGACGCACTGGATCGGCCTGGCGAACTACCAGACGTTCTTCTCCTCGGCCCAGCTCGGGTACAACATGTCCGCTCTGCGGAACACGTTCGTGTTCGCGATCGCGGTCACCGTGTTCCAGAACCTGCTCGCCCTGCTCATTGCCGTGCTGCTGAACCAGCGGCTGAAGGGCCGCAATCTGGCGCGGGCGGTGGTCTTCCTGCCGACGATCCTGGGAGTGACGGTGATCGGGCTGATCTTCTCGCTGATCTTCAACCCGTCTGCCGGACCTGCTGCTCGGGTGTGGGCGGCCTTCGGGACCTCGTCGGCTTTCTTCGGCGACCCGAAGCTGGCGATGACGCTGGTCATCGTGGTCCAGGTCTGGAGCGGTATCGGGGTGGCGGTGGTGATCTACCTGGCCGGCCTGCAGGCGATCCCGTCCGAGCTGTACGAGGTCGCCAACATCGACGGCGCCACCGCCTGGCAGCGGCTGCGGTTCGTGACGATCCCGCTGCTGGCGCCGTCGGTGACGGCGAACACGCTGCTGTGCATCATCGGCTCGCTGCAGAGCTACCAGCTCATCTACGTACTGACCGGCCCGATCAACCCGGCCACCCAGGTGCTCAGCCTGGCGATCTTCACGCAGGGCTTCGGCGGGGCGCAGGGCGGGACCGTCCAGTCGCAGGGCTACGCCGCGGCGATCTCGATCGTCCAGTTCGTCATCGTGGCGATCGTGTCGCTCGCCGCCTTGGCATACCTCCGCAGACGGGAGACATCGCTATGACCACGGTTCCCGTCGTCGCCCCGGCCGGCCTGCAGGCAGCAGCGGTTCAGCACCCCGAGACCGCCCAGGTCGGGCACCGGCGCAACAAGCCGCTCGCCGCCGTGTCGTACCTGCTGATGCTCGTCGTGGTCGTCATCTATGCGTACCCGTTGCTGTTCCTCATCAACACTGCGCTGAAGAGCAACACCGAGTTCCTGGTCAACCCGACCGGGCTCGTGCAGTCACCACAGCTCGCGAACTTCGCGTCCGCCTGGCGACAAGGAAACTTCGGCGCGTACGTGCTCAACTCCGTGCTCTACACGTTCGTCGCGGCAGGACTCGGCACGGTGATGTCCCTGCTCGTCGGCTTCCCGGTCGCCCGCGGCTACGTCAAGCACCCGCGGGTCTGGCAAGGGCTGTTCGCGGGCATGCTGTTCCTGCCGAACACCCTGGTGACGGTCTTCCAGCTCGCGCTGCGACTGGGCCTGTACGACACGGCGCTGGGCTACATCCTCATCATGGCATCGGGCGTCGGCGTGGGGCCACTGCTGGTCACCGGCTACCTCAGCTCGATCCCCCGCGAGATCGACGAGGCGGCCGCAATGGACGGTGCCGGCTACCTGCGCTACCTGTTCACGTTCCTGCCCAAGCTCATGGCACCCGTACTGTCGACCGTGTTCATCCTGCAGGCCATCGGCGTCTGGAACGACATCATCCTGGCGACCATCCTGTTCCCCGACCAGACGAAATGGCCGGTGACGCTGGGCCTGTTCGCGTTCAAGGGCACCTACACCAGCCAGTGGAGCCTGCTCTCGGCAGCGACGCTGATCGTGGCCGCTCCGCTGCTCATCGCGTACCTGTTCCTGCAGCGCTACCTCGTCGCCAGCGTCGTCGGCGGCGCGGTGAAAGGCTAACTTCTGTGACGATCCAGGACTTCCCCTACGAACTCACGCGCGCAGGCGTCGTCATGACCCCAGATGCCGACGAACCCTACGAGGTCGAAGGGGTGCTCAACCCCGCCGCCGGCTGGACGCCAAACGGCCGACTGGTCTTGTTCCCGCGCGTCGTGGCGGAGGGGAACTGGTCGAGGATCGCCGCGGCGGACGTGGTGCTGACCGACGGCGTCCCGACCTCCGTGGAACGGCGCGGCATCGTGCTCGAGCCCGACCGCACGTGGGAGCACGGAACCACTCACGGCGGTGTCGAGGACCCTCGCATGACGTGGATCGCCGAGCTCGGGCTCCACGTGATGACCTACGTCGCATTCGGCCCGACCGGACCCCGCACCGCCCTCGCGACGTCGCCGGATCTGGAGCACTGGACGCGTCTCGGACCGATCCAGTTCGCGTACGAGGACGCCCTCGACACCGACCTCAACTTGTTCCCCAACAAGGACACGGTCTGGTTCCCGGAGTCGATCCCCGGGCCGGGCGGTGTGCCCTGCTTCGGGTTCATCCACCGGCCGATGTTCGACATGCTCGGCCCGGAGGCGACGCTCCCGGCAGGCATCACTGACGACCGGCCCTCCGTCTGGTTGTCCTATGTATCGGTCGCAGCGGCGCTCGCCGACCCGCGCGCACTTGTCCACCCCTTCGCGCACCGTGAGATCGCCCGTCCGGAGGCGCCGTTCGAGGTGTTGCGGATCGGCGGTGGACCGCCTCCGATCCGCGTCCCCGAGGGCTGGCTGTTCCTCTACCACGGGGTGTCCGGCATCATGTCCGCCAACCCCTTCGAGCGGCAGACCCAGGTCGTCTACTCGGCTGGAGGGATGATCCTCGACGCCAACGACCCGTCGCGAATCCTGCACCGCACCAGCAAACCGATGATGGTTCCCGAGATCGGCCACGAGCAGTCCGGCGTCGTCGACAACGTCGTCTTCCCGACCGCGATCGTCGACATCGAAGGCCGTACGTTCTGCTTCTACGGCATGGCCGACGCCGCCATCGGCGTCGCCACCATCACCCGCCGGTAACGGAACGGCTCGCCCTCCCGCGCCCACCAGGTCACGACAAGCAACCTGGACTCGTCGCTGAGCGATTAGGCCGGGCGAAGTCCTGAAACGTTCGCCACATCTCGCGACAACCCTCCCCCGCTGTGACGCCTTCCAGCTGTGCAATTGTGCCGCGGAAGCTCAAGCCATCGGCGATCGCCACGCGTAGCTCACACCTGACTGGCTAGGAGCTCCCACCCTGTGCGCTGACCCCGAAGGCCATCGCGACTGCTTCGATGATGGTCGACTTCCCAACACCGTTCTCGCCCACCAGGATCGGGAGCTCCGACAGCTCGAGCCCGTCCCGCAGCAGCTGGGCGACAGGGCCCATGGTGAACCGCCATCCACGATCAGCGGCATCAGGCTCACCGACCACCTCGCGCACGGGTAGCGAGCTAAACGCAGTCATGTGGCCAGCGCAAAGGGAGGCTCCGACCAGAGTTCAGCTGAGCCCCAGGTAGCCGACTCACTCTCATGCCGCGGGGAGTTAGTGCCACTTCGCCAGGTGTGAGGCGGCGTCCTCGTACTCCATGGCGCCGGTCGCGATGGCTATGACGAGGTCGTACGCGTCGTCGTCGGGGGCTTGCAGCTGGATGTTGTTCAGCCCGTAGAACACGACGGTCGCGAGCCAGCCGATCCTGTTGTTGCCGTCGACCAAGGCATGGTTACGGACCAGGGATTCGAGGAGTACCGCGGCCTTCTGGTCGAGGTCGGGGTATGCGTCGTCTCCGTACACGGTCACCTGTGGTCGGTGCACCGCTGAGTCGAGCAGACCAATGTCACGGATCGGGCCAACGTCGAGATCCTCGATCAACGCCAGTAGGTCGTCGAGCGTCAGGTAGTCGATCACTGGCCGAGGCGGTTCAGCAGGTCGGCGTAGCGCTGGCGGGCGCCGGTTGAGAGCGTGCGGATCGTGTCCTGACGCAGCCTGCGGGAAGCCGCCTCGTGGATTGCCCGGACGGTCGCTTCCTGCTTGCTCACACCGTCGGCCTCAGCGAGCAGCGCGAGAGCCTGCTCGTCGTCCGGACTCAGTCGCAATGTCATCGCCATACCTTCATGAAACCAACCTGGTATCTGCGATCTCTCGCCCCGGACGGTTCGCGGCAGTCTTGCTGTCAGGCTCCCAAGGCTGTGTGAGCGGACAAACGTTACGTGTCCATGTCCCACACACCTCTTGCATCTGCGGTGAGAGCATGGCCAATCGCACTGGCTGCGATCTCGCCATGGTTGGGGGTTAGGTGCGGGGAATGGCGTTTGTGCTAGCCAATGCAGGGTCGTCGATGGGGCCGGGGGACGTCGTCGGCGTGGCCGGGGTGGCCGTCGGCGAGGAGGGTGTCGCTGACTACGGGCGATAGCCCGTCCTCGCATCTGATGCGATATGGTCGCATCAGATGCGAGGGTCTGGTGGGGGGTTTCGTGGGTCCGAATGCGGTGATGTCGGGGGCTGCTCGTCTGGTCTTGGTCGACGGGGTGGCGCTTTTGCACCCGGAGCCGCAGGTGTTCGAGGCGATGCTGACTGGCTGGCGCAACCAGATGCTGGCGCGGAACTTGGCGGTCTCGACGATCGCCTCGCGGGATCGGCAGGTGCGGGCGTTCCAGGAGCATTCCAACGAGTTCCCGTGGGTGTGGTCCTCGGGTCTGGCTGACGAGTGGTTCGCTGATCTGCGCGCCGTAAGGCACTGCACACGCTCGACTGTTCGCGGCTACCAGGTGTCGTTGCGCGGCTTTTGTGAGTACCTGATTGATCCCGCTTACGGGTGGGCTGCGGAGTGCGAGCAGCGGTTCGGGACGCATCCGGTGCAGGTGATCAACGAGGTGAACGCGGCAGCTCATGTTGCGGATTCGGAGGCTGAACCGTCGAAGCGGGCGTTCACTCGCGACGAGTTGCAGGCGCTGTTCGA
Organism: Propionibacteriales bacterium; assembly: GCA_038317635.1. Lineage (GTDB taxonomy): Bacteria > Actinomycetota > Actinomycetes > Propionibacteriales > Propionibacteriaceae > Fen-668. The sequence continues at coordinate 6,794 of JBBQBP010000082.1, forward strand.
CCATGCCGACGAGCAGGTCATCCGGAAGCGGGCGCTGGGCCGCAAGGGCTGGTTGTCGGCGTTTAGGGACGCGACCTTGATGAAGGTCGCTTATTCCTACGGCACCCGCCGCCGCGAGACCCAGATGCTGGACGTCGCCGACTTCGGACGCAACCCTGATGGTCCGGAGTTCGGCGAGCACGGCGTGCTCTACGTGCGGCATGGCAAGGCCCAGCGGGGATCGCCGCCGAAACGCCGCAGCGTGCTGACGGTGTGGCCCTGGACCACTGAGGTGTTGCAGCAGTGGTTCAGCGAGGTCCGTCCGCTGTTCGGCGTCGACGACGCTGCGCCGGCATGGCCGTCGGAGCGTGGGGCCCGGATCGGTCTGGAGGTCCTCAACCATCGCCTGGCCAGCTACCGGGACACGCTCGGCATGGATCCTGGGTTGGACTTCCACTCGCTGCGGCGGTCCTACGTCACCCATCTGATCGAGGACGGCTGGGACCCCCGCTTCGTTCAGGAACAGGTCGGCCACGACCACGCCTCGACCACCTCGATCTACACCTGCGTGTCGTCGGACTTCCGGACCCGGACCCTGCGGCGGGCCCTGGACCGCAGCATCGGCGACGCGCTCACCCGGCATGGAGGACTGTGATGACGCGACAGCGACGCACGGTGTCGTATGAGTGGCGGCTGCGCCAGGTGATGGCCGAGCACAAGATATATGCCACCACCGAGCTGGTCCCGCTGCTGGCTGAACGCGGCATCGTGTTGTCACCATCCCAGGTCCACCGCCTGGTCACCCACACCCCGGAGCGGCTGTCCCTGCCCATCCTGGCCGCCTTGTGTGACATCTTCACCGTCGACGCCGACCAGCTGATCCCGACCCACGCCGCCAACGTCGCGGTCCGCAGGATCGCCGCCGGCCAGGGCCCGCCTGGGCCGTCCAGCAGCGGCGGACTGCAGCCGGTCCGGGCCCGCATCACCCCGCAGGAGTGAGCTCACCCGCCCCGGAACCCTCCAACGATGCTGGGCTGGTCTGCGCCCGCTGCCACCGCCCCGTGCGCCATCCGACCCGAAACCGGACCACAGCGCCGGACCCGCGCGGACGCGTCTGGGTCGTGCTGCGACGCTGGCCCGACGGGCTGATCTGCTCCGGCTGCTACGCCAAGGCCTGCGAGACTTTCGGGACCTGCGAAAGATGCGCCACCCACCGGCTGCTGCCCGGCCGCGGCCCCGACGGACAACACTGGTGCACCGACTGCGCCGGCGGAATCGGCAACTTCACCTGCACCCGCTGCGGCCAGGAGGGCTGGAACCACTACAAGGGCGTGTGTGGGCGCTGCGTCCTTTCCGACCGGCTCACCCTCGCCCTCGATGATGGCACCGGACAGGTGAGCCCCGACCTGGTTCCCCTGTTCAATCTGGTCCTCGCCATGGCCAGGCCACGCTCCGGGATCCTGTGGCTGACCAAACCCCACGTCGGACCCATCCTGGCCGCGATCACCCACCACCAAGTGCCGCTCACCCACGAAGGACTCGCCACCTTGTCGCCGTGGCGCTGCGTCATCCACGTCCGGGACCTACTCGTTGCCTGCGGGATCCTGCCACCCGTCGACCGGTTCTTGTTCCTATTCGAGCAATGGCTGCCTGACTGGCTCGCCACCCTCACCG
>JBBQBP010000083.1:0-7969 GCA_038317635.1 Propionibacteriales bacterium
AACGACGCAGCAGGTGCGTCTCGTAGTCCCGGGCCACCCCGTCCTTGCCAACATAGTGGCGACGATGGGTTGACACGTGTATGGCGCCACCTCGTTTCGGCATAACGGGATTCTACATCAACCTCCCCGCAGAACCAAGCAGTTTAGTGACGACACGCCGAAGCATCTATCTACACATCTATGCAGGTCAGAACCAGGATCGGGCGTCAGACGAGACGTAACTTCGGTCTAATGGGGGCAGAAATGAACGCTGCACCGGCCACACATCACAACTCGAGGTACACAGGTGACGCGACCAATGCGTGCCATGACGGCGTCCCTGGTCGCGGAAGCCTCCGGTACTGTGTCATCCCGGCCAAGGCGGCAGCCTGAGGGTCGCGCGCCGGGCGAAACGCAGCACCGGCGGGGGCCGGCGTCGCGTTGCGTTCGCGGTGATCACTGCGCGGGTCACCGCCGCCGCAAGCCCACGCGTCCGCTTCACGTGCGCAAAACCGATAGCCGGAGACGGTCAGGCCGTGGGCGCGGTACATGTGCAAACCCAGATGCTGGCTGCGCCAACCGCAGCCAAATACCCGATCCCGGGTGGGATGACATCCGGTCATGACCACGACACCCGGCCGTGGGCTCTTGGCTGAGGCTTCGGCAATTCCGGCAGACGGTGTTTTCTTGGCTGCCAGGACTCGGGCACGATGTTCTACATCACGATTGAGGCGAAGCCGGGGGCCAACCCAAGGAAGAGGCGGCCCGGCTTCCCGCCGCAGATGGCTCACGGCGCAGATGGTCTCTCGAGCCGTTCAGGAACCGATGTCGGTCCGCGCCGCGGGGCTGGTGTCAGTAGGGGGTGCCGATCTTGCGCCACTTGCGCCCGCCTGTGCCGGGCTCGGCCGGGTGGGTGGCGTTCTTGCTGCGGTAGACGACGTAGGGCCGCCACAGGTACCACAGCGGGTAGCTCCACGCGTGTACGAGCCGGGTGAACGGCCAGGCCGCCCAGATGACCCACGCCGACGTCGCATGGATCTGGTAGATGAGAGGAGCGCTGGCGATCGCGGCGACGTCAGGCTGGCCGATGAACAGGCCCCGGAACCACACCCCCACCGTGGTGCGGTAGTCGTAACCGTCTCCGACCAGGTTGACGACCGTGGGCAGGATGCCGGTGATGATGATGACCAGCAGGAGCACCAGCGCCACCCAGTCCACCGGTGAGGTGGTCGCGCGGACCCTGGGAACGACAAGCCGTCGTACTGCAAGCACGACAACCCCGACGATGACCAGGACCGCCGCGATGGTGCCGGCGGTTGTGGCGAACAGGTGGTAGGCGTGCTCTGAGATTCCCAGCCGGCTGGTGAGGGACTCGGGTACCAGGATCCCCACCAGGTGGCCGCCGATGGCTGCGAACGTGGCGTAGTGGAAGATCGGCGAACCCCACTTGAGCAGCCGGCGTTCCTGCAGCTGGGTTGAGCGGCTGGTCCAGCCGAACTGGTCGTAGCGCCACCGCCAGATGTGGCCTACGACAAAGATGCCGAGAGCCAGGTAGGGCATCGCGACCCACCAGAACAGCTGGGCTGCGCTGGTACTCATGCTTTCGTGCCGTATCCGGTCAGGTACTCCGGCGGGGCGAATGGCTCCAGGCCGACGTCCTCGTGGGGTGGTCCGTCCTCCCAGTGCTCGCGCACCAGGGTGAGGTCGCGTTTACGCAACTTGGGCAGCTGTGCGCAGACCGCCTCGATGATGGCGGCATACGGCGTCTCCACCTGACGCAGCGCCTTGCGGAGCAGCTCCAGGTCGGCGCGCTCACTGCGCAGCAGCAGGACGCCCCTCGGCGCCAGGGATGCGAACTCCAGCACCATCGGCAGGTAGTCGGGAAGCTCGTCTTCGGTCGGTACGAAGTCGGCGGCGCGGTAGGCGGTCTTGAACCCGAGCATCGCCATCCCCCGCTTGCGGGTGTCGCCATAGCGGTAGTAGGTCAGGTACAACGCACAGCGGCGACGCAGGTCGAAGGTCTCGACGTAGTGCTGGGCCACCTCGGTGGGGGGCGTCGCGCGAAGCCACACCAGGAACTTCGCGAACGACTCCCTGCTCTCACGCGGCGAAATCCCGGCGACCACGGCGTCGAGCTCGTCTAGACCGTCGAAGACCGCTGCGCTCGGGTACTGGAGCAGCAGCGAAGCCAGCTTGAAGGTACCGATCTCGCTCATCGGCTGCCGCCTTGGGGGAACAGGTGCGGCGAGCTGCCCTGGCCGTTCCAGCCGAAGAGGTTGAAGTGCTCGCGTCCGTCATCGCCGCGGAAGGTGCGGCTGGCGCCGGCTGCGCCTTCGGGGTGGAACGACTCGACCGACCCCGGGGGGCCTGCTCCGCCCATGCCTGGGCCGCCCTCGGTGTCGAGGCTGCAGAACATCTGCTCGTGCTGGGACAACAGCCTTCCGGCGTCCTCGGCGTGCGCCATGGGGACGACGTACCGGTCGTCGTACTTGGCGATCGCGAGCAGCCGGTAGAGGTCTTTCAGCTCAGTGGGGGTCGCGTCGACGGCCGTGGCCAGGTTGTCGTTCGGTGCGAGGCCGAGCTGGTCTGCACGCATGATGGCGCGGATCGCCGCCAGCTTGCGCAAGACGGCGCGCACCGTGTCGACGTGGCCGGCGGTGAACAGGTTCGCGAGGTAGTCCAGGGGGATCCGCAGGGAGTCGATGGTGGCGAAGACCTGGTCCGGGTCGGCCTCGTCGTAGCCGGCGGCATGGACGATGTCGGCCACCGGTGACAGCGGCGGGATGTACCAGACCATCGGCAGCGTGCGGTACTCCGGGTGCAGTGGCAGCGCCACCCGGTGCCGGACGGCGAGCGCGTACGTCGGGGACCGTCGGGCGGCCGCCATCCAGTCGTCGGGGATGCCCTGGCGGGAAGCCTCGAAGCGCACCTCCGGGTCCTCGGGATCGAGGAAGACCGACATCTGTGCCTCGTAGAGGTCCTGCTCGTCGGGGGTTGCCGCCGCCTCCAGCACCCTGTCGGCGTCGTAGAGGATCAGCCCGAGGTAGCGCAACCGTCCGACGCAGGTCTCCGAGCAGATGGTCGGCTGACCCGACTCGATGCGTGGCGCGCACATCGTGCACTTCTCCGCCTTGCCGGTGCGGTGGTTGAAGTACACCTTCTTGTAGGGGCAACCCGAGACGCAGAACCGCCACCCGCGGCAACGGTCCTGGTCGACGAGCACGATGCCGTCCTCCTCGCGCTTGTAGATCGCTCCGGAGGGGCACGACGCCACGCACGACGGGTTCAAACAGTGCTCGCAGATTCGGGGCAGGTAGAACATGAACGCCTGCTCGAACTCCATCAGGACATGGCCCTCCATGTTCTTCAGGTTCGGGTCGGACACCGCATGCTCGGTGGCGCCGGCAAGGTCGTCGTCCCAGTTGCCGCCCCACCTCATGTCCATGTCTTTTCCGGTCAGCGCCGAGATGGAGTGCGCGGTCGGGTTCGGGGTGCCGAGCGGGGCGTCGATGAGCGTCTGGTAGTCGTAGGTCCACGGCTCGCCGTAGTCGTCGATCGTGGGGAGGTCGGGGTTGTAGAAGATCGACAGCAGCTTCTTGAGGCGACCGCCGGACTTCAGCTGCAGGCGTCCCTTGCGGTCCAGGGTCCAGCCGCCGTGCCACTGTTCCTGGTCCTCGTACCGCTTCGGGTAGCCGATGCCCGGCTTGGTCTCGACGTTGTTGAAGTAGACGTACTCGGTTCCGGGGCGGTTGGTCCACACCTGTTTGCAGGTCACCGTGCAGGTGTGGCAGCCGATGCACTGGTCGAGGTTCATCACCATCGCCATCTGTGCCATGACCCGCATCAGAATTCGACCTTCTGTGACCGGCGACGGATCACGGTGATCTCGTCCCGCTGGTTTCCCGTGGGACCGTAGTAGTTGAAGCCGTAGGACAGCTGGGCGTAGCCGCCGATCATGTGGGTCGGTTTGACAACAAGCCGGGTCAGGGAGTTGTCCCCGCCGCCGTGCCACCCCGAGATCTCCGACTTGGGGGTCATCAGGTGCCGGTCCTTGGCGTGGTACATGAAGACCGTCCCCTCGGGCATCCGGTGGCTCACGACGGCCCGGCAGGCGACCACGCCGTTGCGGTTGTAGGCCTCGATCCAGTCGTTGTCGGCGACGCCGATCTTCTCCGCGTCGAGCGGGCTCATCCAGAGCACCGGGCCGCCGCGGAACAGGCGCAGCATGTGCAGGTTGTCCTGGTATTCGGAGTGGATCGACCACTTCGAGTGTGGGGTCAGGTAGCGCACGGTGATCTCTGGGCGGCCCTCCTCACGGATCCCCTGCTCCCCGAAGTGTCGGATGTAGTCCAACGGTGGGCGGTATGTCGGCAGTGCCTCGCCGTACTCGTAGATCCAGTCGTGGTCGAGGAAGAAGTGCATCCGGCCGGTCAGGGTGTGCCAAGGCTTCTTACGTTCCACGTTGACCACGAAGGGTGAGTACCGGCGGCCGCCTGCCTCACTCCCGGACCACTCCGGTGAGGTGATTACCGCTCGGGGCTGCACCTGGGTGTCGGCGAAGGTGATCTGCTCACCCTTGCGTTCCTCGGCAAGGTCGGCGAGTTGCACACCGGTCCGCTTCTCGAGGACCTTCCATCCCTGGACCGCCACCGAGCCGTTGGTCGTGCCGGAGAGCGCCAGGATCGCCTCGGCCACGTGGATGTCGCGGGTCAAGGCCGGACGCCCGGCGGCGACGCCGCTGCGGATAGTGCCGTTGGCCCGCCGCAGGTAGTCCACCGCCTGAGCAGGCTTCCACGTGACGCCCTTGGTGGTGGTGCCGAGCGTGTCGACCAGTGGGCCCAGCGCCGCCATCTTTTCGGCCACCGCGGCGTAGTCGCGTTCGACCGTGACCAAGCGTGGCATGGTCACCCCCGGGATCGGTTTGCAGTCCCCTGCCTTCCAGTCCAGCATTTTGCCGCCCGGCTGTGCGGTCTCGTCGGGAGTGTCGTGCATCAGCGGGGCGGAGATCACGTCGGTTCGTGTCCCCAGATGGTCGGCGGCGATCCGGGAGAACTCCTCGCCGATCAGCCGGAACGCCTCGTGGTCGGTCTTGGTCTCCCACGGTGGGGCGATCGCCGGGTTGAACGAGTGCACGAACGGATGCATGTCGGTGGTGGACAAGTCGTGCTTCTCGTACCAGGTCGCAGCGGGGAGCACGATGTCGGAGTACGAGCAGGTGCTGGTCATCCGGAAGTCGATCGTGGTGAGCAGATCGAGCTTGCCGCGTGGTGCCTGGTCACGCCAGGTCACCTCCTTCGGGCGCAACTCCGGCGCTGACTCCGGCGCGCGTACGGCGTCCTCGACGCCGAGCAGATGCCGCATGAAGTACTCCATGCCCTTGCCTGAGGAGCCGAGCAGGTTCGCCCGCCACACGGTCATCACCCGCGGGAAGTTGGCGGGGTCGTCGGGGTCCTCGTCGGCGAACCGCAGCCGGCCGTCCTTGAGCTCTTCGACGATGTAGTCCGAAGCTGACTTCCCCGCAGCCGCCGCCTCGTCGGCAAGGTCGAGCGGGTTGCGGTTGAACGCCGGGTGGGACGGCGTCCACCCCAACCGCCCGGCCTGGGCCAGACAGTCGGCGAAGGTGCGGTTCTTGAACAGGCCGCGGCCCAGCGGGCTGGCCAGTTGACTGGCGTCGAAGCTCTCGTAGCGCCACTGGTCGGTGTGCAGGTAGAAGAAGGATGTGCCGGTCATGTGCCGGGTGGGTCGCTGCCAATCGAGCCCGAACGCCATGTTCGTGAAGCCCGTCAGTGGCCGCACCTTCTCCTGGCCCACGTAGTGCGCCCAGCCGCCCCCGTTGACGCCCTGACAACCGCACAACATCGTCAAGGAGAAGAACGTGCGGTAGATCTGGTCGGAGTGGTACCAGTGGTTGGTGCCGGCGCCCATCGCGATCATCGATCTGCCCTTGGACAACTCTGCGTTGCGGGCGAACTCCCGCGCGACCCGGGTGGCCGCCGCGGCCGGGACCGAGGTGATCGCCTCCTGCCAGGCAGGTGTGTAGGGCTGCGGGTCGTCGTACCCGGTGGGCCACTGCCCTGGCAGGCCGTCGCGGGCGACGGCGTACTGGGCCATCAGCAGGTCGAAGACGGTCGTGACCAGCCGGCCGTCGATGCGGATGGCCGGCACGCCTCGACGGACTACTGATCCGCCCTCGGTCTCGCCGACATCGAAGCGCGACAGGTCGACCGCCACGGCCTCGTCGTGACGGCCGTACAGCGTCAGCACGGGGTCGACGTCGCCGAGCTCGAGGTTCCACTTCCCCTCACCCGAAGCCCCGTAGCGGAAGCCGAGCGAGCCGTTCGGCACATGCGGCAGGCCGGTCGTGGAGTCCAAGAGCACGGTCTTGTGCGCGGCGCCGTCGCTGTTCGAGGCCTCGGGGTCGTCGAGGTCTGCCGCGGTCAGGAAGCCGTCCGGCACATAGGCGCCGTCACGCTCGCGCAGCGTCACCAGGAACGGCAGGTCCGTGTAGCTCTTGACGTAGTCGGTGAAGTACGGGACCTGGCGGTCCCGGAAGAACTCGGTGAGGATCACATGCCCCATCGCCATCCCCAGGGCCCCGTCGGTGCCCGGCGCCGCAGCCAACCAGTCGTCGGCGAACTTCGTGTGGTCGGAGTAGTCCGGGCTGACCACGACCACCTTCTGCCCGCGGTAGCGGGCCTCGACCATGAAATGCGCATCCGGGGTGCGGGTGATCGGCAGATTCGTGCCCCAGATGATCAGATACGACGCGTTCCACCAGTCGCCGGACTCGGGCACATCGGTCTGGTCGCCGAACACCTGCGGCGAGGCGATCGGCATGTCCGCATACCAGTCGTAGAAGGACAAGATCGTCCCGCCGATCATCGACAGGAACCGGGTCCCGGCAGTGTAGGAGACCGGGGACATCGCCGGGATCGGCGAGAAGCCGACTACCCGGTCCGGGCCGTAGTCCTTGATGGTCGCGACATGGGCCGCGGCGATCAGTTCGGTGACCTCCGGCCATGACGCACGCACGAACCCGCCCTTGCCCCGGAACTCCTTGTAGCGGGCGGACCGGCTCGGGTCGCCGTTGATCTCCCTCCAGGCCGCCACCGGGTCCCCGAGTCGCTGCCGGGCCTCGCGCCACACTTCTAGCAGCGGTCCACGGACGTAGGGATAGCGGACCCGGGACGGCGAGTAGGTGTACCACGAGAACGACGCCCCGCGCGGGCATCCGCGGGGTTCGTACTCCGGTGAGTCCGGGCCGACCGACGGGTAGTCGGTCTGCTGCGTCTCCCACGTGATGATCCCGTCCTTGACGTAGATCTTCCACGAGCACGACCCAGTGCAGTTCACCCCGTGCGTCGAGCGCACCACCTTGTCGTGACGCCACCGTTCGTGCCAGAACTCCTCTGCCTCCCGGCCACCCTTGCGGTGCACCTCGCGATAGTCGGTCGACGGGGTGCCAGTAACTAAGAACTGCGCCTTGCGCAGCAGCGACTCGACCGGCTCGCCGCCGGGCAACAGGGGCGCGAGCCGCTCCGGCTCCGGCCGGGTGTCTCCGCCCCGGTCACCAGCGGAGGGAGAACTCGTCAGCGTCATGCCCGCACCTCAGATCTACCGGCCATAAATTACGTTCTACCGAAAACCCGAAAATTCGAGACAGACTCTAGCAGGCCAATGGTGCCGTCCGACACCCCGTGAGATCGAACTCCGGTCGCTGTCAGAGCGCCTCTGGCGCTGAGGCCCAGGCTTCACGAAATGTAGAAAACGCGCGGGAGGAACTCCCCTGTGCGTGCCTCGGCCAATAGGTAACAGCGCTGGACCGGGTTAGCGGACAAACGGGCCTAGACGCAATACCGTTCAATTAGATCACCACGGCTTCTTCGGGTGGTCGATTGGGTTGAGGCCAGTTGCGGTGGCGGGATCGTTTGACGTGCCACTTGGTGTACTTGCGTTTGACCACGCGGGGGTTGGCGCGAGGTTTTCGTCG
>JBBQBP010000084.1:0-7287 GCA_038317635.1 Propionibacteriales bacterium
ACGACGAAAGGTCACCCGTGGGTTCGGTCATCAAGAAGCGTCGTAAGCGCATGGCGAAGAAGAAGCATCGCAAGCTGCTGAAGAAGACGCGCATCCAGCGTCGCCGCGCCGGCAAGTAAGCCGCATGGCACCCGTCGCGGACACGACACCCGAAGTGGCCCATTCGGCCAGGGTCGTCGTGCTCACCCGAGACGGCTGCCACCTCTGCACCGAAGCACTCACGATCGTCGAGACGGTCTGTGAACAGCTGGGCGCCGAGTGGCTCGATGTCGACGTCGACGCTGACGACGGACTCCGTTCGACCTACACCGAGCATGTCCCGGTGACGTTCGTCGACGGGCGCGAGTTCTCCGTCTGGGTGCTCGATGCTGACCGGTTGCGCGCGTCTCTGACTTGACGCGCTGAGCGACGCTGACCACGCTGTTCCCAACGCCGTATCCGCACCAGGAGGCTGTCTTGGACTTGCCGGCAGGAGATGTCGCCGCAGGCGGGCAGGCGCGCGTCGTGTTCGTCGGGGCAGGCCCTGGCGACCCCGAACTGCTGACTGTGGCCGCCATCTTGGCGATCCAGTCCGCCGACATCGTCGTCACCGACTCCAAGGCGCTGGTCGAACTCGTCAGCAACCCGCCTGTCGACGCACTTCGCGCCCGCCTGGTGACCTCGCTCGAAGACGTTGGCGTGGGACCTTCAGACACACCGGAGAAGCGCGCTGCTGCCGCGGTGTCCCATGCCCGAGACGGAGAGACAGTCGCCCGCGTCGTCGTCGGTGACCCGTTCCTCGACGCCGATGCGGCACGCGAAGCGGCCGCGATCGTGCGGCTCGGGTGCACGTTCGAAGTCGTACCCGGCGTGTCCCTTCTGACCGTCGTCCCTGAGTACGCGGGGGTCAACCTGGCCTCTGGTGGCGTTGTCCAGTTCCTGCCCAGCGCTGTCCGGGACCGGAAGGACGCCGGGCCGCGCATCCCCGAGGGCGACCTCGTGATCGCCCTGCGCGCCTCGATGATCGGTGACCTCGTCTCACGCGCGCTCGAGGCAGGCCGCAAGCGTGACGAACCTGCCCTCGTCACTCTGAGTGGCGCGAGCATCAGCCAGCGCAGTGTCCACACCACGCTCGGCCAGCTCGTGGCCTCGGTGTCGGGCGTCGCGCCCGAGGCGTTGGTTCACGTCATCGTCGGTCAGCTCGCCGCCCAGGACCGCAGCGACCTCGACTGGTTCGAGTCGAAGCCGCTGTTCGGATGGCGGGTGCTGGTGCCACGGACGAAGGACGGCGGCACGCCGATGACCACCCGTCTGCGCAGCTACGGCGCCGCGTCGCAGGAGGTGGCGACGATCTCTATCGAGCGCCCCCGGACGCCGCACCAGATGGACCGCGCGATCCGCGGGCTCGTCGATGGCGAGTTCGAGTGGATCGCGTTCACGTCCCCGAACGCCGTACGGGCCGTACGGGAGAAGATCGAGGAGTACGGGCTCGACGCCCGCGCCTTCTCGGGCCTCAAGGTTGCCGCCGTGGGCGGCGCGACCGCTGACTCGCTGAGCGCGATGGGCATCGAGCCCGATCTCGTGTCGAACGAGGACCCGTCGGCGGCGGGCCTGGGGGAGATGTTCCCCGACTACGACGAGGCGCTCGACCCGATCAACCGGGTCTTCGTACCTCGCGCCGACGTCGCCACGGAAGCCCTCACCTCGGAGCTGGTGAACCGCGGGTGGGAGATCGAAGACGTGACGGCGTTCCGTACGGTCCGCGCCGCCCCGCCGCCGGCCGTCATCCGCGAGGGCATCAAGGCCGGTGCGTACGACGCCGTGCTGTTCTCCTCGTCGAGCTCGGTACGCAACTTCGTGGGCATCGCCGGCAAGCCGCACGCCGCCACCATCGTCGCCGCGATCGGCCCTGCGACCGCCAAGGAGTGCGAGGCGCACGGACTGCGGGTCGATGTACTGGCGAACGCCCCGACCGGCGCCGACCTCGCGGACGCGCTCGCGATGTTCGCGTACCGCCGGCGCGAGTCCCTCGTCGCTGCCGGTCAGCGCGTCACCCGTCCTTCGCAGCGCTCACGCCGCAGGCGTACCACGTAGCTCGGAGGCGTACGGCTACACCCCTGTGAGGCGGTAGCCGACCACCGGCTCGGCCTCCCAGTCGTCGAAAGGGTCGTCGGCGACGGCTGCGCGTGCGAGGTGCACAGAGTCTCGGAAGGCTTCTTCTGACTCCCAGACGGCCAGCCCGATCAGCACGTCCGCATCGGGATCATGGAGCGTGTGCACCGAAACCAGACCGGGTGCGTCGGCGATCGCCGCCCCATAGCGATGCATCGACGCGATCAGCTCGCCGCGACGTCCGGGCTTGGGGTGGTGGATGGAGAGATGCCGGTACATGGGCTGTCCTTTCGCAGGCGGTGCACGTTGCCGGGTAGTGCAGCAGACTATGGTCGCTCGGTGCTACATCGGGCGGACTTGATGGGCGCCGAGGCGAGCTCTTCCGTCGACGTTCAGGTTATGAACGGCTTTCCCGGCCTCGTCCGGAGACGTTCCATCGACGTGCCGGTTTGAGCCGTCGATCTCGGGCCTCATGACCAGCACTTCGATGGATTGGCGCGCTCGGCGTGCGGGGGACACGCGCATCTCGGACACCATCGAACTGCGCGCTCTTCTCGACGGGTCAGGGCACTTCGCCAATCGGGATATCCTGTCGCGACGACGCGAAGGAGACGTGTGGACACCACGACAGTGCACCTGCTGCGGCATGGACAGGTGGAGAACCCCGATCGGGTCCTGTACGGGCGGTTGCCGGGGTACCACCTTTCGGCGCTCGGAGTGCAGATGGCCGAGGCTGCTGCGGACTACCTCAAGGACGTACCGCTCACGCACCTCCGTTGCTCACCCCTCGAGCGCGCCAGGGAGACGATGGCGCCCATCGCCGCGACGCGGCCGGAGGTCGAGGTCGTCATCGACGACCGCCTCATCGAGGCCGACAACGTCTTCGCCGGCCAGGTCTTCGGGGAGAGGTCGTGGACGCTGCTCAAACCGTCCAACTGGTGGCTGCTGCGCAACCCGCTACGTCCGAGCTGGGGAGAGCCCTACGTCGACGTCGTCGCGCGCATGAAGGCTGCGGTCCGGGACGCCGCCAAGGCCGCCGGACCCGGTGGTCAGGCGCTGGTCGTCTCCCACCAGCTGCCGATCTGGATGATGCGTAGCGACGCCGAAGGGCGCTGGCTCCTCCACGACCCGCGCCGCCGCGAGTGCACACTCGCCTCGATCACGTCGATCCGGCTGGTCGACGGGCGGCTCGCCGGCGTCGACTACGCCGAGCCGGCCAGGCACCTGCTGCCGACCTCCACGTCCAAGAAGTACCTCGCGGGAACGTGATGCGTCGACTCGCTGCGGTGCTCTTCGCGCTCGCGCTGCTCGCCGGGTGCGGGACGGCGCAGGCGGGCAACGGCTTCGTGAGCGGCGACGGCTCGTACACGACCGTCCCGCCCGACCAGCGCAAGCCCGCACCCACGCTGAAGGGCACGACCGTCGACGGAACCACGTTCGACCCGGCGACGCTGACCGGCAAGGTCGTCGTCGTCAACGTGTGGGGCTCCTGGTGCGCGCCGTGCCGCGAGGAAGCGCCCGATCTCCAGGCCGCGGCGGTGCAGACCAGCGGCACCGCCGTGTTCGTCGGCATCAACACCCGCGACCTCGACCCAGCACCCGCGGAGGCGTTCCAGCGGGCATTCGGGATCACGTACCAGAGCCTGTACGACCCGACCGGCGCGCTGCTCCTCGGATTCACCGACCTCCCGCCGAACGCCATCCCGTCGACGCTCGTCATCGACGCGAAGGGCCGTGTCGCGGCGAGGATCGTGGGCGCCACCACGACCGCGACCATAGTGGGCCTCGTCACCGACATCTCCCAGGGTCGCTGATGACGCCGCTCGACATCGGTGAGTGGGTGCGCCAGACCATGGGTGGCTCGCTGCTCGTCGCGCTGCCCGTGGCCGTACTCGCCGGGCTGGTCTCGTTCTTCTCCCCCTGCGTCGTACCGCTGGTGCCGGGCTACCTGTCGTACGCGACGGGCATCGGCGCCGCTGACATCGTCGACGGCAAGGCGTCGCGGCGGCGGATGCTGCTCGGTACCTCGTTGTTCGTCGCAGGCATCGCCGTCGTCTTCGTCACCACCGGCGCCGCGTTCGGCGGGCTCGGCGCGACACTGCTCGTCCATCAGCGGCTCGTGAGCGTGATCGCCGGCGTGCTCTCCCTCGTCATGGGACTCGCGTTCTCGGGGCTGCTGCCGATCTTCAAGCGGGATGTACGGGCGAACTGGGTGCCTCGCGCAGGGCTGGCGGCCGCTCCCGTGCTGGGGCTTGCGTTCGCGCTCGGCTGGACACCATGCATCGGACCGGCGCTGACGGTCGTGCTGACGCTGTCGCTGAACGAGGGATCGGCGGTCCGAGGCGCAGTGCTGGCTCTCGCGTACAGCCTCGGTCTCGGGCTCCCGTTCGTCGCGCTCGGCGTCGCATTCGTACGGTTCGCAGGCGCACTGGCCTGGGTCCGGACCCATCAGCGCGCCGTCATGCGCGCAGGCGGGATCCTCATGATGCTGGTCGGCCTCGCGCTCGTCACCGGCTGGTGGGACGCATGGATGGCAGGGTTACGACAATGGGCGTCCGGATTCGAGGCACCGATCTGATGGCTGACGAGACGATCGAGCAGATGACTGCCCCCGAGGTGGACGAGGACGGGCTGACCGCGGACGACCCGGGGATCGCAGGCTCGCGCGCGCGCCGGTCCGCCGCCGAGGTCGCACCACCGGGCGGTCTGAAGGGATCCCTGAGGTTCGCGTGGGCCGTACTGACGAGCATGCGGACGGCGATCATCCTGTTGCTCCTGCTGGCGGTCGCTGCGATCCCCGGCGGCATCCTGCCGCAACGCCCGGTCAACCCGTTCGCTGTGACGCAGTATCTGTCGGAGCACACGAAGCTCGGCCCGTTCTTCGACAAGATCGGGATGTTCGACGCGTACCACACGCCCTGGTTCTCGTCGATCTACCTGCTGCTGTTCGTGTCCCTCGTGGGCTGCATCCTGCCCCGGACCGCGGTGTACCTCCGGGCCGCCCGCGCGCCCGCCGCCACGCCGCCACGCAGCGTTGCGACGATGTCCGGCGCGTCCGCGTACAGCTCCTCGCTCGCCGCCGCCGACGTTCTCTCGCAGGCACAAGCATCGATGCGCAAGCGTCGGTACCGGGTGAGGCGGGTCGGCGATGTGGTCTGCGCCGAGCGCGGCTACCTGCGCGAGCTCGGCAACCTGTCGTTCCACGTGGCACTGCTCGGCGTGCTCGTGGCGGTCGGGTACGGGTCGTTGCTGGGCCACTCCGGGACCGCGATCGTCGTCGAGGGGCAGGGCTTCTCGAACACGCTCACCCAGTACGACGACATCTCCACGGGCGCCGCGTTCAACGGACAGCTCGACCCGTTCACGGTGAAGCTCGACGCGTTCCACGTGAAGTACGAGACGGGGCCGGTCCAGACCGGCGCCGCGCGGGAGTTCAAGGCGGATGTCACCGTCACCGACCCGTCCGGGACCCGTAACGACACCATCGAGGTCAACAAGCCGCTGGCCGTCGGCAACACGGACGTGCACCTGGTCGGTCATGGCTACGCGGCGGTGGTGACCGTACGGGACGGGAACGGCAACATCGCGTACTCGGGGCCGGTCGTGTTCCAGCCACTCGACTCCAACCTCAAGTCGGCGGGCGTGATCAACGTGCCGGACGCGAGGCCGGAGCGGATCGGGCTGGAGGGGTACTTCCTGCCGACGGCCTCGGTGGGTCACGCGGGACCGGTGTCGCTGTTCCCCGAGGCGCTGAATCCGGAGCTCTTCATGACGGCGTGGGCGGGGCCGCCGAAGGCCGAGACCGGTCGGCCGGCGAGTGTGTTCAGCCTTGACAAGACGGGGATGACGCAGCTCACCCAGGACGGCGACCTGTTGCGAATGGAGCTCGCGCCGGGCGACTCGTTCGTCCTGCCGAACGGGCTCGGGATCGTGACGTTCGACGGGTGGAAGCGCTGGGTGAAGCTCCAGGTGTCGAGTACGCCGGGCATGGGCGCCATCCTCGGGTTCGTGATACTCGCCGTCGCAGGCATGGCGATCAGCCTGTCCGTGAAGCCGCGCCGCGCGTGGGTCATGGTCGACGGCGGCCAGGTGTGGACCGCCGGCGCTGACCGCGTCGACGGCCGCTCAGGAGTCGGCGAAGACCTCGCGGCGGTAGCAGCAGAACTCGGTCTGGAACGCCCCCCACCGAACCCGTAGCGGGAGAGCGCTGACCTCGGCGAGACACCTTGTACCGTGCGGGGAGAGGACCTGTACCGCACAGGCATCCCCCCGGGGGTACATGTCCAGCCCACAGACGATCACGTACAGGGTGACGACTTTCTGGGTTTCACGAGGCAGGATGGGCGCAGGCAGATGAGAGGGCGGACGGAATGACGGTGGCGAGCTTCTCGGCATTGGCGATTGTGACGGCTGCGGTGCTGTACCTGGCGGCCCTGTCTCTGCACACGCTCGAGTGGGCGCTGGCGAGGCACGTCGAGGTGGCGGCCGCGTCGATAGCAGTCGGAGCCAAGGGCGGGGTCGCGGTGCTCGACAGGCCCTCGGACGCAGCCTTGCGTCCGGCCAAGGCCGACCTGTACGGGCGGATGGGCTTCAGCGTCACCATCCTCGCCGCGGTCGTGAACCTCGCCGGCATCATCGCCCGCGGCATCGCGGCGCAACGGGCGCCGTGGGGCAACATGTACGAGTTCATCACGACGGCAGCCGTCGTGGTCGCGAGCCTGTACTTCCTCGGCGTCTGGAAGTGGGGACTGCGCTGGCTCGGCCTGCCCGTCACGCTCGTCGCCGCCATGCTTAACGGCCTTGCCGCGACCGTGTTCTACGTAGCCGTCGCCCCCCTCGTACCGGCGCTGCACTCCGTGTGGTTCATGATCCACATCCTCGCGGCGATCGTCTCCGGTTCAGCGTTCTCGATCGGTGGGGTGGCCGCCATCCTGTACCTGGTCGTCGCACGCGCCGAGCGCAAGGGCACCGTCAAAGGCTACCTCGCGTTGCTGCCCGACTCCTCTCGAATCGACCGCACCAGCTATCGAGTCATCGCGTTCGCCTTCCCCCTCTGGACGTTCACCATCGCGGCCGGCGCCATCTGGGCCGAGTACGCGTGGGGCAGCTACTGGGGCTGGGACCCCAAGGAGACCTGGTCCCTCGTCGCCTGGGTCGTCTTCGCCGGCTACCTCCACGCCCGCGCCACCGCGGGCT
>JBBQBP010000085.1:0-7236 GCA_038317635.1 Propionibacteriales bacterium
GATCCGGTCGAACTGGGCGTGGACGGCGTCCGCGTCGGGCTGGTCATAGACCGAGTGCAGCAGCGCCTTGACCCACGGCCAGCTGCTCTTGGGGGTGGTGGCCATCAGGTTCGCGGCGTAGTGGGTGCGGCAGCGTTGCCAGCTCGCCCCAGGCAGGGTCGCACTGATCGCGGCGACCAGTCCCGAGTGCGCGTCGGAGGTGACCAGCCTCACCCCGGTCAGCCCGCGGGCGGTCAGGTCGCGGAAGAACCCGAGCCAGCCGGCGCCGTCCTCGCTGGTGGTGACCTGGATCCCGAGGACTTGGCGGTGGCCGTCAGCGTCGACACCGGTCCCGACCAGGGCATGGACCGGGACCACCCGGCCGCCCTCACGGACCTTCAGCACCAACGCGTCCGCGGCGACGAACGTGAACGGGCCGGCGTCGTCGAGGCGGCGGCTGCGGAACTGTTCGACATGGGTGTCGAGGTCCTTAGCCATCTCCGAGACCTGCGACTTCGACAAGGTCGTGATCCCCAACGACTGCACCAGCTTGTCCATCCGTCGGGTCGAGACGCCGAGCAGGTAGCAGGTCGCGACCACCGAGGTGAGTGCCCGCTCGGCTCGTTTGCGCCGCTCGAGCAGCCACTCCGGGAAGTAGCTGCCCTGCCGCAGTTTGGGGATCTCCAACTCCAGGGTTCCGGTGCGGGTATCGAAGTCGCGGGGCCGGTAGCCGTTGCGCCGGTTCGTCCGCTCCGGGGAACTGGTCCCGTAGGCGGCGCCGCAGACGGCGTCGGCCTCGGCCGACATCAGCGTGTTGATGAAGCTGGTCAACAGCTCGCGCAGCAGATCGGGGCTGGCCTGGGCCAGCTGCTCCTCGATCAGCCGCGCGGCGTCGATACTAGGTGTGACGGTCATCGTGGTGTCCTTCTTCGAGTCGGTTGTCAGAGATCACTCGAAGGATCACGCGGTGACCGTCACTCGCTACGCAGCGACACGCTCACCGCCGAACCCGTACACCACTCTGCTGGACTCCACTGGTGTACGCGCCCCTCCACCGGGGCACGCATAGTCCAGAAGACCTCTGATGACGCAGAGAAAGGACGAGAGTTCGAGGCGCGACCCGCATCCGATCTGATCCTCACAGCCGAAGGACACCGACCCCAACGAGGACGCTTGAGCGCTGGTGATTGAAGCCATCCGGCCGAGTCGGGTGCTCGAGGGCCCTAGGAGAGTGTGAGTAGTCTCGACGAACAGCGTGCGTTTCAGCGATGGTGAGAGATGGCGACACAGCGTGCCGAGTTGGTCCCGCGGGGCAGAGCCGCGCTGGACGGCGTGCTCGCGACGGGCGCGGGACTTGGGGCTGGACATCTCGTGGCCTTGTTGGCTCCGGGGTCGTCGCCGGTCGTCGCGGTTGCCTCGCGGGCCATCGACCTGACGCCCGGCCCGGTCAAGAATTGGGCCGTCTCCACCTTCGGCACAGCGGACAAGGCAGTACTGGTGGTGGGGGCCGTCGCGGTGACGCTCGGGCTGGGTGCGCTGCTCGGGCTGGTCGCCCGGCGTTCCACGCGGGCGGCGCTGATCTGGGGTGCGGCCTTGGCGGCGATCGCGATCACGGCTGCCGGGGTCGACTCTGCCCGCGGGGCGTTCTGGTGGGCGCCCGGGCTCGTGGCCCTGGCCGTGGGCGGATGGGCGCTCCCCCGCCTTGTACGTGGGTCCGGGAACGCTGATCTGACGCCCGTGATGGGCGGCCGCGGCAGGCGGGAGTGGTTGCGGCTGGTGCTCGGTGTGGGCAGCGTCGGAGTCGTGGGAGCCCTCCTCGGGCAGTTGCCACGGGGGAGTGGCGGCTCGTCCGCGGTGACCTTGCCGACCCGATCGCTCACTCCCTTCCCCACGGGGCTGGAGGGCCAGGTCCCCGGGTTGAGTCCCTTCGTGACCCCCGCCTCCAGCTTCTACCGCATCGACACTGCGCTCTCGCCGCCGTCGCTCGACGTCAGCAGCTGGCGCCTTTCGATCGAGGGGATGGTGGACCACCCCTTCTCGATCGGCTGGGAAGAGTTGCTGGCGATGGATGCCATCGAGCGGCCGGTGACGCTCGAATGCGTGTCGAACGACGTGGGTCAGGACCTGATCGGGTCGGCGCGGTGGCTGGGCGTACGAACGTCGGAGCTACTGACACGTGCGGGCGTGCAGTCCGGGGCGGACATGGTGCTGTCGTCGTCCATCGACAGCTTCTCAGTGAGCACACCGCTGGGGGCACTCCTCGACGACCGGGACGCGCTCGTCGTGTACGAGATGAACGGCGCTCCGCTGCGCCCGGAGCACGGCTTCCCCGTGCGGCTGCTGACACCGGGTCTCTATGGGTTCGTGGGGGCGACGAAGTGGCTGGTGAAGATGGAGGTCACCACGTTCGCCGCGAAGCAGGCGTACTGGACGGTGCTGGGTTGGTCCGACCACGGGCCCATCAAGCCCAGCTCCCGGATAGAGGTACCCCGGCCCGGCTCCCACGTCTCGTCCGGCAGCGTCAAAGTTGGGGGCACGGCGTGGGCCCACGGTGTGGGCGTCGGGAAGGTGCAGGTACGCGTCGACCGCGGAGGATGGGCGGACGCCAGTCTGGGTCCTGACGCCGGCATCGAGTTCTGGCGCCAGTGGCTCTGGAACTGGGATGCCGTCCCCGGCGACCACGAGCTGCAGGTCCGGGTCGTCGATGCCGCGGGCAAGGCCCAAGACGAGTCGGTCGTCGACGTCTTCCCCAATGGAGCATCTGGCCTGCACACGATCCACGTCGTCGTCGGCTGACGACGCGCGCTGACGCTGAACGGATGATGTTCCGTGCCGTCGACAACGGTGCCCCGCCTGATCGCCTCCTGCACCTGCGATACCGACGCGTTCGCAGGCAACGCTTCGCTCCGCTCGCGGGCGAGAGGTTGGTGCCCGCAGTGCCGCGACGCCGACCACGCCGGCGGTTGTGCCGGGCGGTCACGCAACAGCGATGTCGAACGCGCGCGCGAAGTGGTCATGCCAGTGGTTCGTAGCCGACGGCTCATTGGATTGGCCAGTGCCACGCCCTCTCGCGTTCGTGCCAGCCGGTGGACGACACAGTCGTGGGCCTGACACCACATCACGGTCGATACCCGGTCACCCGCCGGCGAAAGGAGGTAGCACGTCCACCCGCGCCCCAGCTGGGATCCTCGTCTTGGGGTCCTTGACAGATGTTCCGTCGACCAGCAACGAACAGGACCTCAGCACCTCAGCGAGGCCGTCGTGTCGGGCGCTGAGCAGCGACACGACCTCCTCGGCAGTGATGTCGGATGTGTCGAGCACCTCCCGGTCCGTACCTGCGGCGTCGGCCGCACCGGCGTAGTAGGTGATCTCCATCGTCAGCCTCCGATCGAGCTCATGGTGCGGGCTGGCTGGTGGAAGCCCTTGTGCCCGATCCCGTGGCCGGCCGGCTTGGTCGCGTGTGCGCCCGACCACAGGCTCGCCAGCCTCGCGTCGTCGGCCCCGTCGCGCATCGGTGTGCGCAGGTCGGTCTCGGTGTGGCTGAACAGGCAAGTACGGATCTGGCCATCGGCCGTGAGACGGGTCCGGTCGCACGATGCGCAGAAGGGAGCGGTCACCGAGGCGATGACACCGATCCTGCCGGCCGGATGGTCGGGACCGGCCGCCACCAGCCAATCCTCCGAAGGTGAGGAGCCTCGACCGGGCGCAGGAGAGAGCTCGAACCGTTCTCGGAGGCGAGCGAGGATGTCCGAGGCGGGGAGCATCGCCGTGCGATCCCAGGCGTGGGCCGGTCCGAGTGGCATGTGCTCGATGAAGCGGAGCTCGTACCCGCGAGCCAGGCAGAACTCGGCCAGCGGCACGATGTCGACGTCATTGGCGTCACGCATGGCGACAGCGTTGACCTTGATCGGCCTCAGGCCCGACGCCTCGGCTGCTTCCAGTCCCCTCAGGACGTCTGGGAGCCGGTCCCGGCGAGCGAGTGCTGCGTACCGTTCCCTGTCGAGGGAGTCGAGCGATACGTTGACGCGGTCGAGGCCGGCGGAGGCCAGTGCGGTGATGTGCTTGTCGAGACCGACGCCGTTGGTCGTCAGGGAGAGCTCCGGTGGACGGTCCTCGTCGGTGCGGAGCTCGGCTGCTGCCGCGACGATGCCGACGAGACCTCGACGCAGCAGCGGCTCACCGCCGGTGAAGCGCAGCTTGCGGACACCGAGCCTGGTCACCGCGACTGTGATCAGCCGTACGACCTCGTCGTCGGTCAGAACATCTGGACCCGGCAGCCACGCGAGCCCGTCGGCAGGCATGCAGTAGCTGCACCGTAGGTTGCATCGGTCGGTCAGCGAGACCCGCATATCCCGTGCGACGCGGTCGTGCGCATCGCTCAGCAGCGGCTGCGGGTGGATTTCGGTCGACAACTCAACTCCCTGATGGGGAACCCTTGGGCGAAGCACGCGGGACAACAGTGACTCTTAGTGGGAAAGATACGGTGGGGCAACAAGAGAGGGGGAGTTCTGAGATGACGCATGAGGTGACGGGAGCCCACGCTTCGCGGTCGGGTCAGATTCGTACCGGACTCTTCGTCCATAGTCATGGGGCGGCCACCACGGCGCCGCTGGAGTTGATCGCGGCGGGCAGCCGCCTGCTCCGTCACGTGCGGAGTGCGACTGGCTGGGACGAGCGCGCCGATGCGTGAACAACTCAGTGTCGAGGAGTACACCGACGAGCTGGTGGGACTGGTTGCCGCGGACGACCGGCGTGTCATGGTGGGTGTCGCCCAAAGTCTCGGACGCGTCCTGGCTCAGGAGGTCGTCAGCACGGGGAGCATCCCCGCCTTCGACAACTCCTCGATGGACGGCTATGCCGTGAGGTGGTCCGACATCGCAGCAGTCCCGACGCGGTTGCGCCTGGTCGGAGACGTTCCGGCCGGAAGCGATGCCGATCCAGTCGCTGCCCGGGGGGAATGCGTACGCATCATGACCGGCGCTGCTCTGCCCACTTTCGCGGACACGGTGGTTCCACTCGAGGAGACACAGGAGCAGGGGGCTGACGTCGTCGTCCTCAAAGCGCCGGGCCGCAAGGGTGCCTACGTACGCAGGGCCGGCGAAGACGTTGTTCGAGGCGCGGTGGTCGCCCACGTCGGCGCCACAATCACCCCTGGGGTCGCCGGCGCGGTCGCCGCCGTCGGCGTGGAGCAGGTCGCGGTCAGGCCACGCCCTCTCATCGCGGTGGGCGTCACGGGGGACGAGCTCGTCAGGGGTGGAAGTCTTCGGCGCGGTCAGATCTACGAGTCGAACAGCGCCGCAGTCGGCAGCCTGCTGGAGCATCTCGGCGCGACCGTGGTGACAACTGGTCTGCTGCGCGACCGGCCGGAGCAGCTCGTCGAGTGGCTTGACGCTGCCGCCCTCTGCAGCGAACTGGTGGTCCTCACCGGAGGCGCGAGCGTCGGGGCGTACGACGTGGTGCGAGACGTCATCACCGAGGCAGGCGGAGTCTTCCGGCACGTGCGGATCCAGCCCGGAAGGCCTCAAGGGTGGGGCATCTGGGACGGAACGCCGGTCGTCTGTCTCCCCGGGAACCCCGTCTCCGCCGTCGTCAGCACCGAGATCTTCGTCCGACCGATGCTGGACCGCATCCTGGGCCGGCCCGCAGCCACCTGGCATACCGCGGTCTCCGGCACGGAGTGGTCGTCGCCGGACGGTCGACGACAGGTCCTGCCGGTCACGCTGGACACGGACGACGCAGGACGGCTCGTCGCGGTCCCTGCCCATGCTGGGGGTTCGGGGTCCCACCTGGTGACCTCGCTGGCCGTCGCGGACGGGTACGCGATGGTGGCTGAGGCGACCACGGTCGTGCACGTCGGCGACCCTCTGTCGGTCAGGTGGCTGTGATCGGAGACTCGGTGAAGCTGCTTCCGCTCGTAGAGCCTGGACCCGAGCTGTCCCACGTCGACCGTGAGAGATTTGCGCGCCACGCGCCGATCCTCGAGCTGGGCCCGCTGGGCCAGCGTCGTCTGCGCGCCGCGAAGGTGTGCGTTGTCGGGGCCGGCGGTCTCGGCAGCCCAGCACTCCTCTACCTGGCCGCTGCCGGTGTCGGCACGCTCGGAGTGGTCGACGCCGATGCCGTCGAGCTGGTCAACCTGCAGCGGCAGATCCTGCACACCGCGGCCGGCATTGGGTCGCCGAAGGCGGTCAGCGCGGCTACCGCCATCACGGCGCTGGATCCAAGCATCGACGTCCAGGTGCACGACGAGAGACTCACCGGAGCGAACGCCCGAGAGATCCTCGGTGCGTACGACATCGTGCTCGACGCGGTCGACAATTACCCGACGCGGTACCTCATCGCCGACACCTGCACGGAACTGGGTCTTCCTGTCGTCTGGGGCGCGGTGCGTGTCACCCGAGCTCAGGTGAGTGTGTTCTGGAGCGCTCCTCGGTCGGAGGAAGGGCCCGTTCCCGGCGTCACGCTGCGCGACTTGTACTCCGAGCCACCTGACCCCGCGACGTGGGTCACCGCGGCCTCAGTCGGAGTGCTCGGCGCGATGTGCGGCCAGGTCGGAGCGCTCATGGCGACCGAGGCGATCAAGCTGATCACCGGCGCGGGCGAGGTGTTGTTCGGCAGAGTGTGGTACCTCGACGCGATGACGGCCCGAGTGGCCGAGATCCCGCTCACACCTAGGAGAGACACGTGACGCAGCCCTTCGGTCACCTCGACGACGCCGGCGAGGCGAGGATGGTTGACGTGACTGACAAGCAGGTCACGGTACGGACCGCGACCGCCGAGGGGCTCGTGACCTGCCCTCCAACCGTCGTCGGGCTTCTCCGCGATGGCCGGATACCGAAGGGCGATGTCCTCGCGGTGGCGCGGATCGCTGGCATCAGCGCGGCCAAGCGCACACCGGAACTACTGCCCCTGGCTCACGTCATCGGCCTACACGGTGTGGTCGTCGATCTCGAGATCGTCGACGAAGGCGTACGCATCACGTCCACCGTCCGTGCGGCGGACCGAACCGGCGTAGAGATGGAAGCGCTGACTTCAGTCGCCGTCGCGGCTCTCGCCGTGGTCGACATGGTGAAGGGAATCGACAAGTCCGTGGCGATCCACGAGATCAGGCTGCTCGCCAAGTCGGGCGGGCGATCGGGTGACTGGCGGCGGTCAGAGTCCTGACCACTGGTAGGTGCCGTCGGAGGAGAACTGCTGCTTCCACATCGGCAGGGAGTGCTTGACCTGTTCGACGAGCCGCTCGCACACGTGCATCGCCAG
>JBBQBP010000086.1:0-6985 GCA_038317635.1 Propionibacteriales bacterium
TCCGACCCCGGCCCGTACCCGATCCCCAGCAATGCGCCCATCGAGGGTGGCGCGAGCTCGACGGGGGACCGGCACGTCATCGTCGTGCAACCCGGCACGGGCAGGCTGTACGAGCTGTACGACGCGCACCGCAACGCCGACGGTTCCTGGCACGCCGGGTCGGGCGCGATCTTCAACCTCACGACGGGTGCCAGCCGGCCCGCCCGCTGGACCAGCGCAGATGCGGCAGGCCTGCCGATCCTGCCGGGTCTCGTCCGGTACGACGAGGTCGCCTCGGGGGTCATCAACCACGCCATCCGGTTCACCGTCGCGAACACCCGCAAGGCGTACGTGTCCCCGGCGCGGCACTACGCCAGCTCCAACACCTCGACCTCGCTGCCGCCGATGGGAACGCGTGTCCGGCTCAAGGCGGACTTCGACATCTCCAGCTACCCCCAGCAGGCGCGCGTGATCCTGCAGGCAATGAAGACGTACGGGATGATCGTGGCCGACAACGGCTCGAACTGGTACGTGTCGGGCACGCCCGACCCCCGGTGGAGCGACACGCAGCTCAACACGCTCAAGAACGTCCCCGGCAGCGCGTTCGACGTCGTCACGATGGGGCCGGTCACGACTGGGTGAAGTTCCTCAGTTCACTGTCCCCGGGGTCACATCGGGAGGAGAGTGCCTTGCATGACAAGGATTCGCAGAGCCCTTGCGTTGATGTGCGCCCTCGTCTGCGTCTCTGGTTGCACGCAGTCCTACGGCGGGACGCCTCGGAGCCTGGCGCCCGACACCGGTGCCGTCGCCGACCCCACGATGGTCGCCTCGTCGCCCGCCTGGGCGCAGGCATCCATCCAGGAACCGGTCCCCGTCGTCGCCTCTCCCGGCAACACCCACCTGCCGTGGAGGTTCGTCGCGCTCTCTGCCGACGGCCGCAGGATCCAGGTCGTCTACGTCGCCGGAGGCGGCTGCACGACGTTCGTCGGATTCGTCGTGACGGAGATGCAGGCGATGGTCACACTGGCGGCCACTGGAGCGACAGACCTCACGCAGAAGGCGTGCTCGGCCGAAGCCAAGGTCGGTGCAGGCTCCGTGACGTTGGCCGCACCTCTGGGCACTCGGACCCTCTGGCACGCCCCGGTCAGCGGCGACTGGGTCACCGTCGCACGCGTCCTCGACGGCGGGTGACCCGACGTCGCCGTCCCGGTCTCGTACAGTTCAGCCCGTGATCGTCGTCTCAAGGTTCCGCGTCCCCGAGGTGGACCGTCCCGCGTTCGAGGCGGTCGCCGCCCCCGCCGTACAGCTCCTGACCGCACAACCCGGCCTGATGAGCATCGACTTCGGTGTGAACCTCGACGACCCCGAGCTGTGGGCGCTCGTGACGAAGTGGGTCGACGTCGGCTCGTACCGCCGTGCCCTCGGCTCGGCCAACCGCATCGTGCTCTGGCCGTTGTTGTCGCTGGCCCTCGACGAACCCAGCGCGTTCGACGATCCGGAAGCGGTCGGGCAGAACCTGCCTCGCACCAGGTAGCGTTACGCCTCACGGGTCACCAGCCGGGTGGCCGGCGCGGGCTCACCCGCGAGCACAGAACTGGAGCACCAGAGGTGGCTAGCACCCTCGACAACGTCATCAGCCTCGCCAAGCGGCGGGGATTCGTCTTCCCCTGTGGCGAGATCTACGGTGGCACGCGCGCCGCGTGGGACTACGGCCCCCTGGGCGTCGAGCTCAAGGAGAACATCAAGAAGCAGTGGTGGCGTCAGGTCGTCACGGCCCGCGACGACATCGTCGGGCTCGACTCGTCGGTGATCCTCCCGAGGCAGGTCTGGGTCGCGTCGGGGCATGTCGGCGTGTTCACCGACCCGCTCACGGAATGCCTCCAGTGCCACAAGCGCTTCCGCGCCGACACGCTCGCCGACGAGTTCGAGAACCGCAAGGGACGCAAGCCCGCGGGGTTGTCCGAGATCCCGTGCCCGAGCTGCGGGACCAAGGGGCAGTGGACCGAGCCGCGCGACTTCAACATGATGCTCAAGACGTACCTCGGCCCGGTCGAGGACGAGTCCGGGTTGCACTACCTGCGCCCCGAGACGGCGCAGGGCATCTTCATCAACTTCGCCAACGTCGTACAGGCCACGCGCAAGAAGCCTCCGTTCGGCATCGGCCAGGTCGGCAAGTCGTTCCGCAACGAGATCACGCCCGGCAACTTCATCTTCCGCACGCGTGAGTTCGAGCAGATGGAGATGGAGTTCTTCGTCGTGCCCGGTACGGACGAACAGTGGCACCAGTACTGGATCGACGAGCGGACCAACTGGTACGTGAACCTCGGCATCTCCCGCGACAACCTGCGCCTCTACGAGCACCCGAAGGAGAAGCTGTCGCACTACTCGAAGCGCACCGTCGACATCGAGTACAAGTTCGGCTTCGCCGGCGGTGACTGGGGCGAGCTCGAGGGCATCGCGAACCGTACGGACTTCGACCTCACCACGCACAGCGAGCACTCCGGCACCGACCTGAGCTACCGCGACCCGGTGACGAACGAGAAGTTCGTGCCGTACGTGATCGAGCCGGCGGCCGGTCTCACCCGGTCGCTGATGGCGTTCCTCGTCGAGGCCTACACCGAGGACGAGGCGCCGAACACCAAGGGCGGCGTGGACGTACGGACAGTGCTGAAGCTCGACCCGCGCCTCGCGCCGGTGAAGGCCGCAGTGCTGCCGTTGTCGAAGAACGAGGCCCTGTCACCGAAGGCGAGGGACCTCGCGGCCGAGCTCCGTACGCTCTGGAACGTCGACTACGACGAGACCCAGGCGATCGGTCGCCGCTACCGCCGACAGGACGAGATCGGCACGCCGTTCTGCGTGACTGTTGATTTCGACACTCTGGACGACCAGGCCGTGACCATCCGCGAGCGCGACACGATGACTCAGGAGCGGGTGGCGCTCGACCAGGTCAAGGGTTACCTCGCCGCTCGACTCCCGGGCTGCTGAGCCTGTAGCGAGTGCCCCGGCCGTCCATCGTTCGGGGCACTCGTGCGTTCCGGCTGACGAGCACCAGCAGACATTCACTGGCACACACGCGGTCGCCGCTGTGTATCTGAACCGGCGACCGCGTCAGTGCCATTGAATGGCGGCCGCTGGAGCACTCAGCCGCGGGTAGGTGCCTTAGGGGGTGACAGTCCTCTCACAGTCTGGGGGCGCCATCTTGAGCAGACCCTAGCCTGGCGCTACTTCCCAGTGATCGAAGGCATCGACGTGTCCCAACAGCCGTTGTTCGTCCCGGCACCCGCCGGGTGGTACGCGTGCCCTGGTGACCCGCCGGGAGTCACTCGTCACTGGGACGGCAGACAGTGGTTGTGCGAGATCCGCGGCCCGATCCGCGACCACTTCGAGCACCTCCGCGCGATGTCTGTCCAGGGTCTGACGCCGGACGACCTGGCCCTGCTCCGCAAGCTCACCACCGAGGTGTCCTCCATCGAGGACCTCACCCTGGCGTACCCGACCGCCAACCCGCCCCTCGTACAGATCGCTGCTCCGCCTCCGTACGTACCTCCGCCCGTCGACCCTTACAGCTCAGTGCCGCTGCCCGCACACGGGATGCCCGGAACGTCCCGGTCGGTAGGGAGCGGGCAACGGTTCGCCGACACCGGCCGGAGGGCCGGCGGGAAGCGCAAGATCGTGGTGGTGGTCATCGTGGCCATCGCGCTCGTCTGCGTCCTCGCGTGGGTTGCGGTCAGCCGACTTCTCCCGGGCGTGTCCTCACTCTTCGCAGGCGCTCCGAGTTCCCTCGCCGTGAACTCGTGCGTCACCCTGTCGTACCCGTCAGGCGGCAGGGACGCGCGAGACGTCACGTGGGTTTCCAGCGAGTGCAAGACCGCGCCCGGCGGACCCGTGAGCTACACGGTCGTCTCCAAGCTCCCCGGCGATGCGGCGTGCGACACGGACAGCCAGTATGTGCAGACCCTCGACGGCAGCAAGGCCATCGCGAACACCTACTGCCTCATGGAGAATCTCGCTGTCGGGCAGTGCCTGTACGAGGATGGCAAGGGCTTCTACTTCGACGTGGCGTGCACGGACGCGCGAGCAGTGATCAAGGTTGCCGTCAGCGTGGACCAGGGGACGAACTACCAGTGCCCCGATAGCACCCAGCCCTGGCAGTTCCCGACCGGCAACCGTACGTACTGCCTCACCAAGCCCTGATCCGGGTCGGTCGACAGTCGGCGGCGCGTGCCCTTCCGATGCCGTAGTGCCACGCTTACCACGTTACTGAATCGTTATACCCCTTCCATCAGCTACATCTTGTAGATCGGACAGCACTCTGCGTAGATGGCTCTGCCCGGCAACGCCAACGCCACCGTGCAGCTGACCCTGTTCAACTACATCAGCCAGAGCCAGAACTCGTTCAACCTCTTGTTCGCCAACATCCTCGTCATCACCATCCCGATGCTGATCATGTACATCGTCTTCCAGCGCCAGATCGTCGCCGGAATGACGTCAGGCGCCGTCAAGGGCTAGATCGCTCGACCTTCAGCACACTCGCCAGACCCACCCGAAAGTGAGAGCCATGCCCAGCGCTGTCCATTCCGTTCGACTCGAGTACCAGTCAGGTATGAAGGTCCCCGTCGCCGCACCACGTGTGTCGTGGGTGACCGTGTCGGACGTGCCGGGATGGAGTCAGGACGCCGCCGAACTGGAGTGGGACGACGGCTCAACCACGGCGAGCGCTCACCTCGACGGCGATGCGTCGGTGCTGGTGGACTGGCCGTTCCCGCCGCTTGCGGCACGGCAGCGCGGAAGTCTTCGGGTGCGGGTCCAGGGACCGGACGGCTGGTCGACGTGGAGCGAGGAGCAGCCCGTCGTGTCGACCTTCCTCGCGGAGGGCGAGTGGCGGGCACAGTTCATCGGCCTGTCGGCGCCGGCGCGTCACGCACAGCCCGTACTGCTCCGGACCGAGTTCGACGTGGCTCCGGGCCTCGAACGAGCGACCTTGTACGCCACCGCGCACGGCGTGTACCAGGCGCACGTCAACTCATACGCGGTGGACGACCAGATCCTCAAGCCCGGCTGGACGACGTACCAGTCCCGGCTGGTGCACGAGACGACAGACGTCACCAGCCTGCTCGTGGCCGGTCGGAACGCCCTCGGGGTGGCGCTGGCCGGTGGCTGGTACACCGAGATCTTCGGTTTCCGGGAGTCTGCTCGGCCCTTCTACGGTGAGCAGCCCGCATTCGCCGGGCGGCTGCTGCTGGAGTACACCGACGGCAGTACCGCCTGGATCGTGACCGGCCCGGACTGGACCGCGTACGGCGACGGACCGTGGGTGGAGTCCGGGATCTATCTCGGTGAGCGGTACGACGCCCGCAAGCTCCCGGCAGGCTGGTCAGCTGCCGGCTTCGCGGCTGACGGCTGGGAGCCGGCCGCCGTCCTTCCGGCCGGGCCGGTGCCCGATGCTCGTACCTCCCCTGAGGTGCGCGTGACGCAGGTCGTTCCCGTCGCGGACATCATCACGTCCCCCTCGGGCGCCACGCTTCTGGACTTCGGCCAGAACCTCGTCGGACGTCTCCGGATCCGGGTCAACGGCACGGCCGGCGACATCGTGACGCTGCGGCACGCCGAGGTGCTCGAGAACGGCGAGCTCGGCGTGCGAACGCTGCGGGCCGCCCAGGCCACCGACACGTACACGCTTGCCGGTACCGGGGTGGAGGAATGGGCCCCGACGTCCACGTTCCACGGCTTCCGCTACGCCGAGATCTCCGGCTGGCCCGGGGACTTCGACCCGGCTGACGTCACCGCGGAGGTGATCAGCTCCGACATGCGCCGGACCGGTTGGTTCGACTGCTCCGACCCGATGGTCAGCAAGCTCCACGAGAACGTCGTCTGGGGCATGCGGGGCAACTTCCTGTACCTGCCCACCGACTGCCCCCAGCGCGACGAGCGGCTCGGCTGGACCGGTGACATCCAGGTCTTCAGCCCTACGGCGTCCTATCTGTACGACTGCGACGGCTTCCTGGCGTCCTGGCTCGTCGACCTGGGGCTCGAGCAGCGCGCTGGTGGCGGCGTCCCGTTCATCGTCCCTGACGTGCTCAACTCGGCGAAGATGCCCGCCGCAGCCTGGGGCGACGTCGCCACGATCCTTCCGTGGAACCTGTACGAGCGCTTCGGCGACGCCGGCGTGCTGACGGCGCAGTACGACTCGGCGAAGGCCTGGGTCGACCAGCTCCTCGGCATCGCGGGTGAGCGATACCTGTGGGAGGGCGGCTTCCAGTTCGGCGACTGGGTCGACCCGGACGCCCCGCCGGACCAGCCGGCCAAGGCCAAGGCCGACCCCGACCTCGTCGCGAGCGCCTACCTCTTCCGCTCCGCCGAGACGCTCGCCCGCCACGCTCTCGTGCTGGAACGCACCGAGGACGCCGCGCACTACGCGGTGGTGGCGGAGAAGGTCCGTCAGGCGTGGTTGGCCGAGTACGTGACGCCGGCCGGCCGGATCCTGTCCGACGCCCAGACCTCGTACGCGCTGGCCATCGCGTTCGACATCGCGACCGGTGAGCTGCGCGACCGGATGGGCGAGCGGCTCGCCTGGTTGGTCCGTCGCGACGCGTACCGCATCGGTACGGGGTTCGTCGGTACACCGATCATCGCCGACGCTCTGTCGAGCACCGGCCACATGCGGCAGGCGGGCCGGATGCTCCAGCAGACCGAGTGCCCGTCCTGGCTGTACCCGATCACCATGGGCGCGACCACGATCTGGGAGCGTTGGGACTCGATGCTCGAGGACGGCTCGATCAACCCGGGGGAGATGACCAGCTTCAACCACTACGCGTTGGGGGCCATCGCCGACTGGCTGCATCGAGTCGTCGCCGGCCTCGCTCCTGCCGAGGCGGGCTACCGGACGTTGGAGATCGCCCCGCAGCCGCTGGCCGGCTTGGACTGGGCGAGCACGCGACACGAGACTCCGTACGGGACCGCCGACGTCGAATGGCGCAGGACGGGTGACAAGATCGTGGTCAGGGCC
>JBBQBP010000087.1:0-6710 GCA_038317635.1 Propionibacteriales bacterium
GACAAGTTCTCACATGGCGATGACGCCCGACCAGGCTCGCTGGTTCTCGGACACGTTCGCGTCGATCGTGCGCAACATCGAGCGCGCGATCCTCGGCAAGACCGAAGCGATCAGGCTCTCCGTGACCTGCATGCTCGCCGAAGGGCACCTGCTGCTCGAGGACTTCCCGGGGACCGGCAAGACGACGCTGGCCCGATCGATCGCACAGACCGTCCAGGGCAGCCACAGCCGCATCCAGTTCACCCCCGACCTCCTGCCGAGCGATGTGACCGGCGTCACGATCTTCGACCAGAAGTCGAGCTCGTTCGAGTTCCACCAAGGCCCGATCTTCGCGTCGATCGTGCTCGCCGACGAGATCAACCGCGCCTCGCCCAAGACGCAGTCGGCGCTGCTCGAGGTCATGGAGGAGCATCGGGTGACGGTCGACGGCGTCTCGTACGACGTCGGCACACCGTTCATGGTCATTGCGACCCAGAACCCGATCGAGCAGGCCGGTACGTACCGGCTGCCCGAGGCCCAGCTCGACCGCTTCCTCATGAAGACGACCCTCGGCTACCCCGATCGGCAGACGTCGTTGCGGATCCTCACGTCCGGCGGGTCGCGTCCGCAGTCTGCCGCGTTGGCCCCGATCATCACGACGGCGGCGATCGCCGAGATGAGCCAGCTCGGCCAGTCCGTACATGTCGAGCCGTCCGTGCTGGACTACATCGCACGCCTCGTCGAAGCCACGCGGACTGCGGAGCACGTCCGTCTGGGCGTCTCGATCCGTGGTGCGCTGGCGGTCGCGCGGTCCGCCCGCGTGTGGGCATCGTCGCTGGGTCGCCACTACGTGGTGCCCGACGACGTGAAGATCCTCGCGATCCCCTGCCTCGCGCACCGCATCGTGCTCGATCCGGAGTCGGAGTTCAACGGCGTCACCGCGATCGACGTCATGGTGAAGATCATCAGCGAGGTCCTGCCGCCAACGGAGCGTACGGCCTAGATGAGCCTGATCATCACCTCGCCACCGACCGACGGAGCGCCCATCGAGACCGTCCCCGAGACGGCCGAGACGGCCGTGCTCGAGTACGGTCAGGTCGCGGCTCCTCCCGATCGCTGGCTCGCGCCGGCCGGGGTGGGGCCGCTGCGGTGGGCCGACGTACGGAATGTGGCGACTCTCGTGTCGCGGGCGCTCGGCATGCGCGGCGCGGGTTGGGCCGTGCTGGGTATGGGAGTGGTCCTGCTGCTCGCGGGGTGGGTTCTGTCCTGGCTGGAGCTGCGGGTAGCAGGCATCTCAGCGATCGCACTCTCGCTGGTCGCCATGCTGTTCACGCTGGGCCGGCCAGCGCTGGCGGTGACGTTGACGGTGCCCGAGCACCACGTACAGGTCGGGTCACGCGCCACGGGTGAGCTGGTCGTGCGGAACGAAGGGGGCCGCCGTACCCTGCCCGTCAGCATCGACCTTCCGATCGGGGACCAGACGGCGTCGATCGCGCTGCCGTCTTTGGGCGCCATCGGCGAGCTGGAGCAGGCCTTCGTCATCCCCACCGACCGCAGGTGCGTGGTCGAGATCGGGCCCGCGCTCTCGGTGCAGGGTGACCCCTTCGGGCTGGCCGGCCGCGAGTCGCTGTGGACGTCAGCCGTCGAGGTCTTCGTCCACCCGCGCACCGTGAACCTCCCCGGGCGCCAGACGGGCTTCGTGCACGACCTCGAGGGGCACACGACCCAGAAGCTGTCGAACTCCGACATGAGCTTCCACGCCCTGCGTGAGTACGTACCCGGGGACGATCGCCGTCACATCCACTGGCGCTCGTCGGCGCGCACCGGCGACCTCATGGTGCGGCAGTTCGAAGAGACGAGGCAGTCGCGGATCGCGATCGCGGTCGACCTGTCGGACCAGTCGTACGCCTCCGAGCAGGAGTTCGAGGACGCGGTCTCCGTCGCGGCCAGCTTCGTGCAGCAGTCGTTCCGCGAGGAGAACCCGATCGCCCTCGTGACCAATGTGGACATCCACCGCGGCCTCAGCGCGACACGCGCGATGAACCAGCTGAGTCGCGTCGAACGCCTGGACCGTACGCACGTGACCGAGCTGTTCCGCATCGTGCGCGACCGCGAGGCGTCAGCCTCGATCGTCGTGATCGTGACGGGCTCCAAGCCTCGTACCGACCGCTTGCGTCGTGCGGCGACGCTGCTCGGCATCGACACCCGCGTGATCCTCATCCGTGTCGCCCCGAACCACCCCTTGGCGGTGGACACGGTGTCAGGAGTCACCTCGATCCAGCTTCCTTCGCTGGACGACCTGCCTCGGGCGGTACGGAGGTCGAACGCATGAACGTGCTCGACTGGGTCGACGACCGGCGGGACCAGGTGGCGGAGCGGCTGGGGAAGCTCCGCAGCGGCACCCCGGTACCGGTCTCGATGCGCCGACGGCACAAGACGACCACGACCATCTTCGCCGCGTCAGGGTCGGCTCGCTGGACCTGGATCGCTGTCGACACCCTGGCTGCCATAACCATGTTGGTCCTCGTCACCGTCGCCTGGCTTCCCACGTATGGGAACGGCTGGGTCTGGGTAGCGTCGCTCGGTGCTGGTGCGATCGGCGCCGCGGTCGCCATCGTGACCGCGCTGCGGCGATGGGACGCGCTGCGTACGGGAGTGCTGGCGGCGGTCGCGTACGGTGCGTTCGGCACGCTGCTGGCGATGCCGTCGGCGGGCACGCTCTCCGTCATACCGACGCTGCGTTCGCTGGGGGGTCTGCTCGTAGGGCCGGTGCTCGGATGGAAGGCCATGCTGACCCTCCAACCCCCGATCGGTGAGACCGGCTACCTTCTCGTGCCGGTCGTCATCGTCGGGCTGGTGTCGGTCTTCGGCTCCGTGACCCTGTCACTGCGGTCTGGCACGCCGGCACTCGCACCGGTGCCCATGCTCGCGGCTCTGCTTCTGGCGT
This sequence comes from Propionibacteriales bacterium, assembly GCA_038317635.1. Taxonomy (GTDB): domain Bacteria; phylum Actinomycetota; class Actinomycetes; order Propionibacteriales; family Propionibacteriaceae; genus Fen-668. The sequence goes on from JBBQBP010000087.1 coordinate 2,927, forward strand.
ACCTGCTGGGTGTCAACACCAGCTACGTCCCGACGGAGATCGGGTTGGCGGCGGTCTTCTTCGTCGCGGTGTGGACCGCGTACCGGCGGACCCAGCAACGTCGCTCGCTCATCATCGGCGGTGACATCGTCCGCTGGCCGCAGCTACTGACCGGCGCGCTCGTGATTGGCCTGGTCACGGGGCTGGTCGTCGTGATTCGTCCGGTCCTGGACACGACCGGGCCGCGTCGAACGGTGCGTGCGCTTGTCGCCCAGCCACTCGACGTACAGCGCTATCCGAGCCCTCTCCAGGGCTTCCGGCTGAACCTCACGGACAACAAGACGCAGACGCTGTTCACGGTCCAGGGCGCGCCCGTCGGCACCCGGATCCGGATCGCCACGCTCGACGGCTACGACGGGTTCACGTACACCGTGTCCAACTCGACGTCCACCGGGGCTGACTCGGGGACGTTCCAGCGCATCGGGGCCCGCGTCATCGACGACACCGCGGGTAAGCAGATCACGGTCACGGTGACGGTCAAGACGCTGTCCGGCGTGTGGGTGCCGACTGTTGGCAAGACGCTGGAGATGACCTTCGCGGGCAGTCGCGTCGTCGCGCTCGACGACTCATTCCACTACAACCAGAGCAGCGGTACGGGACTCGTCACCGCCGGTCTGGTCAACGGCGACTCGTACACCGAGGTCAGCGTCATCCCTAGTCAGCCAACGAACGAGCAGATCCTCAGTGCGTCCGCCGGCTCGATCCGCCTTCCGGCCGCAGAGCCGATCCCGGACGACGTCCGGGATCTGGCCGCCAAGTGGGCCGCCCTCGCCTCCGGGTCGAACGCCGGCGCGCTCGTGACCTCCTACGCCGAGCAGCTGAAGCTGGGCTACTACTCCGACGGGGTCGGCGCGGACGAGACGGCCTCCTGGGCGGGCCACAACGACGGACGCATCTCCGACCTGCTCAAGGACCCCACGCAGATGGTCGGCGACGCGGAGCAGTACTCGGTGGCCCTGGCGCTGCTGGCGAGGGCTGCCGGCATCCCCGCGCGCGTGAGCTACGGCTACAGGTTGTCCTCCGCTGATGGTGCGGTGCACGGAAGCGACGTCACGGCGTGGACCGAGGTCTACCTCCAGGGGTACGGCTGGGTCGCGGTCGATGCCACCCCGGCGAAGGACCGTCGCCTCAAGTCGCTCAACAACCAGCCGCAGAGCGTCCCGCGGCCTCAGGTCGAGAACCCGCCGCCCCCGCCTCAGAAGCCCGGCTCCCTGGAGCAGGACACCACGCCTCCCGGCAGCGCGCCCGAGGCAGTGAAGAACACGTTCCACATCGACTGGGGTCTCGTTGGCAGGTTCGCAGCAGTCGGAGGCATCCCCCTGATCTTCATCGTCGCGCCGATCGCCCTGATCATCGGGCTCAAGATGCGACGACGGCGGTTCCGGATGTCGTCGGACAGCCTGGTGGATCGCGTCGCCGGCGGCTGGGCCGAGATCGTCGACCGGGCACGTGACCTGGGCAGGACCCCGACGCCGTCTGCGACCCGCACGGAACAGGCCGAGCAGCTCGTGAGCTTGTTCTCGCGGCTGACGGAGAGGGCGGATCCGCGCATCCTCGCCCGGCAGGCGGACATGACAGTGTTCGCGCCGGATACGATCACCCCCGGTCAGGCCAGCACCTACTGGTCCACGGTCGACGACGCCGTCGGCGGTCTGAACCGTTCGGTCTCGGTGCTGAGCCGCATCCGGGCATCGCTGTCGGTCCGGTCGTTCCGCCGCTACCGCTGACCTCGACCGCCAGATCGTCTCCCTCGGCGACCACCACCTGGAGGTCCATCTCGAGCCCCGGTAACGCGGTGTCTCCGACATTGAGTGGCAGATACGCGGCCGCCGGTGCAGATACGAACCGGCGACCGTCTGCGCGCCACTGAATGTTGGTACCGCCCGAGACAATCGCGTGGCGGAGGCTGTCACCCGCCATGAGCCGTATGCGTGACGCGCAGCGGAGCGGCTTGTAGGGTCAGGGCGTGCTGCTCTCTGACCGTGACATCGCCGCGGCGATCGAGGCTGGACGGGTCGTGCTCGACCCGTATGAGCCCTCGATGGTCCAGCCGTCCAGCGTGGACGTGCGACTCGACCGGTACTTCCGGGTGTTCGAGAACCATCGCTACCCGCACATCGACCCGTCGGTCGAGCAGGCGGAGCTGACTCGGCTCGTCGAGTGCGGCCCTGACGAGCCGTTCATCCTGCACCCGGGGGAGTTCGTGCTGGGTGCGACGTACGAGGCCGTCACACTCCCCGACGACATCGCCGCCCGCCTCGAGGGCAAGTCGTCGCTGGGGCGTCTCGGCCTCCTCACGCACTCGACGGCAGGCTTCGTGGACCCGGGCTTCAACGGCCACATCACACTGGAGCTGTCGAACGTCGCGACGCTCCCGATCATGCTCTGGCCAGGCATGAAGGTCGGTCAGCTCTGCTTCTTCCAGCTGTCGAGCCCTGCACTGAACCCGTACGGCTCCGCGGTGAACCTCTCCCGCTACCAGGGCCAGCGCGGCCCGACGGCCAGTCGTAGCCACCTCAACTTCCACCGCACGCGCCTGGACTGACTTCCGCGAGAGCACCTGTACTGCTTGGCGAGAGGACCTGTGCCGCCTACTCCGGTGCTGCAGCCAGGACGTCGGCGGTCGCGGACATCCCGAGGCGGGTGGCGCCGGCTGCTACGAGGGCAGCGGCCTGCTCGTACGTACGGATCCCGCCGGATGCCTTGATCCCGCACTGATCACCGATCGTCATCGACATCAGCGACACGGTGTGGACCGTGGCTCCTCCGGCAGAGTGATAGCCGGTCGAGGTCTTCACGAAGTCAGCGCCCGCCTCGGCCGCAGCCTCGCAGGCGACGATGATCTCTTCGTCGGTCAGCGCCGCGGACTCGATGATGACCTTGAGCAACGGCACCTCGCCGCGAACCGCGCGAATCTCTCGGACGAGGTCTCGCTGGCGACCCGCCTTGAGCAGCCCGAGATCGATGACCATGTCCACCTCGTCGGCTCCGAGCCGTACGGACTCTGCGGCTTCGGCGACCTTCACCGCCGTCGTGTGCTTCCCGGACGGGAACCCGCACACGGTCGCGAGCTTCAGCTCGGGCGGCAGGCCCGGTACGGGCAGCATCGACGGCGACACGCACACGGCGTACGCACCGAGGTCGCGCGCCTCCGCAACGAGCGCCAGCACGTCCGCATGGTAGGCATCCGTACGCAGCAGCGTGTGGTCGACCAGCCTCGCCAGCTCGGCCCGAGTGATTGCCATGCCCGGACCGTACACGCTGCCCGCTAGGCCTGCTCTACCTTCCGCCCGATGACGAGCCGGAGCGCGAGGAACCGGACGATCGTGGCGACGAGGTTGGCGGTCGTGAGTACGAGGATCTCGATCCACGTGCCGACGTTCGGGAACAGGGCCAGCAGCCCCCATAGTGATCCGCTGGTCAGGACCATCGCGATCGCGAACGCGATCAGGCCGGTCGCGTGGTGTTTGAGCAACCCGTGGCTGCCGTGGACCCGGAAGGTGAACGCCCGGTTGGCGGCGGTGTTCGCGACTGCGGTGATGATCTGGGCGACGAGGTTGGCGTTCTGGGCTTCCATCACGCCGCGCAGCAGGACGTAGAGGATGAAGTACGCGATGGTCGAGGTCACCCCGACGACGCCGAAGCGCAGGACCTGTCCGAGGAGGCCTTGCGGCACGCCCGGGACGGTCGCGGAGACCTCGGGCCCGATGAGTTCTGCCCGGACCCGCGCAACGGGGATGCTGCC
>JBBQBP010000088.1:0-6110 GCA_038317635.1 Propionibacteriales bacterium
CTTCGCGCCGCCCCAGCCCGCGATCAGGAAGTACATCGGGATGAGCGTCGCCTCGAAGAAGATGTAGAACAGCAGCACGTCCGTGGCCAGGAACACGTACAGGCTCAGCGACTCGAGGATGAGGACGAGCGCCGTCCACACGTGACCTCCCCACCGGCCCTCGGCGTCGGAGCGCTGCTCTGCGAGCAGCACGACCGGCACGAGGAGCGTGGTGAGCAGGACCATGAGCAGGCCCATGCCGTCGAGGCCGAGCGCGTAGTACGCGCCGAAGGCCTTGATCCACACCTGGTGCTCCGACAGATCGGTGCCACCGAGATGTACGGCGGCGACGATGATCGAGAACACGAACGTAGCCAGAGAAATCGCCAGCCCGACAGAGCGCGCAGCGCTTCCGCGCAGGAACCACACCACCAAGCCACCGACAAGCGGCAGCAGCGCAAGGATCGTCAGCATCTCACCCCTCCTTTCAGACCAGCCGGCCGATGAGCAGGGCGAGACCGACGACGATGACGCCGACGACCATCGTCAGTCCGTATGACCTGACGTACCCGTTCTGCAGCATGCGAAGGCCTCCACCGAGGCCGACGGTCAGCGCTCCGCTGCCCCGCACCGCCCCGTCGATGATGCCTGAGTCGAGCGCGACGACCCCCCGGGTCAGCGCCTCCCCCGGCTTCATGAAGACGGCCTCGTTGAAGGCATCCCCGTACAGGTCGTGGCGTCCGGCGATCGTGAACACGTTGCGCGTGTACGGGACCGACTCAGGGACGCTGGTGCGACCGAAGATCAGATACGCGACCGCTATGCCTGCAGCGACGACCGCGAGTGTGACGAGGCCGACGCCCGTGATGCGCGGGAGCCAGGACGGGTTGAGGGGCACCTCACCGTTGACGGCCGGTGCGAGCCATCCGGCGATCCACGCGTTCATCACCATGCCGGCGATGGCCGACGGGATCGCGAGAAGAACAAGCGGCACCCACATGACGGCGGGCGACTCGTGCGGATGGACGCCCTCCTGCCACCGCTTGCTCGACCAGAACGTCATGAACATGAGGCGCGTCATGTAGAACGACGTGATGCCCGCTGCGATGAGCGCGAGAGCGCCAAGAACTGGCTGCTTCTCCCACGCCGCCTCGATGATCGAGTCCTTCGAGTAGAAGCCCGAGAAGAACGGCGTGCCGATGATCGAGAGGTAGCCCATGAGGAACGTGTAGTAGGTGATCTTCATCACCTTCGCCAGGCCGCCGTAGTGGCGCATGTTCACGTCGTCGTTCATGCCGTGCATCACCGAGCCGGCGCCGAGGAACATGTTGGCCTTGAAGAAGCCGTGCGTCAGCAGGTGGAAGATCGCGAAGGGGTACGCCACGGGGCCGATGCCCGCAGCGAGCATCATGTAGCCGATCTGCGACATCGTCGAGCCGGCGAGAACCTTCTTGATGTCGTCCTTCGAGGTGCCGATCCAGGCGCCTACGACCAGCGTCACCGTACCGACGATGGCGACGGCGAGGGCCGCGGCGGCCGTCTCGGCGTAGATGGCATGGGAGCGCACCACCAGGTAGACCCCGGCCGTGACCATCGTCGCCGCGTGGATGAGGGCCGACACCGGGGTCGGGCCTTCCATGGCGTCGAGCAGCCAGGACTGCAGGGGCACCTGGGCGGACTTGCCGCAGGCTCCGACGAGCAGCAGCAGGCCGATCAGCGTCGCCCAGCCGGGCGAGAGCTTCGAGGCGCCGGCGTTGACGGCCTCGAACGAGCTCGAGCCGAACATCGCGAGCATCGTGAAGATCGCCATCGTCAGGCCGAGGTCACCGACACGGTTGACGATGAACGCCTTCTTGCCGGCGGTCGCCGCAGTGGGCTTGTGCTGCCAGAACGAGATGAGCAGGTACGAGGCGAGGCCCACACCCTCCCAGCCGACGAAGAGCACCGCGTAGTTGTCCGCGAGCACCAGCACGAGCATCGCGGCTATGAACAGGTTGAGGTACGCGAAGAACCGACGCCGACCGGGGTCGTGCGCCATGTACCCGATCGAGTACACGTGGATGAGGCTTCCGACGCCCGTGACAAGCAGCGCGAACAGGATCGACAGCGGGTCGATGAGCAGACCCACGTCGATCGACCACGAGCCGGTCTTGATCCACGTGTACAGCGGTACGGAGACGGCGTGTTGCGCCTCAGGCCGCCCGAGCAGGTCGGCGAACAGCGCCACGGCCACGACGAAGGACGCGATGGGAGCCAGCGTCGCGACGTAGTGAGCGATCGAGTTCGTCACCTTGCCGAGCAGCAGGAGGAGTCCCGCCGAGACCAGCGGGATCGCGATCATCAGCCAGGCGAGCGGAAACAGACCGGTGGGGGCCACCGGTGTCAGACCTTCGAGCAGAGTCACCGTGTATCCCCTAGTACCTGAGCAGGTTCTCGTTGTCGACATTCGCCGAATGCCGCACCCGATAGATCATGACGATGATCGACAGCCCCACGACGACCTCAGCTGCCGCCACGACCATGACGAAGAAGGATGCGACCTGCCCGTCGAGGTTGCCGTGCACCCGGCTGAAGCTCACGAGCAGCAGGTTGCACGCGTTGAGCATGAGCTCGACGGACATGAACAGCACGAGGGCGTTCTTGCGGACGAGGAAGCCGACGATCCCGATGGCGAACAGGATCGCTGCCAGCACCACGTAGTAGTTGGGGTTCACAACTCCTCCTCGTCTGCGCCCTGCGCGACGTCGAGCGCTGCGAAGGCCTTCTTGGCGGGGGCACCCAGCGACTCCGCGTCAGCCAGGCCGCTCCGATGCACGAGCACGGCGGAGACGGAGTCCTCCGAGACCGTCCCGTCGGGCAGCAGAGCCGGCGAGGTGATCGAGTTGTGACGCGCGTACACGCCGGAGCTGGGTCTCGGACCTGGGTGGACGCCGTTGGTCACGTAGTCCTCGATGCGAGCCTTGGCACGCGCCTTCTGGTCGAGCTTCGGCGTGAGGCGCTCGGCGTAGGCGAGGACCATCGCACCGACCGCAGCAGTGATGAGCAGGGCCGCAGTCGCCTCGAACGCGAGCACGTACTTGCCGAAGAGCAGCGCCGCGAGGCCCTGCACGTTGCCGCCGTACGCAGCGTTGGCGCTCTCCACACCGGCTGCGCCCGGGACCAGGCCGCTGGCGACGAAGGACGCGAGCAGGATGAACGCGCCGACGGCCGCGAGGACCGACGCCACCGTGTGACCCTGGACCTTCTCGACCATGGACTCGCTGTTGTCGACGCCGACCAGCATGACGACGAACAGGAACAACATCATGATCGCGCCGGTGTAGACGATGATCTGGACGACGAACAGGAACGGTGCGTCCTGGGAGGCGTAGATGATGGCCAGGTTGACCATGACCAACGCCAGCGAGAGCGCCGAGTACACCGCCTTGCGGAACAGGATCATGGCGAGCGCAGCGGCCACCATGATCGGCCCGCAGATCCAGAACGCGACGGCGCCGCCCGTCACGAGCGGTACGAGCGTCGTCATGACGTCTCCTCCATCTGGTTCGTCCAGGTGCGCAGGTCCGACTGACCCGTCGCGGGCAGCCCGAGGAAGTACTGCTGCTCGTCCTCCCCGAGGCGGCGCGGGTGCGGCGGCTGCTCCATGCCCGGCAGCAGCGGCGCGAGCAGCTGCTCCTTCGTGAAGATCAGCTTCGCCCGCGAGTAGTCGGCGAGCTTGAAGTCGTTGGTCATCGTGAGCGCACGGGTCGGGCACGCCTCGATGCACATCCCGCAGAAGATGCAGCGCAGGTAGTTGATCTGGTAGACGGAGCCGTACCGCTCACCAGGCGAGAAGCGCTCGCCATCGGTGTTGGAGCTGCCCTCGACGTAGATCGCGTCGGCCGGGCAGGCCCACGCGCAGAGCTCGCAGCCCACGCACTTCTCGAGCCCGTCGGGCCAGCGGTTGAGCTGGTGGCGTCCGTGGAAGCGCGGCGCGGTGACCTTCTCCTTCGCCTTCTTCTTGTTGCCCCACCCCTCGGGGTAGCCCTGGGTGAACGTCGGGCGGAACATCGTCATGAAGGTCACGCCGAAGCCGGCCCACTGGTCGAACAGACCCATCAGACGTCCTCCTTCTCGGACTCGGGTACGGAGTCGGGCGCGGGCCCTTCCGTGGTCGACGCGCGAAGCACGCCGACAAGCTCAGGCAGCACCTGCCCTGGCATGGGCGGCACGGGGTAGCCACCCGCGAACGGGTCGTACTCGCCGGACACGTACGTAGGCATGCGGCTCGTCTCGGACAGCTCTTCCTCGTCGCCGCCACGGCGCCAGTCCCACACGAGGTAGGCGATGAGCAGGAGGATCACGACGCCGACGGCCGTCAGCGCCACGGACTGGCTCAGCCAGTTCTGCGCCTGGGCGACCCGGACGAAGCTGACCAGCACGATCCAGGCGAGCGAGATGGGGATGAGGACCTTCCACCCGAGATCCATGAACTGGTCGTAGCGGAACCGCGGCAGCGTGCCGCGCAGCCAGACGAACAGACCGATGAAGATCAGCAGCTTGAACGTGAACCAGAACAGGCCCATCCAGCCCGAGTCGAGCCACGACAGGGCCGATGGGTTGATACCGATGATCCACGGGATCGGCCACGGAGCGCGGTAGCCGCCGAAGAACAACGTCGTCGCGACCGCGGAGACCGTCGCCATGTTGATGTACTCGGCGAGGAAGTAGACCGCGTAGCGGAAACCCGAGTAGTCGGTGAGGAAGCCGGACACCAGCTCCTGCTCGCACTCGACGAGGTCGAACGGCGCCCGGTTGGTCTCGGCGACCATCGCGATGCAGAAGACGACCACGCTGGGGATCAGCAGCAGCGCGTACCACTGCGGGATGTGGAGGAAGCTCACCGGACCGCCGAACGTGGTCGCCTGGCTCTCCACGATGTCGATCGTCGACATCGAGCTCGCCGTGAGGAACACCGCCACCAGCGCCAGTCCCATCGAGATCTCGTAGCTGATCATCTGGGCTGTGGAGCGGATACCGCCCAGGAGGGAGTATGTCGACGTCGAGGCCCACCCTGCGAGCACGATGCCGTAGATGCCGACCGACGAGATGGCCAGGATGAACAGCACCGCGACGGGCATGTCCGTCAGCTGGAGGCGGGTATGGACACCGAACATGTTCACCTCACCCGCGAGCGGGATCACCGACCAGCCGGTGAAGGCGGCGATGCCGGTGAGCAGCGGGGCGATCGTGAAGACCCACTTGTCGGTCCCGGTAGGACGGAAGTCCTCCTTGAACATCAGCTTGAGGCCGTCGCCGAGTGCCTGTCCGAGTCCGAACGGGCCGTTCATGATCGGGCCCTTGCGCTGCTGCATCTTGCCGACGAGTCGCCGCTCGTACCACACGTTGAAGATCGTGATGACGAGCAGGAACACGACGACGAAGACGACCTTGATGAGGACTATCCACCACGGGTCGTTCCCGAAGACGCTCATGCCTGACCTCCTTGGATGGCAGTCACCGGGTCGCCGGCGCGAGCGCCCAGCGTCTCGGCCACGTTGAGCCCGAGGGCCCTGCTGGGCACCCAGACGACGCCGTCAACGACCGAGTCGTCGATCACGACGTCGAAGGTGCACTCACCCCGGCCGGTGCCGAGCGTCACGGATGTCGTGACGCCCGCCTGGGCGGCGGTGGCGCTGGACAGGCGTGCGACCGGCGGCTTGGCCGTGGCGAGCAGCTCGTCGGCGCCGTCGTTGCGACGGGAGTCGTCGATCAGCTCGCGCCACGTCGCCAGCCGGAGCGCGTCCGCGAGTGCCGCAAGGACACGGATGTCGGTCATCGGCGAGCGCAGGGCCTTGTTGATCCGCTGCACGGGACGAGGACGGTGCTCCCAGTTGTGGAACGTGCCTGCCTGCTCCTCGAGCAACGCGGCCGGGAAGATGACGTCGGCACAGGCGCCGATGTCGGACAGGCGGTTCTCGATGCTCACCAGGAAGCCGACGTGCTCGAAAGCGTCCCGAGCGCTGACCGGATCGGCGAAGTCACCGATCTCGGCGCCCGCGACCACAAGGGCCTTGAGCGTCTCGTCGGAGGCCGCGCCCAGAATGCCGTTGACGTCGAGCCCGGGCTCGGCCGACAGCGAGTCGACGCCC
>JBBQBP010000089.1:0-6062 GCA_038317635.1 Propionibacteriales bacterium
GGCCATCACCTCCTGGGCGCTGCCCAGGTACTGCTGGTCCACGATGCGTGGTTTCCCGTTTACCCGGGCGGACTCCACCAAGTAGTAGTAGGTCTGGTTCCCGCGCTTCTTACCCACGATTGATGCCATATATGGGTAATATACCCTACGACCGATCATGTCCAGCACCGACACACGCATCTGCGCAGGTCAACGCAGGTTTTCAGCCGCCGCCACCGTCACCGGGATCGCTCAGAATCCGAATAGCCAGGAAGGTCCCGCTAGCGCCCCGGCCCCGAGCACCCGCACGGTCCGTGACCTGGGTGCCGTCCTGTTGAGTTCCATCAGCCACACCTCCAGGGCCGGCTCACTCCAGCCGCCACCTTCTCGACCGGGGCATAGATGGTGAGAATCCGCGTGAGTTTTGCCATGGCCCTCATCTCCATCGCGGTGTTTGGCGATCTGGTGGACACCCCCACCGTCGGAGGAACTGCGCCTTCATTGCTGCTGGCTTGGGTGGGCCCGGTCGGGCGGGACGTTGGTCCCTGTCCGCCGGGTGGCCCATCGGCGGACACTGGAAGTGTGCCGGGGCGGGTACTCCGGTCCGGCCCGTCCGAGGAGGCACTCATGTCTAAGCAACTTGCCGGGCGCTCCGCTTCCGAGGCACCCTCGTCACCATCTCACGGCCCACGCAGCGTCGGCACATCCAAGACCGGGCTGGGACTGGCCGCTCTCACCGCGCTCGTCGTCGGGTCCATGATCGGCAGTGGCATCTTCGCCCTGCCCTCCCAGATGGCCGTAAGCGTCGCCGCCGGGCCCCTGCTCATCGGCTGGCTGATCACCGGCATCGGCATGCTGATGCTGGCCTTCGTCTTCCAGACCCTGGCTCAGCGCAAGCCCGACGTCGACGGCGGCGTCTACGGGTACGCCCGCGCCGGGTTCGGCAACTACATCGGCTTCAGCGCCGCCTGGGGGTACTGGGTGTCCGCATGGGTGGGCAACGTCGCCTACCTCGTGCTGCTCTTCTCAACGCTCGGATACTTCTTCCCGACCTTCGAGGGTGGGGCCACGGTCTCGGCGGTTATCGGCGCGTCGATCCTGCTGTGGGTCGTGCATGCGATGGTGCTGCGCGGCATCCGCAGCGCCGCACTCGCCAACACGATCGTGACCATCGCCAAGGTGGTCCCGATTCTGACGTTCATCGCCATCGCCGCGGTCGGCTTCAAGTCCGGTCTCTTCACGGCCGACTTCTGGGGCCAGAACACCCAGATTGACGGCGCCCCGCTCGGCAGCACCCTCGACCAGGTCAAGAACATGATGCTCGTCACCGTCTGGGTGTTCATCGGCATCGAGGGTGCGTCGGTCTACTCGCAGCGCGCGGCCAAGCGCAAGGACGTCGGTCGGGCGACGGTGCTGGGGTTCGCCGGCGTACTCGTCCTGCTGCTCCTGGTCAACCTGCTGTCCTACGGGCTGATGGCCCAGGCGGACATCGCCGGGCTTGACGACCCGTCGATGGCGGGTGTCCTCGAGAACGAGGTGGGCAGCTGGGGTGCCGGTTTCATCTCCATCGGCCTCATCATCTCCTTGCTGGGAGCCCTGCTCGCCTGGGTGATGCTGTGCGTCGAGATCCTACGGCTGCCGGCCCTTGATCACGTGATGCCCAAGGCACTCGCCCGCGAGAACTCGCACGGAGCGCCTGCAACTGCCCTGTGGCTCACCAACGCCTGCGTCCAGCTACTGCTGCTGTGGACCCTGGTCAACGACAGCACGTACACCAACCTCGTGTACCTGGCGACGTCCCTGATCCTGCTGCCTTACCTGTGGTCGGCCGGCTACCAAGTGCTGCTGGCCGCGCGCGGCGAGACGTACGAACACGGAGCGGGGCGCTCGCGTGACCTGATCGTCGGTTTCGTCGGGCTCGTGTACGCCTGCTGGTTGGTCTACGCGGGCGGGTGGCAGTACCTGCTGGTCGCGGCGCTGTTCTACCTGGTCGGCACGGGCTTCTACGTCTGGGCGCGCCGCGAGAGCCGGCTGCCTGTATTCACCGCCCCCGAACGGGTGGTGGCCGGGGTCGTGGCCCTGACCTCCGCGGCGGCTGTCGCGATGCTCGCCACGGGCAACCTGTCGGTGCTGTGAGACGGGAAGGTGGACCGCGATGAACACCAGTAAGGGAACCCCCGAGCCGCGCGTCGGAGTCTGGTCCGAGGCGGGGCGGCTGCGCAGGGTGCTCGTCTGCGCGCCCGGTCTGGCCCACCAGCGGCTGACTCCGGCGAACTGCGAAGAATTGCTGTTCGACGACGTGATCTGGGTACAGCAGGCCCGGCGCGACCACTTCGACTTCGTGGCCAAGATGGAAGAACGCGACGTCGAAGTGCTGGAGCTGCACGACCTCCTCGCTGAGATTCTGGACAAACCCGATGCTCGCGCTTGGGTCCTGGACCGCAAGATCACCGACGGGCTCGTGGGCGCGGGCCTCACCCGCGAGGTCCGCGCCTGGCTCGAGGAAGTGCCGGGTGAGCGGCTCGCCGAGCTCCTCATCGGTGGAGTGTCGTACCAGGACGTCCCCGCGGAGCTGGGGGGCGGTTTCCTTGCCGCGTTCCGCGAGCTGGACCCGACCGGCTTCGTCATCCGACCGCTGCCGAACACCCAGTTCATGCGCGACAACACGTCCTGGATCTTCCGGGGTGTGACGCTGAACCCGATGTTCTGGCCCGCACGGCGTCAGGAGACCCTGCTCACCACCGCGGTCTACAGGTTCCACCCGGCTTTCGCCGGGGAGCAGTACGCCGTCTGGCTGGGCGACCTGGACGGCGAGACCTGTGACCAGGGGCTCGCCACGCTCGAAGGTGGCGACGTCATGCCGGTCGGTCGGGGGGTGGTCGTGATCGGCATGGGCGAGCGCTCGTCGCACCAGGCGATCACGCAGGTCGCGCGGCGCCTGTTCGCGGCGGGGGCCGCCGAGCGCGTGATCGTCGCGAGCCTGCCCCGGGTCCGAGCGGCGATGCACCTCGACACGGTGTTCACCTTCGCCGGCCACGATCTGGTCACCACCTACCCTCCCGTCGTCGACGGCATCGTCCCGTTCAGTCTCCGGCCGGGAGACGGGCCCTCCGGTCTCGACATCCGTCGCGAACCGAAGGGGCTGGTGGAGACGATCGGCGACGCGATCGAGGTGGACTTCCGGGTGGTCACGGCCGCCGGCGACCTCTACGGCGTGCAGCGCGAGCAGTGGGACGACGGCAACAACATCATCGCGCTGCAGCCTGGTGTCGTCATCGGCTACGACCGCAACATCCAGACCAACACCGCCCTGCGCAAGGCCGGCGTCGAGGTCGTCACCATCATCGCGAGTGAGCTCGGCCGTGGCAGGGGCGGCGGCCGATGCATGACCTGCCCGATCCTGCGCGACCCGCTCTACGCCTGACCGACACGAGGTACGCCATGCCGTTCAACAACCGCAACCGCAACCTGCTCTCCCTGGTGCACCACTCCGAGCGCGACCTGCACTACCTGCTCGACCTGTCCCGCGACCTCAAGCGGGCGAAGTACTCCGGGGTGACCTCGCGCAGCCTCGAGGGCCGGAACATCGCCCTGATCTTCGAGAAGACCTCCACCCGGACGCGCTGTGCGTTCGAGGTGGCGGCCTACGACGAGGGGGCGCACGTGACGTACATCGACCCGGCGTCCTCACAGATCGGACACAAGGAGTCGATGAAGGACACCGCGCGCGTCCTCGGCCGCATGTACGACGCCATCGAGTACCGCGGGGCCGGCCAGGAGATCGTGGAGGAGCTCGCCGAGTACGCCGGTGTGCCGGTCTTCAACGGGCTCACCGACGAGTTCCACCCAACCCAGATGCTGGCCGACGTGCTCACGATGACCGAGCACAGCAGCAAGCCGATGCACGAGATCGCGTACGCCTTCGTCGGCGACGGCCGCAACAACGTGGCCTACTCGCTACTGCTGATCGGAGCCAAGCTGGGCATGGACGTGCGGATCGGGGCGCCCCGGGAGCTGTGGCCGAGCGACGAGCACGTCGCGATGTGCCGAGAGTTCGCCGCGGAGTCCGGCGCCCGGTTGACGATCACGGACGACCCCACCGACGCGGTGCGCGGCGTGGACTTCATCCACACCGACGTCTGGGTCTCGATGGGCGAGCCGATCGAGACATGGGCCGAGCGGATCACGCTGCTCCTTCCCTACCAGGTGAACAAGGAGCTGATGGCGGCCGCGGAGAACCCACGGGTCCGCTTCATGCACTGCCTGCCGGCCTTCCACAACGCCGAGACGACCGTAGGCGCCCGGATCGCGGAGCAGTACCCCCACCTGGCGAACGGCGTTGAGGTCACCGACGACGTGTTCGAGAGCACGGCCAACATCGCCCTCGAGCAAGCGGAGAACCGGATGCACACCATCAAGGCGATCCTGGTCGCCGCGCTCGGCTGACCCGAACCTGGACGGGAGTATCCACCATGCGCATCGTGATCGCCTTGGGTGGCAATGCTCTGCTGCAGCGAGGGCAGCCGATGACCGCGGAAAACCAGCGGGCGAACATCCGCGTGGCCGCTGAGAGCATCGCCCACATCGCACCCGGCAACCAAGTTGTCGTGGCTCATGGGAACGGACCCCAGGTGGGGCTACTGTCCCTCCAGACGGCGGCCTACGCCGCCGTGGCGCCCTACCCCCTGGACGTGCTTGGCGCCCAGACCGAGGCGATGATCGGCTACGTCATCGAGCAGGAGCTGGGCAACCTGCTGCCGGTCGAACAGCCCTTCGCCACCCTCCTCACCATGATCGAGGTCGACCCGCAGGACCCGGCGTTCGACCACCCCACCAAGCCCATCGGGCCCGTCTACGACCGCGAGACCGCAGACCTGCTCGCAGCGAAGAACGGATGGACGGTCGCGCCCGACGGCGACCAGTTCCGCCGCGTCGTGGCCAGCCCGAAGCCGAGACGGATCTTCGAGATCGGTCCCATCCGCACCCTGCTCGAGCACGGCACGATCGTGATTTGTGCCGGGGGCGGAGGGATCCCGACCATGTACGACGAGAGCGGAAAGCTCCAGGGCGTGGAGGCGGTCATCGACAAGGACCTCGCCTCCTCGCTGCTGGCGCAGCAGATGGCCGCAGACCTGCTGGTCATCGCCACCGACGTCGACGGTGTGTACCTCGACTGGAAGACGCCGCGACAACGTCGGCTGGGCACGGTGACGCCGGGGGAGCTGGCGGACCTCGACCTGCCCCCGGGCTCGATGGGGCCCAAGGTCGAGGCGGCGTGCGGCTTCGTGGCCGCCACTGGCAATGACGCCGTCATCGGCTCTCTCGCGGACATCGCCGACATCGTGGCCGGGACGGCCGGCACCCGGGTGCGAGCTGCTGGGTGGCCTTCGGTCTCGCCTACCAGGTGACCGCCAGAACTGCTCGCGGGCGGCTCTTCGCCGAAGCCTCGCTGCGCGGCGCCAAACCCAGGCTAGGACGTCCGCTATTGGCGCTGTCCGGCATGGCGGCATACCTCCAGGGAGACACGCCCGGCGACGTCGGTCGCCAACCGGTCCCACTCGGCGTCACCGAACCGGTCGTAGTACTCGCGCGTGGCTTCTCGGTCCTGAGCGGTCATGTCTGGCAGTGTGCCGGACCCTCACCTCGGAGCGCTCCCACCAGCTCCGCGGAGGCCCTTACTGCTCACCTCATCGGATTCGTCAAAGGCCGGCAGGCCGAGGTGGCCGTGGCGCGTGCACGCCTCACTCGACCAATGCAGGAGTTCCGAGGTTGCGCTTGAGGTAGGTGTAGGGGAACGCAGAACGGATGACCTGCCACCCCTCAGCCTGCATGGCCGCGCGCCCGCTGCCGGTGAGCATCGAGATCCGCGCGTGTTCCCACTTCGTGTCCGAGCGCAGGACCCGCTGGAACAGAGTGCCGACCTCAACGCTGTGCCAGCCGTACTCGCCGGCTAGTCCCAATACCACTTAGTTAGTCGCCGAGGTCTGGGTTCTGTTCTTGGGGCTGCGTGCGGGGTCGTCGTTTCTTGTATCCGGTCCTTGAGGGGCCGGTGATGGTGATCGTCTGGGCGGGCGGGGCCTTCG
>JBBQBP010000090.1:0-5830 GCA_038317635.1 Propionibacteriales bacterium
CTACTCCGGCATGGAGAACCGTGTGAAGCAGAACCTGGAGAACCGGGTCAAGGCGCTCAACATGGAGGACTTCATCTTCGAGGCCGTCGTGCCCACCGAGGAGACGGTCGAGATCCGTAACGGCGCCAAGAAGACCGTGACGCGTACGTCCCACCCGGGTTACGTCCTCGTCCGCATGGACCTGACCGATGACTCGTGGTCGGCGGTCCGGCACACGCCGTCCGTCACCGGCTTCGTCGGTTACGGCAACACCCCAGTAGCCCTTGACCTCGAAGAGGTCGTCAAGATGCTCAGCCCTTCGGTGATCGCCAAGGCGATGGCCGGGGCCGGGCAGACTTCTCGACGCAAGAAGGTCGAGGTTGCCGACTTCGCAGTCGGTAACTCCGTCATGGTGGTCGACGGCCCGTTCGCGGGCGTCCACGCCACGATCATGGAGATCCACTCGCACAACGAGAAGGTCATTGTGATGGTCGACTTCATGGGCCGTGAGACGCCCATCGAGCTCGACTTCAGCAAGGTCCAGAAGTCGTAGTGCGTCGGGCGGAAGCGCCCACACCACGGCCGGGGGTGACCCGGCTACCGAACAACCAGCAAGGACCCGAAAACAATGCCTGCTAAGAAAAAGGTCGCGGCCCTCGTCAAGGTCGCGCTCAATGCCGGGGCGGCGACGCCGGCCCCGCCCGTCGGTACGGCCCTCGGCCCGCACGGCGTCAACATCATGGAGTTCTGCAAGCAGTACAACGCTGCGACCGAGGCCATGCGCGGGACGATCATCCCGGTCGAGATCACGATCTACGAAGACCGGACGTTCACCTTCATCACGAAGACCCCGCCGGCCGCAGAGCTCATCAAGAAGGCCGCGAGCCTCAAGTCCGGCTCTGCGACGCCTCACAAGGTCAAGGTCGGCAAGATCACGCGCGACCAGGTCCGCGAGATCGCTGAGACCAAGATGCCTGACCTCAACGCGAACGACATCGCGGCCGCGATGAAGATCGTCGAGGGCACGGCCCGCAGCATGGGCGTCACCGTCGAGTGACGCTCCCCGCGGACCTCGTACGAGATCCGCCCCCAGTGGTAGGGCCGGCGCGGCCCGTACGCACCACACCTGGCATGCCGTCGCACGAGGCGGCTGACGAGAGGAACCAGACATGAAGCGCAGCAAGGCGTACCGCGCAGCCGCAGAGGCGCGCGACGCAGATCAGCTCTACTCGGCCGTCGAGGCCGTCGGGCTGGCCAAGAGCGGGGCGTCAGCGAAGTTCGACGAGACCGTCGAGGTCGCTATGCGACTCGGCGTCGATCCCCGCAAGGCGGACCAGATGGTCCGCGGCACGGTGAACCTTCCGCACGGTACTGGCAAGACGGCACGGGTCCTCGTCTTCGCCACCGGTGAGAAGGCCGCCGACGCTCTCGCAGCCGGTGCCGACGAGGTCGGTGCGGACGAGCTGATCGAGAAGGTGGCCGGTGGCTACCTCGACTTCGACTCGGTCGTCGCGACCCCGGACCTCATGGGCAAGGTCGGCCGCCTCGGTCGCGTCCTCGGCCCGCGTGGTCTCATGCCGAACCCGAAGACCGGCACCGTGACGATGGATGTGGCGAAGGCTGTCACCGACATCAAGGGCGGCAAGATCGAGTTCCGTGTCGATCGTCATGCCAACCTCCACTTCATCATCGGCAAGGCATCGTTCAGCCTCGACCAGCTGGTCGACAACTACACGGCCGCCATGGACGAGGTCATGCGGCTCAAGCCGAGCACCTCGAAGGGCCGGTACGTGAAGAAGATCGTGGTCGCCACGACCATGGGCCCGGGTGTCCAGGTCGACCCCCAGCGCAAGCGCGAAGAGGCGACCGCCTGATTCGCAGGCACTCTCGCGGCCCCGCACCATCACTGGTGCGGGGCCGCAGTGCGTTGAGGTCGACCCCGATTGTCATTGCCAGGTAGCAGGCATAGCCTAGTACCAGGCAATCTAGAGGAGTGACAGTGGCAACGGACAGGGTGGCGCAACTACGCAAGGGCGTTCTGGAGCTCGCGATTCTCGGGCTGCTGCGGGCGCAGGAGAGCTATGGAGGCGAGATCGTGGCCGCGCTCGCAGAGCGGCCCGGGCTCGACGCATCGGCCGGTACGGTCTACCCGCTGCTCAGCCGTCTCAAGACGTCAGGCCTCGTCGACACCCGATGGGCGGAGTCGTCGGCTGGCCCGCCGCGCAAGTACTACCAGCTCAGCACCGTCGGACAGGCCGCGCTGACGGACGGTGCGCAGGCGTGGCGGGGTCTCGTCCACGCACTCGACTCACTGCTGGAGGTCTCGGAGTGAGGAGCTACGAGGATCAGGTGGCGGCCGCGCTGGAGGACCTGCCCGCCGACGTACGTTCTGCTTCCCTCGACGATCTGCGTGCCGCGCTGCTCGACGGCGCCACGGAGGCCGACCTGGGGTCGCCTTCCGAGTACGCCTCTCACGTCCTCGACGCCTTCGCTCGAACCGCCGACCCCGCCGACGGTGAGGGAGAGGTGTTCGGTGTGCCGTTCGAGACCCGTGGACCCACGGATCCGGACGTCCGCAGCCGCATCTGGGCGCCGGCCGATCCGCGGATCTTCGTGCCGCGCATGTTCGGTGTGGGATGGGCCGTCAACCTGGGTGCCGTGGCGGTACGACTGGGGCTGATCAGGCCGGACGACTGGGACGACGAGAGCCTCGATGAGGTCGACCCGAGGCTGCTCACCGCGTTGCGATATGCACCGCTGGTGTGGGCTGCTCCGGCCGTCGTGATCGGGGTACGGACCTGGCGGCGCGGCAAGCCTGTACCGATGCAGTGGGACGTGTTCGGCCGGCCGCAAGCGTGGGCGAGGCCGTCGATGGCGCTGGTCCCCGCGGCCTTCTCCGCCGCGCTCGCCGTATGGGGCAGCAGGCCATCGAGCGGCGACGACCGGATGGTTCGCCCTGCCCTCGGAGCAGGCGGCGCGGCCTTCGGGTGCGCGGTTGCGGCTATCACGGCTCTGTCCGCGGACGATCCGGACCGGAGGAGTCCCGGCAACGGACTCCTCGTGGCCGCCGCCGCCGTGCTGCCGGCCCACATCGCCGTCCCGGTGGCGGTGGCACTGCGCGCGCGCTGGAGCCGTCGATGAGCCTGGCCGTCAACCGGCTCGTCGTCGATCACGACCCGGCGGAGCGTTCGTCCTGGACCTCCATCGGCGTGTTCCTGGTGATCGCGTACGGCTTCGCGTGGCTCGCCTGTCTGCCGCTCTGGCTCGGTGACGGCTTGCGCTCGCCCTGGATGGCGCTCTGTGCGGCCATCATGATGTACACGCCCACCGTCGCGGCCGTGGTCGCCGCGAGGTTCATCGAGCGCCAGCCGAAGCTCCTGCTCAACCTGGGGATCTGGCCGGTCGCCTCGTGGCGCCGACTCCTCAGCTCGATCGCCATCGCGTTCGGGGTGATCATCGCGGTGGTTCTCGCGGCGCTGGTGACGAGCGCGATCGCCGGGACGTACGTCTTCGACCTCCGCACGTTCCACGGGGCCCAGCTGTTCTTCGAGGCTCAGCTGTCGGCAGCCGGCCAAGCGGGCGCGAAGCTCCCGATGCCCATCTGGGTGCTCGTGGTGGTCGATCTCGCCGCGCTCCCGCTCAACAGCCTGATCTCGTCGGGTCTGGCCCTCGGTGAGGAGATCGGCTGGCGCGGTTTCCTCTACCCGCGCTTGCGTGCCAAGCTCGGCGACACCCTCGCCGTCGTCGTGCTGGGGATCATCTGGGGCGTCTGGCACGCGCCGCTGCTCCTGCTCGGCTACAACTACCCGACGCTCGCTCCGGGCTGGCGCCTCGTCTGGATGTCCGTGTTCTGCATCGGGCTGACGGCGATCCTGGCCTGGGTCCGGCAACGGTCCCGCTCGGTCTGGCCGGCGGCCATCGGGCACGGCACGCTCAACGCCAGCCTGGCGATGACCGCCCTGATGCTGGGCGCCTCCCCTGAACTGAGGACCGCCGCCGCCAGCCTCATGGGCTGGGCCGGATGGCCGGTCGGACTTCTGGTCGCCGCCTGGCTCCTCTGGCGCCGAGCGCTGCGTCCGTGGCGCCCTGAACCAGCCAAGGAAGCGGAGCCCGTCGCCCTCTGAGCGCGTTTGTGAATACAGACCCCAGGACCTAGCGTCGGGCTGACTGGGAGGAGCCTGAGGTGGCCGCACGACTGATCCGCAACTGTTCTGTGCTCGAGGTGCCGATCACCGGTGAGGTGACCGTCGCCGAGCATCAGGACATCGAGATCGTCGAGGGGTCGATCTCGGCCATCCACCCGACGAGAGAGGCGTCTGACGGTCCCGGGGAGGTTGTCGACGGTACGGGGCTGCTGGCGATCCCAGGCCTCACCAACTCGCACACGCACTCCCCGATGGTCATGTTCCGAGGCGCCGCCGAGGACGTCAGCGTCGAAGACTGGTTCAACGTCAAGATCTGGCCGATGGAGGTCAACCTCACCCCGGAGCGCGTACGGGTCGGGGCCCGGCTCGCCTGCGCCGAGATGCTGCTGAGCGGTGTCACCGGGTTCGTCGACCACTACTTCCACGCCGACCAGATCGCGCTCGCCGCCCAGGAGCTCGGCATTCGCGCCGACATCGCCCCCACGTACTTCTCGTCGTCCGGCGCCGAAGGTCGTGCGGTGGCGTTCGACGCCGTCGACCGGATCCTCGCGCTGAACGACCCACGGATCCGGGCGAGTCTCGGCCCCCACAGCACGTACACGGTCACCGAGGAGGACCTCATCCTCACGGCCGACCATGCGCGCGACCTCGGCCTCAAGGTCCATCTGCACGTGGCCGAGAACATGGACCAGACACGCAGCTCGCTCGAGCGGCTCGGCGTGACTCCGATCCAGGTCGCTGAGCGGACGGGCATCCTCGACGCCGGTACGGTCATCGCCCATGGCTGCGGCATCACGCCGGGCGACATCGCGATCCTCGCAGGTTACGCCGACAGGACGGGCGTCTCTTCGGGCCCCAAGGGCTACCTGAAGCTCGCGTTCGATCCGATCACACCGGTCAGGGGTCTGCTGGACGCTGGTGTCACGGTGGGCGCCGGTACGGACGGTGCGGCGAGCAACAGCACCCTCGACGTCCTCGAGGCCATGCAGTACATCGCGCTCTGTACGAAGCAGCAGGAGCATGACGTCATGGCGCTCACGGTCTCCGACGCGCTGCGGATCGGTACACGCGGCGGGGCGACGCTGCGCGGCATGGGTGAGTCGCTCGGAGCGCTCGAAGTGGGGCGTCGGGCCGACATCGTCCTGGTCGACCTGTCCGGGGTCCATTGCCGCCCGGTCCACGACCCGCGCGCCGCGCTGCTCTACTCGGCGCGGGCCACGAGCGACGTCCACAGCGTCCTCATCGACGGCGACCTCGTCGTGGCCGACCGCAAGCTCCTGACGTACGACCTCGCGCAGATCCTGTCCGACGCGGACGCGATCGCCGCCGAGCTCGTCGACCTCTCGCAGGGCGGCACGATCCAGCACTACGCGCCGTAGCCCGACACTCGATTTGGCCGGCGCGGTCTGTGCCCGGTAGCCTGTCACAGCCGCAGACCGCTGGTTGACGAGTTCGCTCGTTCGAAGTGTCCCAACCTGGGACAGCCCGCGCAGGTGAACGTACTCGCCATGCAAGTGGCCGAGCCCCGTGCACCTGGGTGCCGGGGTTCTTTCTTTCCCTGGAGCGATCTACGGCGATCTCTTCAGTAGTGGAAGGAGACCTCATGGCGAGGCCGGACAAGGCTGCCACGGTCGCGGATCTCAAGGACCAGTTCTCTGGTTCTGCCGCGGTTGTGCTGACCGAGTACCGCGGGCTCAAGGTCAAGG
>JBBQBP010000091.1:0-5612 GCA_038317635.1 Propionibacteriales bacterium
ATGCCGCTCCCGTGGACGACCGCACCCGCCGCTCCAGCTCGCCACGATCACCCTCCCGCAACACCAACGCAGCAGCAGTCCGATTCACCATGCCCAATTGTCGCACGCAAACGTAACGTTACTTCATCGACACGCCACTAGAAGCTGGGATGGCCCGTCATCCGATGTCCGGGTCGGGTGATTGCTCCCTTTTCGAAGACAACGATGCTGTCGTAGAAATGCATGGCGCGCGTCGTGCTCGTGAAGTCGTCGACCACTAGCTCTGGCTCATGGGAGTGCCAGGCGTTCAACTTGTCCACGAGGGACTTGGCGTACTCCATGAAGGTCCCGGGCCTGAGATAGCCACCTGAATAGTCTTCGGGCCAGTAGCTGGTGTGTGTGTCCTCGACGAAGTAGATCCCATCGATCTTGACCAATGAGTAGAGTTCTTCGAAGGTGGCGATCTGCTGGTCCATCTGGTGGCCGCCATCGTCGATGAGAATGTCGATGGGACCGACCATCTCAGCGAACTTCTTGAGGAAGTCTCGGTCTCCCTGGTCGCCCAGTACGACCTTGACCCCCGGTCCTTCAAACGCCAGGCAGCGGGGATCGACATCGACGCCCCAGATCTTGGCGTGTGGCCCGAAGTACTCGGACCACATTTGAAGCGAGCCGCCGTGAGACACGCCGATCTCGACCACGACGATGTCTCGATCTCGGAAACGGTCGAAATACTGATGGTAGATATCGAAGTAGTGCATCCACTTATGGATCAGGCGCCCGTCATTGGCTTCGAAGTACCGAAGGAGCGGGTTGGTGCCTTGGGCGGACTCCACGACTCGCGTCCCTCGCCGGCGGAGTGACCGACTGAATCGGGTCGCGGTGGATCGGATTCCTGCAACTCGTTCCTCGCCGATTGCCCTCTTGACGGCGTTCTTCAACTGAGTGCGAGTCATAGCCGGAGGCTAGCAGCAGCAACTGGCCGTGACCGAGGTCCCCACCTCGCGCGCACAGCCCCCCGAGTGCGCGCACAACCCGTGGGGCGCACTTCTTGCGCCACACAGGTTGTGCGCGAGTTCATGGGGTTGTGCGGAGAGCAGTGAACCGGGCCATAGGTGCTTGGGGACACCACGGCCCGGTTCACGGCCATCTCCGCGCGTCGGTGTGGAAAGCGATGCTTGGGGACACCGTCTCCGTCGAGCAGCAAGGCGTTGGGGCGCCTGAGCTACCGCTGTACCGATACTTGAGTTGCGACGTGTGGGTCGATCGCTGTGACCAGCGGAACCGTGACGGCGAACAGTGCGGCAAGGAGGCCGAGAATGAGCGTGGTCCGGGCTGCCGGGCCGGGAAGAGCTTCCCTCAACGCTGCTAGAAGACTGCCGTTTGACACCATGTCACCTCACCCCCCTCGAGCCTGAGTTTTCCCTTGCGGGGATAGGGGAGGGGGGTTCATGAGGGACTTCTCATGGCCCTCTCACCAAACGGGCCACGCCGGGTGCCGGTAGATTCGGCCCGTGAGCATCCGGGTCCGGCCGATCAGCGCCAGCGAGCACCTCAGCTTCATCGCCGCGCGCGGTTCGGCGAGCTTCCTCCAGACCCCAGCCTGGGGCACGGTGAAGAACGAGTGGAGGGCCGAGAGCCTGGGCTGGTACGACGGCGACACGCTGGTCGGGGCCGGGCTCGTTCTCTACCGCGACCTGCCGAAGATCCGCCGCTCGCTCGCGTACCTCCCCGAAGGCCCGATCCTCGACTGGTCCTCGCCGCAGGCGACGGGGCTGCTGGAACCGCTCGTCACGTACGTCTCGGGGCGAGGCGCCTTCGCTGTCCGTATCGGGCCCACGATCGTGTGGCGCCGCTGGGGCACGGACACGATCAAGGGGGCCATCGCGGACGACCGCGTGACGCGGCTGTCCGAGGTCGAGCCGGACGCCATTAACCCGGCCGCGACACGTCTGCGCGGGCAGCTCCGCCACCTCGGCTGGCTCACGCAGCACACCGACGAGGGCTTCGCCGCGGGCCAGCCCGAGTTCAACTTCCAGCTGCCGCTCGCCGGCAAGACGCGCGAGCAGCTGCTGAGCGGCATGAACCAGCTGTGGCGGCGCAACATCAAGAAGGCGGACAAGGTCGGCGTCGAGGTCGCGCAGGGGGACCGCGAGGACCTCGCAGCGTTCCATGCGCTGTACCTCGAGACCGCGTCGCGTGACGGCTTCACGGGTCGGCCGCTGACGTACTTCCGGACCATGTGGGACGCACTGCGGGCCGAGGGCCCGGACCGGATCCGGCTGTACCTCGCGCGCCACGAGGGTGATCTCGTCGCCGCGACGACGTGGGTACGGGTCGGGACGCACGCCTGGTACTCGTACGGCGCGTCCTCGAACGCCAAGCGCGAGGTCCGCGGGTCGAACGCGATCCAGTGGCGGATGATCACCGACGCGCTCGACGCCGGCGCGACCGTGTACGACCTGCGCGGCATCACCGAGGGCCTCGCCGCGGACGACCCCGAGATCGGGCTCATCCAGTTCAAGGTGGGTACGGGCGGCGAGGCGGTCCAGTACCTCGGCGAGTGGGACCTCCCCATCAACCGCGCGCTGTACGCGGCGTTCCGGGCGTACCTGGATCGTGGGCGCTACGTGGGCATAGCGAGGAGCCTGCTGCGGTTGCCGACCAGGGGTGTCCGGATGGTGCGTCAGCGCTTCACCCGCAACGCACCCACGATGCCGCTGCCGCCACAAGGCGTTGCGCGGCCCGGCACGACAACCGACACGGAGGCCTGAGATGAGCGTTGTCCTGCGCGTACCGGCAGCTGACTGGCGCGCCCGCCAGCGACGTGTACTGGCGGCCACGCCCGGGCTCGTGCCGGTGGCCAAGGGCAACGGGTACGGGTTCGGGCTGGCGCGGCTCGCGGCCGAGGCGGAGGCGCTCGGCGTCGACACGCTTGCGGTCGGTACGGGCGCGGAGGTCGCGGCGGTCCGGGGCGTGTTCGGGGGCCGCATCGTCGTGCTCCAGCCCTGGCGGCCGGGCGAGCCCGGCGCCGAGGAGCTGCTGGCTGACGAACGGGTCATCCACACGGTCTCCCGGGTCGCCGACCTCGAGCACCTCTCCGCGAGCGGCCAGCGCCCCTCCGTACTGATCGAGCTGCTCACGTCCATGAAGCGTCACGGCATGGAGGTGAGTGAGCTCACCGACGTGCGGCGGGTGCTCAGGGATGACGGTGTCGACCTCGTCGGCTGGACCGTCCACCTGCCCATGCCCGCGGCCACCGGTGGGAACGCGGCCGAGGCGGAGCGGCTGGGGAAGGCCGGTCTCGCCGTACGCACATTGCCTGTCTGGTTCTCGCACCTCACGGGCGCCGACTATGACCGGCTCCGCGCCACGTTGTTCACGGAGACGCGACTGAGGATCGGTACGGAGCTGTGGCTCGGCGGATCCGTAGCCCGCCGCACCACGGCCACCGTCCTCGACGTGCACCAGGTGAAGCGCGGCGAGAAGGTCGGCTACTGGCAGCGCGCGATGCCGGCTGACGGGTTCGTCGTCGTCGTGAGCGGCGGCACGGCCCACGGCATCGCGCTCGAGGCACCCACCTCAGCGGCGACCGCCCGGCAGCGCCTCATCTCGGCTGTGAACGGCTCCGTCGAGGCGCTCGGCTGGGCCCGCAGCCCCTTCACCATCGGCGGCAAGAAGCGCTGGTTCGTCGAGCCGCCGCACATGCAGGCGTCGATGGTGTACGTCTCCGGCTCGAAGGGCATCCCCGCCATCGGTGACGAGATCCCGGTCGAGCTCCGCCTCACGACGGCAAACGTCGACCAGGTGGTCCTCGACGCCTGACGGGTGGTCCTGCGCGAGTGGCGGATCAGCCTCCGTGGCCACCATGGCCTTGCGCCGCACCGTGGCGCACCAAGACCGCCATCCTCGACCTCGGTCGCGGATGGCGGTCTAGCAGATCAGATGCCGATGTAGTAGCCGGCCGTGTCTGCGATCACCTGGGTGGTGCCGGTTGACCCGTTGCGGAACGTGACGCTGCCGTCAGTACCGACCTGGACGGTGACCAGGTTCGGGATCGTGCTGCCGGCTGCCGACCAGTTCAGGTTGGATGCGGTGGGCCAGACGCTCGAACCGGGGAACACGGTGAGGTAACCCGGGGCCTTGGTCTCGGCAACAGTCGTGTTGATGACGACCGCCGAGACGCCGGTTGAGGGGATGCCGCCCTTGTCGAGGATGCGTAGCGCCCTTTCGGAGTTGGGCAGCACCGGGGTCGTGCCGCGGGTGTCGAGGACCCGGGACGGCGCCAGTGCGACGAACATGCCCAGTACATTGGCATCCCCGCCCACGTAGTAGCCGGCGACATCGACGATGACCTGGGCGGTGCCGGTTCCGGACTGGAACAGGCTGACCTTCCCGCTGGCACCAACCATGACAACGGCCAGGTTCGGGATGGTCAGGCCGGGGGACCAGTTCAGGTTGGAAGCGGTCGGCTTGGGAGTTCCGGCTGGGTAGACGGTCAGGTAGCCGGCAGCAGTGGTCTCGGTCACGGTCACGTTGAGCACCACTGCCGAGACATTGCTGACGGGCACACCGCCATTCCCGAGGATCTGCAACTCACGAGCCTCGCCTGAGAAGAACTTGCCACCCACCAGTCGGGAGTCGAGGATCCGCGAGGGGGCCAGTGCAGTGAACCCGCCCGCTTCGACGACCGCGCCGTCGACGTAGTAGCCGGCGACGTCGACGATGACCTGTGCGGCGCCGGGTCCGGACTGGTACAGGTCGACCATGCCGTTCGTACCGACCTTGACGGTCACTGCGTTCGGAATCGTGTCCCCGGTGGACCAGTTCAGGTTGGACACCGTCGGCCGGGTGATTCCGGTCGGCGAGACCGTCAGGTAGCCACCGCTGGTGGTCTCAGTCACGGTCACGTTCAACACCACGGCAGAGACACCCGTCGAGGGGACCCCGCCGACACCCGTGACCTGGAGAGTGCGGGTCTGTGCCGGACCGAGCTTGCCATCGGTGATCCGCGTGTCGAGCAGCCGCGTGGGCGACAGCGACTGGAACGCCCCAGGCGCAGGCGCCACGATCACGGCTGGGGACAACGCGGTGGCCGACGTGTAGCCGTCCTTCGTCCCAGTCATCCTCACGGCGAGCGTGTGACCAGAATCGGCAGCCACCGGGGTGTATGTCACGCCGGTCGCGCCGGAGATGTTCGTCTTGCCATCGAGAAGCCACTGGTAGGTCAGTGTCGCGTCGACAGGCGTCCAGGTGCCTGGATCGGCAGTCAGGATGCTCCCGATTGTCGGCGAACCGGTGATGGCTGGCGTACTGGCCACGACGACAGGCTGCAGGTAGTTGAACGGCTGCGTCTGGCATGCGTAGTTCTGTGAGTGCAGAAGCAGCGACCCACCCGGGTTCACCCAGACAGCAACCTCGATGATATTCGGGTCACTGAGCAGGTTGTTCAGGTCCGGCGCCCCGTACATGCCTTCGCTCAACATGGGGAAAACGCCAGGATAGATGGTCCAGTAGCCGCCGGTGTCGTAATGAATGTTGACCTTGGTGTTGTCCTCTCCGCCAAGGATGATCCCGAAGCTTCCGGTCCCATTGCTGGAGGAGGTCGAGAGGTCGCCAATCTGCGACAAGGG
>JBBQBP010000092.1:0-5573 GCA_038317635.1 Propionibacteriales bacterium
AGCGCCTGGACTGCGGTCGTCGGGTCGTTGATGCCGGGCGACAGCGCCCGCTCGGCAATGTCGACGATCTGCCGGAAACCGAACGCGGCGTCCTGGGTCATCGTCCGTTCCTTGCCGGTCTGGATCGCCCGCGCCAGCGCCTCGAGCGGCAGCTGCGCCTCGTCGATCTCGTCGGCCTGCTCGTCTCCCTTCCCCTGCAGCCGCCAGACCCGAAGGAGCGGCGCGCCGGTGGGGACGAAGTCGCCGACCGCGTGCAGCAGCTCGACGCTGATCGCGTGCTCGGTGGCCAGGTCAACCAGCACCTCCTCGTCGACCGAGGTGATGACGCCCGGCAGGTGGTCAAGCACGGCGACCGCGTCCGCCGGGCGCTCGGGCAGCGACGGCACCGGTGGCGTCGGCACGTCGCCGACACCCTCGGGATAGAGCCGCCGGATCGCCTCGCGGGTCTCATCGCCCACGCTGCGCAGCACGGTCGCCGCGCGAATGGACTGTGCCATGTGGTGGATGTAGGCCACGAACAGCCCGACCGACACGAGGACCAGCAGGTAGGCGACGGTCACTGCGATGGCAGGCACGAACGCCGCTGCGTTTCCCGACAAGCGTACATCGCGGAGCAGGAGCAGCGCGTACAGGAACGTCGCGATGAAGAGTCCGAGCACGCTCTGGTTCATGCGATCGCGCAGGAACGTGCGCATGACCGTCGGCGAGAGCTGAGCGCTCGCCAGCTGCAGCACCAGCATCGTCACCGTGAAGACGAGGGCGGTGACCGTGAGCATCGACGCGGCGATCGTGGACAGTATCAGCCGGGCGCTGTCGGGTCCACCGGAGAACAGGATGGCGCTCAGGCTGGTTCCGACCGACTGGTCGACAAGCCGATCGAGGCCGGGCAGGGTGAACGCGAGGAGCGCGGCGGCGATCGCCAGCATCCCTGGGATGAACCAGAGGCGAGACCGAAGCCAGTCCAGGAACGCGGCTAGACGAAGCAAGTGATTTCCACACCGATGCGGGCGAGTCACGTCGGAGCATACGACACCCGCGGCCGGATCGACCCCGGCCCATGCATCGCTTTCGTCGCCTCCCGACGGCGAGTCGTACATGAGGTCGGCCTGCTTCTCCTCCACCTGCAGCGGCCCGACTGGCCCGACACCAGGAGACCATCGAGGCGTCAGCCAACGGCTTCGCCCTTCGTGCCGGACAGCGACTCCAAGGTGACGGAGCGCGTGCAGCGCCTCGTCGACCGCATTCATGAGAACAAGCTCATGGACGCGTATAGGGAACCCGATTGCACCACGGTCCTATTTGACGCCGCCGCAACCCCATGACCGTGGACCACGATGCCGAGCTTGACGCCATCCTCACAGTGCTCTCCAAAGCTGGGATGGTCGAGGAGTACGTCAACGAGGATGGCAAACCTGCGATGCGGCTGACGCCCGAGGGCGAGCGTGTAGCTCGTCAGATGTCGATGAGTGACGATCCCGATGGTCTGCTCGACACGCTGCTGGAGCACCGCGGCTAAGAGCGTCTAGATGTAGTTCCTGAGGTTAATGAGACATAGCATCCGCCGTCATCAGTTCGGTCAACCAGCCTTGCAGATGCTCGAGCGCCGGGACGCATTCGAAGCCCTGGTCGGTGAAGGGCGTGCCATCCCAGCGCTCGGCGGGTGTCTGCCAGTCGAGTTCCTCATGCAGGCGGTGGTAGTCGTAGTAGAGCGCGAAACGGATCAGTCCCTCATCCGCGGCCTCGGGCGTGGGGAAGAGCTCGCGGTCGAGCAGCTCGGACTGGAGCACACCCCAGAAGCGCTCGATCTTGCGGTTGGTCCAGGGCGAGTTGACCTGGGTGCGGATATGCCGGATGTGGAGCTCGGCGAGCGTCTTGCCGAAGAGCGTGAGGACACCTGGCATCCAGACCACCAAGGGAGCGCCGTTGGGTCCCCAATGGATGTCAAGCCGTTCCGGCGGTGATAGCGTTGGTGATCGACGGGCCGGACGACGGGGCGCTCCGCGACCTCTGATCTCGCCGGCCCGTCCTGCTGCCCCCGGAGCATCTCGTGCGCCTCGAGACCATCATCATCGTCGTGGTCATCGTCCTGATCGTCCTGTTCGTCCTGGGGTACTTTGGACGCGGCAGGATGCGCGGGTAGGACTCATCCGGGTCTCGTCCGTGCAGCGGCGGGACCAGGCTCATCGGATCCGCCCCCACACCCCCCGCGAAGGAGGACGATGCGAACAGTGGCGTGGCGGTGGATGGGACGTGGTGCCGGCCTCGGTCTTGGCCTGGCGCTCGTCGGCACGCTGGTGTTCGTGCTGTGGCAGGCCATCAGCGCCCTGCTCGTCGTGTTCGTGTCCATCCTGCTCGCGGCTGGCCTGGAGCCGGTCACGACGTGGCTGCGCGGTCGCACGGGGCGTGGCCGGGGCCCGATCCTCATGTTCGTCTACGTCGGCTTCTTCCTGCTCGTTGCGCTCGTGGGATTGTTGGTCGTGCCCGCCACCATCTCCCAGCTGGGCGAGTTCGCGGCCCGGCTTCCGTCGCTGCTGGGGGACGCCCGCGAGTGGGCCGCAGGGCTGCGGCCGGCGGTGCTGGGGGCCGGGGTCACGAGCCTCATCGACGCGCTCACGCGCGACGCGCCGGCGCCGTCCTCATCCGAGACGACGGGCACGATCGTGTCGGCCGGCCTCGTCGCGGTCGACGTCATCATCACCGTGGTGAGCGTCCTCACGCTGGCGTTCTTCTGGCTGACCGGCCACCAGCACATCCAGCGCTTCGTCCTCGCGATGCTGCCCGCGGACCGTCGCGCCGAGGTGCGCGAGGGCTGGAACGAGGTGGAGGTGCGCCTTGGCCTGTGGGTCCGGGGGCAGCTCATCCTCATGGGCTCGATCTTCCTCATGACGACCGTGGCCTACCTCGTGCTGGGCCTGGAGAACCCGCTCCTGCTGGGGGTCATCGCCGGGCTGGCGGAGGCCGTACCCCTCGTCGGGCCCGCGCTCGGGGCGGTGCCGGCCCTGTTCGTCGCGCTCACGTCAGACAGCCCGGAGAAGGCGCTCCTGGTGGCCGTGGTGTACGTCGCGATCCAGCTCCTCGAGGGCAACGTGCTGGTGCCCATCGTGATGCGCAGCAGCATCGGCGTGCCACCATTCGTGGTCGTCTCCGCCCTGCTCATCGGCGCCGCGGTCGCGGGCATCGTGGGTGCGTTCCTGGCGCTGCCCATCGCGGCCGCCCTCGTGGTCATCCTGGAGCGCGCCCAGGCGCGCGAGACCTCCGTGGCCCTCGAGGGTCCAGGGTCGGGGACGCACCCGACCGACGAGGAGACGGACCGGATCGGCCTCGCCGGCGGAGACAGTCGGGCCGTCCTCCCGCCGTGATGGGGCAGCGTCGAACGAAGCGGGAGCGCCCATGAGCCAGGATGCCGGGACCGTACCCACGTCCGGCGACCCCGCCGAGCCGTGGTTCGATCCGGACCATCCCGTCGATCCCGACGCCGGGACGCATCCGCCATCCTCCTAGCGGTGGGGTTGATCGGCTCGGGCATGCTCGCCGTGCCCATCCTCACCGCCTCCGCCGCCCACGGCGTGGCCGATGCCTTCGGCTGGCGCTCGGGACTCGACCGCACGCTCCGACGCGCACCCCGGTTCTACGCGGTCATCATCGCCGCGACCGTCATCGGGATGGCGATCGACTTCCTGGGCATCAACCCGTTCACGGCCCTGGTCGCGACGGCGATGCTGAACGGCCTGATCGCGCCGGTCATCCTCGTGCTCGTGATGCTCGTCTCGAGCGACCGGGCGGTGATGGGGGAACGGACGAGCGGCCGGCTGCGACAGTCGGTCGGCTGGGTGACGACGCTGGTGATGGCCGTCTTCGCGGTCGCCCTGGTCGTCGTGACGCCGTTCCCCTCCCTGTGACGGCCCGCCAGGTCGATGTCCTGCGCGAGCAGGCCGCGGATCACGGCGGTGTCCCACCCACGCCGGACGAGGCAGCCAGCGCAGTGAGACCGTCGTTGGCGAGGCGGCGGACGTCGCGGATGTCCATCCGGAGCACCGTCGCGATGTCGGTGCCGAGGAGGGCGATGCGTGGACGCGAGTCGGATGACCGCGCGCTGTACCTGGGTCAACGGGTCCCAGTCCTCCTGGGCGGGCACGCCCGAAGTGCCTCCCTCGAGTGCGGCATCGCGCGCCGCGCGCGCCACCCGGACCCGCACCGTCGGGTGCCCCTCGTCCTCGACCATGAGGGTGCGGAACGCCGTCACCACCGCGTCGTCGGCGGCCCCGGGGGATCCGGCCGTTCGCAGGACGATGTCATAGGCGAGGGCACCGTGGCGGTCGTAGAGCTGGCCGGCCGCATCGGACATGCCCGCGCGCGCCCGTCGCACCATCTCGTCATCGAGCACGGTCTCGTCCCGCAAGGCATCCCAGCTGAAAGGGTGGACCTCATGTCGCGCCGTCGCACTCGGCTGGACCGTCGCGAGGGGGATAGCTGGGTCGAAGGAGCGCGAACACGGTCGCAAGCATGGCCTCACCTGTTGGGTTGGAGGTCAGCCACGCCGCCATAGGATGTCTCGACGGCGTGGCGAGACCGGATGTCGGACACCGGGTACACGGACAGACCCGGCACATCCGCCACGCTACTCGACGGCCTGGTCGTGGTGCGGCCGTCCGGCCTGTCCGCGCCGGGCCGCAGCCTCCGCCGCGCGTTCCTCGACCCTGGTGGCCTTCAGGACGAGCGCGGCGAGGCGTTCCAGCTCGCGCGCGGCACGGTGATACGGCGGTGTGCTCGGGGTCTCGACGCAGCGCTCCTCGTTGACGACGCTCATCCGGGTGATCAGCGCGTGGATGTCGTCCTCCGCCACGTCGCGCACCTGCTCGATGGGCACCCACGAGAGATGCGCGCCCGTGCCCCGGCCGGGTCCGCTCCACTGGGTGCGCGCCTCGCGCATGGCCTGGGCAGCACCCGAACTCGCATCCGGGGTGACGACCGGCGTCAGCGGCGCCAACGCGACCAGCCCGACCTCAAGATGCAGGGGCCCCCAGGCATCCTGCGCGGTGAGCGGATGGAATGCTCCCGCCGACAGGACGCCCACGAGCCGGAGCGGGGACGCGAGGTCTTCGCGCCGAAGGACGGCCTGGGCCTGCAGCTTCACGGCGCCTCCTGGTCGGCGACCGGTACGAGCGAGCCGTCCCGGAACGCGTACCAGACGCCTCGCCATCGAGGGCGGCGAGCACGTGGCGGGGAGAGACCACCGCCAGCCGGTAGTGCTCCCGCAGCAGCGCCTGGACGGCCGCCTGCGATGGCTCGCCAGGATGTGATGCCCCGACCAGATCCTGGACGCGGTCTGTGAACCGCGCATCATCACGGGGAAAGCACACCGCGCGGACCCCTTCGGTCGTGATGCTCGTGTCCCTCACGTTCCCGCGCCACCCCGAAGCCGCTGGGCCGCGCGCCTCAGTCAGGGAGGTCACGCTCAGCCCTGGAGGTGCGCTTCGAGGAAGTAGAGGTACTTGTCGGCACAGCGACTGACCTCGGTGAACAGGTCTGCCGTGTCGGCATCACCGAGCTCGTCAGTCTGGTCGATCGCCGCG
>JBBQBP010000093.1:0-5448 GCA_038317635.1 Propionibacteriales bacterium
CATGCTCCCGGTCATGGTCGTGCTCACGACCCAGGATCCCTCGGCGATGGAGCCGACGAGTGGGCGGTTCTGGGGCGTCATGGCCATCGCCACGATCGTCGGCGGGCTGCTCGCCTATCCGGTGAACTGGTGGCTCGTCGCGAGCGGCTTGAAACACGGGATGGGTTCGCCGCGCGCTCTCGGTAAGGGCGGACACGAGCCCTCCCCAGAGCCCGCCCCAGAGCCGGCCCAGGCGAGGCCGCCAGCTCGCGCGAAGGCAGCGGTCGCGGTGGCCACCGTCGCGATGCTTGTGATCGGCGTCGGGCTCGCGGCGACGGTTGCCGACCTGTCTATGCACGCCGGCGCGTGAGTCATTGACAAGGCTCGTCCCTTGTACCCATCGGCTTCGGAGCACGACGGACCCGGCCGGCTCACCCGACGACGTTGATGGTCCCTCGCATCCCGGCCTCGTAGTGGCCCGTCACATGGCACGCGTAGGCGTACGGCCCCGAGCCGTCGAAGGTGTAGGTGAGCGACTCCGTCTGCATCATCCCGAGGTCAGCGATCTCGGGCGTCCCCTCCTGATCAGCTGCCACGGCATCCGCCGGACCGACCATGAACTCATGGACGAGCGGGCCTATCGTCGTGACCTCGAACGTGATGGTCTCACCCCGAGCGACGGCGATCGAAGTCGGACTGAACGTGTAGCCGGGACCGGCGATGACGTGGATCACGCGAGGTGAGGCGACGGTCCCGGCGACGAACCCGGTCTCGCTCGGCTGCGGGCCGTTGGCCGCACCAGGTCCGGGGTCGATCGTCCCGCCCCCGCCACCCATCATTCCGGGACCGGCGGGCCGGGCCCACGGCGTGTTCGGCCCCACCGCAGCGCCGAGGACCAGGAACGCGACAGCAGCGAAGACGAAACCGAGACCGACCCATCCGAGCGACAGCCGTCGCATCGTCAGTGCCCCAGGGTCCTCTTGGCCTGCTCGAACTCCTGCTCGGTGATCTCGCCGCGCGCGAACCGCTCGCGCAGGATGTCAAGCGCGTCCGAGCGTTCCGTTGGTGGCGCCGACGATCGGCCGGGATTCGACGACCTGTTGACCACCCAGACCACGAGGATCGCGAGCCCCACGATCAGGAGCAGGCCGCCGATCATCCAGAAGCCGCCGCTCGAACCCATGTCCCATCCGTTATTCACCATGGTCTGCCTCCGAGGCGGGCGACAACGTCGACCACCTGTTCAGGAGCGTGTGCGCCCAATGCCATCATACGGGCCCGCTGGCCCGAACGCCAGTCGAGCGGACCGTGAGCCTTCGATCGACGGCGTGCGGAGACACGAAGAGCAGGACCGTCGCGATGAGGGCGGCCGCCACGCGAGGCATGGTCGTCGCAGCCCCTCCAAGTCCGAGATGATCAGACTGCATCGTCAGCCTCCTGAACCAGCCATGTCGACCCGATCGATGCCGTCGTTCCCGGTCCAGCGGAGCATGCGCGAGGACCCGCGAACGTCGAAATAGCGAGCGGGGCAGACGTGCAGGTCATTCAGCCAGACGTGATAGTGCGTCGTACGGAGACGATCGCCCTCCCGCGCCACGACCTTGCCGCTCGGATCCACGACCTCGAGCCGCGGGCGGAAGCGCGCGACGTAACCAGGGAGCCACTTGATGCGTGCCCCGCGGTCGCGGGTCCCGGCGAACCAGGTCACCCGCGGGTCGTCGATCGCCCCGGTCAACCGTTCGCCGCGCGGGGTGAACACGGACTCGCTGCAGCCGTCCTCGAGCCCGATGCCCTGCTCGGGCAGCGCCACCGTCCGTCGGCCGAGCCACGGTGTGAAGGCCCAGCCGTCGCCCTGGACGAACCCGGTCGGGGGTCGTCCCGCCCCAGAGCAGCAGGTGGCCCTGGAGCCATCCGGCGCTCGTGCCGGTGCGGCGACCACCGTCGGGCGGGCGGATGCGAAGCCAGCGTGCCATCGTCGGGTCCCAGGCGACGAGCTGCTCGGGCTCGATGAAGTGGCGGGGTGACACGATGAGCGGAGAGGCAGCGTCGAAGGTGACCGGCGAAGGCGACGTCGTCCGCCACTCGGTGCCCATGCGCGTCAGTGGTGAGAGGGCACCGTAGGTGACGGGCTCGTCGGCCTCGGGCGGGGTCCCGTTGCCGATCCAGGCGAAGCGCTCGATGCGGTGGCCGCTGGCTCCGTCGCGCGTGATGGACAACGTCACCTCGTCGCGATAGCCGGTATCGGAGGTGCCGAACTCCTGCTCCACCGAGCTCGCGTATCCCTGGGCGGGGTAGCTGATGAGCGTGGCGACGTAGCCGAACTCGTTGACGACCTCGTAGCGCTCGCCGGTGGGCAGTGACGGTCCGAAGACCAGCGACCAGGACCATGTCAACCCGAGGCGCGTCCCGAAGTCGTTGGCCTCCTCTCGCGAGTCCGCTTCCTCCATGGTGAGCCACGCGGTCAGTGGCGAGCCGTCGGCGGGGTCGGCCGCGATCGCCACGTAGCCGTTGAGGGTGCCGTCGAAATCCCCTGCTGTCGCGGGCAGTGGGCTCGGCGGCAGCATCGTCCAGCGGCGATGCTTGAACTCGTAGCCGGTGCCGTCGTTGAGCCACTGCCCATCCGCGTCGTAGCCGCCCCAGACGATGAACCAGCTCCGGTCCGCGAGGTCGATGGCCGAACCGGTCGCAGCGTCGGAGCGGGCCTCGATCGGCGCCTCCGGCAGGCGCTGCCAGCTGCCACGCCAGCCCTTGAGATTCGGCTGGTCCCACTGCGTGGTCGTGATCGAGACCATCGGCAGAACCCCAGTGTCAGATGCCGGCTCGTCGGTAGCTCCGACTGAGGTGAGGGGGTGTCGCTTTGAGGTGGGCTTATGCAGGCGTCGTCCAGGACCGCTACGCCGAGATCATCCGACGCCATCTGCTCACCAGCGACGGCCAGCCGTGGCCGCCCAACGGAGCCTCGACGACCACGGCAAGGCCTCGATCTACGAGGCGGTCTGGGCGTTCCGAGAGGCGTCTGGTCAAGTCGGTTGCCCGGTACCGTCGCACCTACGCGGAGTGGCGTCGGCGGCAACGCGACGCCATAAACCCACCTCAAGGCGACACCTCCCGAGGTGACTACGCTCACACATCCGAGGATGGTCACCACGATCGCTCGAAGCGCAACTGTGAAGTCGAGCATGCCATCGACCCCCTGCGACGTCTGATCCCGATGCTATGCCGGGTTCGGCGGAGGCGGATACGACAGCGCCGATGACGGGTCAAGCACAGGACGCCACCAAGCTGAGGCGCGGTCGTCGGCCTCGAAGAACCAGATCGAACAGTTCCCGGCTGACAAGACCGGGCTCATCGAGTCGCGATCGTGGGTCCCCCCTCCCCCCTCAAGCTGATCCCGCGAGGTTCGCTGTAGATGCTGAGAGCCACAGGCTGAGTGGACCGAGGCTGAGCGCATGCTCGTTCGGGGTGGTGAACGGCATCCACAGGGTTTGACGAACCGGGACGTCGTGTCTCGCGTCAGCCTGACCGACAATGCCCTGGGGCACCGTCGTCGCTGATGCTGATCAGCGCCCGGGAGGCGACGGCACAGGCACAGCCACGCGGGACTCGTCTGGGGACCTTTGATTGTCCGGCTTCCTGAGCGACAGACGGTCGCAGCGTGAGTGGGCTCAGCATGTCCGCGGCGGACATGGGACGTTGCGGTCAGTCGCTCGACTCAGGCGCGGGCGTCGCTTGGGCGCCGGCCGAGCCGCCGTCGAGGGGCGCGACGGTCGGCATGGCCATGTCAGGAGCAAGAGCCGCGACGTCGAGTCGCTCGACCAGGAGCACCGGCTCGCTCTCCATGGCCCCGAACAACTCCTCGTTGAGGACGAGATTGAACTCCTCTGCGAGTGCCGCGCGGTGGAACCGCTCGACGGTGCCGAGGAACTGGACGAAGTCCCCGGCCTGATAGAGCGGGCCCTGCTCCTGTGGCAGCGGCCCCGACAGGTCCCCGTACCCGTTCACGAGGGCTGTCTCTTCTACGAGCGCAAGCAGCGAACCTGCGGACAGGTCGTTCCGGAGCGTGACGGCGCGGTGGGTGAGCACCTCGTCGATCCGGCCGCTGACGACGACCTGCTTGTCGCGGTACGCCCCCGGCTGCGCAAGGATGTCTCGTACGTTGGCCGCGAACATGGGCTCTTGGCGACCCAGCGCGGGCAGGAGCAGCACCACCCCGACGCCGACCACGACCACGAGTGCCAGCTCGGCCCAGCGGACCCAGGAGATCCCCGCGGGCCGGCGCCACGACCACGATGCAGGTTGGGGGGACTGGGGGGCGTTATCGCTGTCCATCGTTCGACTCCTCACTGCTGTGGCGGCCAGGCCGCCGGACGTATGACGCCCGCCTATTGCCGCCGTGCGCGGGGACCACACTACCACCGTCTCGTGGATGGAGGCACCGGACCAGGCAGCTTGAACGCCTCAAGGTCGACGGTCTCGTCCGGTGCCGGACATGATCGTCTCAGGGGGACCTGAGGGCCTCCTGAGAGAGCGCTGAGAAGACCGCCGTGTGTATCCGCCTTGGCACGCACGGTTCTGTGGTCCACAGACGGTGGCACGCGAACGCCGCGACCCGCCGTGTATCCGCGTGGAGATCCCGTTCCGGGATCATCGCAGGTCGACAGTGGGCGTCTGGGCAGCGGCGGGCTCCGCATCGAAGAAGGCCCGCGCCCGGAAGCCCATGGACCCGGCCATGAGCGACGCGGGGAATCTCGCGATGGCGGTGTCGTAGTCGCGCACGGCGGCGTTGTACACGTCACGGGCCGAGGCGATCATGTCTTCGGTCGTCGCCAGTCGCTCCTGGAGTGATCGCACGTTCTCGTTGGCCCTGAGTTCGGGGTAGGCCTCCACGACCATGAACAAGGACCGAAGGGCACCGGTCAGCAGGCCCTCGGCCTCGCCGACCGCCGGCCCTCGAGCGCCGGCGGTGACGGCGGCCGCGCGCGCTTCGGTCACTTCGGTCAGCACGGCTCGCTCGAATCCCATGTAACCCCCGACGGCGTGCACGAGGTTGGGGACGAGATCGTGCCGGCGCTCGAGGGCCACGGCGACCTGGGCCCAAGCTTCGTCCGTCCTGAGCTTGCGCCGGACGAGTCCGTTGTACATCACGACGGATCCGAGAGCGGCGATCACCCCGACCACGAGCACCCCGACGACGGCGATCGACTCCATCAGTGCGACTCTATCCCCCAAGCTCGGGTCCGTCCAGGTCGGGCACGGACACTGAGCCACGGCGGTGTTGCTGCCGTCCTTCGCGGAGTGGGTTCGCAGCCGCCCGTGGTAGGGATCATCAGACGCCGTCAGGTACGGCGGGGCCGACCCTGCGGTCGTTCCACTGGCCGCGACGCTCAAGGATGGCTTGCTGCAGCTTGAGCATGCCGTAGATGAGGCCCTCCGGCCGGGGTGGGCAGCCGGGCACGTAGACATCCACGG
>JBBQBP010000094.1:0-5291 GCA_038317635.1 Propionibacteriales bacterium
GTCCGGCGGCTGGCCCCTATAGCTCAGTCGGCAGAGCGTCTCCATGGTAAGGAGAAGGTCTGCGGTTCGATTCCGCATGGGGGCTCCACGGCGGGATAGCTCAGACGGTAGAGCAAACGGCTCATAATCGTTAGGTCACGGGTTCAAGTCCCGTTCCCGCTACACATTTGGTACGGCACAGACACCGAGGGATGAACATGGCCAAGAAGGGCTCCGAGATTCGGCCCAAGATCACGCTCGCGTGCGCGGTCTGCAAGGAGCGGAACTACATCACCAAGAAGAACCGGCGCAACGACCCGGATCGTCTGGAGATCAAGAAGTTCTGCCCGCGCTGCGGCTCGCACCAGGCTCACCGCGAGACCCGCTGAGCTACCAGGTTCACGAACGGCCGGATCCCTGTGGGGTCCGGCCGTTGTGCTGTGTCCTCGGCGCTACGAGTCCAGAACGACGGTCGGCTGGCTGCCACTCAACGTCACCTGCCACAGAGCGATGACGTCGAACCGGAAGGGGTTCTCTCGGGGCGTGCCGTTGACATCGACCTTGACGTCCAGACGCCACTTGGCGACGTACGTCACGGTCACCGTCGAGAGCCGCAGATCCTGCTCGGTGATCGACGACGACTCGCTCGTGGCCGAGTAGACGATCGAGTCGGTCAGGACGGGCTCGCTGGGGTCCGGCACGATGTTCTGGGGGCAGCCGGCCGGCTTCAGCTCCTTCTTCGTCAGGCACGCAGCGACCGCGGTCTTGACCCCGGCCAGGGACGCCTCACGACCGGCAGCAGTCAGCTCCAGTCTCACCGCACCGATGATCGGGGCCTCGTCCGAGCTTCTCACGACGAGCGTGCTGGGCGATGCGTAGTCGATGTAAGGGCTCCCGGTCGACAGGTCGTACGTCCCCGGGAAGGCCGGGAGGCTGTCGATGGTGTCGGGCACTTCCTGACCGTTGATGAACAGCGGGATGCCGGATGCGCGCAGCGAACCCACCCCGATTCGTCCCGGGTCGTCGCGGATCACCCATTGCCCCTCGGCGAAGGCGGTTGTGAAGGCGGTGGAGACCTCGACAACACCGATCGTGTACGTGGCCGTGACGCGCTGCGTACCGTTGATGTCGCTCGGACCGACCTTCACGCTGACGATCGTGAGAGGGCTCTGGTCGTTGCTCCGTCTCAGCACCGCGTCGGTCAGCAGGAGAGGGTTGGCTGGGGCCGCCGCGAGGTACGACATGGCCTTCTTCGCATCACTGCGCGAGATCGCCGTCAGGTAGGCGTCGACGACTGCGTCCGCTGACGTCGGCACCTGGCCGGTGAGCACGGCGAGGGTCAGGCCGAGTCGGCCCGCCTGGCTGAGGATTGCTGCGGAGACCAGGACCATGGCGAGCGCCAGCGCCAGTCCCGTGGTGAACGGGGCCCAGGGAGCCACACGGACGTGGACGATGTCGTGGCTGACCGAGCTTGCCGGTGGCCATGGCCCGGCGCTCGCGAGGAGTGGCTCGGCGAGGGACGTCGGCACCGAGTCGGGCTCCTCCTCGTCGATGAAGGGCTCGGAGCCTCCGTCGGGACGTGGGGCGGCGCCGGCCTCGCCCCACGGCTCTCGTTCGACGATGGTGACCCCCCGGGGCCACTCGCTCTCGCCGATGACCTTCTCGCGCCAGGACGCGGGCGTTTCCTCAGGCGTAGCGATGGCATCCCAGTCGACCTCGTCGACCACGGGCCCGTCGTCGCTGATCTCACCTGGCTGCCACGAGTCCCAGTCGAACTGCTCGACCTCCTCGTACGCCTCAGAGCTGTCGAGACGAACCGGCGTGAGGATCGAGGCGGCCTCGTTCCCGGCGGCAGCGCCGGAGAGTGGCCACACAGGCGTCGCGGGACGCATCCCGGGCTCGCCGGGGTCCTCGATCGACATACCACGAGGGTACCGTCGGGAGCGTGTCAGGCAGGCCAGGCTGGGCCCGCGCGGGTGTCATCGCGGGTCGCACGGGTCGTGGGCTTGTGCTGGCTTGGCTCGCCCCCGTTGAATGGGCTCGTGCCCATCACCGAGGATCATGTGGGTCGGACCTACCCGCCGACCAAGCCCTATCAGGTGAGCGCCGCGAAGGTCGCCGAGTTCGCGGCCGCTTTGGGCGATGAGAACCCTGCCTACGCAGGTGAGACCCCCGACGCGCCGCCCACGTTCGCTGCAGTCCTCGGCGCCGCCGCCTGGGATGGGCTGTTCGCGGACGTGGAGCTCGACCTCGCGCTCCAGCGCGTCGTCCACGCGGACCAGACCTTCGTGTGGCACCGCCCGCTTCGTACCGGTGACACGGTCACCGGCGTGCTCAGCATCGACAAGGTGCGGTGCCGTGGGGCGATGGAGATCGTCGGCGTGACCGTACGGCTCGCGACTCTCGACGGCGAGCCGGTCGTCGACTCCTCGTCCACCTTCATCCACACCAGGGCGGCGTCATGAGCGTCGAGGTGGGGACGAGGATCGGCGAGCTGACCGTCTCGCTGACACGGGCGCGGCTCGTGCGCTACGCCGGCGCGTCGACGGACTTCAACCCGATCCACTGGAGCGACCGGGCGGCGACTGCGCTCGGGCTGGAGGGCGTCATCGCCCACGGCATGCTCACCATGGGGACGGCCCTGCGGGTCGTCACCGACTGGGTGGGCGACCCGGCGGCCGTCCGCCGCTACTCGGCGAGGTTCACCCGTCCCGTCGTGGTCCCCGACGACGACGAAGGCATCGAGGTGCGCTGCGTCGGCACTGTGAGTGCCGTTGGCGAGGACTCCGTGACCGTCACGATCGAGGTCCTGTGCGGCGGCGAGAAGGTTCTCGGCGCGGTGACGGCCGAGGTGTCGAAGGTGGGCCTGGTGTGAACGGGCCGAACCTCATCCAAGGACCCTCCGGCGGTGAGGTGTGCGAGGTGGTGAGCTCCGTGTACGAGTCGGCGCCGGCCACTGAGCCCGCGTCGACGCGCCTCGCGGACCTGACGACGTTGCGCGTCGGGGGTCCGGCTCGCCGAGTGGTGATGGCGCGTACGGAAGAGGAGCTGGTCTCCGGAGTTCGTGACGCCGACTCGCGGGGCGAGCCCGTCCTCCTGCTGGGCGCGGGGTCCAACGTGGTCGTCTCGGACGCGGGCTTCGACGGCCTGGTGGTGGTGGTAGCCACACGGGGCCTGAACGCTGAGGTGTCCGACTGCGGTGGGGCCTTCGTCAAGGTCGCCGCGGGCGAACCCTGGGACAGCGTCGTGGTCCACACGCTGGCCCAGGAGTGGATCGGGCTCGAGACCCTGTCCGGCATCCCGGGGGCGACGGGAGCGACGCCCATCCAGAACGTCGGCGCCTACGGAGCCGACGTCGCCCAGACGATCGCCCGCGTACGCACCTGGGACCGTCTCTCGGGCAGGCATGTGACATTCGCCGCGTCGGACTGCGGCTTCGGCTACCGGTCGAGCAGGTTCAAGGAGGAGCCGGGCCGGTACGTCGTCATCGACGTGAGCTTCCAGTTCGAGCTGGGCCCGCTGTCGGCGCCGATCCGCTATGCCGAGCTGGCGGCAGCGGTCGGTGTCGAGGTGGGGCAGCGAGCACCCCTGGCGGATGTGCGCGACGCGGTTCTCGCGTTGCGCCGGTCGAAAGGCATGGTGCTCGACGTGGAAGACCACGACACCTGGTCGGCCGGGTCCTTCTTCACCAACCCGCTGCTCTCGGCAGAGGCTGCCGCCGCGCTGCCCGAGGGGGCACCGCGCTACCCCCAGCCAGACGGCGCGGTGAAGACGTCGGCGGCGTGGCTCATCGACCACGGAGGCTTCCCCAAGGGGTACGGATCGGGCCCTGCGGCGCTGTCCGGTAAGCACACGCTGGCCCTCACGAACCGTGGCGGCGCGACCGCGAGGGACGTCCTGCAGCTGGCCCGTGACATCAGAAAAGGTGTACGTGAACAGTTCGGTGTGACGCTTGAGCCGGAGCCCGTGCTGGTGGGCTGCGAGCTCTAGCCGGGTTCGACGCGACGCGCCAAACCCCGTACACTCACACTCTTGGTGGACAACTCCACGGTTGGCGCACGCCCTCCGTCGGACGAGGCCATCGAAGGGCAATAGCTCAATTGGCAGAGCAGCGGTCTCCAAAACCGCAGGTTGGGGGTTCAAGTCCCTCTTGCCCTGCGAAGCAGGACGAACTCAGGCGCCGTGCGGCGCCGTCAGTCAGCCCGGCGCCCCGGCCGGTGCGGCGTCAAGTGAAGGAAAGTGCGTGGCCAAGAGAAAGTCGACCGCTTCGGGACGCGACCCGAACGAGTCCGCTGCCCCCGGTGAGGGTGCCGACGAGGTCGTTGCTGACGCCACAGCCGAGGATGCCCCCATCGTCGGCTCCGACACCACTCCCGAAAGCACCACGCAGGAAGCGGACGTCGAGACCGCAGGGATCGCCGACGATCTGACCGACAACGACGAGACGTCGCTGGAGGAGGACCTTCCCGGGGAGGACCTCGCCAGCGACCTGCCCGATCCCGGTCCGTACGAGATCGCGGCCGACGAGGACGAGGCGGAGGAGCTCGACCCCGAGTCCGAAGAAGAAGACCCCGAAGAGCTGGTCGAGGCGGAAGAAGTCGCTCTCGCCGCGGAGTCCACCAGGCCGGTACGCAGGCCGCGCTCCTCGAAGGCGCCCGTCAAGAAGAAGGACGCGCCGACACGTACGCGCAAGGACGCCACCCCCACGGTGACCGAGCAGCGCACGGGACCGGTCACCTTCGTCAGGCAGGCGATCTCCGAGCTCCGCAAGGTTGTGTGGCCCACGGGCTCGCAGCTCACCCAGTACTTCGTGGTCGTTCTGATCTTCGTGATGTTCATGATTGCCCTCGTGAGCGTGCTGGACTTCGTGTTCGGCTGGTTGCTGCTCAAGGCGCTGGGCTGAGAGAGGAAAGACCGTGACTGACCAACCTTTGGACGACGAGTTCAAGGACATCACCCTGTCCTTCGGCGATGACGACGTGACCGAGGAGGCAAGCGACGACGTCGAGATCAACCTCGACCTGTCAGACGACGGCGAGGAGCTGTCCGAGGACGACGGCATCGACCTCAACTTCGGTGAAGAGGCTCCGGACGAAGCCGAGCCCGACGACGAGGACGAGTCAGACGACGTCGCCGACGCCGCGGTCGCAGAACTGCGCTCCGAGCTGACGAGCAAGTTCGGTGACTGGTACGTGCTGCACACCTACTCCGGCATGGAGAACCGTGTGAAGCAGAACCTGGAGAACCGGGTCAAGGCGCTCAACATGGAGGACTTCATCTTCGAGGCCGTCGTGCCCACCGAGGAGACGGTC
>JBBQBP010000095.1:0-5214 GCA_038317635.1 Propionibacteriales bacterium
CGTACGCTCGACAAACACCGGGGCCTCCCACACATGTCGGATAGACCGAGCGAGGGACTTCGCTCGGTAACCCACGAGACTGTGTGAGTGAGGCCCCGGCCCGCAACCGGTCAGCGACCGGGCACTCCATACCGTCTAGGAAGAGACGCGGGGCTAGGGCACGCAGCTGCCGTCCGCGGCGCGCAGCACCGTCATCCACTCGCCACGGTCGACGTCGAAGCGGGGATCCAGTGCGAGTTCGTCGGCGACGGCCCTCCGCTCCGCCTCCCCCTCGGCGTCCGTCACACCCGGCATCGCCCCTGAGCGCAGGTTCGGGTATGCGAGAACGACCGCGTCCGCTTGGTGGGCGAGCACTGCGCAGATGTGCCGTGCGGTGTCCGGACCGGGATAGGTCGCCACCGTCGCTTGGACGGTCTTCGGCCAGTTCGCGAGCGCCAGTGAGTAGTTCTTGTCGATTCCGGCGTTGTAGGAGATGACGCCGACCACGGGCACCAGGTAGTTCGCCAGGAAGTCGTTGCCGGCAGGGAGCAGGAGGATCGTCTCACCGTCCACGAGCATCTCGTCAGCCTCGGCCACGATCCCGTCTCGCAGGAAGGCCACACGC
This sequence comes from Propionibacteriales bacterium, assembly GCA_038317635.1. Lineage (GTDB taxonomy): Bacteria > Actinomycetota > Actinomycetes > Propionibacteriales > Propionibacteriaceae > Fen-668. Next base: position 605 of record JBBQBP010000095.1, read on the forward strand.
TCGACGGCGTTCGCGCGCAACGTCCGCTGATGCATGAGATCCGGTGCGACCTCCGTAACGGCCAGGACGGCGATCAGCACGACCACGACGGCGCGTGCCCTGCTCGCCCCTCGCCACCCGCGCCACAGGGCCGTCAACCCGCCGGCTGCCAGCAGGAGCAGGCACCATCGCGTCACCACGTGCCATCGATAGACCGCCCGCATCGCGGAGAGTCCCGGGACGTTCTCGTACAACCATGCCGTCGGCAGCTCCATGACCGCCGCATCGAGCCCGGGCACTGTCTGTCCGACCTTGAGCACCGGCCCGAGCGAGAGGACGAGGGCGATGACACCGGCGAGCGCGAGTGCCAGCATCTCGGCGGTGATCTGACCGCGCGCGACACCCACACCACCCATCGGCGACTCGGTCGCCGCATCAGCCGCCCGCACGTCGGTCAGGTCCTTCCGATCCAGCGCGTGCCGCCGCCGTGAAGCCCTGGCCATGGCCACGAGGAGCCCAGCCGCAAGGCCGAGGCAGAGGTATCCCAGGTAGTTGTACTGGATCGAGGCGGCACCACCCCAGAGCGACAAGGTGGGCGTGGAGATCCCGAACAGTGCCGGGACGAGCATCGTGGGGCGCGGGACGAACAAGGTGACCAGGTCGACACCGAAGAGTCCGAAGACCTCGAGGTCCGACGAGGTCCCGAAGGCATCACCCGGCACCCACAGCGAGTACAGGAACGCCGATCCACCGGCCGCCAGGGCCCAGGTCGCGACGCCGAGCCCCGCCTCGCGCCGCGACCCACCACGCCATCGCCGCACTGCCCACGCCGCGACGAGGCAGCCGATCACGATTCCCGCGCCGAAGAACGAGTAGCCGTCGGTGAACACCATCATGAGGCAGACGCCGACGGTCACGACGGCGGCCCGAAACCCGTGGCCGGCCGCCCACCAGTCGAGCGACGTGAGCGCAACCAGGACATAGACCGGCACGAGCATGTAGCCGACGAACGTGAAGCCGAAGCCATTGAGGATGACGATGTTCAGGGATGTCAGATAGGCCGCGGCGAACAGCAGCGCTATCCACCGCGGCGCACCCCAGCGCCGCAGGAGCAGGAATCCGGCGACGAGACCAGCGACTACACATGCTCCACTGCTGATCTGGTGGCCATCCCAGGCATCGACGCCGGGGAGATACGTCAGCAGCCACCCCGCGTACGTCTGCGGCAGGCCAGTGAGCTTCGGCGTTCCGATCGGGATCCCGACCGACATGCACCATGTCCAGAGGCTCGCAACGCCTTGGTCGCGCAGGCACTGGATCGCGCCCGTCGACATGGTCGACGTGAGCGCAGACTGGCTCATGCCGGGCAGGAACCCGTGGACGTAGAGGACTCCGAGCGCCGTGAGGACAGACGACGCACCGAACAGGGCCCGGCGCCGGTCGACGCCCCGCCGGCGCGCGACGACCCGGACGACGTCGCCAATCAGCTCCCGCACGCGACGCCGGAGCCTCGGAGCACTGTGAGCCATTCACCGACCTCTCCCTGGAAGCGGGGGTCCTCGGTGAAGGTGACGGCCAAGGCCCGCCGCTCTGCCTCCGCTGCCTCGTCGCGGGGCCGTAGCAGAGGCGCTTCGTACGGGCTCATGTAGGGCAGCACGATCGCATCCACGTCGTGCTCGAGCGCGGTGCACAAGATCTCGGCCGACTCCGGTCCGTACTCGTCGCGTGCGGCCCGTACCGACTCCGGCCACAACGCCAGCGAGAGGTAGTAGTTCTTGTCGCCCCCGACGTTGTAGGACTCGGTCCCGGTCATCGGGACGAGGTAGTTCGCCAGGAAGTCGTTGACCGAGGGCAGGACGAGGACGGTCTCTCCCTCGACGAGCATCTCGTCAGCCTCCGCCACGATCCCGTCTCGGACGAGATGCACCCGGTCGATCGACTGCTGGCGCTGGCGCACCGTGCCCGGCAGGTTGGGCACCGTCTCGACCGCGGCGAGGCACGCCAGCACGATGATCGCGACGGCTCGCCATCTGCTGGTTCCGCGCCACCCGTGCCACAGGAGGCTGAAGCCGGCAGCCGCGACTGCGATGAACGCGAAGCGCGTTACGATGAGCCACCGGTTGGTCGCCCTCATCGCGGAGATCCCCGGCACGTGCTCATGGATCCACGCCGTTGGCAGCGTCAGGAGCGAGGCGTCAAGGCCCGGCTCCACCTGGAAGACCTTCAGCGTCGGCCCGAACGACAACAGGAGCGCAGCGGCGCCCGCGAGGGCGACGACGACCAGCTCACGGCGCCCGGTCCGCGGCAGCTTCTCGCGGCCCGCCACAAGATAGAAGATCAGGGCCGCGAGGGTGAGGTACCCGAGGTAGTGCGTGGGTGGGGTGTCGTTGATCCCCCAGGTGTTGAGCACGGGCGGATCGATGCCGAGCAGGTCCGGATACAGGAATTTCGAGGACGGCACGAACAGTGTCACGACGTCCACGGCGAGCAGGCCGAAGACCTCGAAGTCGACATTGGTCTCGTACGAACCTTGAGGTGCCCATGCGGCGTACGTCAGCGCGGACACCGCGAGGCTCCCGAGCCACAGCGCCCCGCCCCCGAGCGATCGAGCCCAGCCGCGGTCGGCCCGGCCACGAAGGACCCAGGCCAGAACAAGGAAGCCGATGATGAGTGCGGCGCTGAAGAACACGTAGCCGTCGGTGAAGACCATCACGAGGGACAGGGCGACGGCGCCGGCAGAGCCCAGGACCCATCGGCCGTCGTCCAGGGCATCGAGCAGCCTCAGACACGCGTAGACGAACGCGGGCACGAGCAGGTAGCCGATGAACGTGTACCCGAACCCGTTGAGGATCAGCACGTTAGCGGCCGTGAGATAGCTCGCCGTCGCAAGGAGCGCGATCCAGCGCGGAGAACCCCAGCGCCGCATCAGGAGGAAGGCGCCGACGAACGCCACGGAGTCGAGCGCGGCCATGGTGATCTGGTGTGCGGCCCAGGCATCGACGCCGGGGACGTACGAGACCAACCAGCCCAGGTAGACCCACGGCATGCCGGTCAGCTTCGGGGCTCCGATCGGCAGCCCGATCGACATGCACCAGGTCCAGAGGCTCGAGATCCCCTGGTCGTGCAGGCACTGGATCTGGCCCGTCGCGAAGAGCGCGGTCAGGGGCGTCTGACTCATCCCGGGCAAGAACCCGTGGAGGAAGAGCACGGAGACCAGGACGACGCCGAAAGCAGCCAGGAAGGCCGCGCGCTGCCATCCCACCAACCGGTCGCCGACAGGTCCCCACAGCAGCGCAAGCCTTCGGCGAGGTGCCGACGGGACCACCTGCGACCCGGTCAGTTCCGTGTTCAGCCCCACCGTCCCGCCCCTCCGCCTCGCGCCTGAGTACGGGAGTGCACTGGGTCTTCCTCCCCGGTACCGAGGCAACCCTACTGGGCCGGTGACGAGCCGAACGCAGCCGGCTCCGGGCCGCGACGTGGTGACGCGAGGGGATGACGGCGCGCCCATGGGCACCTCCGACGTCGCTAGGCTCGAGGCCGGTCCTGGCCGAACGACCTGAGCAGATGAGCGATCATGAGCTGCCTGTGAAGACCCGCCCGACCGCCCGCCGCCTGCGGGAGGTCGGTCTGACGATCCCCGAGAGGCCCGACTCCGTGGTGACACCCGCCGTCATGAAGACCGAATCGAGCCACGACCCGCACCCGGCAGCAGGCTCCCCTCGCCAGGGACCGGATCGCCACCTCCTGGGGGGTCGACCGGACGGTCCGCACTCTCCTGCCGCGCCTGCCCTGGCTCGCCAGCGGGCTCCTCGTGCTGACCGCGCTCCGCGCGACCTGGGGCGTCCCGCTGCAGGGCGACGACTTCTGGCTGATCGTCTCGATCCACGCGGACGACGGCGGTGTGTGGGCGAACTCGATCAACTTCGTCTCCCGCTGGATCGCGAACGGCACGCACTTCAACCCCATCGGCTACCTTCTGGACGCCCTCCTGAAGGGTGGGATGCTCGCGAGCGAGGACCCGCTGCTGTCGCCGTCGGTCATGCATCACGGCACGATCGCGCTCTGCGCCCTCCTGACGGTCGTCGCAGCGTCAAGCCTGCTGCGCCGCCTGCTCGTGATCGCCTCGAACGTCGCCGTCGCCACCGCGACGTTGTCGGTGCCGGTCGCGCTCGGCTTCCTGGCGTCCACCCAGCTGACGGCCCCGTGGGCCAACTACGACCCGCTGGTCTCCCACCCGATCTACGCGTCGCTCACGACGCTCGTCGGCTTCGCCTATCTCTCCGTCGGGCTCGGTGCAGTGATGACCGAGCGCTCGCGACGCTCGACTCTCACCGCGGCGGCTCTCGGTGTCGTGGGCTTCTTGATCTACGAGATGTTCATCGTGTTCGTCGTCGCCCTGGCGTGCCTCGTGATCCTGTACCGCACGCGGATCGCGCACGACCATCTCCGGGAGGCGGTCCTCTGGACCATCGGCACACCCCTGCTCAGTATCAGACCTCCGGAAGTAGGGCTGGGAAACCGCGTTGACGTGGGCTTTTCGGATCCGACACGCCGCCTGTAATCCGTTGAGATTGCCCATTGAGCAGGTAACCTTGGGGGATGGCGCGGCAGGCGGAGTTCGATGGGATGCC
>JBBQBP010000096.1:0-5196 GCA_038317635.1 Propionibacteriales bacterium
CCAAGGCCAACTACTACCGCGCCACCAACCACAAGGCGGCAGACCGGGAGCTTCAGAAGTCGCCAGGCGCTCCAACATCCCGGCCTGCCGAACACCAGCCTAAGCCGCCCCGAGCAGCTTGAAATTTCTTAGGAACTCAGAAGCGCGCAACGGTAAGCCGCAACGTGGCCGGCAGTGACGACAGCGGGAGTGGCGGCCTGAGTGGGACGTGTGGAGTGCGCGGCTATGAGCCCGCGGCGTGTTCGCCGGGCGTGGTCACACTCGGCCCGGCCCGCGCGTCAGTGGTGTGTACAGCACAAGTGGAAGGGTGGAGGCCATGGACCAGACTGACATGTTCGAGGCCGAGCGGCCGCGCCTGGTCGGGATCGCCAGCCGCGTGCTCAGTGACCACGCCGAGGCCCAAGACATCGTGCAGCAGGCATGGCTGCGACTGAACGCGACGGACGCCGACATCGACAGCCTGCCGGCCTGGTTGACGACCGTGACCACCCGACTGTGCCTCGACCGGCTGCGATCACGGACCCCTGTACCCGTAGGCGACGTCGAGCTCACACCGACAGTCAACGATCCGGCCGACGACGTCGCCCTCGCGGAGACCGTCGGCCTCGCCCTGCATGTGGTCCTCGACCGGCTCTCCCCACGCGAGCGGGTCGCCTTCGTGCTCCACGACAGCTTCGGCTTCGAGTTCCCGACGATCGCGGCCGTCCTCGACACCACGCCGGCGGCCGCGCGCAAGCTGGCCTCGCGAGCACGGGCCAAGGTCACCCAGCCCCATCTCGAGGACCGCTTGGACGACTGGGAAGTGGTCGATGCCTTCATGGCCGCAGCCAAGAACGGTGACTTCGACAGGTTGCTTCGACTGCTCGCACCCGACTCGGCTGTGGCCGCTGACGACGCCGCGGTGCTCGTCGGCACACCGCGGCAGATCGAGGGCCGCGACGAGGTGGCGACGTTCTTCAACGGCAGCGCCAAGGCCGCGCTCCCGGTCTTCGTCGGTGACCGGCCCGGTGCCGCATGGTTCCACCTCAGCGTGGCCAGGGTCGTCTTCGACTTCACCATCGATGGCGGCCTCGTGCGCGCCATCACCTTCCGCGCCGCGCCCGAGGTGCTCTCGCAAGTCGTGCGCCGCGACGGCGGTCGGCCGCGCGGCTGACTCGGTCACACCCTGTCTGTTTCGATCGTCAGCACATCAGAAGACCACATCAGAAGGAGACGACCATGAAGACCATGACCTGCCAGGCCCTCGGAGGGCCCTGCGACCTCGAGCACCACGGAGAGACTGCCGACGAAGTGATCAAGGCCCAGGACCTCCACCTCAAAGAGGCGGAGAAGGCGGGCGACGCGACTCACCAAGAGGCCCGCGATGCCATGAAGAGCCGCTGGCGCCACCCCAAGAAGTCGATGGATTGGTACCGCGACACCAAAGAGGCCTTCGCCGCTCTCCCCGACGAATGAGACCGTGCTCGGTCCTCCGTTGCGGCCCCCGGTGCAGGGGGAGACGCTGACTTGCCTGCGGACTCTTTGGGGGACCTTGCGGGGAGTTGCCCGCCGGCTCGAGCTCGCGACCAGCAGCTCAACTGTTGGGCCTGCGTATAGCAACGACGCCCCGTCACCTCGGGACTCGCTCTTCTTGGCAATCCGAAACACAACGAATCGGCACGAGCGCGCACCCATCGCGGCAGAAGCGTGCATCTCGACCGCCCATCGCCCGGCGGAGCTGCAGACTGGGCTTGGGACTGCAGCTTCGTGGGATGAGGTGGCTGAAGTGGGAGAGCAAGGTCGAACGAGTTGGCGGATCGGGATGGACCAGCCTGAGAGTCTGGTCATCGGGCTGTTCGTGCGCGATGTCGCGGGGCTGAAGACCAGGCATAGCTGGCTGCCGTACTGCTCGCCGGGGATCGCTCGCGCCGACGGTGAAGGTTCCGCATTGGCCGCTCACCAGTGGGATCTGTGGTGGGACGAAGCCCTGTCCACCACCTGGAGCGGACCGGATCGGAGCCAGGAGCAGCTCGCTGGGATATGGTGGAGAGGGCCTGACTTCGAGTCGCTGCAGTCCGCCCCCGCGCTGCAGGAGGTCGTCGCCAGGCATTTCGACAACGCGCGACAATGGGCCACTGACCGCAAGCAGGAATACATCGAGCTGATGATCGGAACCCCGGACCCCAGGCCGTTTCATCGTGGGAGACGCGGCGGTCGAGGCCTCTTTGAGACGAGGCTGGTAGCTGGTTTGGAACGAGACCTTGGCCGGCGAGCTCAGCCATTCCAGCTACGGATCACGGTCATCCCCGTCGCGGGAAAGGAGCTGTGGCAACTCGACCCTCACCACGTCCTGCTGACTGATGAGCTGCTCAGGGACTCCGTTGAGTACCGGAGGCGCATCACCCCCGTCGTCCAGGCTCTGCTCTAGCCGAAGCGTCAACCAGTGGCTGAGTCACGTCGCAGATATCGAGCTGCAGGGCGGCCCCTCGTCGGCACAAGCGCCGACAGCGGCATGAGAGTGAGTCGCCCACCTGGGGCCATTCAGCTGAAACTCTGGTCAGAGCCTCCCCCTACGCTGGCCACATGACCGCGTTCAGCTCGCTACCCGTGCGCGAGGTGGTCGGTGAGCCGGACACGGCTGATTGTGAATGGCCATTCAACATGGGACCCGTCGCGCAGCTGTTGCGGGACGGGCTCGAGCTGTCGGAGCTGACGATCCTGGTGGGCGAGAACGGTGTGGGGAAGTCGACCATCATCGAGGCCGTGGCGATGGCCTTCGGGCTCAGCCCAGAGGGTGGCAGCAAGAACAGTCGACGGTCCGACCGACCGTCGGAGTCGCCGCTCCACGAGCGGATCCGGCTGGTGCGCGGCATCACCCGTTCACGGTGGGGGTACTTCCTGCGCGCCGAGACCATGCACGGGCTCCTCACCTATCTGGAAGAGAACCCGTCGTGGCATCAGCCCGAGATCGCGTACCACGAGCGTTCTCACGGGCAGGCGTTCAGCGAGATGCTCCAGACGAAGCTGGGGCACATGGCCGGACGCGGGGGCTTCCTGGTGCTGGACGAACCTGAGGCCGGACTCTCGCTGATATCTCAGATCAGCCTGGCGAATCAGCTGGCACAGCTGCGTGCCGACGGCGTCCAGGTGCTGATGGCCACCCACTCCCCGGTACTCGCTGCCGTCCCCGGTGCACAGATCATCGAACTCGACGAGACCGGATTCGAACCCCGTGACTGGGACGAGCTCAAGACCGTCGCGCTCTACCGCCGATTCCTCGCCGATCCCGGCTACTTCGGCCTGGGGTGAACCCCTCTCAGGGCACCAAGGCCGAGCCCAACCATCCGCGCGGGTTGCGGCGATTGAGGACGTTCCCCGCAGAAACGTGCGACCCGCGGCTGGGCTCACTGCCCTTGGGTCCGAGCACCCGTTCAGCGGTACGTGAGGTCGCCGCGATGAATGTGGCTACTCGAGGTGTTCCCGGGTCTGTCGGTGGCCTGCCCTAGCGTTGGGGATCATGGCGACCCGTGGACTGCACACCGTCTTCATCCCTGGGCTGCTCTGCTCGGCGCGGCTGTACGACGCCCTTTTCCCTCCGCCTGGGCGCATGGGGCGGTGACGGTGGCCGATACCCGCCGTGACGACACCATCCACGCGATGGCAGCCCGGCTACTCGACGACGCGCCGCAACGGTTCGTGCTCGTAGGGCTGAGCATGGGCGGCTACGTCGCCCACGAGGTCATACGTCAGGCGCCCGACCGGGTCATTGGGCTGGCATTGATCAGCTCAGGCCAACGTGCCGATCACAGGCCTGACCCCGCGCACCGCGATCCAGCTCGTCGGGCGTATCCGCGGCGGACGGCGGCGCGACGTCGCCCCCGGACGCAAGCGCTCATCGACGCCCTCGACATCGCCAACTGGGCGGACACCCCGTCACAGAAGATCTCCGGCGGCATGGCAAGACTCACAGCGTTCTGCATGACCGCCGTCGTCCCCGGACGCCTGGTGGTGCTCGACGAGCCCACGAACGACGTCGATCCCGTACGGCGACGCCTCCTGTGGGACGCCATCCGTCACCTGGCCGACGACGGCGCTGGGGTGCTGCTCGTGACCCACAACGTACGAGAGGCCGAGCGGGTCGTCGACCACCTCGCGATCCTCGACAGTGGGCGGGTCCTCGCGGCCGACACTCCCGCGGGCCTCGCAGCATCCACCCGCGGGACGCGCACGGTCGAGCTCGACCTCGGCGCCCGGATCGGGCCTGACACCGCCATCGGCTGGCCAGAACCCGTGACTTCGACGACCCGTGACGGGCTGCGCGCCACCGGGACGGTCCCGGCCGAGTCGGCCGCCGAGGTCGTGCGGTGGGCGCAGGAGCAGGTGCAGATCGGAGCCGTCGAGCGGTACGGCCTCGCTGCCGCGTCCCTGGAGGACGTCTACATCCGACTCGTCGGACCCGACCACGCCCCGGTCGCCGCCGAGGCCGAGACCGAACTCGAGGCCGTCGCATGAGCGCCGCGCGTCAGGGTCTCCTTCTCCTACAGTGGCAGCTGCGCCGCTCGTTGCCGTACATCCCGCTCCTAGTAGTCGTACAGGTAGCGCTGGCGGTGGCCACAGTCGTCGGCTACGGGCTGCTCGTGGGCAGGCCGTCGCCCGACGTCGCGTTGTACCTCGCGACCGGCGCGCCCACGATCACGCTCATCACCGTCGGCCTGGTCATGACGCCACAGATGCTCGCCCAGGCCAAGACTGAGGGCAGCCTCGACTGGATGCGCACACTCCCCGTCCCGCGCTGGACCTTCCTCGCAAGCGACCTGCTGATGTGGACGCTCATCGCGCTGCCGGGCATGGTGCTCGGGATCGTGGCCGGTTCGATGTGCATCTCTCGATCGCGCCGTGGGTGGTCCTGGCGGCGCTGCTCGTCTCCCTGACCTCCGCCTCGGTCGGCTACGCGATCGCAAGCGTGCTGCCGCCCATGCTCGCCCAGCTCCTCACGCAGGTGCTCATCTTCGTCGTCCTGCTGTTCTCACCGGTCAGCTACCCAGCGTCCCGGATGCCCGAGTGGTTGCAGACCGGGCACGAGTACCTTCCGATCGAGGCGATGGCGCAGCTCGTCCGAGCCGGGCTCGCGAGCACCAGCTTCACGATGCCGGGCCGATCGATGGTCGTACTCGGAGTATGGGTCTGCGTATCGGTGGCCGCGGCGCTGACCGCGCT
>JBBQBP010000097.1:0-5120 GCA_038317635.1 Propionibacteriales bacterium
GGGGGAATCCTTCGTAAACATCCGTTCATCTCGACGTGGACAACGGCGACACGCGACCGAAAGATGAGGACCAGTCCTCGACCGATATCCAACGAAGGAGTCACCGTGTCCTACGCCCGCACACTCAAGGGGGACGTCGCCCCCGAAACCCTCGGCGTGATCAATGCCCACGATCACCTGATCCGCACCGGTGCCGGCGAGGTCTACATCGAGCCCGACCACCTCCTCGACGACGTCGACAAGGCCGTCCAAGAGGCCACGTACTTCGTTGACGCGTCCAAGAACTGGAGCCCGGACGGCGGAACGGTCGTCGATATGTGCCCCGCGAACTGTGGCCGCGACGTCGACAAGCTCGCTGAGGTCAACGCCCGCGTCCCGGGCCTGCAGATCATCATCGCCACCGGCTTCCACCGCGAGCACGTGTACCTCGAGACCCGTTCCCACTGGGTCACCCGCTACACAGTCGAACAGATCGCCGATCTGCTCATCGCCGACATCGCTGAGGGCATCGACCGCCACGACTACTCCGGCCCGATCGTCGACCGGACCGCCTACAAGGCGGGAGTCATCAAAGTCGCCACCGCGTACGGCAAGATCACGGCGTTCGAGCACAAGTGCATGGAGGCTGCGGCCAAGGCGTCGATCGAGACCGGCTGCCCCATCAACACCCACACCACGTACGGGACGTGCGGACTGGAGCAGGCCCAGACCCTGATCGGGCTCGGCGTGCCGGCCGACCAGATCGCGATCGGACACATCCAGCGCAACTCCGACGTCTACTACCTGTCGCAGGTGCTCGACACAGGTGTCTACCTGGAGCTCGACGGCACGTACCGCATCAAGTACCAGCCTGACGCCAACCGGATCATGCAGCTGCGCGAGCTCGGCGCCATGGGGTACGGCAAGCGACTCCTGCTCGGGACCGACTCCGGTAAGCGCTCGTACCAGAAGGCGTACGGATCGGTCACCGGCGTCGACTTCAACCCCGCCGTCGACGGCCCCCGCATGATCGCAGAGGGCTTCGATCCCGCCTACGTCGACGATCTCCTGATCCACAACGGTCAGCGGTTCTTCACCTTCCGCAAGGAGTGCTGATGCTGCCTCGACTCCAGGTCGCCGTCGACAACCTGGACCTCGTCTCCGCGTTCCGTGCCCTGCACCGTTGCGCTCCCGAGGTCGACGTCATCGAGTGCGGCACCATCCTGATCATCAACGAGGGTCTGCGTGCCGTACGGGAGGTACGCGCCCTGTACCCGGAGAAGACGATCCTCGCGGACGTCCGGATCGCCGAAGCCGGCTCGCTGATCTCGCGGCAGTGCTTCGAGGCCGGCGCCGACTGGGTCTCCTGCGTGGCAGGGGCGTCGCTCACAACGATCGGCCAGGTCGTGGCGGCTGCCAAGGAGTTCGGCGGCGAGGTACAGGTCGAGCTCGGCGAGACGTACGACTCCGAGCGGGCCCGTGCGTGGCGCGATCTCGGCGTGGACCACGTCATCGTCAAGCGGTCCCGGGACCGTGAGGCCGCGGGCACCTTGACGTGGGGTCTGCAGGACCTCGAGCGCATCCACGAGCTCGCCGGGATGGGTTTCACGGTCACCATCACCGGGGGGATAAGGGCCGACGAGCTCGACGTGTTCGCCGGGACCCCGGTGGGAGTCGTCATCGCCGGCAGGTCGATCATGGGAGCCGACGACCCGAAGGCAGCGGCCATCACGTTCCGCGACGCGATGGCGCGGGTCTGGTCATGACTGGCGGCGTACGTCTCGGGATCTACGAGAAGGCGCTACAGACGACTCTGGGGTGGGACACGTTCTTCGGACAGGTGAGCGAGGCCGGCTTCTCGTTCTGCGACCTCTCGATCGACGAGACCCCGGAAAGGTCCGCACGACTGACGTGGACAGCCGCCGAACGAGCCTGCGTTCGCCAGGCCGCACAGACGGCAGGCGTCCAGATCGGCGGCCTGTGTCTGAGTCTGCACCGCAAGGTGATGCCCGGCTCGGTGGACCCGGACATCCGGCATCAGGCCCTCGACGTGTACCACGACGGCATCCGGCTCGCGTCGGACCTCGGGGTCTGCCTGGTCCAAGTGGCCGGCTACTACGCGTACTACGAGCCCGATGACCCGAAGTCGCGGGGTCGCTACGTCGACACCTTGCGCGCTGCCGTACCGCTCGCCGCCCGCGAGGGTGTCATCCTCGCCATCGAGAACGTCGACGGCCACGACATCGCCTCTATCAGCGACGCGATGTCGGTCGTACGCGAGATCGACTCGCCCTGGATCCAGACGTACCCCGACATCGGCAACATCGCGGAGCACGGAGGCGACGCCACTGCCGAGCTGCGCGACGGCGAGGGCCACATGGTGGCTATTCACGTCAAGGACGTCCTGCCCGGCCGGCCACGCCGGATCCCGTTCGGTACCGGCGTCGCGGACTTCCCCGCCGCCTTCGCCGAACTCAACAGGCAGCAATGGTCGGGGCGTCTGATGCTCGAGATGTGGAACGACGAGGCGCCCGACTCGGTCGCGGTCTGCCGATCGGCCCGCGAGTACATCGCAGCACTGGTTGCGGCGGCCGGCCTGCCGATCGTGGACGACGAGAAGGCACGGTCATGATGCTGCGAGAGCTTCGCGAGCAGGTCTGCGAGGGGAACCTCGACCTGGCCCGACTGGGCCTGGTGGCCTGGACCGGAGGCAACCTCTCGGCGATCACCGAGGACCGGGACCGCATCGTGATCAAGCCTTCAGGGTTGAGGTACGAGCACATGCACCCCGAGGACATGGTCGTCGTGGCCATCGACGGCCGCGTCATCGATGGCAGCCGCGGACCGTCGTCCGACACCGCGTCGCACCTCGCGGTCTACAGGGCCAGGACCGATGTCGGCTCCGTGGTTCATACCCACTCTCGCTACGCGACCGCGTTCGCCGCTGTCGGCAAGCCGATCCCCTGCTGCCTGACCGCAATCGCGGACGAGTTCGGAGGTCCTGTTCCCTGCGGTGCGTACGCGCCCATCGGAAGCGACGACATCGGCGAGGAGCTGCTGAAGAGCATCGGGAGCTCGCCCGCAATCCTGATGCGCCAGCACGGGGTGTTCACGATCGGAGCCACGATCGCCAAAGCCCTCCAGGCGGCCGTGATGGTCGAGGACGTCGCTCACACCGTCTTCGTCGCCCTGCAGATCGGCGACGTCTCCGAGCTGCCGGACAGCGAGATCGCCGCCAACCACGACCGCTACACCCACAGATACGGCACTGACGACGCTTCCAAAGGAGTAAGCAGATGAAGTACGACCTGACAACCCTCGGGGAGGGCCAGATACGCCTCACCGTTCCGCACGGACAACGACTGGCACGGACTCAGCAGCTGCGGATGACCGCGGCATGCTCGGAGGCCAATGTGGCCGGTCTGCTGTCCCAGCTCGGTCGCACCACCGCCTGGTGCTCGCGCCTGCCCCGCAGCGACCTCGCCGAGCGCTGCCTGGCCGAGTTCCGCGCCGTCGGGGTCGACATGTCGGCCATGATCCGTACCGACGAGGGCCGGATGGCTCTGTACTTCATGGAGCCCGGCGATGCTCCGATGCCGTCCCGGGTGACATACGACCGGCTGCACACGCCGTTTCGCGAGATCACGCCGGAGATGGTCGACTGGGAGGTGATGCTCGACACGAAGCTCGTCTTCGTCACCGGCATCACGGCCGCGCTCACAGAGAAGACGGCGTCGGTCGTGAGGTACTTCGTCGACGCAGCCACTGACAGGGGCATCGACGTCGCGCTCGACGTCAACTATCGCGGACTCCTGTGGAGCCCAGAGAAGGCCCGCGAGGTGCTGAGTCCCATCGCTTCGAAGGCGCGGATCATCTTCTGCTCCCGGCGTGACGCTGCCAGCGTGTTCGGCATCGAGGGGGACAAGTCCGAGTGCTCGCGCAAGGTCCGTGAGCGGTTCGGCGCCGAGCACGTCGTCTCGACCGACCAGACCGAGGGCGTGTACCACGCCGGACCGGACGGTGAGCTGAACTACGAGGTCGTACGGGTGCCCGTCGTCGACCGACCCGGGGCCGGGGATGCGTTCGTCGCTGCCACTCTCCACGGCTTCCTCGATGACGACGTCACCGCCGGCATCGGCTACGGCCTGCAGGTCTCCAAGTACGCGCTCACGCACCACGGAGACCTGACCTATATCAACCCAGAGCTGCTTGCCCTGGCGAAAACAACCGACATCATCCGCTGAGAGGACAATGATGACCGCTCCCACCGTCGAACTGACTGCTGCGCAGCAGATCGACTCCCGCCCGCTGACAGGCCACCAAAGAAGCCTGATCTCACTGGTCGTCTTAGGCAACATCTCCGAATTCTTCGATCTATTCCTGATCGGCTTCGTCGTCTCGCTGCTGACAAAGCCGTGGAACCTCACCGGCTTCGAGGCCGGCGTGATCCTCGCCTGCTCGGGCCTCGGCACCGTCATCGGCGCTATCATGTGGGGCCGCCTCGCCGACATCATCGGCCGACGCAACGCCTTCGCCTGGTGCGTGCTGATCTTCGTGGTCTTCACCGGCATCTCGGTCTTCACACCTGACCGTGGCTGGGTCATCCTGGCGATCCTGCGCGTGCTGGTCGGTATGGGTGTCGGCGGGCTGAACATCACATCGATCCCGTACGTCCAGGAGTTCGTGCCGGCCAAGCAGCGCGGCCTGCTCGCCGGGCTCGCGTCGGTATTCATCCCGATCGGCCTCCTGCTGGGCGCGCAGGCCCAGCTGTGGCTGGGCGACATCATCGGCTGGCGCGGGCTCATCGCCCTCGGCGTCATTCCGGTGTTCCTGCTCATCTGGCTCCGCAGGGTCCCTGAGTCCCCCCGCTTCCTGCAGACCAAGGGCCGCCTCGACGAGGCCAAGGCCGCGTACGCGTGGGCCATGCAGGTGCCGGTCTCAGAGGTCGGAGGACTCCCCGTCCACGACGTAACCACGAAGTCCTCGTACTCGCTCATCTTCACCAAGTACCGCAAGGAGCTGCTCATCGTGACGGTGGGCTCGTTCGCCTTCATCCTCGGCTCCTTCACGGTGCAGTCGTGGGGTCAGACTCTGCTCAAGAGCGGCTTCGGCTACACGGCAGCGGCCGTCGGCACTCTGTT
>JBBQBP010000098.1:0-4753 GCA_038317635.1 Propionibacteriales bacterium
CCGGTGCCGGTGGCCCCGTCACCGAAGTCCCACGCGTAGGACGCGATCGTGCCGTCCGCGTCGCTGGACCCCGTGGCGTCCAGCGACACCCCGAGGTTCGAGACGGCCGACGTGAACGCCGCCGTCGGCGCCAGGTTGGCAGGCGGAGCCGTGACTGTGACGTCTTCGGTCGTCGTCGACTGCGCGCCGTCGTCGTCCGTCACCTTGAGCGTCACGGTGTAGGTACCAGGTGACGCGTAGCCGTGCGTCACCGTCGGCCCCGCGGTCGAGCTCGCCGAGTCGCCGAAGTCCCACTCGTAGCCGACCAGCGAACCGTCCGCGTCAGAGGACGTCGAGGCGTCGAACTGGACCGAGAGGTCCGAGGGTGTGGCCGTGAAGTCGGCGACCGGCGCCTGGTTCGGCGGCGGTGTGGCCGTGCCGAGGGCGTAGTGCTGGGCGACGGCTCCCGCGGTCAGCGCGTGGGAGTAGATCGCCACCTCGTCGATCGTGCCGGCGAAGTAGGGCTGCGGACCCCACGTGTTGTCGCTGCCGACCTTCCAGTAGCCGCTGTAGCTCTGCGCCTGCGTCTGCCCGTTCGTGCCGACGCTCACGCCGTCGACGTAGAGCACCATCCCGGCAGACGACTGCGTCGCCACCATGTGGTGCCACTGCCCGTCGTTGTAGGCGGCTGGTGACGTGATGGTGTTGGGGGAGCCCGTCCACACACCGAAGGTCAGCCTCCCGTCGTTCTCCATGTAGACGTGGCGGTCGTAGTTGGACGACAGACCACCCTGGCTGTTACCGAAGCCGATGAGCTTGCCACCGTTGGTGGTGGTCGTCTGGAACCACAGCTCCTCGGAGTACGTCGACGGGTTGGTGAACTGCTGGTCGCTCGAGAGCAGGCCAGTCGTCCCGTCGAAGTTCACCGCCGTGTTGGCGACTCCCTGCAACGCCCCCGGGGCACCCAGGGTGTAGCCGCTGCGGTAGGTGCCGGAGCTCTCGCTCACGCTGGTGTCGGCCGCCGTCGTGCCCGTCGCCTCGTCCAGACGCCAGTAGAGGTCCGGCTCTGCCGCGCGCACGGCCGCACCATAGGCGTCAGCCGGGGCAGGTGCTACGTCCGGCGTGCGACCGGAGGCGGTGTAGTGCGCAAGAACCTGCTCGTGCGTCAGCACGCTCGGGTAGATGGCGACCTCGTCGAGCGCGCCGTTGAGGTAGTCGCTCGACGGGCGGTTGGTCCAGCTACCGAGGTTGTCGCCACCCACACGCCAGTACCCGCTGTAGCCCTGGCCGGAGGTCACGTCCGTCCGCTGCCCGACCCGCTTCCCGTCGACGTAGAGCCGCATGCCGCCGGAGCCGAGGCTCGCCACCACATGGTGCCATTCGCCGTCGTTGTAGGACGCAGCGCTGTTCACGGTCCGAACACCGCCCGGGTACACGCCGAACCAGATGCGGCCCGCGTTGTCCATGTAGACGTGGCGGTCGTAGTTGCTCGAGTTGCCGGTCGCGTTGTTGCCGAACCCGATGAGCTTGCCGCCCTGGGACGACGTCGTGCGGACCCAGGTCTCGACGGTGAAGGTGTCAGGGCCGGCGATCGGGGATGCCGTTGTGACGAACCCGGAGGGGGTGCCGTCGAACGACGAGGCGGCATTGGTGTCCGCGATGATCGCGCCCGACGTCCCACGGCTCACACCCGAGTTGGCGGTGCCGTCGGTCCAGCCTGCCCAGTCGAACACGGTGGAGCCACTGGGCTCACCCAGCCGCCAGTACGTCGAGACCTCGTCGCCGAGGACCTCCTCGGCGTAGTCGGACAGCTCGCCTTCCGCGCTCACCGTCACGGTGACCCATTCGGACTGCGCGATGTTGCCGAAGGGGTCGGTCGCGACCAGGCGGTAGCGCTGGGAGGTGCCGGCCATCAGACCCGTGTCAAGGTAGCCCATGCCCTTGAGGTCCCAGAAAGGGGTCGTCATCGTCGTCTGGTAGATCGGCGGTGTGGCCGTGCTACCGCGGTACAGGCTGTAGACGAGGGTCTCGTTGTCGCGGTCGTAGTTGGCCCTCCAGCTGACCCGGACCGTTCCCGTCGAGAAGGACGTCGCACCGAGCGGGAAGTTGGCGCCGGACATCCGTGGACCCTGCTGGTTAGGGGCGATCTCGGACACGGCGAACCGGACGAGACCCTGCTGCGGAGTGTTGTTCACACGGGTGAACTCACCGCCCATGAGGACGTATTGGTCGTTCCCCGAGACGGTCCAGGGTCCCTGCGTAATGCCTGTGAAGGTTCCCACGGTGAAGTCGGGCCACCAGGTGAGGATCTTCGGGGATGGCTGGCCCGGGTGGTCGGGGTAGCCGTAGATGTCCGCGGTGTTGACCCCCATGGCCGCCTTCGAGACCGCCGTGCCGTGGTGGTAGGTCCAGGGGTCGGTCTGCGGGAATCCGCCGCTGTTGCCGCAGTAGTGCTTGTGGCTCGCCTGGTAGACAACGTCGCCGGCCGGGAACGCTGAGTATGTGTCACCGTGGCAGTCCTCGACCCACACCAGGTTGCCCGTCGCCCAGTCGGCGGCGAAGGCGCCCTCGACGGTGCCGGCCCCGCCGAAGTGGTAGCCACTGCCATAGAAGTTCTCACCGTCGGTCTCGAGGCTCAGGATGGCGGCGTTCGTCCCCGCGTTGCGAGCCACCGCGTTGACCGGGAGGGGCAGGGAGGCGCCCGTGGCGGCGTCGAGACGCGCGAGGCCGTAGCCGGGGTCGGACGAGCCGTTGACGCTCGTGAAGCTGCCTCCGATGACCACTGACGCCTCGTCGGGCGCCAGCGTCATCGCGTTGACCGAGCCGCTGGGGATCGTCGCCGAGAAGGGAAGGTTCGCTCCGTTGCTGGCGCTCACCGCCGCGACCTTGTTCCGCGCCTCACCGTTCACGTTCGTTAGGGCGCCCCCGATGAAGACCGTCGTGCCGGTTGCCGACACGGCATCGATGGTTGCGTTCACCGTCGGGCGGAAGCCGGGCACCAGTGCGCCGGTGGCGATGTCGAAGGCCGCGACTCTGTACCGGTTCTGCCCGTTGACCGTGGTGAACTGCCCAGCGGCGTACAGGATCTTCTGGTCCGGCGAGACGGCGAGGTCCTTGACCTGACCGTTGAGGACCGGGGCGAAGCCCGTGATCAGGGCACCTGTGGTCAGGTTGTACGCGAGCATGTGCGAGCGGGGGGTCTCGTTGCTCCCGGCGGGTGAGCCGGCGGGACGCGCGGACGTGAAGTTGCCGCCGACGTAGACCGTGTTGCCGACGATCTGCTGGCTCCACACGACGCCGTTGATCTGGACCGTCGGCAGCGCGTCCGCCGAGACCGTCGTGGGCAGGGACTCGTCCACGGGGAGCGTGTCCGCCTGGGCAGGGACGGCCATCAGGCCGACCACTGCCAGGGCGCCCGCCGCGACCGCCGACATCCACCGATGGAACCTGGGAGCTCCTCGCATTTCCCTACCTCCGACTCGACCATGGCTCCCGGTGCCTGGCACACCCCTCAGGACAGGCGGGACACAAGCCTCAACAGGGCAACTTTAGGGTCAACAGGGACATCTCGAACCCGGCAGTCGGGTGAACTTTGGAGGAGACTGTCCGTCAGGTCGCCACAGGCCCGGCGAAGAGCAGCACGGTGGAGTCGCTCGAGAGGTCGAACTCGACCGTGACGTCGTCCCGCTCGTCGACGGGGATAAGGAAGACGAACGTGCCCGAGGCCGTCTCCCCGGCTCGGACGTTCCCGGGGAAGTCCACCTTTCCCGGCTCGAGCAGGTCGATGGCAGGAAGGCGATCAGCCCCGTAGTAAAGGTTCACGACGGCCGACGTGAGGTCGAGCGCGGCGCTGGTCGCGTTGTCGATCGTGACCGTGACCCGCAGCGACGGCCCACCGACGTCCCCGGGGATGTTCGCCTCTCCCTCGACGGCCTCGATGGAGGTGAGTCTTACCTCGACCTGCGGCTCGGGTTCGGCCGGCTCGTCGATCGCGACCGGCGCCGCTGTCGGGCGCAGGACATCCGGCGACCCGGGAGCTCCCGCCTGGGGCTCTTCGGTGGGTGCGACGGACGGCTCTGGCCTCTGGGACGCCCCGGGTGATGCCGTGGGCATACTCGCCGGCGCAGCGGTACCCCCGTCGCCGACCGACCAGCGCACGGCGAGCACGACGAGGAGGACGACGAGGAGGACGATCACGACCCAGGTCGCCGGCGAACGCCAGCCCGGGAACCATCCGTGCCGACCTGTCGCAGCTTGCTCGGACGGGCTCGACATCGCTGTACCTCCTGGTTGACCACACGGTGCGCACCCGGACTGGGCCCGCTGACATACTCCCTCGACGGACCCCTCCGACCATCAGGGCGGATCATGACCACACCTGCCGGACGACGATCGCGTGGTCGGCCGATGCGAGTGCGGTGAGCCAGACGCCCGAGGCAAGGCACGTCGCGACGATCCCACCGAACACGGCTCCGCCGGAGAAGCGCCGGACGCGGGGCAGCCACGCGGGTGCCAGCGCGATGCCCACGACCGTGCCGAGGCTGACGCCGGCGTACAGGTCGACCCGCATGGCGGTCAGCACGAGCAGCCCTGCGATGACCGCCCGGGTGCCCGGTCCGACCGCCGGCTCCGCCCCGATCACCGGGTCCGTCCCGATCACCGGGTCCGTCCCGACCGGGGACGGTTCGTCGGCCAGGGCCGTCATCGCCGGCTGGACGAGCATCCCGCGCCCTCCTGACCGCCAGTCGCCTGCCTCGGGGCGGTGGCCCGGTAT
>JBBQBP010000099.1:0-4242 GCA_038317635.1 Propionibacteriales bacterium
GAAGGAGAACAGCATGGCAATCTCAACAGCACCAACCGGGCTCCACGGCTCGGGTAGGAGGCTGTACCTGTCCGTCACGGGCGCGTTCGAGCTCGCCGATCACGAGCTGACAAGGCTCATCGAGGCATGTCACGTCATGGGAACTATCGAGGCTCTGCGCAAGATTGTCGCCGACGACGGAATGGTTATCAGCGGCTCGCAGGGTGATCGGGTCCACCCGGCTGTGGCCGAGATCCGCGCCCAGCAACTCGCGCTTTCTCGCATCCTGTCGGCCCTGGACATCCCCATGCCAGGCGAGGACAGCAAGCCAAGTGCCCGTTCGCGGCGTGCATCGTGAGGTTCCGGAGGCTCGCCGGCGACGACCTGCCGCCCGACCTGCTGATCTTCCATGAGACGGTGGAAGGCGTGTCCTATGACGGGTGGCTGGCCGCCCGTGCCGAGTGGGCGCAGACCCGCGATTGGATGGCCGGCCCCCTGGTGCCGTTCACGGCCCCCCAGGGCAGCCTTGAGGCCGTGTGGGCTGCCTGGGAGCACTGGTGCGAGGACCTGACCACCTACGAGAAGGCGCACCCCTGCCACGCCGCGCAGGTCGCCACGGTACGGGAACTATCCGAGACCCCAGATCAGCCCTGGAATGGCAGCGACCTGTGACGCGGCAGGCCTCGAGGCGCTGACCCACCGGCGCCAGACACAGCACAATCCCCCCGACCCGGAGAGGTCGGGGGGATCGCTTGCGTGATGCCTCGCCGCGGGCAGCTCGAGGGCCAGGATTCATCCCGGGGCCGTCATGGCACCACGTCATGCAGCGGTGTGATGTGCGCAGGCGGGACGGGGACTGGCCGGCCATGCTCGCGGCAGGTCTTCGCGATCCTCTCGCGGGCGTCTTCGAGGAGAAGTGGCAACGCTTCGCGGGATTCGTCACCGGGGCCAATGCGCCTCATATACCGCACGTTGTTTTGTAAGGCATAGGCCCAGAGGTGTAGCGGCTCATGAGCGGCGATGATCGCGTCCGGCTCGGCGGCATTAAGGGAGCCCAGGTTGGCCAGCGTCGCCTCGCCCATGAGTGCCCCGAGCTGGTGTTCGGCAACGAGCCACGTGTCCAAACCGAGCCAATCTGCGGGGTCTACGTTGTCGATCAACTCAGTGGCGGCGCTGCGGAGTGAGAGGAGCCGCTCGCTGAGGTGGGGGTTGGGAAGGATGATCGAAACGAACGGCTGAATCTGTGCTGTCAGGTCGCCCCAGAGCTGAGAGAAACGCAACGCCTCGGCGTTCGCTTCGGCCCGCTCTGCTCGCTCCTCTGCCCGTTTGGCCTGAATCTCTATGCGGTCGGCTCTGCGCTCGCTTCGCACAGCCACGTAGACGCTCAGGATTAGGGACACGATCGCGATCAGGACGGCAGGCTCCATAGCGGCAACCTAGACGCCGAGCAGCCAGCAGGGACGCAGAACCCCCCGCCCCAGACACAACGCGCAGCTTGAGAACGATCGTGACAGGCAAGGGACGGGAGACCCTAAGATGTCACACAGATGTCACTACACCTGTCGGACTCAAGCGTTAACGACCGGATGGTGACGGACGTTTGGACGGTCCCTGAGCGGCCAGGCATACGGTCTCGGATTCAAGCGCACCCCGCGAGGCCGACTTTGAATCAGGATCAAGCGTCGTAGGTTCGACTCCTACCCGGGGAGCGAGAGCCAACTGCAAAGGAGCGCGTGTGTCCCACGATTCCAGCGCTGGTGTGACGGTTGTCGTCGTCCTCGCCGCAGGCGGCGGGACTCGGATGAAGTCGAAGCGGTCCAAGCTCCTCCACGAACTGTGCGGACGGTCCATGCTGTCGTACGCGATCACCGCGGCGACCGCCCTCGAACCCGACCACCTCGTGGTCGTTGTCGGCCACGAGCGGGAGCAGGTGTCTGCGCACCTGCACGAGATCGCGCCGTACGCCGTCCAGGCAGTCCAGGAGCCGCAGCTCGGTACAGGCCATGCAGTACAGGTCGGGCTCGAGGCGCTCCAGGAGCTGCCCAGCGAGGTCATCGTGACGTACGGGGACGTGCCGCTGCTGACCGGCGAGACGCTCGCCGGCCTCGTCGCGGAGCATCGCGCAGCGGGCAACGCCGTGACCGTGCTGACGTCGGTGATCGACTCTCCCACCGGGTACGGACGGATCGTGCGCGAGCACGGCCGCGTGACCCGCGTGGTCGAGGAGAAGGACGCTACCGACGACGAGCGTGACATCCGGGAGATCAACTCGGGCATCTATGTCTTCGACGCGGCGACCCTGCGTGACGGGCTCGCCGACCTGGGCACCGACAACGCGCAGGGCGAGATGTACCTGACGGACGTGATCGGCTACGCGAATCGGATCGGCCGTACGGTCGGAGCCCATCTCATCGACGACCCGTGGCAGACCCAGGGCGTCAACGACCGCGTCCAGCTGGCGGTGCTCTCGAAGGAGCTCAACCAGCGGATCCTCAAGGGCTGGATGCAGGCCGGGGTCACGGTCTGGGACCCGGACTCGACCTGGGTGGCCGACACGGTCGACCTCGCGGAGGACGTGACACTGCTGCCGAACACCATCCTGCGCGGCGCGACGTCGGTCGCCGAGGGGGCGACGATCGGCCCCGACGTGATGCTCACCGACGTCGAGGTCGGCGCGGGCGCGCACCTCACGAAGTGCCACGCCACGCTGTCGGTGATCGGCGACGGTGCTGACGTCGGCCCGTACTCGTACCTGCGTCCAGGCACCCGGCTCGGAGCCCACGGGAAGATCGGCGCGTTCGTCGAGACCAAGAACGCCGTGATCGGTGAGGGCGCGAAGGTGCCGCACCTCACGTACTGCGGCGACGCGGAGGTCGGCGACGGCGCCAACATCGGGGCAGGCACGATCTTCGCGAACTACGACGGGGTGACGAAGAGCCACACGACCGTGGGCAAGGCCTCCTTCGTCGGGTCGAACTCGGTTCTCGTGGCCCCCGTGACCATCGCCGACGGTGCGTACGTGGCGGCTGGCTCAGCGATCACCGACGAGGTCGGGCCAGGGGACCTGGCCATCGCCCGTTCCCGCCAACGCAACATCGAAGGCTGGGTCGCCAGCAGACGACCCGGCTCCAAGACCGAGGCAGCAGCCGACGAAGCCCTCAGGGCGAAGAAGGGCGAAACGTTGTGAGCACCGGTCTGACGAAGAAGGACCAGAAACGCCTCATGCTCTTCGCGGGCCGTTCGCATCCGGCCCTGGCGAACGAGGTGGCTGCTCTCCTCGACGTCGACCTGGTGCCGATGCGCGCCGTCACGTACGCGAACTCGGAGATCTACGTCCGGTTCGAGGAGTCCGTACGAGGGTCTGACGCGTTCGTCATCCAGTCCCACCACGCGCCCGTCAACGAGTGGATGATGGAGCAGCTGATCATGGTCGACGCGCTCAAGCGTGCGTCGGCCAAGCGGATCACCGTGGTGTCCCCCTTCTACCCGTACGCACGTCAGGACAAGAAGCACGCCGGCCGCGAACCGATCTCGGCGCGGCTGATGGCCGACCTGTACGCAGCCGCCGGCGCAACCCGCATCATGTCCGTCGACCTGCACGCGGCACAGATCCAGGGCTTCTTCAACGGACCGGTCGACCATCTGCTCGCGATGCCGCTGCTCAGTGACTACGTCGCCCAGAAGTACGGCGGGGAGGACCTCGTGGTCGTCTCGCCCGACGCCGGGCGGGTGCGTATGGCCGATCAGTGGACAGATCGACTGGGCTGCACCCTCGCGATCATCCATAAGCGTCGCGACCCCAACGTGGCGAACACCGTCGCCGTGCACGAGGTTGTCGGCGAGGTGGAGGGCAGGGTCTGCCTGCTGGTCGACGACATGATCGACACTGCCGGCACGATCTGCCTGGCCGCCGACGCTCTCATGGCCCGCGGCGCGAAGGCTGTCATCGCCGCCGCGACCCATGCCGTCCTGTCAGGGCCCGCCGCCGACCGCCTCAACCGGTCGGCGTTCAAGGAGGTCATCGTCACCAACACGCTCCCGCTCGATCCTTCGGTCGAGATCGACTGCCTCACCGTGCTCTCGATCGCCCCCCTCATCGCCAAGGCGATCAAGGAAGTGTTCACCGAGGGCTCCGTCACGAGCCTGATGAGCGAGCGCTGAGGACCCGTACGGATAGCCGTCGGTCGTCCGCTGCGTCGGTCGCGTCGGCTCATCACGTGAGGTCCGTTGCGTCGGGGGATAATGTTTTGTGGGTGTGCCGGG
>JBBQBP010000100.1:0-4192 GCA_038317635.1 Propionibacteriales bacterium
CTGTCCGCTCTGGGTGTCCGACTCTCCCTGGACGACGTCGGCGCTGGCTACACCAGCCTGAGCCAGCTCACCAGCATGCCCATCGACGAGATCAAGATCGATCGCGCGTTCGTCATGGCGATGGTCGATGACCCCGGCAACGCCCTCATCGTGACCAGCGTGATCGAGCTCGGTCACACCCTCGGCCTGACCATGGTCGCCGAAGGTGTGGAGACGGCAAACGCCCTGAGCGCCCTGGCCGGGTTCGGGTGTGATGTCGCACAGGGCTACCACATGTCGCGTCCCATTCCCGTGGCCGACTTCGACGCCTGGTGCGCGGGACGGCTGATGACCCCCACGAAGACCTTGGATCGCGTCGCCCTGGGATCCTGAGCGCGGTGGCAGTGGTGCGTTGCGGGGTAGGCCTTCGTCGCGTCGAGACGCCCTAGAGCATCGCCCCCAGGTCGGACCCGACCGTGGGATAGGCCGCGGTGGCGGACTTGAGCTGACGAGTGGTGAGGCCGAGCTTGATGGCCAGGCCGAACGTGTTGACCAGCTCGCCGTACTCGGGTCCCAGCAGGTGGGCGCCGACGATCTGGTCGTTCGACCGGTCGATGAGGATCTTCGCGGCCGCAGTCGTCTCGCCGATTCGGTAGTTGGAATACCAGCCGCTGGTATCTGAGTAGCGGACGGCCAGGTCGATCCCGTGCTCTCTTGCCTCGGCCTCGAGCATGCCGACGCGGGCGAGCTCGGGGATGGTGAAGACCGCGGTGGGGACTCCGGCGTAGTCCGGGGTGGTCGTGGTTCCTTTGATCATGTTGGACGCGGCGACCTTGGCTTCCGAGACCGCGACCGGGGTCAGGGGCATCCCGCCGGTGTCGGCGGCGTCGCCGGCGGCCCAGACGGCCGGGTTCGTCGTGCTCTGGAGGTGGCCGGCAACTGTGATGCCGTGCTCGTGCCACTCGACCCCGGCGGCGTCCAGACCGAGAGCGGCGAGGTCGGCGATGCGTCCCGCGCCGTGGACGACGAGGTCGGTCTCGATCGTCTCGCGGGCGCCCGCGCAATCGAGGGTGACCTAGTAGCCCCCGTCGCCCCGCTCAACGGCTGCGATGGTGGTGTTGCGGCGCAGGTCGACGCCGACCTCCTGGCCGCGGTCGACCAGGAGCTCGACGAGGTCGGGGTCGAAGCTCTTCAGCGGGCGTTCCCCGCGGTCGACGATGACTGCGGTGCTACCGGCGCGGGCGGCGATGTGGGCGAACTCGAAGGAGATGAAGCCGCCGCCGACGAACAAGATCCGCGCTGGGATGGCGGCGAGGTCCAGGAAGTCGGTGCTGTCGATCAGGTGCTCGTGGCCGGGGAAGTCCAAGGGGCGCGGTCGCGCTCCGGTCGCGATGAGGAAGCGGTCTGCGTCGTAGGGGGTGCCGTCGATCTCGATCTGATGAGCACCGACAAATCTCGCGTGCCCGTGGAGGGTGTCGACGCCGTTGCCGGCGAGACCATTCTCCATGTTCTGGGGCACGGGGTCGGTGAAACCGTGCTTGTGCTTCATCAGGTCGGGCCAGTTGATCGTCAGCCCCGTGTCCTCGATGCCCTTGCCGCGCATCAGGCGGGCGCTGTCGATGATCTCGGCTCCGCGGCGCAGGATCTTCTTGGGGTCGCAGCCCCGCAATGCGCAGGTGCCGCCGTAGGGGAGGGAGTCGACGATGGCTACTCGCCAGCCCTGGGCGGCGCACTTGTTGGCGGCCGCGACGCCGGCCATGCCCGCGCCGATGACGATCAGGTCGTATGTCCGGCTCATGAGTCGTGTCCTTTGGCGAAGGTGTCAGGGGTCCTATCGGTTGTGGGTTCCTGAGCTGCGCGTGGCCCGGCGACCGCAGCGACCGGCGCGATGGTGGCGGCGCGATCACGCATCCGAGAGCGCCGCACGCAGCTGCTCGAGCGTGGGCGCCCCGGCGTACCCGTCCGGGGTCGGGTACCGGCGGCAGGTCAGCCCCACCCGCGAGCCCGGCTCGGCGAACATGTCTACGCCGTCGACCTGGATGCTTGGCGAACCCAGGAACCCGACGCGTTCGGCCTCCTCAGGGGTCTCCACCAGCTGATGACTCACCGTGATGTCAGGGCGCTCGGTCGCGAGCAGGGTCAGTCGCTCGTCAGCGGACTTCCAGTTCGGGCAGTCCTCGAAGTAAAGCAGCGTGATGTCCATGCCAGGGACCGTAGACCTTGATCCTAGGTACAAGGTCAAGGGCGTAGGCTGAGGCCATGCGCATCGGAGAAGTCGCCGCTGCCGCTGGCCTGCCCACCCAGACCATCCGCTTCTACGAGCGCAAGGGGCTGCTTCCCCAACCTCGACGGGCACCCAACGGCTACCGGGTCTATGACGCCCCGACTCTCACCCGGCTCCGGTTCATCCGGAGCGGACAAGGGGCCGGGCTCACCCTGGTCGAGATCGCCACCATCCTGGAACTGCGCGGCGAAGGTGTCACGCCGTGCACCCACGTCCGCGAGCTGCTCTCGACCAAGCTGCACGACGTCCAGGCGCGACAGCGTGAGCTCTCCGCCCTCGAAACAGAGCTGGAAGGCCTGATCAGTCGTAGTCATCGACTCGATCCAGCCGACTGCGCCGACGCCCAGATCTGCCACATCATCGCGCCCCCCACATAGCTGTTGGCCCCGATCACCGACGCGCTCCGGGAGTAGTTTGACGACTGTGAAGAGAGGACTCGGCATCGCCGTCACGCTCTACCTTGGCGCGGCTGGCGTCCGACAGCCAAGGCCACCGTCAGCACCTGGTGTACTTCGATCCCCGCCGCCTTACGCACCGCGGCCTTCAACGGCAGGAGGTAGCGTCCGTCCTTGGGAAACAGCGCAGTCGTGAACTCGGTGTCACTGATGCGCACCACCACCGGCACCTGGCCCCAATACTCCACCCCCTTGGCGGCAAACTTGATGTCCGCGCTCCCTTCCTCCGGAATGACCACGAAGTAGAACGGCGCTGGTCCCCGCCACTCGATGACTGGACCTTCGAACTCCAAGTCCATGTCGCTCATAGAGCAAGTATCGCCGTTCAGAGTGTCGAACCCAGAGGTACTCCGTGACTTCTGTTCCTCCGGAAGCCGGCGGCCAAGCCTGCGGACCAAAAGAGTCCCAGCGGACCTCGGCAGCGGCGGCTGCACAGCCGCGGCCCCGGCGAACGGCCGCCGGGGACGGTTCAGTCGAGAGGATCGCGCTATGGACCGCGAGAGTCCTTAGCGTGAAGTCAGCCGGGCCACGTCGGACCAGAGTCAGGTCATCGATCTGACGACCGGGGCCGGCGGTCTCGTAGCGGCTGACGGCATCGCACCGAGAGGAACCTTGCCTGCCACCGCCGCCGATCGAACGCTGGACGGCGGAAACGGTGCACTTCTGCAGGGCGGGTGCTTCCTCCCGCCGCCTGTCGGCATGCGGGCGACTGCAACTGCTGTCCGCTCAGATCCGGATGAGCGGATGCCCCAGCGCGGCGCGTATGGCGTCGGGTTGGACACTTGCTGCATGGTCGAAGTTGATCCCGAGCGATTCGACGTGATGGTGAGCGAGGCGCTCGACGGTATCCCCGAAGAGCTGGGCGAACTCATGAGCAACGTGGCCGTCATCGTGCAACACGACAGTGGCCCGGCTGGCCTCTTGGGGCTCTACCAGGGAGTGCCCTTGACGCGTCGGTCGACGTTCTACGCCGGCGCGCTGCCTGACCGGATCACGATCTACCGGCATGCCATCTGCGCGGTGTGCAACAGCGATTCCGAGGTCGTCGAGCAGGTTCGGCGGACGGTCATTCACGAGGTGGGTCATCACTTCGGGCTCGGCGACGCGCGGCTGCGCGAGCTCGGATGGTGAGTCAGCAGGCAACATCCGCAGATCAGCGATCAGCTCGTACGGAACTGCGTCACATCCCCCGCCTATGACCGGCGCCGGACTCGCTCTGCAACGCCGCAGCGAAATGCCTAACCTGCCGCGATGGGTGTGCGTTCCTGTCCGGTGAGACATCCCATGGGCTTAGATGTCAAGCTGCTGCCTGCTGGATGTGCTGGTCCCAGGTAACCGCCTCGTTGTAGGGGGTGTGCGTTTTGAGGCAGCCGTGCAGGATGCCGACGAGGCGGTTGCCAAGCTGGCGCAGGGCTGCGTTGTAGCTGATGTCGCGGTCCCTGAGGGCGTCGTAGTAGGCGCGGGCTCCCGGTGA
>JBBQBP010000101.1:0-4064 GCA_038317635.1 Propionibacteriales bacterium
CCGCTGGCCCAGGTCACCTTCACCTCCGAGACCGCGACCGGCTGGCAGCAGGCGACCTTCGCCACACCCGTGCCCGTCACCGCGGGCACCACCTACACCGTCTCCTACACCGCGCCCCAGGGCCACTACGCCGTCGCGAGCGAGGCGCTGGCCTACGGCGACATCGTCGCGGCCCCGCTCAAGGCCCTCGGCGGCTACCCCTCCCCGGGCGGCGTGTACGGGGATCCCGGCACGTATCCGCAGTCGACCTTCGGAGCCCCGCACTACTTCGTCGACGCCCTGTTCGACACCGTCGACACCTCACCGCTGACCGTCCTCGGCACCCAGCCGATCTCCGGCGCCACCAGCGTCGGCACGGGGACGAGCGTCGTCGTGCACTTCTCCAAGCCGATCCAGGAGCCGACCCTCACGGTCACGGTCACGGCGCCGTCCGGTGCCGTCACCGGAACGACCTCGTACGACCCGGCGACGCGGCTGGCGACGTTCGCACCCGCCAGTGCCCTGGAGTCGGCGACCACGTACACCGTCTCGGCCGGTGCGCTCGACGAGGCGGGCGATCCCGCGACCGGGACGACGAGCTGGGACTTCACCACGGCTCAGCCCGATCAGGTAGCCGGAGCGAAGACGCTCTCCCTCTACGACGACTCCGCGGCTCCCACGGTGCTCGAGGCGGCGGACTCCTCGGCCGTGACGCTCGGCATGCGCTTCAGCAGCTCGATCTCGGGGACCGTCGACGGCGTGCGCTTCTTCAAGGGGCCCGACAACACGGGCACGCACGTCGGCTCGCTGTGGCGGGTCAGCGACGGCGCGCTCCTCGGGACGGTCACCTTCACGGCTGAGTCGACGACGGGGTGGCAGACGGCGCTCTTCACGAGCCCGATCGCCATCGCCGCGAACACCGGGTACGTCGTCTCCTACCGTGCGCCCGTCGGGCGCTACTCGCTGACGCCGGACTCCTTCGCCTCGACCGGCATCGTCCGGGCACCCCTGGAGACGGCGGTGAACAGCGGAGCGTTCACCTACGGCGCCGGGTACCCGGCGACGCAGTCGACCGCCAGCTACTTCGTCGACGTCGTGTTCACCCGCGACCCGATGCCGTTGAGCATCACCGGCAGGGTCCCGGCCGCGGGTGGCATCGATGAACCGACGGACGGCGTCGTGAGCGTGACGCTCTCCGAGCCGCTCGCCGACGGAGCGGGGCTCAGCCTCGCGACGGGCGGGGTCCAGGTGCCGGGAGCCACCTCGCTCTCGACGGACCGCACCACGCTGACGTTCACTGCGTCCGCTGCGCTCGCTCCCAGCACGACGTACGAGGCGACGGTCACCGGGCTGGTGTCCCAGGAGGGCGCGACGCTCGCCGACTCCACGTGGACCTTCACGACCGCGGGCACGGGATGTCCGTGCTCGTTGTTCGGCGCCACCTCGCCCGCGTCCGAGGCCGTCGCCGACGGGGCAGCGGTCGAGCTCGGTCTCCGATTCGTCCCGGCCGTGGACGGTGTCATCACCGGCGTGCGCTTCTACAAGGGCACCGGCAACGGGGGAACCCACACCGGATCGCTCTGGCGCGCGACCGGCCAGCAGCTGGCCACCGTGACGTTCACGGGTGAGAGCGACATCGGCTGGCAGCAGGCGACGTTCTCGACGCCTGTTCCGGTGGCGGCGGGGGTCACGTACGTCGTCTCCTACTTCGCCCCACAGGGTCACTACGCCGCGACGTCTGGCTTCTTCACCGCCCCGGTGACGGTCGGACCGCTCACCGCGCCGGCGACGTTCAACGGTCAGTTCCTGCTCGGCGGCGGCTTCCCGACGCAGGACTGGCAGTCGACGAACTACTTCGTCGACCCCGTCTTCGAGCCCGCAGCCGTGACGCCGGCCACTGTGACCGAGGTCACGCCGACCGACGGCTCCGTCGACGTCGCCGCCTCGGCGCAGGTCAGCGCCCTCCTCGACCGCGTCCCGGCCGCGGGCGAGCCGGTCCTCCAGCTGAGCGGACCCGGAGGTCCGGTCACCGGGACCAGCGCGTTCGACCCAGTGACGCTGCGCCTGAGCTTCACCCCGGCCGCGCCGCTGACCAAGGGCCAGGACTTCACGGCGACGGCGCTCGTGGCGGGTGCCGCTCTGGTGGGCGGCACGTGGACGTTCCGGACCGTCGCGCCGCCAGCCGTCCCCACCGTCACCGACCTCTCGCCCGCCGACGGCGCCACGGCCGTGGCCGTGGGGACCACGGTGCAGCTGACTGTCGACCAGGCGCTCAACCCGGCGGCGAGCCTGAGCCTGTCCACCCCGGCCGGGCCCGTTGCCGGGACGAGCGTGGTGTCGGCCGACGGCCTGAGGGTCACCTTCACCCCGTCCTCCCCGTTCGCCGAAGGGACGACGTTCACCGCGACAGCCAGCGGGCTGGTCTCCCTCGCGGGGGGCGTAGCTCCCGACCGCACGTGGACGTTCACGACGCTCGCACTGGTGGCCGTCACTCCGCTGCGAGTGATCGACGAGCCGGTCGTCCGTCCGGGGTCCCCGCACTGCGTCGGCGTCGTCGGTGTCGGTGGCGTCCCGGAGAACGCCACGACCGTGATGCTCAACGTCACGACGGATGCCCCGAACGGCGAGGGCTATGTCGTCGTCTACCCCGACGTCGCGGGTGACGGGACCACGGCGGCACCACTGGCATCGACGGTGAACTTCGAGCCGTACGCGGCGGTGGCGAACGCGGCCTTCGTTCCCGTCCCGGCCAGTGGCGCCGTGTGCTTCGAGACCCGCGGGGCCACGGCCGTCCGCGTCGTCCTCGACGTCACGGGCTACTCGGCGGCGGCCTCTGGCCTGATCTCGCAGAACCCGACACGGCTGCTCGACACCCGGCCGGGCGTGAACCAGGTCGGAAGCCTCATCGGCCCCCTCGCACCCCGGACGATCACGAAGGTCGATGTCCGGCCCGCGGGAGTCCCCGACAACGCCGTCGCCGTCCTGCTGAACGTGACGGTCGTCGGCCCGACGGCGCCGGGCAACCTCCGGGTGTTCCCCGGGGACCAGGCCCTCGCCGGGACCTCCGTCGTGAACTTCGCGCCGGGACGGGCCAAGGCCTCGGCCACGGTCGTCGGGCTCTCGCCCACCGGTGAGATCGCCCTGTACGCGGACACCGGCGCCTCGTCGCTCACGAGCCCCGTCCAGGTGATCCTCGACGTCCTCGGCTGGGTCGGACCCGGCGGCGAGATCGTGCCGATCGCCCCGACCCGGGTGCTCGACACACGCGCGTCGAGTCAGATCGGCCCGATCCTCGGGCCGGTCGCCAGCAGGACGGTGCACAGCCTCGACCTCTCGGGTGCGTCGAGCATTCCGGCGAACGCCACGGGAGTGCTGGTCTCGGTGACGGCCGTGGGTCCCACGACGATCGGGAACCTGAGGGTCTACCCGGATGACGCGGGGACCGGAGCCACGCCGCCGCCCAACGCCTCGACGCTCAACTACATCGTCGGCAGGGCGATCCCCAACCTCGTCCTCGTGGCGCTCCCGGCCGATCGCTCCATCGACTTCTACTCCGATCAGCCGGGCGGTGGCCGGACGGACCTGCTCGCCGACATCGTCGGCTACGTGACAGGTCCGGTTGCTGGACCCTGAACGAGGTCCAGCCCGTGTGCTGAAGCGCCCTGCCGACCCTGGTCGTCGGCAGGGCGGCGGGACCTGCACGCCACGCCGTCCACCCGAGCGGGTGAGATTCGCGAGACGTTTCGCAGATTCGTAGTGGTCGGAATGTCCGATCTGTCATGATTGGGCCGATCGTGGCGCGAACCCGTGTCCCCGCGTCAGGCAGATCTAGGGGTGGAGCCGAGCATGATGACGAAGAGCCTCAACGTCCGAAGGTCTCTTGCGGCACTGGCTGCATCGGCGGCGATGCTCTCCGGCCTCGTCCTTGCGCCTGCTGCCGCCGCCGCGGCTCCGGCGGACCCGTGTGGTGCGGGGTCGAACCCGGTGGTGTGCGAGAACTCCAAGCCGGGGACGCCGCCGTCGGTGTGGGACATCAGCGGGGCGGGGGACGCGTCGATCCAGGGTTTCGCGACGGACATCTCGGT
>JBBQBP010000102.1:0-4036 GCA_038317635.1 Propionibacteriales bacterium
CTTCAGTCCCGTCAGCCGACGGATCCGTGTGGGTGGCGTTCCTTTGCGTCCCCGACGTCGTTCCTCGTGCCGAGGTCCACGCCCGGCGCGGACGCACCGTGGATGCGCGTCGGCGCGACGGTGGCACCCTTGATCAGCAGCCATAGACCCAGAACCAGCTCGAACGGCACGTAGAGCGCGTACAGGGCGAAGCTGGGATCGAGACCGCGGTCCCAGACGAGCAGCACGGTGGCCACCACGACCAGAGGGACCGCCACCATGCCCCAGAGGGACAGCAGTCGCGGAACGATCCGTGATTGGAAGAGCAGGGGGTACCACAGCAGCGCCCCGAGGCAGAAGAACAGCATGCCGATATCGCCCGCGTGCTGGCTCACACCCAAGGACAGCGAACCGAGCGTGTCGTAGGAGGAGGCGGTCGGAGACCCCGCATCGACGTATCCCACGCTCAGCGCCACCAGTGCGTAAAGGCCCAGCGTCTTCACCGCAAGCATCACCGCTTCGGCCATCCACAGCCCGAGAGCGACAAGCGCGACGGCCCTGTTCTGATCCCTCAGGACGACGTAGAGCAACGACGTCATGACGATGATGCCGACACTTGTGAGCAATTCGAGCACAATGGTCGTCCGCATTTGTCCGAGGTTGCTCGAAATGTTCGTCAACACCTCGGTGATGCTTCCGGCGAGGATCGACATCGACAGCATCCCCGCCGTCAGGCTGGTGGCGAACTGGAAAACGAACGCCGCCCCCAGGCACCGAGGAGTACGAGCGTCTGATTGCGTCAACATTTCCCTCATCTCCCGAGAAAAGAATTCCCTATCCAAGACACCTGTTCCTGCCGCCAATTCTCACCGCCGCGACGTGGGCGGGAAGGCAAAGTGGGCGCGCCAAACACGGCCGGTCGACCGTGGCAGCGCCTCGGTATGCCTACCCGCCGACGAGCGTGCCGTCCCTCACCTCCGAGGTCGTCGGCACAGCCGGCGGACGGAACCCGCGGGCGATCATCCAGACCGCCAGCACCATCTCCTGGACGGCCAGGGGCATGAACATCAGGACTTGCTGGGACGAGTTGGCGCCGACAACTGAATACATCGCGAGCAGGTCGGCGACCACATAGACGGGGATCGCCACCAGGCCCCACACCGCGATCCAGCGGGGGACGATGCGCGAGCGATAGAGCAGGACGTAGAACATGACGGCACCAAGGCACAACACGAGCGCGAGAACAGCGTTGGTGGCGTCTGCGTCGATCACCAGGCTGCCCAGACGAACGCCGGCGGGTGACGCCGTGCCCGGTCCCGCCGACATGGCCTCGCCCATCGGCACGAGCAGCAGCCAACCGATCGCGAGGATGACGTAGCAGGCAGTCTCGACCGCTCCGCGCATGATCAGGTAGCCGATCGCCAGCACCTCGTCCACCCGGCGCAGCACCGGGAAGAGCACCACCGGGACGAACGCGAGCGACAGCCCCATCACGAGCACCAGCAGCGCGCCCGTCACGACCACACCGGAGTGCTCCGCGGCGGCGGCGAACGGGTCGCCCGCGTCACGCACCGGAGCGCTGAGGACCGAACTGAGGACACCGGCCACCGTCCCGGTGATGTACAGGATCCCAGCTGTTGTGGCCGCCGCCTTGTGCTCTCGGATCACCTTGGTACTCATCGCACTCCTCTCGACACTCTGAACGTGCTCCCCACTCCCCGAGCCCAATAGAGCCAAAAGTCCCCGCCCGGCCACGCATCGCATCCTCGCCGCCTGTGACCTGGCGCTGGTGATCGGGATGCCGCCCTGTGGTGGGTAGGGTGACGGTGCCGTCGGGGCCAGTCATGCGCGGCTGCAACGGGTTCCATTGCCGACGGGTGGTCTCAGACGGACTCGGTTCTGGTTCGAGGACCACCACGGCCGCGTCCGCTGATCGGCGACGGGCGTAGCCGCGTCGGTTTTTCCAGTGACCGCGACCGGTCCCACAGTTGGACCCGCTCCGGTCCGGTCGCGGCGTGAGCGACGACCTCACGGGTCCCGTCGGTGAGCTCGACCCGGGCCGGCCAAAATGCAGTCCGCCACCAACGAAACGGAAAGGCGGTAGGGCTCAAAGGCCCGGCCTCTTGGGCCCATCTACCCTGCCCCTTCGCGCGGCGAACGACCATACCGCGCAACGGAGGCTGACCCCCGGCGGGAACAGGAGGCCGAAGCCTCGGTGAGATCGGACGGCACGGTATCTACGGTTTCGCGATAGCACCGTCATGGCCTTTGCTGGACGGCGACACAGCAAGTAGGAGACCCGACAAGGAAGACAATGAGCAGGACTCGGACAGCGGACCTTCAAGACACGAAGGTAGATGTGAAGGTACTGCTCGGCGGACTGTGGATCTCCATGATCTTCGTGTTCGCATACGTCGACATCTTCGGATTCTGGCGGGCTGATGTGATCAACGGGGCACTCGTCGGCAAAGTCCCCGGCCCAGGCTTCGAGATCAACCAAGCTTTTCTTGTCTTGACCACGATCTACATCCTGATCCCCATCCTCATGGTCATCGTCTCGCTCGTCGCGCCAGCCGGGCTGAACAGAACAACCAACATCGTTGTCAGCCTGGTCTATGCAGCATCCGTAGTCGTATCAGTCATCGGCGAGACCTGGATCTACTACATCCTCGGGAGTGTCGTCGAGGTGATGCTCCTCCTCGCTATCGCAAGAGTCGCCTGGACCTGGCCAAGAAGCCCAGCCCATGACAACAACGCAGCGGCGGGCGAGCCCACCACACAGACACGCGATGCGGCGACAACTCCGGTGGTGCCGACGAACTGACGGACGAACGAGGCAGCCCTGCGGCTGACAGTCGCCGCGGACGCACTGCACCCCCCGCTGTCGGAGCACCAGACGTTCCTCGGTGAGCGGTACCGACGAATCGCTCGGCGGCGCGGCATCGGGTGTGATGGGCACGGTCAGGGCCAGGTGGACGTCGTACGGTGTGATGCATGCCTGCGTTGGGTGTGCGGCGACGGCGCGTCCTGCTCGAGCTGGATCTTACGGAGATGCCGGTGGAGCAGGAGCCGAACGACCCGCTGGCTCGGCTGCGCGGCCGCGGCCGCCACGGGCTGCGGACTACCCTGCGGGCGCTGCACGAGGCGGCGGGCGACCCTCGGGTCGTCGGCCTGATCGCCAAGGTGGGTGGTGCCGTGCCGTGGGCGGGCATGCAGGAGCTGCGCCTGGGGGTGCGCGCCTTCACGGCCGCCGGCAAGCCGGCACTGGCGTGGGCCCAGACGTTCGACGAGGCGCCCGGGGCGATGGCCGGGTATGTGCTGGCGACGGCGTTCGACGAGGTGTGGCTCCAGCCCGGCGGGGATGTCGGCATGCTCGGCGTCGGTGTCCAGACCACGTTCGTGCGCGGCGCGCTCGATCGGCTCGGGATCGAGCCGCAACTCGACCAACGGTACGAGTTCAAGAACGCGGCGGATCAGATCATGCGGACCGAGTTCACCCAGGCCCACCGGGCCGCGTTGGATCGGCTCGCAGAATCCGTGTTCACCGATGCCATCGATGCCATCGCCCAGGGGCGGGGGCTGGACAGGGCAGCCGTTCGTGCCCTGGTCGACGGCGGACCGCGCCGCGCAGCGCAGGCCAAGGACGCCGGGCTGGTCGACAAGCTCGGCTACCGGGACCAGGCCTATGCGGCGATGCATGATCGGGTGGGCAACGACGTCGAGTTGCTGTTCGCCGACCGGTGGCGGCCCCGTCGTCGCCCGCGGCTCCCGCAGCGACCTCGGGGGCACGTCGCGCTCGTTCAGGTGCGTGGCACCATCTCGCCGGGTCGCTCGCGGCGAGCTCCGACGGGCAGGATCGCCGGGAGCGACACGGTGGGTGCTGCCCTACGCGCGGCCGCCGCCGACGAACACGTTCGCGCGGTCGTGCTTCGGGTGGACTCACCCGGGGGTTCCGCGGTGGCCTCGGAGACGATCTGGCGTGAGGTCGCCCTGCTGCGCGAGGCCAAGCCGGTGATCGTCTCGATGGGCGCGCTGGCGGCGTCCGGCGGCTACTACA
>JBBQBP010000103.1:0-3928 GCA_038317635.1 Propionibacteriales bacterium
GGGACGGAGCGACGGTGCGCTCTTCGATGTCAGGGTCAAGGATGACCATCATCTCGTAACGACGCATGCGGATACCCACCTCCTGTGGACTCAGCGGTCACGGTCTCTCCGTGACAGGAGGGTGTTGCGTCAGCCGACCGGGGGCGTTCAGCGGTGATAGGCACCGCGCTGCTCCCGGCAGCAGCCGCTCATCCTACCCGGTGGGCCCGTCGGCCGTGACCAGGGGCCGACGACGACCGTCGGCGGCGCCGCGCGCCCCTGGTCGCCGCGTCACGGCGTCGGCGTCGGCGTCGGTGACGTGACCGACGTCGGGCTCGGCGAGGGTGCCGCGGCCGGACCGGTCGAGACGACGATCGTCACCGACGAGCCCGGCGCGGCCGGCGTACCGGCCGCCGGGTCCGTCCGGACCACGTCGCCGACCGGTGTGGTCGGATCGCTCGCCTGTGTCGTCACGACGGTGAACCCGGCAGCCTTGAGTGCCGCGGTGGCATCGGCGGCCGACTTCCCCGTGACCTCGGGCACGGGGATCTGACCGGGGCCGCTGGAGACGGTGATGGTGATCGTCGCCGAGACCAACGCCTGCCCGGTCGGGTCCGTCGAGATGACCAGCCCGGCAGCGATCGTCGGGTCGTTGGCGTACACGACCGCCTGGCTCGTGAAGCCGGCAGCACCGAGATCGGTCCGCGCCTGCGACTCCGTCTCGCCCACGACGTCCGGCAGGGCGACCGGCTGCGGCACGTTCGGCTTGCCGACGTACGCCGGCGGCGGGAAGTCCTGCTTGTCACGACCGGCCATCGCCGTCTTCATGTACGCCGCCCACAGGTCCGCCGGGGCGGTTCCGCCGGTGATGACCCGGTAGCCGCCGAACGGCGTGATGGACTCCTCGCTCCCGCCGGGGCCGACCTGGTAGAGCGCGACGGCCGTCGTCAGCTGGCGGGTGAAGCCGATGAACCAGCCCGACTTGTTGTCCGTCGACGTCCCCGTCTTGCCGGCGACCGGGTAGCCGATCGTGCCGGCCCGCGGCGCGGTCCCGCCCGGCATGGCCACGTGCTCCATGGCGTAGGTGACGTCGGCCATCACGTCGGCAGGGAACACCCGCTCCGGGGCGACCCCTCCGGTGTGGACCAGCTCGCCCCCGAGGGTCGTGATCGTCCGCACGATGAACGGCTCGGTCCGCATCCCCCCGGCAGCGATCGTGTTGTAGGCGTGCGCCATGTCGATCGGGTGCGGCGAGGCCGGGCCGAGCACGTTGGAGAGCTGGTCGTTGAGACCGACGGTGTCGGCCGGCAGCCCCGCGGTCACCGCTGCCTTGAGCGTCTTGTCCGGACCGGTCTCCTTGTTGATCTGGGCATAGACCGTGTTGACGGAGTCGGCGGTGGCCTTCACCAGGTCGATGGTGCCGAACTGCTCCCCGGCGTAGTTGGTCACCTTCCCGTTCGGGAAGCCGGCCATCGGCAGCCCGTTGGCCCCGGAGTAGGTCGACTTCAGCGAGCCGCCGTTCTCCAGGTAGGCGGTCAGTGCGAACGGCTTGAACGTCGACCCGGCCTGCGCGTTGTCCTGGGTGACGGCGTTGCGCGCCTGGGTGATGGCGTCCGGCCCGCCGTACAGCGCGAGGATCCCTCCGTCCGTCGGGTCGAGCGTGACGAGCGCGACGTGGAGGTTGGCCGGCTTGTCGGCCGGCATGGCCTTGACGGCGGCCACCGCGTCAGCCTGGAGCGTGGGGTCGATCGTCGTGACGATCGAGTAGCCGTTCTGGTCCAGGTCCTGGTCGGTCAGCGGGGTCGTGCGGGTGATCTCGTCGCGCACCATCTGCAGCAGGTAGCCGTTGGGACCGGCGTAGGTGTTGGACCGCGAGTACTCGATCGTCTCCGGGAAGACCTGGGCCTTGCGCTCGGCCTCGGTCAGCGCTCCCGTGGTGACCATGCCGTCGAGCACGTAGTTCCACCGCCTCGTCGCGTCCTTCAAGGAGACGCGCGGGTCGTAGTCGTTCGGCGCGGGGAGGACCCCGGCGAGCAGGGCCGACTGCGCGATGGTCAGGTCCTTGGCGTCCACCCCGAAGTAGGCCTTGGCCGCCTGCTGCACGCCGTAGGAGTCGCGGCCGAAGTAGATGGTGTTGAGGTAGTTCGAGACGATGACGTCCTTGTCCTGCCGACGGTCGAGCTTGAGGGCGAGGATCGCCTCGCGGAGCTTGCCCTGGTAGCTGCTGATCGTCGAGTTGGAGTAGTAGCGCTCGGCGTACTGCTGGGTGATCGACGAGCCACCGTGGCGGGCGCCGGTCCGGATGTTCTCGTAGAAGGTCCGCGCGATGCCGAGGATGTCGATCCCGGGGTTCGTGTAGAAGGTCCGGTCCTCGCTCGCGACCACGGCGTCCTTCATGTGCTGCGGGATGGCCGACTTGTCGATGATCACCCGGTTCTGCTCGGCGAAGGTGCCGATCGGCGTCTTCCCGTCGGCGAAGTACACCGTCGTGGTCTGCGCCTGCACGAAGTCACCCGGGCTCGGGACGGACGTGGTCACGTACAGACCGACGAAGGCCCCCATGCCCAGGGCGATCACGGTGAGCACCGTCCCGAGCACCAGCCGCCAGGACGGCAGCCAGCGACGCACGCCGCGCTTGCCCTGGCGGGGGTAGTCGACGAGGCGACGGCGCCCGCGTCGCCCTCCCTTGGCCCCGCCCTTGGGTGCGGTCTTGCGAGCGCCCTTGCGTGCGGCGGTCCCGACCGGTCCCGACGGGCCCGTGCGGCCCGCGGACGAGGACGAGCGCGCGGCCGGCGCGCCGGTCCGCGGCGGGACCGACGACCCGGACGTCGTGTCTCCGCCTCGGAGCACGCTCCGGCGCCGGGGACCACCGGGGCGGGCGGGATCGCTCGACGAGGGGGGAGTGGCCACGAGCGCACCTTCCGGTCGACGAGCGGCCACGCCGTCGGCGGCGCCACCTCGTCGGTGATGGGGGACAAGTCCAGCCACCCAGTATGCGGAACGGACGTGTACAGGGTGTGCAGGAGACGGTCGGGACCTGCGGACGATGGCGCCCGAACGGTGCTCGGTTGCGTCGGGGAGGTCGAGATGTCTAGTCTCACGATGTATCAGTTCGATACATCGACCCGCTGGATCGAATGGATCCATCGGATCGAGGAGCCAGCACCGCCCCGGGAGGTGACCAGATGCGCAGCAGGTCGGACGTCCTCGACCTCGCCATCCTCGGGCTCCTCCAAGAGGCTCCCATGCACGGCTACGAGCTGCGCAAGCGGCTCAACCTGCTGCTCGGGTCCTTCCGCGCGCTGTCCTACGGCTCGTTGTACCCGGCGCTGAAGATGCTCGTCGAACGCGGGCTCATCGCCGGCGTCGACACCTCTGCACCGCCGCCGCACGCGCTGTCCGGCAAGCGGGCGCGGATCGTCTACGAGCTCACGGCCGACGGCAAGGAGCACCTCGCCGAGATCCTCGGCAGCGCGAGCCCTGCCTCCTGGGAGGACGAGCACTTCGACGTGCGCTTCGCCTTCTTCGGGCAGACGGACACCGAGACGCGGCTGCGCATCCTCGAAGGGCGCCGCACGCGGCTCACCGAACGGCTCGAGCAGGTGCGCGCCTCGGCCGCACGGACACGCGAGCGGGTGGACGAGTACACGCTCGAGCTGCAGCGGCACGGCCTGGAGCAGGTCGAGCGCGAGGTCAAGTGGCTCGACGGACTGATCGACAACGAACGCGACTCCGGTCGCGAGCGATCCGGGAGGGGCCGTCCGGCCACCTCCGACACAGAAGGCGGCCCCGCGTCGCCCGAGCGAGAAATCGAGGAACGACGATGAGTTCGATCCGCGTCGCAATCGTGGGCGTCGGCAACTGCGCCGCGTCATTGGTGCAGGGCGTCCACTACTACGCGGACGCCGACCCGCAGAGCACCGTCCCGGGGCTCATGCACGTCCAGTTC
>JBBQBP010000104.1:0-3546 GCA_038317635.1 Propionibacteriales bacterium
ATCCGGCGCCCTCTTCTGGTACTTCTTGGTCACGGCGGTCCCCTTCCACGGGTTGTCTTGGTCGACACCCGAGACCTACCAGATGGCAGGCCTCAGGCGGGGGACCGCCACCTCAACTTCCACGAGACCCGGGACAACCTCACCTCTATGGGTGGACCCGGCGGATGTTCACCTCACGACCCAGCCGCTCCCCCGCGGCCGCGGCCACCTCATCGAGGACGTCCGGGTCCGCCGTCCCCACCACCAGCACGTCGATGTCACCGGGCACCGGGCCCGACTGCTGGGCATACCGAGCCGCCCACGACCCGTAGATCCACGCCTCCCGCACCCCCGCCACGTCGGCCAGCAGTCCCCGCAGCACCGGCACCGGCCCGAACGTCACCGCCATCAACGCCGCCAACGGCCCGAACACCACGTTGCCCGTCTCCGCCCGGACCAGACGCTGGTTCCCCCGCCGCACCGCCCGCACCAACCCCGCCTCGGCCAGCCGGTCCACCTCCCGCATCACCGTCGGCCCCGACACCCCCACCGCCCGGCCGATCTCGACCAGCGAGAACTCCTCCTCCGGGTGCAGCACGATCCAGGCGATGATGTCCCCCTGCGCCCGGGAACGCAGCAACGGCAGCAACACCGGCGATGGTTCCTTCATAAAAACGAGTCTAGAATCTGTTAAACGGAAGAACGATCCGCCTCCCCGCCCCCGCAGACACGACCGCCCGGTTGACCTGCACAAACACGTTCCCGTATGTCAATACGAGACTCGCCGTGCTATCTACGTGCGATACGAAAGCACCCCAAAGTCCGCACCTGTCACAACCCACGCCCCGGCACCCGTCGCCTCGGTCGGCTCGACCGGCGACAGCTACGACGCCCTGGTTGAGGCCTTCAAATCGTTGCGCGCCTTGTCGGGGTCGTCCTTGATGTACTCCCAGTTCGACCCTGGTGACCGCTTTGCGAGGAAGGCAACGGCGAACGCGGAC
The DNA here is from genome assembly GCA_038317635.1 of Propionibacteriales bacterium. Classification (GTDB taxonomy): domain Bacteria; phylum Actinomycetota; class Actinomycetes; order Propionibacteriales; family Propionibacteriaceae; genus Fen-668. The sequence continues at coordinate 981 of JBBQBP010000104.1, forward strand.
ACCAACGCGATCGAGATCCCGGGCCACGTCTGATTCTAAAAGTTCAGCACGGCGTACACGGCATGATCCAGCCAGCCGTCCTTTTCCGTGGGGCATGGTCCAGCAGAGCGGCACCCCCGACAATGAGGTCGACCGAGGCTCTGCCTCTGCCTCGGCTGATCTGAAACGCTCCCGACGAGCCGCCACACGGTGCTACCGGACATGCCGCGGTCGGCGCTCGCGGCGATGAGCGCGGTCCGGAAGTGCGTACGTTCGTTGGCGATCAAGCGGTGCGGGATCGGCCGGTGTAGGCCACGCCGAGCCTGAACACGGCCCACAGCACTCCGGTCACCGCGGTCGCGATGAGCACCAGGACGAAGTCGGGCAGGAACAGGTTGAGGTTGGCGAGCGGTGAGCCGAACAGACGTGGCACCAGACCAAGGATGACCCATGCCGCGACACTCGTGGTGAGCAGCGGGAACCACAGGCTGAACCGGCCGGCGATGCCCGACTTGGCGCGGATCGCGGCGCGGTGACGCCACGCCCAGATCATGCTGAGCAGGTAGACGATCGGCAGGAGCACCAGGCCGATGAACAGGGCCTTCTGGGGCAGGCGGGAGCCTTCGCCGGCGTACTCGATGCCGATCCCTCTGGCGGCGATGCCGGTGCGGAGCTCGGTCGTCTCCGCGAAGCCGATTCCACCTACCCCGTTGACGAGCACGACCGCCCCCTTCTTCTGAGCGGGGAGCATCCACGCCAATGACTCGAAACCAGGGCTCGCCCCGGTGTGCCACACGCTCCCGTTGCCTTGGTCCACGTACCAGCCGAAGCCGTAGGCCGGCGATGCTGCGCCGGCCGGGCGCATCATCTGCGCCTTACCTGCGGCGCTGAGCACGTCGTCCTGGCCGTTCAGCATCATCTGCATGTAGAGCGCCAGATCGCCGGCGGTCGCGATGATTCCACCCTGGGGGGCCGTGGCGCGGTCGGTCGGGCTCTCGGCCAGTGCTCGCTTCGTGGTGAACCATGAGCTGTGCCCGGTCGCCATCGAGTCATGGACCTGACCGTCGGCGACGAAGCTGTGCTCCATGCCGACCGGCTCGAGGATGTGGGCAGTCACATAGGCCTGGAACTCCTGCCCGCTCAGGACCTCGATCAGGCGACCCAGGATCTGGTAGTTGAGGTTCGAGTACTCCCACCGCTCGCCGGGTCGGTACGCGGGAGTCACGTCGGCACGTGCGTCGACGGAGCGCTCGAGCGCGTCCTTCCCCTGGCTCTCGCCGTCACGGGCGACGGCCGGGTTGCTGTTGCCCTGCAAGGTGGAGAAACCGCTGGCGTGGCTGAGCAGCTGCCGGATCGTGATGGCGCCGGCGGGCCGGCCCGAGAAGACGTCGAGATACTGCGAGATCTCGGCCTCGAGGTCGACCTCGCCCGCCTCGACGAACTGCATGACTGCCAGCGCGGTGAAGCTCTTGGAGATCGAGCCGATCACGAACGCCGTGTCCGGCGTGACGTCGACCGCGCTGCCGATCTTGACCACGCCGCGCACGCCAACCGAGGTGATCTCGCCGTCGGCCACCACGGCGTACGCCAGGCCGGGTACGCCTGAAGCAGGCATCTCGTGGTCGATGAAGTCCTCGATCGATCCGTCGGGTGCACTTCCCGGCACGACGGAAACGAGGCCAAGCGCAAGGACTGCTAGAAGTTGCCCCACGGTGTCAGCCTTCCTGAGGTCGTCTGCGTGCACGTGGATTGTTTCCCGCCCATTCGGGCCGAGCGAGTACCGTAACCGCTCACAAACCCGTCCCCCGATCCCGAGCACTCACGGCATTAGGCTGAGGCTGGTTCAGTCTGCGTCGCGTTCCAGGACGGTAGTGATGGAGCTGCTGCCCGTTAGCCAGAAGGAATTGACGACTCGCCATCCCTCGCTCGCATGCTTGTTCAACCTCACTTCCAAGTTCGCGGAAGCTGTCTCTTTGAACCAGCCACCGCGCTCGGTGACTACCTTGTAGGTCTTCATGTGATTCCTCCGGTGCGTGATGGTGAGAGTGGACCTGGGGGTGGTCATGTCGCAGTCTTCGGCGAGCGGTCGATGCGATCCGGTTGAGGCGGTTCGCGTCGCGAAACGGACGACGTTGTCATGATCACGATTGTGGCGATGACGGCAGCGACAGTCAGGATGATCCCTGCGGTCAGGATGTTCCCGGTAGGCGCAACGATTGATGGCCGATGAGCGCCTGTGCGGTCAGCAGGACGAGTGTCGAAGCCCTCCCTGTCAGGCTGTAGTGAGACACCCCGGAGCCCCCGGGTCCACCGTGGAGGGTGGTGATAGGAGACAGTTTCGTGAGTAGCAACAGTTCCGCTGTGCCCGGTACCGGTGGTCGTCCCGGGGTGGGTGCGGCGGCGGAGCCGGCCGATCCGGCGGCGCGTCCGGTGCGGCGTTCCTTCACTGCGGCCTACCGGGCCCGGGTGGTCGCCGAGTACGAGGCCGCCCGGCATGGCCAGAAGGCCGCGGTGCTGCGGCGTGAGGGGCTCTACCAGTCCCAGGTCCGCAGGTGGACCGAGGCCCGCGACGCGTTGAACCACGAGG
>JBBQBP010000105.1:0-3149 GCA_038317635.1 Propionibacteriales bacterium
ACCGGGACGTCTTCCGATCCCAAGACGGCCTGCATATGACCAGCCCACGACCTGACGCAAGACCGCCCGACCCGACGCTCGTCCTGGACTTCGCTGGCGAGATCTTCCAGGTCGCGCCCGGCGAGACGTTCGTCATCGGCCGGATGGGTCAGCTCGCGCTCGACGACAACCCATACCTGCATCGGCGCTTCATCGTGTTGTCCTTCCGGGACGGGCTGTGGTGGGTGGCTAACACGGGTACTCGGCTGCCGGTCATCGTCTCTGACTCGCACGGCCTCATGCGGTCGGTGCTCGCACCGGGCGCGAGCCTGCCGATCGTCTTCCCCGAGGTCCTCCTGACGTTCACCGCGGGGCCCACTGCGTACGAGATCCAGATCGAGTGCGCGGTCGACGGGTTCTTCACTCCGGCCCATCGGGTCGACGATGTCGCGGGAGACACGACAGTCGGACCCAGCCGCTTCACACCATCCCAGCGACTGCTGATGCTGGCCCTCGCCGAGCCCGTGCTGCGGCGGGCGGGGACCGGCGCGTCAGAGATCCCGGCGTCCGCCGACGCGGCCCGTCGACTGGGTTGGAACCTCACCCGCTTCAACCGCAAGCTCGACAACGTCTGCGACAAGCTCACGACCGCAGGGGTCAAAGGGCTAAGGGGGGATTCCGAAGATCAGGCGACCAACCGTCGGGCTGCCTTGGTCGAGTACGCCGTCTCCACTCTGCTCGTACGGATCGACGACCTGCCGTTGCTCAACGCGGAGCGGGCTGCGAACAGTCGGGACGTCCCTGCATCCGTCTCATCCGGGACCGTACCCGTCCCGTCAGGAAGGTTGTCATGAAGCTCAAGGTCACGCTCCTCAGCGATTCCGGGCGGTCGCATTCGGACATCCAGATCACCGCAGACGCCACCGCGACGGTGGGTGACGTCGCGACCGCGCTCGCGGGAGCGACCGGAACGGCAGCCCCCCTGAATGGCAAGGGCCACTCGATGCGCGTGACTAATGTCGGCGGGAGCACAGGAAACGTCCTCAGCCCGCGGGTGTCGCTGCTCGACTCCGGCATCCGCTCAGGCTCCGCCATTGAGCTCATGGTCGCTGACGAACACCAGGCGAGGGGAGGGCCCGGCGTAGCAGTGCTCCGCATCGTGTCCGGCCCCGATGCCGGTACGGAGGTCTCCCTGCCGAGCGGCACCAGCGAGGTGGGCAGGTCCGCTGACTGCGACGTGACGCTGAACGATCCCCTGGTGTCCAAGGTGCACGCCCGCATCAACGTGGGCGACCGCATCGAGATCGTCGATGCCAACTCCTCGAACGGCGTGATCGTCGGCGAGACTCGGGTCAGCCGTATCCAGCTGGCACCGGGTGACACGGCGAAGCTGGGTGCCACCACGATCTCGGTCACGCTTCTACGCCCCGACACGGCTGTGCCGTCGCTCAGTACCGACATCCCCTTCGTACGTCCTCCCCGCGTGGTACCTCGGGTTCCGGAGCAGACGCTGGCTCTGCCGGAAGTCCCGAGCGCGAAGGATCCAGCTCCGTTTCCGTGGATCGCGATGGTCGCGCCCTTGGTGATGGGCGCCGTCATGTTCACGACGACCAAGTCGGCCATGAGCCTGCTGTTCGTCGGGCTCAGCCCGATCCTCATGCTCGGCACGTACATCGACACGAGGGGCCGCGCGCGCCGGAAGCTGAAGGCCGACGTGGCGGTCTTCGAGACGAGCATCGAGCTCTCCCGCGAGGAGTTCGTCAGCGCGCAGAAGGCCGAGAAGGATGCGCTTCTCGCCGCGTACCCGTCGGTGGAAGCCTGCGTGGCCGCGGTTCCTGTCCTGGACGGGCTGCTGTGGTCCCGACGCGCTGAGCACCCCCAGTTCCTCCAGCTCCGACTCGGACTGGGCGACATCCCTTCCTCGATCACGACCGACGGCGTACGAGGTGGCGGGCTTCCCGACCTTCACCGGCGGGCCCGCGAGCTCGCCGACGACTTCGTGACGCTTCGCGACGCTCCGGTGGTGGCCGACCTCAGGTCGAGCGGCGCTCTTGGGCTGGCGGGAGATCGCCAGGTCCTGGACGGCGTCGCCCGCGCCATCGTGGCCCAGGCGGTCGTTCTGCATTCCCCTGCCGAGCTCGTCATCGCCTGCCTCACCTCGAAGGCCGGACTGGCTCGGTGGGACTGGCTCCAGTGGCTGCCGCACGCCAGCTCCCCGCACTCGCCGCTGGGTGCACTGCACCTCTCGGCGGACTCCGGCTCCGCGTCGGTCCTGTTGAACGCTCTCGAGGCCGTCGTCCAGGCACGCTCGGGGGGTTCCGCGGCTGTCGCGAAGCTCCGTGGCCCGCTCGACAAGGCCGAAGCGCCGTCTGCCCCTGTCGTACCGAGCATCCTCGTCGTCGTCGACAACCCCGCCGCCGACCGTGGTCGCCTGACCAGGCTCGCAGACCAGGGCGCCGACGTGGGCGTGCACGTCGTGTGGTGCGCGAACTCGCGCAGCGACCTGCCCGGCGTCTGCAGGACGTATCTCGACGTCGACCATCAAGGTAATCGAGTCGGGTTCGTACGGTTCGGGAACACCGTCGGGAACGTACAGTGCGAGTCCCTCGATCCCAGCGTCGCCATGAACCTCGCCCGCCGCCTCGCGCCGGTGGTGGACACGGGCGCGCCCCTGGCTGACAGCTCCGACCTTCCCAGGTCGATGCCGGTGGTCACACTCCTCGGCGCCGAGAGCATCGACGACGCCGATCAGGTCGTGGCCCGGTGGCGTCAGAACGGATCTCTCGTTGTACGGGACGGTCGCCCTCCGACCAAGCTCGATCGTGCGGGGGACCTGAACGCGCTCGTGGGCCACGCGGGGTCGGAGCCGTTCTCCATCGACCTGCGCTCCCAGGGTCCGCATGCTCTCGTTGGAGGCACCACGGGAGCCGGCAAGAGCGAGTTCCTTCAGGCGTGGGTCCTGGGGCTGGCCCATCAGTACAGCCCGGACCGAGTGACGTTCCTCTTCGTCGACTACAAGGGCGGTTCCGCGTTCTCCCACTGCGTGAAGCTGCCGCACTACGTGGGACTCGTCACGGACCTCAGTCCTCACCTCGTGCGCCGCGCGCTACGCAGCCTCCGGGCCGAACTCCGGCATCTCGAGGAGCTGCTCCACGCGAAAGGCGCGAAGG
>JBBQBP010000106.1:0-2924 GCA_038317635.1 Propionibacteriales bacterium
ATCGGCTTCCAGTGCGGCGCCATGGACCCCAACGGTGAAGCCAAGGCCTACGAGACCGTCGACAACGGCGTCCCCGGCCCACTCACCCCAGCAATCTCCGACATCCAGATCGACTGGGTCGCGCACTACACCAAGTCCTGACGTCACCGGCAGGGCTGGTCCCGACGGTCGCTACGCGACCTGACGGATCAGCGCTTCGGCCGCGTCGACGATCTGGTGCGTCTCGCGCTCCCAGTGCGGCTCCTGACTGCGGTACGGACCCGTCGCCAGCGAGATGATGACTGCGGCGGCGCGCAGGCGCAGCTCAGTGGGATCGACGCGCTCGTCGAAGACAGGAACCCACGTCCGGAGAAGGTGGTGGACGCGTTCCGCCTGACGGGCGTTCATCCGCTGCACGGTGGACAGGTGCGCGACGAGGCAGGCGAGGTCGTCGGCTCGGCGGCCCGGGCCGACCGTGTCGATGTCGAGGATCCCTGACACGTGACCGTTGCGGACGTGGATCTGGCCCTCGTGGAAGTCCCCGTGCGTAGGCTCCTCCCCCTCCGGACAGCCCTCGAGACCTGTCGTGATCTGCTCCGCCATCCAGTCGAGCCGCGGCTGCAGCGGCGGCAGCGCCTGGGAGACCATCCCCGCGTAGTGCTTGACGGCCTCGGCCCAGGCTGGGCGCCGTTCCAGCGCGGCGACGGATGCGGGCATGGCATCCAGCACCCGGATGAGCCGCTCTGCGGTCGTCGGCGGTTCGTCGTCGAAGATCGCTCTCGCCAGCGGCCTGCCTGGCAGCTCGTCGAGGATCAGCAGGTTGTCCGAGGTCGCGGCAAGGATCACCGGCGCCGGGACGCCCGCCTCGAGGAGCAGCTCATGGCGCGACTTCACGGACTCGAAGAGGCGTTCACGCAGGACCTTCACGTACAGCACCCTCGGTGGTGCGCTGACCGTGCACTTCAGCACGGCTCGCCGCCTCGGCCGGTAGCCGATCATGTCGAGTCGGATCTGGTCGACACCGACCGGCGTCGGGAAGACCCGGTACTCGTTGAGGACCGCCGCCATCTCCGTGGGGTAGGCGGCACGCTCGAGGCCCGGCAGGTCGGGATCCTTGGGGTAGATCCACACGGCCACCTCCCGGTCGCCGTCGGCGAAGATCGCCGCGCGCTCATCCGTGCTTCCGAGTCCGCCAGCCCGCGCTGACACGCCGAGCAGCTCCTTGCGGACACCGTGCGGCCACTCGACGGACGCGACGTACGTGGCCGTGGTGGAGCGCTGCGGGTTCGCGTCGATGTGGTCGAGCGCCCACGACTGGAGGACCCCGCCCGCATGCTGGACGGCGGTGCGCAGGAGGCTCCCCACCTCGTCTCCGGTCAGGAGCTTCGAACCATCCGGATCGCGCACGTCACCTCCTCAGCACGCCTCATCACACGGGGCTCTGGTCGCGCTGAGCCTACCGGTCGCCTTTCACGTCGCCAGCACTCCCCTGGCTCGTCGCCGCGTCTTCCGGTACGGCCTCGGTGTCGGGCGCGTCATCCTCCGCGGGGCGGACCGTGATGCGTGCGGCTCGCCGTCCGTCCAGCTCGGTCACCGTCATGTCGAACGACGACTCGACCGCGCCTGTGACCTGCGGTACGACGACCCGGACGGTGTCGTCGACCGATGGCAGCTCACCGCGCTGCGCGACCCAGTAGCCGGCCACCGTGTCGTACGGACCTTCCGGTAGCTCGTACCCGGTGCGGTCCGCGAACTCCTCCAGCGTGAGCAGCCCGTCGACATCGACGGCACCCGACATCCGTACGATCGAGACGTGGGCGACGTCGTACTCGTCCTGGATCTCGCCGATCAGCTCCTCGACCAGGTCTTCGAGCGTCACGATGCCCGCGGTGCCGCCGTACTCGTCCCTCACGATCGCCATCTGCGAGTTCGTACGCCGCATCTCGGTGAGCGCGTGGAGGATCTTGACGGTCTCGGGCAGGGAGATGACGGGTCGTACGAGCCGAGACACGGGCGCGTTCCGCGTCGAAGAGTCCAGGTTCATGAGGTCGCGGATGTGAAGGAAGCCGACCACTTCGTCGACGGTCTGGCCGGTGACCGGGTAGCGGCTGTGCGGGGCACCCTGCACCTCGTGCAGCGCGACGTGCGCCGGCATCGACCCGGCCAGGAAGTCGACCTCGGTCCGCGGCACCATCACCTCACGCAGCGAGCGCTCGCCCGCGTCGAACAGCTGTTCGACGATGTTGCGCTCCTCGACGCCGAACGACTTCGAGCCGGTCACGAGCGCCCGGATCTCCTCCTCGGTGACCTGCTCGCGGCCCGCGCTCGGATCGCCACCGAAGAGGCGTACGACGGCGTTGGTCGACACGCCCAGGAACCAGATCAGCGGACGTACCGCTTTCGCGATCGTGTCGACCAAGGGCGCCAGCGCCATGGCGAACGCCTCGGCGCGCTGCATCGCGAGCCGTTTGGCGGCCAGCTCGCCCAGGACGATCGAGAAGTACGAGATGACGATCGTGATGAGGACCAGCGCAAGCGTTCTCGCGATGCTCTCGGGAACGCCCCAGCGGACGAACACCGGCGCGAGGAACTCCGACAGTGTCGCGCCGCCGAACGCGGCCGAGAGGAACCCGGACAGCGTCACGCCGATCTGTACGGCTGACAGGAACCGGTTCGGCGACGCGGCCAGCTCCGCGACCTTCGCACCGCGCTTGCCCCGCGTCGCGAACTGCTTCAGCTGCGACTCGCGGAGGCTCACCAGCGACATCTCGGCAGCGGCGAAGACGCCACCCACGAGGATGAAGACCAGGATCAGCAGGATGTCCTGCAGGACGGGGCTCATGCCACACCCCTTCCTCGGCGGAACCAGGCAGGATCGGCTCCCGCATCAAGGCGGCGCTCGTCGGGTCTGTCTGGGTCGCTCACGCAAGGATTCTATCGAGGCC
>JBBQBP010000107.1:0-2435 GCA_038317635.1 Propionibacteriales bacterium
CGTCGTCGCCCTCGCGCTGTCGTCTCTCGCGAAGAACGGGCTGAGGGGCTGCGGAGCCGGCAGGCTCGACGGTGCCGGAGCGACTACGGGCGCAGGCTTCGAGACGGGGCTTTGGGGCCTCGGGTCGGGGGTCGGCGCCGGTTTGGAACCGGGTCCCGGGAGGTCGGTCGAGGCCGGGCCTGCCGTGACGGTGACCGTCACGGCGTTGCGGTCCGTGCCGAGCGGGTCGCCTCCGTCGCGGACGACGACGTCGAATGTGTACGTCCCCGGCGCGAGTGTGGCCGGCGGCGTCCAGCTGAAGGTTCCTGTCACGGGGTCGATCACGGCTCCTGCCGGCGCTCCGACGAGCGAGTACGTCAGTTTCGGGCCGTCGACATCGGTGGCCTGCGCGGTGAACGCGAGCGTGGCCCCTGCCCGTACCTGCCGCCCGGCGATCGCAGCGAGCACCGGCGGGTCGTTGACGGGCCGAACCACGATGTCGGTCGTTCCGCGGTCGCCGAGATCCACCCGAGACGGGTCGACCGAGACGAGCGTCAGGACGACGAGGCCGCTCGCATCCGGAGCCGGTGTGAAGCGGAGGCTTCGAAGGGCTGCGTCGATCGCCGCGATGCTCCCCGCGAACCTCATGCTGCTGTCGTCGACGCCGTCGCCGGTCTCGAAGGTGAGCCCTGAGCGCGTCGCCAGGGTCAGCGTCCCCTGCGAGACCGAGAGCGTCACGCGGGCCGAGGCGTTCGCATCGGGGTCGCCGACGGAGATCGCCGAGCCGGAAGCGGCACCGAAGATCAGCGGAGTGTCCTCGTTCGTGAAGACGCGCGGCGGCATGCTGTTCACCGGGCTCTCGTTTACGTCGAGCACACGGATCCGGATCGACTGGACGGCGCTGAGAGAGCCGTCGGACGCCGAAACGTCGACCTCGTAGACGCCGTCCGCGTTCGCGTCCGTCGGCCTCTCGAAGTCCGGCGCAGTGACGAATGCCAGCGCCCCGGTCGAGGGGTCCAGCGTGAACGAGCCCGCGTCGGCCCCGCCCGTGATCGTGTAGGCGATGGTCGCGCCTTCCGGATCGACTGCCGTCACGACCCCTGCGGTTACGGAGTTCTCGGGCACACCGAGCTCCGCCGTCGGGCCGCCGCCGCCGGAGGTGATCGCGGGCGGCTGGTTGAGCGGCATCTCGGCGACGTCGCTGACGGTGGCCCAGATGTCCTGGGTGTCGGTTCCGCCGTTCCCGTCCGATACCTGAACGGTCACGAGGTAGACGTTGTCTCCGTTCGCATCGGCCGGTGCCTCGAAGTCGGGCGCGGTCGTGAACGACAGCTCGCCGGTCGAAGGGTTGATCGTGAACCTGCCTGCATCGACCCCCCCTGCGAGCGAGTAGACGAGAGTCTGAGCCGGGACGTCCGCATCCGTGGCGGCGACCGTGGTCACCGCGGTCGTGTTCTCGGGCAGGCTCACCGCGGCCGTCGGGCCGCCTCCGCCCGACGTGATCACCGGCGGGACGTTGACGGCAGCGATCGTGGTGGTGAGGGTGGCGGGTGTGGCGGCGATGGGGGTGCTGCCGCCGTTGCCGGTGGTGTCGAGGGTGACGCGGGTCGCTGTGGCGGTGTCCGAGAAGCCGCCGGCATAGGTGTCGTCGAGGCCGCGCACGGTCAGCGGCGGCGGCGAGCCGTTGTAGCCCGCGACCGGCACGAACCGGATCAGACTGGAGCCGGCGACTGCGAGGGCCGTCGCGTCGTCGGCGACCGGGCCGACCGCCGCCCAGGTGGCGCCCGCGTCGCTCGAGTACTGCCACACCCCCTCGGTCGCCGCGCCGGCCGTGTTGCCGACCAGCGCGACCCCGCTCAAGCTCGAGCCCGGATCCGGGTCGGTGAACTGCCCCGCGAAGACCGTCGACACCTGCTGCCCCGGCGGATCCGTCGTGTCCTCGGGCACCGAGGCCAGCACCCCGTCGCCCAGCATCGGCGCGTCGTTCACCGCCGACACCGTGACCGTGGCGACGACGGTGCCGCCGCCCAGGCCCACGTCACTACCCGAGGTCGACGCCTGCACCGTGAAGCCGCCGCTGCCAAAGAAATCCGGCGCCGGCGTGAACCGCAAGCCCGCGTTGCCCTCCGCGAAGGTCACGAAGCTGCCGTCAGCGACCGGCGTCGTGCCGTCGCTCAGGAACAACGCCCCGTTACTGACCCCCGTGATCTTGAAATGCGTCACCTCCGACCCGTCAGCAGCGTTCCGCGAGATCACCAAACCAGCCGACGACTGCACATCCTCGCTCGTGGCCGCACCCGACACCGACGGCGTATCCGCCACCGGGCTCACCGTGACCGTGGCGACGACGGTGCCGCCGCCCAGGCCCACGTCACTACCCGAGGTCGACGCCTGCACCGTGAAGCCGCCGCTGCCAAAGAAATCCGGCGCCGGCGTGAACCGCAAGCCCGCGTTGC
>JBBQBP010000108.1:0-2160 GCA_038317635.1 Propionibacteriales bacterium
GAACCTGGCCACCACCTCCGACTGGTCACACATCGACGAGACCTTCGTCTGGCCCGCGGCGACGCTGGCGATCGGTCTGCTGCAAGTCCTGCTGGGCGCCTCCTCCTACCTGCTCCCATCCGTGCTCGGCGGCGGCCCCTCGGTCGTCCGCGCCGGCCAGGCCTGGCTCAACCGCTGGTGGCCGGCTCGCGTCGGCGTACTCAACGTCTGCGTGCTGCTCTGGGTGCTACCGACCCCGTGGTCGGTGAAGACGGGTTCGGCGGGCTTGGGGATCCTCGCGGCGGCTCTCTTCATCCCGCTGATGGTCGTGGGCGTGCGCGCCAGCCTCCGTGCGCGCCGGGCACTCGACGCGGACCGCACGTAGTGCCGCGTCTCTGAGCCTCGTCGTGGGAGAGAGCCCCGAGCGGTCGGCCGACGGGCGTGGCTTTGATGCGCGGGTAATGTGCTGGGTGGTACTCCTTACCGGCGCCGAGGCAGTCAGTCCCGACGCAAGCGACGGACGAAGGGATAATGCCATGACGAACCAGTCACAGAACAGCGGCTACCGCAGCGAAACCACCCGCGAGCGGGCTGAGGCGATGAGTCCCGGACCCGTCACTCCCCTCGGTACTCAGGAGGAGGAGCGCCAGCGCGAGGTCGCCGAGACTGTCAACCTCGGGGCCAATACCGACGCTCTCGGACTCGACGAGCGTGCGCAGCATCGCGCACGGCAGGTGAACCCAGGCGCCCACAGCGACCTGCCCGACGATGGCTTCGACAGCGGCGTCGCGGCGCGGATGAACCTCGGCCCCCAGAAATAGCCAGAGGGGACCGTCCAGGTCCCGGGACCGGTGCTGCCAACGATCGACCCGCGGCTCCGTCGAGACTCCTTCAACCGCATCTGCGGTCCATTCGAGCCAATATGCGCGCAGGTGCGGCCTTCGGGAAGGGTTGGCGCGGCTACGCTTGCGCCCATGGGACGGATCAAGATTAGTGATGCTGCCGCCCTGTTGAGCGTAAGCGACGACACCGTACGCCGCTGGGTGGAGCAGGAGCGACTGACCGACCTCCGGGACGATGCCGGTGCTCACGTCGTAGACGGCACAGAGCTCGCTGCGATGCTCGTCGACTCGGGCAGAGAGCTGGAGCGCCTGGATGCCGGCCTCGGCCGCCGTAGCGCGAGGAACCACCTCAGCGGGATCGTCATGAGGGTCGTCTCCGACACGGTCATGAGCCAGGTCGACCTGCAGTGCGGTCCGTACCGCATCGTCGCTCTCGTTTCCACGGAGGCGGTTCAGGAGCTCGGGCTTGAGCCTGGTTCGATCGCCACAGCTGTCATCAAGGCGACCAACGTCACGATCGAGGCCCGGGCATGATCCGTGGTCTCGTCGTTGTCAGTGCCCTCGCGCTGCTCGGCGCGTGCACCCCTGCAGCGTCCTTTGCCGCCTCAAGTAGAGCGCTCGTGGTGTTCGCCGCCTCGTCCCTCAGCGACACGTACACGAGCCTCGGCAGGACCTTTGAGGCCGCCCACCCCGGAGTCTCGGTCAGGTTCTCGTTCGGCGGCTCGTCCACGCTGGTCGACCAGCTCAAAGAGGGGGCACCAGCCGACGTCTTCGCGTCAGCGGACCGGCAGAACATGGAGAAGGCCACGTCCGTGAACCTCATCTCGGGGGCCCCCAGCCTGTTCGCCATCAACACGCTGACGCTTATTGTGCCCAGAGGCAATCCCGCAGGTATCACCGGTCTCGACTCCTCGCTGGACGGCAAGAAGCTCGTCGTCTGCGCGGACGGGGTGCCGTGCGGCTCTGCCACCGCGAAGCTCGCCAAGCTCCTCGGCGTGACGCTGAAGCCGGTCTCCCAGGAGACCAAGGTCACCGACGTCCGCGCCAAGGTCGAGTCAGGCCAGGCCGATGCCGGCGTGGTGTACGTCACCGACGCGAAGGCAGCTGGAAGCAAGGTCGACACGATCGCCATCAAGAACTCTGACCAGGTGAAGAACGAGTACCTCGTCGGCGTCGTGGCAACCTCGAAGGACTCCGGCCTGGCGAGCCAGTTCGTCGCCCTGGTCACCGGCTCCGAGGGGCAGAAGGTTCTGTCCGGCGCGGGTTTCACTCTTCCGTGATCCGACCCGCGCTCCCCCGCTGGCTCGCCGTTCCCGCCGTATTGGCGGCGGTGTTCCTT
>JBBQBP010000109.1:0-1831 GCA_038317635.1 Propionibacteriales bacterium
CTTCGCGCCGCCCCAGCCCGCGATCAGGAAGTACATCGGGATGAGCGTCGCCTCGAAGAAGATGTAGAACAGCAGCACGTCCGTGGCCAGGAACACGTACAGGCTCAGCGACTCGAGGATGAGGACGAGCGCCGTCCACACCTGACCACCCCAGCGGCCCTCGGCGTCGGAGCGCTGCTCCGCGAGCAGGACCACCGGCACGAGGAGCGTCGTGAGCAGGACCATGAGCAGGCCCATGCCGTCGAGGCCGAGCGCGTAGTCCGCGCCGAAGGCCTTGATCCACACCTGGTGCTCGCTCAGATCGGCGCCACCGAGATGTACGGCGGCGACGATGATCGAGAACACGAACGTGACAAGCGCGATCGCCAGCCCGACGTAGCGCGCAGTGCGTCCGCGCAGGAACCACACCACCAGCCCACCGACAAGCGGCAGCAGCGCAAAGATCGTCAGCATCTCACCCGTCCCACTGGTCTGTTTCCGCTCGCCTGGCTGATGATCGCCATCCCGCTGGTCTGTTCGGGACTCCTGCTGGTGATCGGCAAGGTGACGAACTCGATCGCCCACTACGATCGTGCGCCATGTAGCCGATCGAGTAGACGTGGATGAGGCTTCCCACACCCGTGATGAGCAGGGCGAACAGGATTGACAGCGGGTCGATCAGCAAGCCCGCGTCGATCGTCCAGCTGCCGGTCTTGATCCACGTGTACAGCGGTACGGAGACGGCGCGCTGCGCCTCAGGCCGCCCCAGCAGGTCGGCGAACAGGGCAATCGACGAGGCGCCGCTCGTACCACACGTTGAAGATCGTGATGGCGAGCAGGAACACGAAGACGAAGACGACCTTGATCAGGACTATCCACCACGGGTCGTTCCCGAAGACCGTCATGGGCGTCCTCCTTCCTTGGCAGTCACCGGATCGCCGGCGCGCGCACCGAGCGTCTCCGCGACGTTTCGCCCGGATGCCCGGGAGGGGATCCACACGACGCCGTCGACGACCGTGTCGTCGATCACTGCGTCGTAGGTGAGTTCGCCACGAGCCGTACCGATCCTGACCGTGCCACCCTCGGCGACTCCGGCCTGGGCGGCGGTCGCGGCGGAGAGCCGGGCCACCGGTGGCTTGGCCGTCGCGAGCAGCTCGTCGGCCCCGTCGTTGCGACGGGAGTCGTCGATGAGCTCTCGCCACGTCGCGAGGCGGAAGCCGTCGGGCGTGATCGCGTCATCGGCGGCCGGGAACGCCGGCGCCTCGGCGCGGGCACCGTCCCAGCCGCTCAGCTCCGCGAGCTCGGCCGCTGCCTGGGTGGTGGTCCGTACGCCGAGGTCTGCGCCCATGGCATCGGCCAGCGCTGACAGGATCCGGATGTCGGTCATCGGCGAGCGAAGGGTCTTGTTGACCCGAGTGACCGGACGCGGCCGGTGCTCCCAGTTGTAGAACGTCCCGGCCTGCTCCTCGAGGAGCGCCGCCGGGAAGACCACATCCGCACAGGCGGAGACGTCGGACAGGCGGTTCTCGATGCTCACGAGGAAGCCCACATGCTCGAACGCATCCCGAGCGTCGACCGGGTCGGAGAAGTCGCCGATCTCAGCGCCCGCGACCACGAGCGCCTTGAGCGTCTCGTCGGAGGCTGCGACCAACATCCCGTTGACGTCGAGGCCCGGCTCTGACGGAAGGGACTCGACGCCCCACGCAGTGCCGGTGTCGACGCGGGCGATACCGTCGGCGACGAGGCGTCCGCCCGGAAGGAGGGTGGGCAGGCAGCCTGCGGTGATGGCGCCGACCTCACCCGCACGACGCGGGATCCAGGCGAGCCTCGCGCCCGTACGATCCGCGAGAGC